>CALFHE010000029.1 GCA_937875955.1 uncultured Candidatus Saccharibacteria bacterium | reverse complement strand
GTTTTCCGATTCGACTCAGACTCATTACTCACCTTTCGTGTGATTTGATATTAACCCTGGTATTTTAGCATAGATTAGGGGTGAAATGCAAGGTTTTTTGAGCGTTATACCTAGTTGCCGTACGGGATAAGCAGAATGACTGCCAAAATAGCGAAAGTGACGTAAGTTGATAATGCTGCTTTGGTCAAATACGGCTCTTTCATATCGTAGATTTTACGCACTTCGTAATAATCCCATAGCCGCCAACCAGAGATCATTAAAAGAATGCCAGCGAAGATGCTTAAATAGCCGCTGACATCGATATGCCAAAGAAAGTTTGGTGCATCAATTAGAGAGATGAGCATAGCCACTCCCACCGTCGACCAAAAGCGTATCTGGGGTTTTCGCCCGACAGCAATAAAGCAGGCAGCGGCGACCATGATTAACTCAACGAGAGGGTTTCCCGTAAATAGCACCTGAACATAATAACTGGGGATTCCCTGTCTGGGGTCAACACTGCCGATAAGCCAGCCTATCCCGTGTAGTAGCGGCACCATAACGACGATAGATAACAAAAAAGGTAAAAAATCAACGGCTAAGACGTCTTTAGCAGTTATTTCTGCTTGGTTTGATGTTTTTGTCATATGGAGGAAGCTACGCATATGTTTACAGTATAGCAAAATATATTGACATCAAGATCTGTATTAGACGAAGCTAGTTAATCTGGGGAATAAAAAAATAAACGCCCTGCAATGAGGACGTTTATTTTGTTTACTGTGATGTTTAAGTACGCCTCGAGCAGCAACTCACCGCACTATGCCTTTTATCTTGTGCTATTTACTGCTTTTTTAGATGTACTATAGCGAAGTAGAGCATAAGGACACCTAGCCCAGTTGCTACAAATCCACCATAGCTTACACTCCATATGTCGCAGTTGCCGCTATTGATGATGCTAAAACGATGAGAGGTAAAATGCAAGGTTTTCAAACTACGAATTAACCTCATATACATCCAACTCGATTGAATTGATCATTTGCCTTATTTGAGCACTATCCGCCATTTCCAGCCAACCTTTGCCGCCAATAATACACCCTCCAAGGATCGCATTTAGCGTGCTCCTATTTAATATAACCTGTTTATGATTGTCCGAACATCGAACAAGAGCTTTTCGTAAATTATCACAAAAGACAGACGACGATAGACTTTTTATATACTCTAAGAAATCACAACCTAATTGATTAATTATTTTGTCATCTTTCTTCAATAGTCCAAGAAACATTCTGTATCCAACCGAAATTGACGCCTCCGACCACTGATCGCCACGATCATACACTGTATATTTTTCTCGCACGACCGTCAAGAAATTGAGAGCCACAGTCTGCATAACAATTGCCGCCAGAGCTTGATCAACAGGCGTCTGTATGTGACTTTCATCAATTGAATACTCCAGAACGCATTCACGAAAAAGATCGTCAGACTCTTTACTGTATTTTATATACGAAGTACGAAAAAGCGTATTAACAGAGCTCTCATCGTGAGCCTTACGATACGCCATATCAATTTGCTTACGCCACGGAGAAATCTGAACTTCGCGTAGCTTTTTACTCAGTTCACTTCGGTCGACTTCTACTATATTTCGATTCATTTCTATCCCACACTCGCCAGCAGCCCTCAAAATATCATCTTCTGGAATGACTAATTTATCAAACTCTCGCAATGCCTCGTCATATGTCTTTTTCGCTTCCGGGCTGTATAATTCGGCGTCCATAAAACAAGTGTCGCCATATGTTTTTGCAGACAGTATGATATCGCTCAGAACAAAGAACTCATTGTCTTGAAGACACTTCAAAACGTACTGAGCTAATAAATGTTCATAAATATGAGCGATTAGCCCGTCGTTGTCGGCTGTTTTGTATATGGATGAAATTATCATTGCTTGGTTCGATAATATTATAATGCCGTCAAATTAGCAATTTTTCGATATTTATGATAATTGATATAATTATACTCAATGACAGCAACTATACTTTTCGCCACCAAAAACCCAGGAAAATACGCAGAATTCGTTACCGCGTTTCATAAATTCTCTCCGCAGGCGTCAATTATTTCGTTGGCAGATTTAGATTATCAAATTCCTGACTGTATAGAGACAGGCACGACATTTGAACAAAACGCCCTATTGAAAGCGCAACACACAAGGAATCATTTACACGGAAATGACAAAAACCTGATAATTATCGCCGATGATTCCGGCATGGAAATTGAAGCCCTAAATGGCGAGCCTGGCGTATTTACAAGGCGTTGGAATGGTCATGAGATGAGTGATCAAGAGATCGTAGATTATTGCCTGAAGAAGCTTGAAAATAAAGCAAACAGACGAGCGCAATACACAACGTGTTTTGTGATAAATTTTCCCAATGGTCGTGAGAAAGTGATTTTTGGAAAAAATTCTGGCGTTATCTTAACTGAGTCACGCGAGGAATCACGGCTCAAAGGCATGCCGTTTCGGGAATTATTTTTCGTACCTGAGCTTAATATGATGTTTCACGAAGTGCGCGAACTGCCGAAATTGAAGCGCAATGGATATTCACTCGGGCATGAAGTTGCAGTCGAAAAATGCGCTAGTGTGATACAGGAAAATTTATTTGACTCTGTATAGCTGCCTGCAACTCCGCACTCTCACTTGCCCATGGAATGTGTTGTGTGAGTTCATCAACTGTTACAAATTTAGCATACCGTATCTGCTCTTCCTGCATTTGTTCTTCGTCCTCGTTCTGTTGATGTAAGATATACTCATCGGCATTCTTATTAAGTTTCAGACTAACCCGAAGTTGTAAGTACTCGTCATCATTTTTTAAGCTATCCGTTTCCAAGATATCGTAATAACCAAAGAACTTATACTGACTAGACACACTGTCTGTATTAATTCCCGTCTCTTCTGCTACTTCACGTACAATGGTTTGCAAGTAAGTCTCGTGATTATTTGGTTTTCCACCGGGCAGCTGCCACTTTCGACCATCCTTAGAGACGATGGCTATTTTATTATCGTGAGTAAAAAGCCAAGCATATACCTGATTTACCGGAAGAGTCTGATCTTCTGGGTGAATTTCTTTACCGTCCTTCCAGGTGCGTGCTTTAATAGTTTTTATTACGGTGTCCATGATATCTCCTAAATTTATTGCCCGAGCCAGTCTAATCTATTATACGTTATATCCCCGGGTGTCAGAAAGTGTCCTGCATTCTCTTTTATAGCACAGAGCGATATGAGAGCGTCTTCAGTACTGTCTGCCGTATGGAAAGCATAGAAATATTTCTCTCGAGAGTACTAGCGGTCAATTTGATATATCTTTGAAAGATTACCAATCAGCGTAGAATCCAGCTTTTCTTGCTTGATTTCATGAATATCGAAATAGTTAAAGTTGGAAACTTCATCTGTTTTACTAGGTGTCGTTAATAGAGTAACTTTGTAGGCAATAATCAAAACGGGGTCGTCGAACTTTGTATTCCAAGTTGGAATAATCAAGGGATTTTCTGCAGCGACTTCGATATCTGTCTCTAGTTCTTCCAGAAATTCTCGTTTCAACGCTTCTGTAATATCCTCACCATGTTCTAGCCCACCGCCAGGAAGATCCCATGAGTCACTTCTCTCTTGAACGAACAGTAGTCTACCTGATTCATCACGCACTAATCCCTTTACTGCTACTCGGTATGCCGACTTTATGTCTTTTAGCGTTCCAGCTCCCATATGATAAAAGTTTATCATAAAAAATAAACACCCTGCAATGAGGACGTTTATTTGATTTGCGTGAGGCTTAGTAAACCTTCAACAACAAAATAATATAATCAATCTTTTTGAACAACTCGTCATGTATTAATGTTTCATTAAAATTTTTTATTAACGATATGCTATCTCCTTCTCTTTGCCATGATTTTGCTTTAAAGCTGTCAAATACTTTTCAAAATATTCATATTTATGTTTAGAATTATACTGCATTATAAATCTCGGATGTTCCAAAGGTATGATTTCATCAAAAAAATTATATTTTTTGTTTATTTTAGATAAAAATGTATAATTATCTCCACTTCCTATGCAATAGCACACAGAAGTATCGATTCCAAAATCAATTTGTGCCTGTATTGAACTAACAATCAAAGAATACAATGTTTCTTGCAATTTTTTACTATCATAATAATTGCAGTTAACCTCATTTCCCTTTGAATTGGCTCTAACTATACCAACAGGACAGACAAAATTCATATAAAAATCCGAATAAAACTTTTTGCATCCACCATATTTTTCAATTACATCATATAAAAAACCTGAAGACGATTTGTTAATATAAAACTTATCAATCAAAATACCAGTTTCTTTTTGAAGATGTTCCGCATCCTCAAATGGCACCCCTGTAACAGCTGTTCCTCGACGTGCTGGTGAACTTCCTAATATTATACGACGTTTATTACAATCATTGTAAAACCTTTTGTATAACGTTGTTGAAATTTCATTTACTATTTCTTTTTGATTTCCATTAAACGGATTTATAATTTTAAAACTATCCGGTAATTCCATTGATATTTTAGATAATTTTTTATTAAATTCTATTACTTTCTGGCCGAATGTTTTTTGTTCAATCATTTAGTACATCCTTTTAAAATTTAACATCATTAAATTCTATTCCTGGAATTATATATTGACCCTCTGGACATAAAAAGCCATTTGCAATAGAAATAATTATACTACCGCTATTCTTAATACAACAAACTTTTTTAGAGTGAATATAATTTAAAGACATAAAAATAAGAGCCTTTCGGCTCTCATCATACTTACTATTCAAACTGCTCATGTTTACTAAAATTTTCCGAACAGTTATTTTATCAGTTTCTTAACTTTTTCTGCATATTCATTTGGATGATTAATACTTAAGTCTCCATGATAATAACCACTTAATATCTCTAATTCACTATTAATTAATTCATCGTGTATTATTTTTGCAGATCTAATCATAATTGGTCTTTCTTTACTTCCTACTATCACTATTGATTTTGATTTGTTAGTTTTTATATTCTTAAGATGATAATTGGAATTAGCTTTTAAAAATGAAATCATATTATTTTTTGTTATATTAGAACTATCAATATAATACTTATCAAATAATTCTTCTTTTATTTTTAAACTTTTAAATTGAAGTCTAGAAAACCACTTTTTATTTATAAGTCCATAAGACACATTAATTGATGATTCTATAAGTTTATTTGTCATTTTCATTGGACATACCAAAGCACTTTCAATTATTGTATATTCACATATATTGTCTCTTTTTGACAATATATCTAATAAAATTTGTGCTCCTAATGAAAGTCCTCCTATAAGTTTAACATTTCCGTTATAATTATTATCAATATATTCAATTATTTCATTTGCATTACTTTCAATAGAAGTAAAATCTCTATCACTTCCTGAATGACCATCTAATATTGGTAATATTACATGATAATCACTTTTTAATATTTCTGACACTTCTTCATAATTCCACCATGATAATCCACCACCATGTAATAACATAATAATATCTTTATTAGATTTTCCATATTCTTTAACTATCATAAAATCACCCCTTAGTTAAATTATACTATCTCTGTGTAGATAGATATAAAAAATAAACGCCCTGCAATGAGGACGTTTATTTGATTCGCGTGAGGCTTAGTAAACCTTCAACAACAACTCACCGCCAAGTTTAGCCTTGGCTGCTTCGGCACCAGTCATGACGCCCTTTGAGGTTGAGATAAGTACCAAACCGCGGCCACTTTTCACCTTTGGAATCTCGCTAGCGCCGACATAAACGCGACGACCAGGTTTTGAGATACGGGTAATTTCGTTGATGGTGCTATTAGTTCCTTTTTCATTGATAGTAACTACCAACACGCCGCGAGGCTTAGCATCTTCCAGTTTGACATCTGCCAAGTAGCCGTTTTTGACTAATTGTTCAGCGATGACTTTCTTCATCTTGCTGGACGGAACACGAACTTCCGTTTTGCCAACCAATTTCGCATTGCGGATGCGAGTCAGAAGGTCGGCGATTGGGTCTGTAGTTTGCATAGACATATTCTAATCTCCTTTCCTTCTTACCAACTACTCTTTGTTATGCCTGGGATTTCACCCTTGGCTGCTTTTTCGCGGAAATTGATACGGCTCAAGCCGAATTGACGCATGTAGCCGCGTGGGCGACCAGAGATGCTATCACGGTTCTTGTGCCTGGTCGGGCTAGAATTGCGAGGCAATTTCTGCAAACCATCGAGGTCGCCAAGTTCTTTCAACTCAGCACGCTTGGCTGCAAACTTAGCAATCATCTTCATACGCTTCTTATCACGAGCGACCATTGATTTCTTAGCCATTACTTGACGCCTCCTTTCTTCTCAAACGGCATGCCGAATTTTTCTAGCAACGCCTTAGAAGCTTCCTTGTTGCCGTTCTTGATAACAAATGTGACCTGCAAACCGTGCAAAACTTGAGTTTCCTCAAATGTCAATTCTGGGAAAATCGATTGCTCGGTGATGCCTAGATTATAATTGCCACCTTTATCAAACTTCAAGCCAACGCCGTGGAAGTCACGAACGCGAGGCAAAGCAACGTTAATCAAACGATCCATGAACTCGTACATACGAGCGCCGCGCAAAGTTACGCTAACACCAATTGGCGCGCCCATACCTTTACGAATGCTAAATGTCGCGATTGATTTTTTGGCTCGTCGAGCCACTGGTGCTTGACCGGTGATTTTCTCGACAGTGTTTTTGACAATTTCGAAATGACGCTTGTCATCTTTCTTTTTGCCGGTACCAACGCTCACGACGATCTTTTCCAAAGCTGGCACTTCATGCACGTTCTTTAGATTCAATTCGGCTTGTAGTTCCTTAAGGTAAGTTCCTTGATACAAGGCTTTCAAGCGAGGAGCTGGCACGACAGTTTTCTTTTCTGCCATTATTTAATCTCCTTATTTTTTGCTTGACGAGCAACACGAGTTTTGCCGCCATCAGCATTCTTTACTAAACCAACCCGACTGGTTTTGCCTGATTTCTCATCAACAACCAGAGCGACTTTACTGATATCCATTGGTACGTGAATATCTTTCTTGCCACCTTTTGGATTGTACTGGCTTGGCTTAACGTGGCGATGTCCAACGCTAATACCTTCAACCAAAACAGTTTGGTCTTTTGTGTTAACTTTTAGGACTTTACCAGTTGTACCTTTATTTTTACCAGCAATAATTTTTACGGTATCGTCTTTATGAATTCGAGCCATTAGAGTACCTCCGGAGCTAAGCTGACAATCTTCATGTAGCCCATATCGCGAAGTTCGCGTGGAACTGGACCGAAGACACGAGTAGCTTTTGGTTGCTTGTCATCGTTGATAATCACTACGGCATTGTCGTCAAAACAGATTGTTGAGCCGTCTTTGCGATGAATTTGATCGCGAGTACGAACAACTACAGCCTTAACAACAGATTTTTTCTTAACGTTACCGGTTGGGCTAGCGTCTTTTACTGAGCAGACGATTATGTCGCCAACGCGAGCGTAACGGCGTCGTGTACCGCCAAGAACGCGAATACACAAGACTTCCCTAGCACCTGAGTTGTCGGCTACCTTAAGACGAGATTCTTGTTGGATCATTTGTCGTCCTCCTTAGCCTCTTCCTTAGTTTCGCCAGAAACTTCGTCCTTTAATTTGATAGAACCGCGAGACTTTTCAATCACCTTAACTAGAGTGAAACTCTTAGTCTTGGAAATTGGGCGAGTCTCTTCGATTTGCACCTTGTCGCCTTCACCTGCTTCGTTGGTTTCATCGTGAGCAGTGTATTTGCGAGTCACGGTGTACTGCTTGCCGTATAGCGGATGCGTTTCGCGGCTAGTGACCGTCACAGTGATGGTCTTGTCGCGCTTGGCACTCGTTACGACGCCAATCAATGTTCGTCGGGCCATTACTTGCTCTCCTTTGTGTTATTAATTTGTGTCAGCAGGCGTGCAATTTCCTTTCGGAGTGAACGCAACGCTTTTGGATTAACTAACTCGCCAGCAGCGTGAGAACGCTTTGCTTGAAGTAGGTCGTTTCGCTTTTCAGCCAATTCCTTCTTCAAGTCGTCAATCGTCTTAACAACTGCTGCTTTAACAGATTTCTTCGTTTCAGCCATTATGCGTCCTCCCGCTTGATGAACTTACATTTGACTGGCAATTTGTGGCTAGCCAGACGCATTGCTTCGCGAGCAACTTCCTCTGAAACACCCTGCATCTCAAATAGAACAGTACCAGCCTTTACCTTAGCAACGAAGAACTCTGGGTTACCTTTACCGCCACCCATCTTCAAGCCAAGTGGCTTTCGGGTAACTGGAGTGTGAGGGAAGATTCGAATCCAAATCTTACCGCCACGCTTGATGTAACGAGTCATCGCCTGACGAGCAGACTCGATTTGGCGGGAGTTGATGCGCTCGTTTGATTGTGATTGCAATGCAAAGTCGCCGAACGCGATGTAATTGCCACGAGTTGCTTGACCGCGGTTTTTTCCAATACGCACTTTGCGGTGCTTAGTTTTCTTTGGTAACAGCATTTAGCGACTCCTTTCTCCCTTATAAATCCACACTTTCACGCCAATGATACCAGCTGGTGTCTGAGCGCGAGCACAGTGGAAGTCAATATCAGCGCGCAAGGTATGTAGAGGCACTGAACCTTCAATTACCTTTTCGCGACGTGCCATTTCAGCACCGTTCAAACGACCAGCCACCTCAATACGAATACCTTTAGCACCAGCATTCATGGTGTTTTGTGCGGTCATTTTAGTTGCACGGCGGAAGTTGATTCGGCGCTCCAATTGGCGAGCGATATTCTCAGCTACCAATTTGGCTGCCAATTCTGGACGACGAACTTCTTCGATGTTAATACGAACAGCCTGACCAGCAATCTTCTCAACTTGCTTCTTCAATTCGTTCACGCCAGCACCACCGCGACCGATAACAACACCAGCTTTTGCCGTGTGAATTGTAATCGTGATCAAGTTAGCGCTACGCTCAATCTCAATGCGATTGATAGTTGGGCGTGAGGCAAATTTCTTTTCAATCAACTCGCGGATTTCATGATCCTGACGAATCGCCTCTGCAAACTCTTTTTTATTGGCCGTAAACCAACGAGAGCTCCAGTTCTTATTGACCTGTAGGCGGAAGTTGATTGGATTCACTTTTTGACCCATTTACTTCTCCTCCTTTTTTGCTGCCGGTTTAGCGGCTTTTTTAGCTGCAGGCTTAGCAGTTTTTGCTTCTACCTTAGCTTCGGCCTTTTTTGCAGGCGCTTTCTTTGGCTTTTCCGTGCCAGTTACTTCAACTAAAATATTTGAAGTCTTTTTCTGGAATGGCAAAGCGCGGCCACGTGATGCAGGCTTAAAGCGGCGCAAACGTGTACCAGTAGTAACGCTCAAAGTAGTAATTACTAAGCTTTTCGCGTCCAAGCCGTGGTTGTTGATGGCGTTCGCCTTAGCGCTTTCGATAGCCTTCTTAACTGGGCTAGCAGCGCGCTTTGGAACGTGCTCTAAGATAACTAGCGCATCAGCTACAGTACGACCTCGCACTAGTGCTGCGACTAGACTTACCTTACGTGGTGCCTGATCAACACCTTTAGCGTAAGCACGGACAGTATAAGTTGTATCAGCCATGATTACTTCTTATCCTTTCCACCGTGTTTACGGAATTTACGAGTTGGACTAAACTCACCGAGCTTATGACCAACCATGTTTTCGGTAATCAGCACTGGTACGTGCACTCTACCGTTGTGAACAGCAATCGTTCGACCAACCATTTCTGGCGTAATAGTCGAAGCGCGCGCCCACGTTTTGATAACGGTTCGATCGTCAAGGCTAAGAGCAGCAATTTTCTTTGCTAGCTTTACATCGACGAATGGACCTTTCTTTAATGAACGACTCATCGTGATTTACCTCTTCCTCTTCGCGTCGTGACGCGTGCGTACGATTAATTTATTCGAGCCTTTACGGCGACGAGTTCGATAACCTAATGTCAATTGACCCCAAGGAGTACGTGGTGCTTTACCAGTACCGTGGCGACCACCGTCACCACCACCATGTGGGTGGTCTGCGGCGTTCATAACGACACCACGAACGGTTGGGCGAATACCCTTGCGACGTTTGCGACCAGCTGAACCGATCTTAACATTTTGGTGTTGGACGTTACCGACTACGCCGATAGCGGCGGTAGCTTCCAAGCGAACTTTGCGAACTTCGCCAGATGGCAATTTGATAGTTGCGTAGTTGCCTTCTTTTGCCATCAACTGAGCTTTAGCACCAGCAGCGCGTACCATTTGTGCGCCCTTACCAGCGGTCAACTCAATAGCGTAAATCATCGTACCAACAGGAATAACTGACAATGGCAAACGGTTTGAAGTCTCAATTGGAGCTTCTTCGCCAGTTCGGATAGTTTTACCCTTAACCATTGATGTGTCAGCTAAGATATAGTGGTACAAATTGTACTGATCCTTAACTCGAGCAATACGAGCTGAGCGGTTTGGATCGTATTCGATTTCTTCAATCGTCAAGGTCAAGCCTGCTGGCAAATTGTGATTCACCAAGCGGTAGTGACGACGAACGCCGCCTCCGCGATGACGAACAGTAATTCGACCTTGGTTGTTGCGACCGGCATTTTGCTTTTTAGCTTTAATCAGACTTTTAAGAGGTTTTCTTGTTGTAATGTCTGACAAATCCTGACTCGTCATGCCGCGACGAGCAGGAGTGGTTGGATTGTAAGCTTTCACTGGCATTACTTGGTCTCCTCCATCTGCTGCTCTACTGCGTCAAACACATCGAGCTTATCGCCTTCTTTCAGCGTCACGTAAGCCTTCTTCCAATCCTTGCGCGTTGTCGTGCCAGGATAACGATTCTTGCCTCGTGAGAAGCGTACAGCCTTGCCGTCTTGTACTAAGGTTTTAACCTTAACTACAGTAACGCCAAATTGCGCTTCTACAGCTGATTTGATTTCGTTCTTATTCAAGTTAAGTGGAACGCGTAGCACATATACACCATTGGCGCTCTGTGCGTAAGCCTTTTCACTAACGCGTGGGATAATAATCGTCTGTTTCATATTACGCTTCCTCCTTGCCCAACCATGCAGTAATTACAGGTAGAGCTTTCGGTGTTATAACGATTGTATCCGCATTCAGAATGTGATAAACGCTTAGATAATTAGCGCGAACCACCAAAACGTTCTGAATATTGTTTGTAGCACGCATAAGTTCTGGCGTCTTCTCATCTACAACGATCAGAACACGGCGCTCGAACTTGTTGTCAGCTAAGAATGTTGCAACTTCCTTGGTCTTGCCAGTAGTCTTAACATCTTTAACGACAATTTTCTTAGCTTCGTTAGCTACGGTCAAAGCTTGGCGAACTGCCACTTTCTTAGCAGTCTTTGACAATTTTTTAGTGTAATTTTCGTTACCGCGTGGGCCAAATACTACACCACCGCCGCGCCAGATTGGGTTACGGCTTGAGCCAAAACGTGCTCGACCAGTTCCCTTTTGCTTCCATGGTTTTTTACCACCACCAGAAACTTCGCCGCGCTGCTTGGTTGTAGCGCTAGCTAGGCGTGCGTTTGCCAAGTAGCTGTCGTATGCCAATTTCAACAATTCGTGATTTGGCACTTCCACAGCAAAAATGTCTTTAGGAAGTTTGGTTGAATCTGCCATTACTTGTTACCTCCTAAGATGATCAGCCCCTTTCGCGGTCCAGGAACAGCGCCCTTAACCCCGATTAGATTGGTCTCTGGATCAACATATGCCACTTCCAAGTTCTTAACAGTAACACGTTCGTGACCCATGTGGCCAGCCATCGTCTTACCCTTGAAAACTTTTTGTGGATACATCGAGCCAATTGAACCTGGCTTACGAGTATTACCTTTACCACCGTGCGTCTTACGATGACGCTTAAAGTTGTGGCGTTTAATGGTTCCAGCGAAACCTTTACCTTTGCTGGTTCCGGTCGCATCGACAAAATCGCCGACTTCAAACGCGGAAACATTAATTTCACTGCCAACTTTCAGATCCTCTGGAATCTGGTCGACACGGAATTCCCGAATATGTTTCGGGGTCACTTGGGCTGGCTTAACGTGTCCAGCCACGGCCTTGCTCAGGTTCTTACCCTCTCCAAAAGCTACCTGTACCGCATTGTAACCGTCGGTTTCGACAGTCTTCACCTGAGTAACGGTGACAGGGCCGGCTTGGATCAGCGTTACCGGAATGGCTTTGCCGTCTTCAGCCAAGAGTTGGGTCATACCAAGTTTGGTACCGAGAAGTGTTTTCACTTTTCCTCACTCCCACTTAAATACTCCTGATGATGTGCGGTTTCTGGATTCTGGGAGAACGTTAAATGTAAACATCCGCTCATAACCAGACCTGCTCATTCATCAAGGAGAACAGTTGATATTACGCGTAATAGAAATTACCTGTAAATTGTAGCACAATTAAGCCTAAAAAGTCAACCCATGACCACATGTTCTGTTTTATCTACAGTTCCGCATATGCTATAATCATATTTGAAAAGAAATTTTATTAATTAGGGGGCAATCATGAACGATTCTCAAATCGAAAATACTAACGAAGAACTGAATAATTTACGCACTATCAGAGATGAGGCTATTAATGCACTAGCACCAAATATAGATAGAATGGAAGACGTTGATGGAGAACGAAAAATTCGTATATACATGTCAGCCGCAAGAATAACCAACAGCAGTAAGATGTTCCGCTTAGCTTATGAGGCGGCTAAAAATATCCCAGACGCAGCTGCACGAGCCGAGGCGCTAATTGATATTATTCAAGACTCTGGATACGCTATTAGCAAGTTGGGCGGCGGTCGTCCATTCTAGAAGTTTAAGAGCAAACAACTTCAAGCAAATAATATCGTCCTAATTGGGCGGTATTATTTTATAACGAATCCATAGCGATTAAATCATCACACCAACCGGCGTAAACGAGGTCAGAATTGCCATGAAAATTATCGTGACGTACCAAATTTTCCGGTTGAATTGATATTTCTCAATCTTTAATACCAGCAGCAACGCAATAAATAGCCCGACAGGAATAGCCTGGACAACCAAACCGCCAACTTCAATTGGATTTTTTAGACGAAGCCACAGCGCACTTAATATCACAAAAACTACCAATTTCAAGAAAAATGAGCCGTCATTATCATAAATACGTTCGTGCCCTTTGCGACTAAATAGCTCGCCAGACTTCGAGCGATTGCGAGCATAAGTACGAGTTTTTTGTTTTGTCATAAGCTAAATGGAATTATAGCATAAAAAATCCGCCCCATTCAAGAGGCGGAAATTTTATATATCGTTAAATTACATACGAATTTCAGCGTCAACGCCAGCTGGCAAATTCAAGTTCTGCAAGCTGTCAATCGTCTTTGGTGTAGCATTTGTAATGTCAATCAGACGCTTGTGAACGCGGCGCTCGTAAGATTCACCACCAGTTTTGTAAACGTGTGGACTCTTTACAACGGTGTAAGTGCTGCGTCGAGTTGGCAAAGGCACTGGACCAGCCACGTTAGCACCTGTGCGAATTGCGGTGTCGATAATTTGTTTTGCTGATTGGTCAATGACTTTGTGGTCATAAGCCTTCAGACGAATACGGATTTTAATTCCTGTATCTTGAGCCATAGCTCCTCCTCTTATGTGCAATCTCGTAACCTCTAATTGACCTATTTATAGTCAATCGAGTTCTCGAGATAAATTATTATTAACTATGCGATTATATCAGCAATTTTCTGCTTTATCAAGATGAGAAATCATTTCCGCAATAATTCCAGCGGATTTATTCAGCGATTCTTTTTCTCGCTCGGTAAGTGGATAACCCGCCAAAATCTTCACGCCGTCACTGCTGATTGTTGATGGCAATCCAAGCACAACATTATTCAATCCATATTCACCTTCAGCCAAAGAGCAGACGGGATAAACCGTGTGTGTCGATTTTCGGAGCGCCGAAACAATCTTAGATACAACAAACCCAATCGCAAAATATGTCGATTTCTTTGTTTCAATCACCCGATAAGCTCGGTCGCGAACCTTCTGCTCAATTCCGTCAATCATTTCCTCTGTAAATCCAGGATATTCCCTAATCGGCACTTCACCAATTTGCGCCGTTTCAATTGTCGAAAACGACGAATCGCCATGCTCGCCCAAAATATAAGCATCAACCGCTTTACTATCGACATTGAATGCATCTGCCAAATACGACTTCATTCGCGAAGTATCAAGCGTCGTACCCGTCCCAAACACGCGATTTTTCGGCAAACCAGATTCCTTAAGCGCCACGTAAGTCAGAACATCAACCGGATTACTGACAATCACCAAATACGGCTTCGCGCCATTCGCCATAATGTTTTTCACAATATCACGCATAATTTTTGCGTTAACATCAACCAGCTCCAGTCGAGTCTGACCAGGAAGTTGCGGTGCACCCGCGGTAATCACAACGATGTCATCGTCATTGATATCAGAATAGTTTCCCGTACGAACCACCACACTTCTATCAATTCCCATAGCGTCATTAATGTCGGCTGCTTGACCCCAAGCTAAATCCTCATTACGGTCAATCAACACAATCTCTTCGATGACACTACGTAATGCGCACGCATAAGCCGCCGTCGCACCGACCATTCCGCCTCCGCCAACAATTAGCAATTTCTGTTTATTCACCAAAATCTCCTTTTTCTGTTTTATATTAGATGTCTTTATTCTGCCATAAACATTACCGCTTTGTCAATTAACTCCTTCTTATAACAATCAAAAATCCCCCGAAAGTTCGGGGGATTTAATTAGGCTTGTGTTATCAAGATTATTTGTTAATCTTTGTAACAACACCAGCACCAACTGTACGGCCACCTTCGCGGATAGCAAAGTTCAAACCTTGCTCCATAGCGATTGGTGCAAGCAACTTAACCTTGAAGGTTACAGTGTCGCCTGGCATAACCATTTCTTTGTCAGCTGGCAATTCAACTTCACCAGTAACGTCAGTTGTGCGGAAGTAGAACTGTGGCTTGTAGCCCTTTGAGAATGGAGTGTGGCGACCGCCTTCTTCCTTCTTCAAGATGTAAACTTCAGCTTCAAACTCGGTGTGTGGAGTAATTGTGCCTGGCTTTGCCAAAACTTGACCGCGCTCAATGTCGCTGCGCTCAATACCGCGTAGCAAGACACCTGCGTTGTCACCTGCTTGACCTTGGTCAAGAGATTTCTTGAAGGCCTCAATACCAGTTACAACTGACTTCTGAGTTGGCTTCAAACCAACGATTTCAACTTCGTCGTTCAATTTAACAACACCCTGCTCGATACGACCAGTTGCTACTGTACCACGACCCTTAATTGAGAAGACGTCCTCAATTGGCATAATGAATGGTTTGTCCATGTCACGTGCTGGCTCTGGAATGTAGCTGTCCATTGCGTCAACCAATTCCATAATAGCGTCTTCGTATTTCTCGTCACCTTCAAGGGCCTTAAGAGCAGAACCCTTGATGATTGGAGCGTCTTTGTCGAAGCCGTTCTTTTCAAGAAGTTCGCGAACTTCTTCTTCGATCAGCTCAACCATTTCTTCGTCAGCCATGTCCATCTTGTTCAAGAAGACAACGATCTTTGGCACACCAACCTGCTTTGCAAGCAAAACGTGCTCACGAGTCTGAGGCATTGGGCCGTCAGTTGCAGCGATAACCAATACCGCACCGTCAACCTGAGCAGCACCGGTGATCATGTTCTTGACGTAGTCAGCGTGTCCTGGCATGTCAACGTGTGCATAGTGACGATTCTTTGATTCATACTCTTGGTGTGAAGACGCGATAGTAATACCACGTTGCTTCTCTTCTGGTGCGTTGTCGATCTGGTCGTACGCAACAGGTTTGTTAACTGCGCTTGGTAGGCGCTTTGCCAACACTGCAGTAATCGCAGCAGTCAGCGTAGTCTTACCGTGGTCAACGTGGCCCATTGTACCAACGTTAACGTGCGGTTTGCTTCGGTCAAATGCATCTGCCATTTGTAGAAGTTCTCCTTAATTTAATTATTATTTTTCACGCGGGTACAGTCCATAAAAAAGACCTCACGGCGTATGAGTTTAATTATAACGATTTTCCAATCAGTTGTAAATAGCCTATTTCTTACGATAATACTTCGCCAGGAACGAATCGCGAAACTCGTAAAAAGTTCCATCCTCCAAGCTGGCTCGAATATTATCAACCAACTTAACGATAAATCGCTCATTATGAATTGACAACAACGTTCCAGCCAACGACTCGCGGGCGTGCAAAAGATGGCAGAGATAAGCCGCCGTGTAATTCTTGCAAGTATAGCAATCGCAATTATCCATAATCGGCGCAAACATCTCACGGTATTTTCGACCGCGCACATTGACCCGACCAAACGGCGTATACGCGGCGCCATTCCTAGCCACTCGCGTCGGGCTCACACAGTCAAAGGTGTCAATTCCCTGCTCAATCGCCGCAAAAATATCATCAGGCTCGGAAATTCCCAGTAAATGACGCGGTTTATTCTCAGGCAGAATTTGATTGACCCACTGAATCGTCTGCGCCATAGTTTCCTTTTCCAGTGCGCCACCGATTCCATAGCCATCAAAATCCATTGCGCCCAAAAACTCGGCAGTTTGTTTCCGCAAATCCTCGTAATTCGCGCCTTGCAAAACGCCAAACAAAGCCTGATATGGCTTATCTGGACGAGCCGCCCGCAAACGCTTGACTTCCGCCAAACTTCGCCCCGCCCAAGCATGCGTCCTGGCCAGCGCCTCAACTTGATATTCATACGGATCAATCAAAGAGGTCAATTCGTCAAACGCAAAAGTAATATCAGCACCAATTCCAGCCTGAATTTGCATGGACAATTCTGGCGTGAATTTATGGTAAGAGCCATCCAGATGCGACTTGAACATCACTCCGTTTTCATCCACCCAAGCATGACGCGACGATTTTTTAGCAATCGCAATTTCTTCATCAACATCAGTGCTCATCGCCAAAACTTTCTTAAAGCCAGAGCCCAGACTTAGCACCTGAAACCCACCGCTATCCGTAAAAGTCGGACCATCCCAGTGCATAAATTCACCAAGATATCCAGCCTTTTCAATCAACTCATGCCCTGGCTGCAGATATAAATGATAAGCGTTCGCCAGCACCGCCTGCGCGCCAACATCCTTCACCATCTCAGGAATCATCGCCTTAACATTAGCCTTAGTTCCAACCACAATAAACGCCGGCGTTTTAATATCACCGTGTGGCGTGTGAATAATTCCCGTTCGCGCCAACGTGTCGTTAAATCGTGAAGTTATTTCAAAAGAAAAGGGTTTTTTCTGCATAATCTGTTTGATTATATCATGAAATAGTCGACGGATCGTTTCGCGACAAGCTAATCACATCGCTACATCGCACCAAGTAATATTTATTCTCTTCCGTGTTATTAACTATTAGCACAGGCTCGCCACGACTAAGCGGCAATTCCGACACGCTTAATATTCGACCGTCAATATCCGGCCTATCGTTAATTTCTGGATTCCAGATCGCCAAATTATCCGCCCGCAGCGCAAATTCTTCAACATATTCACGGCTATTCACTTCTTCTAGCGGAACATCATTCCACGAAACCGCATTCAGCAAATCGCCAGGTAAACACCGGTACGCCGAAACTACACATTCGCCCTTAAACTCCCGCACTCTGCTAATATCCTGGATTACATTACGAGCGGCGCATTCATACTGACTCAATACATCAAGCTGCTCATCAAGAGGCAATTTATAGAAGCACTCATTATTAACTACTTCACTTGCAAAATTTGCAATTTTATGAAGTTCATTTACCGCCATTTTAAGCTCTTCAGCTTCATCATCAAATCCTTCCAAGCGAATAATCTTATCTCTGTCGGGCATCACGTAAATCTTCTTCGTAAAGCCTCCAGATTCATCATCTATCGTCATTTCAATCGCCGCGTAAAATTTATCATGGTAGCTAACGAAACACATCCCATCAATACACGCCCCAGAAATGTCCATAAATTCATACTGTAATTCATTATTTTTCGTAGCATCAGGAGCCAATGCAAAACCGGTAAAGCCAACGGTGCTAATGCCATAAAGTTTTGTCGCAGAGAACTCAGACAACTGGTCGTTTAATGTTTGGGTATATTCTCTTGACACTTCATCAAACTCCGACTCGTCAACGTAAGAAAGATCCGTCGCTAGCTGCCAAGCGGTCTCCTGAAAATCGTCATTAAAAACCGTTTCAAATAAATCAATAGAGGCTCCAATCTCCTCTTTATCAATTGACGCCATATCAAGCACGTCTTTCATATCTACACAAAAAGTCGCAAATCGATTTTTAATATCAAACATTTCCAGCACAGGACGATCATCACGCCACGTAAAACTCGGTAGCCATCCAGATAGAACCGTAGGATTAGCGTCTTCTATATTATTTTCTCTGCCGTCAATTTTAACTTTATAAGCCTGACATTTCACTTGAATTCCGCCATCATACGGAATCTCATTCAAAACGTCATTTATCTCATCTATCAAAAGCCGCCTCGACTCCTCCGCATCTTGAATGTCGCCGACGCCAGCAACTTCTTCAATTTTGTCAGCATAGTGGCGCAATTTACGCACACATCGAGGAACGCCGCTATCATCCGGCAATAACTCTATTGATACAATCGCCTGCTTATCAAGCGGAAAATAATAGTCTTTCTGCGAAGTTCGCACGCACAAAGCAGCCATCTCTTTGGTGTAAATCGCAAACGGCGCTGGAATCTCAGGATCAATTTCTATGGGGGATATCAAATCCGCCACACCCTCAACTGACTGCAGACGATACGAATCATCCTCTTCGGATTGACTATATCCAACAACTCTAACCTTCTCGCCCTCAATATCGCCAGCGTGCGCAGCTTGTTCTATCTCAGCAATTGCAATCTCGTCGTTTTCCCCTTCCCCGTCGAGCAATAAATTCGCGCCAGCAATTCGCCTCCAGTCTTCGTCAGAGAATAGCTTAGGAGAATTAGACTCCATATCAGGCTTTGAGCGTTCCATATTGCTATATATTATACAACTTTAATCGATATTTACAAGCATATCCCCTTCCGTATGCTGTATACTAGAAACATGAGCAGTAAAACCCTCGTTGATTTGGATCAGTGGCTAGCCCCGCACAAATCCACAATTCAGGCGCGTGAGAAGTATATTTCTTCGAAACTGAAAACGGTTTTAAGCGGCAAGACGCCAGCCGAATTCGCGATGGGTTTTTTGCATTTCGGACTCCATAAAACAGATGTGGGCTGGATATTTCGCGAATGGGCGCCGAATGCCACCCGAATATTCTTAGTTGGCGATTTTTCAGATTGGAAAGAGTGCAAGGAGTTCGCCTTAAATCGCGGCGGAAATGGCGAATGGAGCATAAATCTTCCTGAAAATTCACTTCGCCACGGACAGAAATATAAATTGCGTGTCTATTGGTCTGGCGGCGATGGCTGGCGACTGCCTTCATACGCAAATTACGTCGTTCAGGACGAAAATTCTGTCGATTTTTCCGCAGTCGTGTGGTCGCCAAAAACTCCTTATAATTGGCAATATAAAATCCCGCCCAAGCCGAAAGTTCCCCTGATTTACGAAGCGCACGTTGGTATGAGCAGCCAACAGGAAAAAGTCGCCAGTTTCAGCGAATTCACCGCGGATGTTTTGCCACGAATCAAAGAATCCGGCTATAACACCATTCAGCTTATGGCAATCGCCGAGCATCCATATTACGGCAGTTTCGGATATCACGTCAGTAACTTTTTCGCGGTTTCGTCAAGATTTGGCACGCCCTACGATTTTAAGAAATTGGTTGACACGGCACACGGAATGGGACTGCGCGTCATCATTGACCTCGTTCACGCTCACGCCGCCAAAAATGAGGTCGAAGGTCTGGGCAATTTTGCCGGCGATCCGACACAATATTTCAAGCCAACAAATCATCCAGAATGGGATTCGCGATTATTCGATTACGGCAAGCCAGAAGTTTTGCATTTTTTGGCAAGCAATTGCCGCTGGTGGCTGGACGAATATCACATTGACGGATTTAGGTTTGATGGTGTAACTAGTATGATTTACCACGATCACGGACTCGGAAAAAGTTTCACTAGCTATGATGATTATTTCCGCGACGACGTCGACAAAGACGCGCTCGCTTATTTAAGATTGGCGAATGAAACCATTCACACCGTTCGTCCCGACGCCACGACAATTGCAGAGGAAATGAGCGGTTTTCCTGGACTGGGCGCATCAACAAAAGATGGCGGGCTGGGCTTTGATTATCGCTTGCAAATGGGCGCGCCAGATTTATGGATAAAAACCCTGAAAGAGAAAAATGATGAAGATTGGGATTTGGGGCAATTGGCTTACACTTTGAGTTCGCATCGGCCAGAGGAAAAAGTCATCAATTACGCCGAAAGTCACGATCAAGCGCTTGTCGGTGATAAAACGCTGATTTTCCGATTGATTGATAAAAATATGTATTGGCATATGGATAAAATTGATCCAGATCTTAAGACCGAACGCGGAATAGTCCTGCATAAACTAATTCGTCTAATGACAGCTGGACTGCATGGCGGCGGTTATTTGAATTTTATGGGCAATGAATTCGGGCATCCGGAATGGATTGATTTTCCGCGTGAAGGCAATAATTGGTCATTTAAGCACGCTCGTCGGCAATGGAATTTACGCGACAATGGCTTCTTAAAATATCAATGGCTGGGAGATTTTGACGCGGCGCTAATGAAAATTATTCGACAAATTGATAATCCTAATATTCACCATTTGACAGTTCGCCAACCTGATCATATGGTCAGTTTTATACACGGTGACTTTTTATTTGTTATCAATTTTTCGCCCGACAAATCCCTCTCAGATTACGCAGTACCCGCAGAAGCTGGCTCTTATAAATTGGCATTAAGTAGTGACGACAAGAATTTCGGCGGACAGGAGCGAATAGGCCATAATTCCCGATTTTTCACTTCCCCAGCTGATAATAGCCACAATCTTAAAGTTTACTTGCCAGCCAGAACGGGCATTATTTTACAGAAAGTTGATTAAACTCCTCCTAGTGTTGACTTTTTTACGCAAGTGTGATATAAGTGATGTAAGCTTTCGTTGACAATCCCGTCAACGAAGGTAGTCCTTGTATAGCTCGAGAAGGAGAGTCACCATGCTCAAGTTGAAAATCACAACCACAGTCCTGGCTTTGGCTGGTCTAGTGTTGCTCCTTATGGGAGGAACATACTTTACAGCCGCCGCAGCCATCGTTTGTACAGCAATGGCGTGGCCTCTAGCCTTCCATCTAACATTTAGGTGGTTTGCAGAGGATCCACACGACGGTCTACTGTGGCTCTGGTCGGTTGTGTGGGTCATTATGTCAGTGCTGACGGCGGCTAGCATGCTCCAATACATTGGGGCTATGGACGTACCGCTTAGTGCGACCATCGACAACGCACAAAAGATGGGAGACGTGGGACAGTATGTCTCAATTGCGAACGTCGCTTCTATTCTCCTCGCGGTCGTCGTGTCGCGATCGCCCACGCGCGATGATGATGACGGCAATAGCGACAAGGGCTAACGCCCGCCAAGAGAAATAGTTCGCTTAAGGCTTAAGCCTTGAGCTTGAGCTCTCTTGGCGGGCTATTTCTATTGGCATAAAATTTGTTACACTAGATATTGTGAAGAAAAAAGTACCAAAATTCATTGAGCAATCACTAGCCCGAGTTGCTAATCTTTATAGCTTTGAGCCAGAGCATCATCTGGAGAAAATCGACGAAAGTTTGACACCGAATATGCGAGCTTTGCGCCTGGCTATGAAAGTCGCCGAGCAACTCCTGAGTATGGGCGTGGTGGCGCGCGACGTGGTTCGTATGGCGCAAGGAATTACGCGGACATATTGCCGTAGACCCGTTCACGTGGACGTGAGTTACACTTTGGTGACAATTTCTCAAGACCGCGGAGTTAGCCATGAGCCTTTGACGATGGCGCGAGTTATCGTTCCTGACGATCCTAATTATCAATTGATTCAAGCATTGCAATTATTAGCCCTCGACATTCGTCGCAAGCAGCTTTCCCTGGAAGAAGCCGAGGAGCGATTGCAACAAATACTCAAAAAACCCACCGAACATTCCCGACTAGTCGTTTACGCGGCAGGCGGATTGGTGAGCGCGGGTTCTGTTATTCTGTACGGCGGCAGTTTGCTCATGGCATCAATCGCGTTTCTGCTCGGATTCTCAGCAACTGGATTATTAAGATGGCTGGGGCGTATTGGCGCGCCATTGTTCTATTCGCAAGCTCTCGTGGCAATTTTCGTAACATTGGTGGCGGCGGGCGCAGCTTGGTGTAGCAATTATCTAGGGCTGAGCGTTAACGCAACATTGTTGGTTATCAGCGGAATTGTCTTATTAGTCGCGGGACTAATGTTTGTCGGCGCATTCCAGGACGCAATCGACGAATATTACATGACTGCCAACGCCAGATTGTTAAAAGTCGTAATGGCGACGGGCGGCGTAATTGCTGGCGTGATGGTCGGACTATACATTGCGACAAAATTCGGTATTACTTTCCCAGCAACACCAGACCGATTGACATTAGCGGACGGACACACGCAATATTTGGGTGCTGGAATTATCGCGGCGGCGTTCGTTCTGAGAAATCATTCTCGATTTCTGGGAATGGTCATCTCTGGATTAATTGCAATTTTCGGCTGGTGGATTTCACGATTAGCTATGAGTTTTGGTTTTGATATCGTGACCGCGAGCGGCATCGCGGCGGCGGTAATTGGGTTGGTCGCAGTTATGACTTCCAGATTATGGAAATTCCCTTCCCTGGCGATTATTGCGGCGGGAATTGTACCGCTAGTCCCAGGGTTGTCGCTTTACAACGGATTAATGGGCGTAGTCCTATATCCACCAAACAGTGCAAACTTCCTGCCAGCCCTGGCTATCTTAGCACGAGCAATCCTCATCGGCGTAGCAGTAGCAATTGGTGCGTCATTCGGCAACATCGTCGGCCGCCCAATTCGCCGACAATTCATCAATTTATTCCGTCGCAACACGCAAGCATCATGAAAAATAGCTCAAAATTCATTGGATTATCAGACTCGCGATTATTCCATATGCGCGGAGTGGCGTACAAATCTTACGATCTGGCTCGCGAAGTCTTCAATATGGAAGAAGATATGGCGCGCGGCTTATTTTTAATGGGACTGACACACGACTTTGCCTACGCTTTTGTCGAGAATCAGACCGAGCATGAACATGAAGGCGGCAGGATATTAGAACTATCTGGCTTCAATTGGGCTGATTCTGTATTTAATCACGGAGATCCTGACGTGGACGATTGGACGGACGAATTGCTTATCTTAAACTTGGCAGACATGACGACTAGCCCAGACGGCAAGCCGATAACTACAAACCAACGACTGGAAGATATCGAAAACAGATATGGCACAGATAGCATTCAGGCGACAAAAGCGCGCAAATTAGCCAAACGAATCAAAGAAGAACTCGCCAAACGAGACCTAACAATTCCAGACTTATAGACCCGAAAGTTATCCAAATAAAAATCCCCGGATTTGCTCCGAGGATTTTTTATGAGGTAGAGATTATTTATTACGCTTTTCGATAATCTCTTGCGCAACGTTTGGTGGAACTTCCTCGTATTGAGCCAATTCCATCGTTGAAGCGGCGCGACCCTGAGACATTGAGCGAATGTCCGATGTGTAGCCGAACATATTTGCTAATGGCACAAACGCCTTAATCAATTTAGCGCCACCCATCAAGTCTTCCATAGCGTCGATACGTCCGCGACGTGAGTTAAGGTCGCCGATGATGTCACCCATGAAGTCTTCTGGTGTAGTAACTTCAACCTTCATGACTGGCTCAAGCAAGATTGGGTTAGCCTGCTTAATACCTTCACGAGCAGCTATCGAACCTGCCAATGAGAACGCCAATTCTGAGGAGTCGACATCGTGGTATGAACCATCGTAAAGTGTAGCCTTAACGTCAACAACTGGATAGCCAGCAATAACACCGCCTTCCAACGTTTCGCGAATACCCTTCATTACAGCTGGGCGATATTCCTGAGGAACCACACCACCCTTAATTTCATCAACGAATTCAAAGCCTTTACCAGTCTCATTTGGCTCGAAGCGAACCCAGACGTCACCATATTGACCGCGACCACCAGACTGCTTGGCATGCTTACCTTGAACTTCAGCACGGCCCTTGATGCTTTCGCGGAAGGCAACCTGAGGTTCACCAATGTTGGCTTCAACCTTAAATTCGCGCTTCATACGGTCAATAAGAATATCCAGGTGCAATTCGCCCATTCCTGACATAATTGTCTGACCTGTTTCCTCGTCAGTGTGAATTCGGAAAGTTGGGTCTTCTTCAGCCAAGCGTTGCAATGCCAACGCCATTTTTTCCTGGTCAGCCTTTGATTTTGGCTCAACCGCAATCGATACTGGTGGCTCTGGGAATTCGATTGACTCAAGAGCAATTGGATGCGCCACGTCAGACAACGTGTTACCAGTCGCAGTAGATTTCAGACCAACCACAGCAGCGATATCACCAGCTTCAACCTTGCTAATTTCTTCACGCTTGTCAGCAAACATACGAACAATTCGTCCGATTCGCTCTTTCTCGCCAGTTGTCGTGTTAAGTACGTAGCTTCCTGAGTTCAGAACACCAGAATAGACACGAACAAATATCAATTTACCAACAAATGGGTCCGCAGCAATCTTAAACGCCAAAGCAGACAAAGGCTCCTTATCTGATGGCTTGCGGCTAACTTCGTCGCCAGTCTTTGGATTCTTGCCCCAAATTTCATCAACGTCTAGCGGGCTTGGCAAAAAGTCAACCATCAAGTCAAGCAACTTCTCAACGATCACACCGCGACCGTCACCACCAGTAACTAGGTAAAAGTCACCAGCCAAAACGCGCTTACGTAGAGCCATTTTTAGCTCGTCAACGGTAATAGCTTCTTCGCCCTGCTCCAAGAACTTCATAGTAAGTTCGTCATCAGCCTCAACAGCGTTTTCGACCAACAGAGAACGTGCGTTCTTAGCTTTTTCAAGCATATCAGCTGGAATTTCACCAACTTTAAGCTCGTGATCTGTGTAGTCGTCGTAGGTGTAAGCCTTCATGTCAATCAAGTCGACAACACCGTGGATGGTCTTTTCAAAACCAATTGGCAAGTGAACCGGGAAAGCCTGCTTACTCAAGCGGTTGTGAATTGACTCTAGAGATTTGTAGAAGTCGCCACCCGTCTGGTTAATCTTGTTAACGAAACAAATACGAGGCACGCCGTACTTATTGGCCTGGCGCCAAACGGTTTCAGACTGAGCCTCAACACCCATCTTACCGTCAAAGACTGTAACTGCACCGTCAAGTACGCGCAAGCTACGCTCAACCTCAGCAGTAAAGTCGATGTGCCCTGGGGTGTCGATGATGTTAATCTTGTGATCTTTCCAAAAACAAGTCACAGCAGCTGACGTAATAGTAATACCACGCTCTTTCTCCTGTGCCATCCAGTCGGTGGTAGCACCGTCACCTTCACCACGAACCACACCGATCTTATGTGTCAAACCAGTGCGGTACAAAATACCCTCAGTTGTCGTCGTTTTACCGGCGTCAATATGGGCAATAATACCAATATTTCTAAAATTCTTTAGCGGAACATGCGTCTCTGCCATAAATTTTCCTTTATATTACGTTAATTTGCCGAGATTTTTGGTCAATTTTTTGGCACCAAAAAACTACTCTTGCGTTTTATTATATCAGTTATCTATGTTTTTGACTAGCTCTGAGCCGGGGGATTTTTAGACTCGTTGTCGTTCGGAGCTGGCGCTGCAGACGGATAGTTAGCTGGAGGCTGTTGCATAGGCGGCTGCGCGTATACTGGCGGATATTGACCAGGTTGCTGCTGATAGTAGTTTTGCGGATATTGTTGTTGTGGCGGGATTGGCTGCTGATACGGCTGCTGCGGATACTGGGGTTGTTGCGGGAATTGTCCAGCGACAGGATATGGATAAGCATTCATCTTACGTCGATTACTGACAGAAACGGCAATTGCGATAATTGACACTGTCAAGAATAATGCCCCCGTTGAAAGAATCACCACAACCACGATTATAACTGTAGTGTTATTTTCTGATTCGCTCGTTCCAGCTTCTGCGCTAGACGCCTCGCTTTCCGTAGAATCATCTGGAGTATTGGATGAAACTTCGATCATCTTCGCCACTAAATAATTGTCGGGATATTTTTTATCCAATTGCTCAAATTTAGCCTTTGCCTGAGAATATTTACCTTGAGAAAAACTCTCCAAGCCATCTTTCCAGAGCTTAGTCAATTCGCCGTTTGCCGATAATGCAACATTATTTTTCTTCGCCATAGTTTTCAGATCGGCGATATCACGGAATATTCCCTCTCCAAAGCAAGAATTATTGCGCTCGCTCCTATCCGCGCAGGATGAGCCGCCGTAAGTGTTCAGTCCAATCTGCTTGCCATCCTCATCGAACGCTGGACCACCACTGTTACCCGCCGCAATTTGCGCACTCATTGAAAACAGCTTATGACCACCCGCGTCACTGCCCGAACCAGAAACATCTCCCTGAGTAACGGTTGGCACAGTCTTACTCTTCTTCGTATTTACGCCGTCGTCGACAATCGCTGGATAACCAATCGCCGTCACTCGATCACCTCTAGAAATCCTAGAACTATCACCTAACTCCACCGCTGGAAATCGTCCTTCAACCTTCAGAATCGCCACATCACTTTTGTCGCTATTCAGATCCATGCCATGACCCTTCAAATCAACTTCCGCGTCAATTTTCTTGGCTGAAATGTTAGTCTTCGTCTTTTTCCACTTAAGATTGCCCGAACCGTCATCTTCGCGCGCAATAGGTTCGCTTGAGGTCTGAATGACGTAATCGTATCGATCATTTTGCGAGCGTATATTATCAATGGGGACTTGGTCGATAAATCCTATAATCGCCGCCTGTGCGCTCTGATCGCCATTTCGTGCCTTATTCACCAAATCACGAAGCGTATCTCGAGTCACATAGCCCGCGTCCATTACAAATCGCAAATATCTATTCCAATGATCCTCCGTGTTGAGACCCATGATCATACTCTGATTAGAAACTTCAGTCACATGCCCATTTGTAGCGATGTAGCCGTCGTCAGAAACAATCGATCCACTACCAATTCCACCCGTGCACAAGCCATTCAGCTGCATACTCGCGCCATTCTGCGCCGTATAAATCATATCAGCACAACGATATGTTCCCACGCGGACCGTAGCAATTTGATTCCTTGCCACCACTTTAATAACGGAATCTTCGTCTAGTTCATCCAAAGTGTTCGTGGTGTCTTTATCTTCTGAGAAATTTTCCGCCTTAGTTTCGGTCTTAGCTATCGTAGCGGAAGCCACTTGCGCCTCATTATTGCCATCAGCCCTGACCAAGTAGCTACTGTCTGGATTCTGGAAAGTAACCTTAGCAACTAGTGCTTCCATCTGGTCAATATATGGCTGCGTGTACGAATTTTTACTCAATGCAAAAATCGTCATCCAGTACGGTCTGCCGTTCTGAATTGTCAAATAAGTTATTTTTTCGCCAGTTTTCTGCCACTTGCCGTCAATAGTGCTTCCGTAATCGACGACCATTTTCTTAAACTTGCGCCCAGAAATCGTCGCGTCGCTGGTGTGATATTTTAAGTTTGGGTTATCCTTTTTCTGCTTGTTGATATCGCCCTGAAGCATCAAATCCAAATCTGAATATTTCTTCGTGTCCTTGTATTCTTCAGGCATCGTTGATCGATCAAAATAAGCCTTTTTGCGCGAAGTTACGATTGAGAAGTCTGGCATAATCTTCCTAAACGAGAACTTCTCTTCTTCCTCATTCGGCTTTTCTGAGCCTTTTCTAAAATGCAATCGCAAAATCGCGTAAGCACGGCTTTCTTTCAGCTCGTCATCGGCATACGTAGTGGCACTATACTGTTTTTCATTAGAATCACTATTTAAGACGTGACCTTCGCCAGTAAAAATACTCTTGTCGTACCGAATTGAATAGCCATATTTGGAAACGACTTTTTGCAAATTCTTAGCATCTTCTTCGGCAAAAATCTTCTGAATCTTCTTCTTTGCGGTTTTACTAACTCCGGAAGAGCGGTTATTATTAACGACAATCAGCCCAACTATAACGGAGATCAAGAAAACTACACCCAGAACGATGGCTACAATTTTTAATTTCTTCATTGACTTCTGATTCATACTGCTCCAATCCTAACGATAATTTACAAATTGCAAAGGTGTGTCATAATCACTTTCTCGCAATAAACTAATAACTTTTTGCAATTCGTCCTTCGACGCAGAAGTAATACGAACGAGGTCGCCCTGAATTTGCGGCTTAGCTTTCGGCGCATTAGCGCGAATATCAGCGGCAATTTGCTTCGCCGTCGGCTGATCGAGGCCTTGCTTGAACGGAATCTCCCAAGTCGTTTTCAGGTTCGAAACAACTTTCTCTTTTGATAAATCCAGAACTTTACTTGATTGACCGCGCCCCGCAAACTTCTTACGCACGATGTCTAATACAGCGTCAACTTGCCAATCATTGTCGCCGGTAATTTTCAGACCTTTCTTATCATCCAGCCAATCAATTGCCGCGCTAGTCCCCTTAAAATCATAACGCCCTTGAATTTCTTTTTCAGCCTGCATGAAAACATTATTCATCTCAGCCTTGTCGATTTCTGACACAATATCAAACGAAAAACTCGCCATCTTCCCTCCTAATTTTTTCTATTATACCAAAAAATCGCCCCGTTTAGAGCGATTTTCTGATTTTGCTTTCAGGCAATAATTAGCCGCGAGCAAAGTGCGCAAAGGCGCGGTTAGCTTCAGCCATCTTGTGAGTGTCTTCCTTCTTCTTGAAGGCAGCACCAGCTTCATTGTAAGCGTCAACGATTTCCAATGCCAAACGCTGTGAATATGGCATTCCGTTGCGAGCGCGAGCTGCTTGAACTAACCAGCTAAACGCATAGTGCAATTGTCGATGTCCCTGAACTGGGAATGGAATCTGGTAGTTAGCGCCACCAACGCGGCGAGATTTAACCTCAAAGCTTGGGCTAACGTTCTTCAATGCTTTTTCAAACACTGCCAATGGATCTTCAGAATCCAATTTCTTAGCGGCAGTTTCTAGGGCTGCGTAAACAGCGCGCTCAGCCGCCAACTTTTTACCGTCTAGCATTGACTTGTTGATCAAACGCTGAACTAGTACACTTTGGTATCGGCGATCAGGCTTAAGTTCACGCTGCAATTTTTTGGTAACTTTACGAGGCATGATTATTTATCCCCTTTCTTTGTACCGTACTTAGAGCGACCCTTCTTACGGTTGTTGACGCCTTGAAGGTCAAGCGCACCACGTACGATGTGATAACGCACACCTGGAAGGTCAGGCACACGACCACCGCGGATCAAGACCACAGCGTGCTCCTGCAAGTTGTGACCTTCACCACCGATGTACGCCCAAACTTCATAGCCGTTGTTCAATTTAACACGAGCAACTTTACGCAAAGCTGAGTTTGGTTTCTTTGGCGTCTTAGTCGTCACACGCACACAAACACCACGCTTAAGAGGTGCATTTTGGTCGTAATAACGTGTTTTTAGGGCGTTATGAATACGACCTAGTGCTGGCGACTTGGACTTTTTCTTAGCCGTTTGGCGCGGTTTGCGCACCAATTGGTTGATTGTTGGCATCCAATTTCTCCTTGGTTGATTTACTAATTATGGCAATTCGCCTTACGGTTTGGATTCAGCAACTCCTCTCCGTGTCTATACCTTTTCCGCCGAGATTGCAGTCTGTACACATTCAAACCACCGCGCACTCCGAAAAGAGGAAACTCTGGAAAGAATTATAACACACTCGACGTCAAATATCTACCCAAAATATAAGGATTTTGTCTACAAAAATACAGAATAACTACGCAGCTTCAGGCTCAGAATATCGCTCCATCTCCGTCCACCATCCGATATTATCCTGCGACGCATGCACGCCACCTTCAGATTCCAGTCTGACAACTCGACGAAATCCGTTCAGTGTCAGTTGTGCCGCTAAGCGATTATTTAATTCACCTGGACTGACTTTGCTTTCTGTGCCGTTTAAGATAGTTAAAGCAGTATCTCCGTCAATTGCTGGGTTTTTTCTATTCTTAGCCTCGATAATCGTATTTCCGATATCATGACGATTAATAGCCCACGGATAATAAAACAATCCAGCCGTTCGACGAATCGCAATCTTAGCCAATTCCTTCGCGCCATTAACATCTCTTAAATAAGCAACCCATTCGGGATTATTTTTCAATATATCCGCGTACCCGTCACCGCCGTGCATCATAAAATTGGCAGCAAACTGTAAAAAATCATTCTCTTTATCAAGACCAGCCGTCTCCCATAAGTCCATCCGCTCCAGATGAACTTCTTCCGGTGCGGTACGCACGATAGCCGACGCAACGTGAGCTCCAAGCGACGCCCCCAGAACGCGACTAACTGAATCAAAATCCAGACCAGCATAATCCAAGCCTTGAGCAATAGCGTCCCACTGTTTTATGGCGCCAGGCTTGAAATCCCCCGACAGAAGTGCTTGCTTAATATACCCAGGCATCTTCGGTAAATCAGGTTCAACACCTGGGTTATCTACATATAGCACCACACCACCTTCTATAGCCGCGGTGGCTTTTGCCCGCTCCTGAGACAATGGATTATGAAGCGTGCCATCAGACCACTGAGGCAAGATGATCGTAGCTTTCCCATTAACATCTTCTTGACGAGCATCAGCTACATAAACACCCAAATTGTTATCTGTTATGATCCGCCCGCAAGCGACATTGTCCCAGCCATTTGGCTTCGACACTTGACTCCAATCCTTTTCAGACATAGTCTTGGTTATAAATAATTCGCTCACAATCGAATCTCCATTTCTTAACAATCAAGCTGAACATTTCACCTTCATTTAGTGTACGCGTATTATACAACCTTTCTTGTAAATAATCAATAGAAAACCGCCCCGGAATTGAGGCGGTTCCTGTAGTTACGAAGCCTACTTATTAAGCAGCGACTTCTTCTTCGACGAATTCGTCCTCGCTCGGTGTTTCGAGTTCTTCGCCTCCTTCGACAGCGCCAGTTCCTACCGGAATCTTGCGGCCGATGATGACGTTTTCCTTCAAACCGTGCAAGTGGTCGGCTCGACCAGATACAGCAGCGTTAATCAAGACGCGAGTAGTGTCCTGGAAGGATGCAGCTGATAGCCATGAGTCGCTCCAGATTGACACCTTTGTGATACCGAGTAGCAATTGTGTGTAGCTAATCAATTTCTTACCTTCAGCAGCCAATTGCTTATTCGCATTGACCACAGCGGCCTTAGAAACGATGTCGCCAGTCACAAATTCGCTATCACCAGCATCTTCGATTTGTACGCGACTAAACATTTGGCGAACAATAATCTCCAAGTGCTTGTCAGCCACGTCCTGACCCTGAGCAGCGTAGATTCGCAGAACTTCGTTGATGATGTAGCGCTGAGTTGCCTCAACACCCTTAAGTCGCATCAAATCGTGCAAGTTCAATGATCCAGTTGTCAATCGATCACCAGCTTCAACAACATCGTTTGCCTTAACGACCAACTGCATATTGCCTGGGATTTCATAACGAGTTGGTGAAGCAGCCTCTGCCGCGATCACCAAAGTATCCTCAGCCGACTCAATCACACCGTCAAATGGCGCAATCAAAGGTCGAGTGTCGCTCTCGCCAGTTGCCAAGACATCGCCAGCCTTAACGCTTGAGCCAGCCTTGACCACAACGGTTCGTCCTTCTAATGGCAATCGCTCAACCTTGCCGGATTCTGGTGTAATTTGAACGATATATTTCTTGCCATCTTCCCAAACGTCAACCAAACCAGCAACTTCCGTAATGAATGCTTGACCCTTTGGTGTGCGCGCTTCAAACAATTCTTCAACACGAGGCAAACCTTGGGTAATGTCACCACCAGCAACACCAGAGTTGTGGAAGGTACGAAGCGTCAACTGAGTACCTGGCTCACCAACTGACTGAGCAGCGATAACACCGACTGGTTGATGATTGCCAACCAATTTACCAGTCGACATATCAATACCGTAACTTCGCTGCGGAATACCGTTAAGGTTATTTGTTGACAATACAGACTGAATTTTAACGCTTTCAATGCTTTCGTCGTCGTCAATTGAATCTGCGATTTCACGCGTGATCAATTCGTTCTTATTGACGTGACCTGGAATTGTTTCAGCAGCATAACGACCAGCCAAACGGTTCGAGAAGTCGATCATCGTCTCTTCGGTTTCTGATCGGTAAATTGCGTAACCTTCATCATCGCCATCAGTATCTTCAACAGTAAAGACATCTTGTGCAACGTCTACCAAACGACGAGTCAGGTAACCCGAGTCGGCAGTCTTAAGAGCCGTGTCAATAAGACCCTTACGTGCACCGCGGGTTGCGATAAAGGCTTCAAGGCTAGACAAACCGCCGGTGTAAGAGCTGCGGATTGGAAGCTCAATCTCATGGTTGGTTGCGTCCATCTGAACACCAATCATCGCGCTCGCCAACTTCACGTTGGAGATATCACCACGAGCACCAGAGTTGACCATCATAGAAATACTGGTGTCCATGTGCGCCAATTGGTCTTTCAGGAATGCCGTAATCTTATTGTCAACGTTTCGCCATGCGCTAACCGTCAAGTTGTATCGCTCTTCCTCAGTAATCAAACCTTGGTCGAATTGCTCGGAGATCAAAGCAGCCTTAGCGTCACCTTCAGCCACAAATTGAGGGATTTCCTCGAAGTGGACGTAGTCGGTCATACCAGTCGACACAGCCGCAACCGTAGCAAAGCGGAAAGCTTGACCCTTCATACGGTCTGCAATCTTAGCGGTTTCCTCGGCGCCGTACTTGTTAAATATTTGCGCCAACACCTTTTTAAGCTGCTTTTTAGTCTGGACATTATTGTCATACGGGAAATCTTCAGGCAAAATCTCATTGAAGAAGACGCGGCCCAAAGTTGTTTCACGCATTTTACCCTTCGCAAAGATACGAATTGGGGTTTGCAAGTGAATTACGCCATTGTCGTAAGCCATTTCTGCTTCGTAAACAGAACTGTAAGTCTTAATCTTATCAGTCTGAGCTTGTGGCTTATCGTAAGTCAAGTAATAGTTACCAAGAACGATGTCCTGCGAAATGTGCAGCACTGGCGCACCATCGGCAGGCTTCAACAAGTTGGCAGTTGCGCTCATCAATTCACGAGCTTCAGCCTGAGCCTCTTTTGATAGCGGCAAGTGAACAGCCATCTGGTCACCGTCGAAGTCGGCGTTAAATCCGGCACAAACTAGCGGGTGCAGCTGAATAGCTTTTCCCTCAACCAAAACTGGCTGGAAGGCTTGAATTGACAAACGGTGCAAGCTTGGTGCGCGGTTAAGTAGCACGTACTTACCTTCAATTGCTGAATCCAGCGCGTCCCAAACTACCGCTTCGCCAGCTTCGATTAGACGTGAAGCCGAGCGAATATTGTGCGCAAATTCGTTCTTAATCAACCAACTAATCACGAACGGCTTGAACAATTCCAGCGCCATTTGCTTTGGCAAACCACATTGGTTAATCTTCAATTTTGGACCAACCACGATAACCGAGCGACCAGAATAGTCAACGCGCTTACCAAGAAGGTTCTGACGGAAGCGACCTTGCTTACCCTTTAACATATCACTCAAACTCTTCAAGCTGCGGCGACCACCAGTCGAGCTAACCGCACGACCGCGTGATGCTGAATTGTCAATCAAAGCGTCAACAGCTTCCTGAAGCATGCGCTTTTCATTGCGCTGAATAACTTCTGGCGCGTTAAGCTCAATCAACTTCTTCAAGCGATTGTTTCGGTTGATAATTCGGCGATACAAATCATTCAAGTCAGATGTCGCAAACCGACCACCAGACAACGCCACCATTGGACGAAGATCTGGAGGAATAACTGGCAGGACTGTCATACATAGGCTTGATGGCTTAATGCCGGCAGATTCCATACTTTCGAGCATCTTCAAACGCTTTAGCAATTTCTTCTGTCGCTGACCTTTTGCAGTTTCAGCTTCCTCTGTCAATTCAGCAATAAGCTTTGGCAACTCAATCTTGTCCAAAAGCTCCTTGACTGCGCTGGCACCCATGCCAACTTCGATCAATTCGTCATATTCTTCTGGCAAGTTGCGATATTCGCTCTCTGAGATCAAAGCGCCGAAATTCAAGCTCTCCAATTGAGACTTCTTACCAACGTAAGATTCTTCCAATTCCTCGACTTCACGGCTCTGCTCTTTAGCTAGTTGCTTAACGTCAGCACCATCTTCTTCAGCCATTTTTTCGTAACGGATTTTGATAGCCTTACGAGCCAAATCAGTTTCCGCTTCCAAATCTGCCAAATATTGATCACGAGTTGCTTCGTCGACATTTAAGATGACGTAAGTTGCAAAGTAAACGATTTTCTCAATATTGCGAACCGTCATGCCAAGCAGCTGGCTCATTGCGCTTGGAGTGCCGCGCATAAACCAAATGTGCGCTACAGGCACTGCCAATTGAATGTGCCCCATTCGCTCACGACGAACGATTGATTTAGTAACCAATTCGCCATTCTTATCGACAGCAGCTTCGCGTGAACGTACACCCTTAAGCTTTGAGTCGTGTGGATTGATATCCTTAACTGGACCAAAGATTCGCTCACAGAACAATCCGTCACGCTCTGGCTTTTGTGTGCGATAGTTAATTGTTTCTGGCTTCAAAACTTCGCCGTAGCTCCATTTCAGAATGTCTTCTGGGCTAGCTACTGCCAAACGAACCGCGTCAAAATCGCTGATGCCCGTTGCGTTAAATACAGAATTTGCCATCTTACGCGTCCTCCTTTATTTCTTCTACTTCATCAATATCTTGCACGCTCATGCCATCGTCAATTTCACCGATGTCATCTGATTCGTCCAAGTATGTTTCTTCCTTGTCATCATCGTCAGCGGCGACAGTCTTATCTTCCGGACCACTCGAAGCTATAACGTGTTCAGCATCAACTGTTGCCTCGTCGTCAACCAAGTCAACTCGAAGACCCAAACCTTGAAGCTCCTTAACCAACACGTTGAAGGATTCTGGAAGTTTTGGACCAACAATCGGCTCGTCTTTAATGATTGACTCGTAAGCCTTTGCACGACCGTAAACGTCGTCGGACTTAATTGTCAACATTTCCTGCAAGGTTGCAGCGGCACCGTAAGCTTCCAATGCCCAAACCTCCATCTCACCGAAGCGCTGACCACCGTTTTGTGCTTTACCACCAAGCGGCTGCTGAGTAACCATCGTGTATGGACCAGTTGAACGAGCGTGGATCTTATCAGAAACCATGTGGTGCAACTTAATCATATGCATCACACCAACTGTTGTTCGCTCCTCAAACGGTTCACCGGTGCGGCCGTCAAACAATTGACTCTTACCGTCACGCGCCAAACCAGCTTTTTCTAGCTCGTCGGAAATCTTCTCACTCGGAACACCGTTAAATGACGGGGTTGCTACGCGGTAACCCAATGCTCGCGCTGCCATACCAAGGTGAGTTTCAAAAATCTGACCAAGGTTCATACGGCTTGGCACACCAAGTGGGTTCAAAACTACGTCAACCGGCGTACCGTCCTCTAGGAATGGCATATCTTCAACAGGAAGAACTTTCGCCACAACACCCTTGTTACCGAAGCGTCCAGCCATCTTATCACCAACGCCAATCTTTCGCAATTGCGCAACGAAGATCTGAATTTGCATCAAAACGCCAGCCTTCAACTCGTGACCATTTTCACGACTAAAGATCTTAACGCCAACAACTTTACCGCCGCCCGCGTTGTTCATTCGCTGTGATGTATCGCGAACATCCTTAGCTTTTTCACCGAAGATTGCGCGAAGCAAACGCTCCTCAGAGCTCAATTCCTGCTCGCCCTTTGGCGTAATCTTACCGACCAAAACATCGCCAGCCTTAACCTCGGAACCAATTTGAACAATTCCGTTCTCGTCCAAATGACGCAAACTTTCCTCAGAAACGTTTGGAATATCGCGCGTCACAATCTCTGGACCAAGCTTCGTCTCACGAACCTCAACGGTGTAATCTTTAATGTTAATGCTTGTCAATCGATCATCTTCAACCAAGCGACGGCTCATAATAATCGCGTCTTCCATGTTGTAGCCACCCCATGGCATAAAGGCAACCAGAAGGTTTTTACCTAGGGCAATTTCACCGCCGGCAATTGAGGCACCTTCAATCAGAATGTCACCCTTCTTCACCTTATCGCCACGCTCAACGCGGACTTTTTGGTTGTAACAACGATCGTCATTATTCTTTACGAAATGCTTCAATGTATAAATCTTTACGCCGTCAGCATATTTAACATGGACTTCGTCGGCATCAGCGCGAACGACTTCGCCGTCGGCGCTAGCTTGAATCAAGTGACCACTATTCTCAGCCACAGCCTTCTCAATTCCAGTACCAACAGTTGCGGATTCTGGACACAATAGAGGAACCGCCTGGCGTTGCATGTTTGAACCAGTCAAAGCACGGTCAACACGCGTCTTTTCAATAAATGGCACCAGCGCCGCAGTCGAACCTAAAATCTGACGGTGAGCTGCATCCATGAATGTAACTTGGCTAGCATCAACTTGTGATGGCTGCATGTTACTTCGAGCATTAACGCGCTCATCTCGGAAAGTTCCGTCTTCGTTAAGAGCTTCACCAGCATCAGCGATAACCTCACCGATTTCCTGTGAAGCATCCAAATAAACAAGTTCGTCAGTGACTTTGCCGTCTTTTACGCGAAGATATGGAGTCTCAATGAATCCGTATTCGTTAACACGTGCGTAAGCTGCCAAGTTCAGCACCAAACCGATATTCGCACCTTCTGGCGTCTCCACTGAACAGATACGACCATAGTGAGTTGGGTGGGCGTCGCGAACCTCAAATCCAGCGCGCTCACGAGTCAAACCGCCAGGACCAGTCGAGCTCAAGCGTCGCTTGTGGCTCAATTCTGACAATGGGTTAACTTCGTCAAGTAGCTGTGACAACTGGCTTGAAGTAAAGAACTCACGAACTGCTGCAACAATTGGACGAGCGTTGATCAGTTGACTTGGGCTAACACTTTCCAAATCAGCCACGCTCATACGATCCATAGCATTGCGTTGCATTCGAAGCATACCAACGCGGAATTGTCGAGCAATCAATTCACCAACCAAGCGAACTCGTCGATTGCTCAATGCGTCAATGTCGTCAGCTGGCTCTTGCGTATTGTTCAAGCGAATGACTTCACGCAAAATCGCCACCAAATCGCTCATCTGCAACGTACGATTTTCAGCCGTATTAGCAACATCCAGACCCAAGCGTTGGTTCAATTTATAACGACCAACCCGCGAATAATCAAACCGCTTGAAGTCAAAGAACATTCGCTCAATCATCTGACGAGCATTATCAACTGTCGCCAAATCGCCTGGACGCAATCGACGATAAACCTCAATCAACGCCTCATTCGCACCACGAGACGTATCCTTATCCAAAGTTTCGTCAATGTATTTCACATCGCCAGTATCAATATCAGCGAACAATTCCTTAATTTCGCTAGTCTTTGGATAGCCCAAAGCGCGCAACAAAGTCGTTGCTGGCATCTTACGGCGGCGGTCAATTTTTACGTAAATCGCACCGTTAGAAGCCGTCTCAAATTCCATCCAAGCTCCACGTCCTGGAATGATTTTCGCACCGTAGTAATTACGTCCCGCTACTGTTTCAGCAGTGAAGAAAACACCAGCAGAACGAATCAACTGGCTAACAACAACACGCTCCGTACCGTTGATAACGAATGTACCGCGCTCGGTCATCCATGGATATTCACCGAGGTAAATTTCCTGCTCTTCAACTACGCCAGTTGTTTTATTTGTCAATTCAACTGTTGCGTGTAGCGGAGCTTCAAATGTCAAGTTGTTCTCTTTGGCAAATTGGTCAGTGTTTTTTGGCTCACCAAAATAGTATTTGCCGAACTTTAACGACAACTTCTGACCAGTGTAGTCGTCAATTGGATTAATTTCTGAAAATATCTCACTCAAACCTTCTTCGACGAACCAGCGCCAAGAATCTTTTTGGTGAGCGATTAAGTTTGGTAGCGGCAGGGCATTATCACCAGAGGTGAAATAGACGCGCTCGCTACTTGTGGTTGGTTTTTTTGCCACAGGCGTAAACACTCCTCGCTTTAATTAGTGGTTAATAGACGGCCGTGAAGATCTCTAATTCATAGCCCAAAATCACGATTTGCCACTCGCAATTTTCACCCGCTATGAATACACTACTTCTATAACTACTCATTATGACGAAAAGTGTCAATAAAATCAAGGGGTTTTACTAGTGTTTTTCAATATTATCAATCAACATATTATGCACTTCGTCAATCGTCCCGTCCGCCGAAACTACCGGAATTCCGTATGCCTCGGCAATTTCCAAATATCCATCGTCGACTTTTTTCTGAAAATCTTGCCCGCGCGACTCAAAAGTATCGGGATTTTTCAGCTCGCCGCGTATAGAAATTCGCTCTTCCCGCTTATCGCGACTCAAACTCAAAATAACCATAACGTCCGGCTTCAGATATTTTTCGTCAGTAAACAACTTCGTCAATCGCAGAATCTCCAACTCGTCATATCCTTCGCCTCGCCCCTGATAAACCAGCGTTGAAATATAATTCCTAGCGCTCAAAACAATTTCCCCACGCTCCAATGCGGGCTGAATTTTTTCTCGCCACAATTCACGCCGAGCTGCAGAAAATAGCGCCACATTCACCGCCGCAGAGCGCGCCAGATCACCATTTTTAATCACTTTTCGAAGTTCATTTGCTATTGGAGTTGATTTTTCCGGATCGTCACTTCCCGGCTCTTCAATCACGCAAACCATTCGCCCGATTGACCGAAAATATTCCGCCAATTTCGCGACCTGCGTCGACTTTCCTGTCCCGTCATTACCTTCGATAACTATATATTTTCCCGCGTCGCTCATCATCACCTCGTAATCACAGTATGCGGCTTCTTCAGATAAAGCATCATCTTTTTTGCCTTGCCGTCAACTTTTATAAAATGCGTATGTTGGTGTGCCATTGACCTGGTTTTACTTCCTTGCGCTCGGGCGTAAATCGAATAGCCCTCACTTTCAAATTTCGCAATCTGATTCATATAGTCAATTTTTTCCTCGTCGCTCAAATTCGCCAGCGAGTCCACGTGCCGTTTCGGTATCACCATCAAATGGTCGTCCACGCCGCAGCCATCCCAAAAATTATAGCCAAACCTGTTCTTAATAATCAGACAATGCGCAGTTTCACCAACGACCTGATCTGTGTGATGTTTTACCAATTGACAAAAATCGCAGCCGTCAGACTTGTGCTTTTTCCTGTGATCGATATATTCTTTTTCTTTCGTTCGTGAGCGAAACATTGAACCTGCCATCATCACAAAATCCCCTCGCCAAGTCCCGCAATTTCCATCGGTTTATGCCGACGATCCTTAAACGCCCGCGGCAACATCATTTCTGGACGCCAAGTTTTTATCAATTCATCCAAATCGTCAGTGTGCTGATATTTGCCACTCATTCCGCCGCGCCCGCTAGCATATCCGCCGTCAACCTGACCAGTGTGATGAAAAATCAATTGCCCAATTCTCTCACCTACAGGCAAAACTACGCTCTCGTGCTTATTCAAATTGTAAATCTCAAGCGTAATCCGATTGATATATCCCGGATCAACCCAGCCAGCATCAAAACACACTGCCACGCCGTTTCGCCCCCAAGAGCTACGACTTTTCACCTCAGCCGCGCCGCCATGCGTCCGAATTCCAACAAATTCGTGCGTATGTGCCAAAATTCGCTCACCAGGCTTCAAAACGATAATCGGATGATCTGGCGGAATATTCTTAAATTCCCGAAAACCGTGCCGCTCACACCATTCGGCGTGCGGAATCGCCTTAAGTGGACCCTTGAAGTATCGATTGACATCAGACTCGTCAAACGGATTATAAACTCGCGAAATATCGTCATATTCCTGTTTATAAAAATTAAAGCCTAGCGTAAAATCTAAGCTGGCTTCCGATACGTTTTTTGGGTTGAACGGCGTACAGACAATTGTCCCGTCTTCAATCGCCGCTAATATATCTTTATTTGAGTACACGCTCACTAAACACCTCCCATTGCGTGATTTTTCTACCAAATCTTATTATGGCAAGTTTATGCATTCCTATCAAGCTTTCGGTAAATTTTACAGCATGTTAAACTGAAATTATGGAAAAAGCCATTATTGTAGCTTATGATAAAAACCGCGCCATCGGACAAAATGGCGATATGCCGTGGGGGCGAAGTTTACCGGCCGACTTGGCGAATTTTAAGCGTTTGACGAGAAATAGCAATGTCATTATGGGCAGAAAAACGTTTGAGTCAATTGGTTCGCGACCACTTCCAGACAGAGAAAATATTGTCATTTCATCCAAGCCGACTGGCGTTAAAAAAGTTCTTACGGCTATGAATTTACGAAGCGCCCTGGCTTTATCGCGATATCCAACTTTTATTATTGGTGGCTCGCAAGTTTATAAAGACGCGCTAGATATTCCAGAAATTGACACCATTTACGCCACGGAAATTGACGCCGAATTCCCCGATACTGACACTTTTTTCCCAGAGATAGATATGAAAGCGTGGGAGGAAGTAAGTCGCGCACATCATTCGGCAGATAATGAAAATAATTACGATTTTGATTTTGTGACGTATAAAAGAAAATAGCCTTCTTAAATTGACAATATTTGATGTTTGTGGTATGATAAAGCACATGAATGAGCAATATAATCTATGGATCCTAGATCCCAAAAAGATTGACAATCTTAAGATTACAGATATACCAGAATATCAGAATTCAGTGCACACTCTCGTCGCGATACTTGTCGATAATCCTACCTATAATGATGACGGAACGGTCAACCGCAAAGCATTCTTACTGGAAAGAGGAACATCCGAAGACGGCTATCCTACGTCACGAGGAGAGTATAGAGACATACAGATTGATCCCGACACCAGACAATCTAAAATTCTGCCGAAGAAAAATCTCCGTAAAAAATAAACCTTAGCCGCTCAGGCTATAAGTGCAAATCACACTACACGGCAATCGGCGCTTTAATCGCTGGATGACATTCATAATTCTCCAGACGGATATCATCAATCGTGAAATCGTCAATATTCTTGATGTCTGGGTTGAGCCACAGTTTCGGTAGCGGCAGCGGACGGCGCGATAATTGCTCGTCAACTTGCGCGCGGTGATTATTGTAAATATGTGCGCTATTTAAGGTATGAACAAACTCTCCGGGTTGCTTGTCGGTAACTTGAGCGACAATCGACAAAAGCAGCGCATAGCTGGCAATATTAAACGGCATCCCAAGGAACATATCCGCCGAGCGTTGAGTCAGCGCCAAATCCAGCTTGTCCTTCTCGCCGCCCTTGCCGGGTCTTACGTTAAATTGAAACATCGTATGACACGGGGGTAGCCCGCCAGCTTGGACAATATCATCAATTTCCGCCACATTCCACGCGCTCACTATATTCCGACGCGATTCTGGATTCGTCTTTATCATGTCAATGGCGCTCTGAATCTGATCAATAGTTCTGCCCTTCCCGTCCGGCCATTTTCGCCATTGGACACCATAAACAGGACCCAAATTTCCCCATTCTTCAGCAAACGCGTGATTGTTCGCAATCTTATCAATAAATTCCTTCATTCCAGCGCGCCATTCATCGCCGTTAATTTCCGGTATTTTCTGACCTGTTTTTTCCAGGTAATTTTTATATGGCCACTCATCCCAAATATGAACGCCGTTTTGCGCCAAATATTCAATATTGCCCGTACCCTTAAGAAACCACAAAAGCTCATGAGCGACGCTTTTGAAATATAACTTCTTCGTGGTCATAGCCGGAAATCCATCCGCCAAATTATATCGCGTCTGAATACCAAAAA
>CALFHE010000028.1 GCA_937875955.1 uncultured Candidatus Saccharibacteria bacterium | reverse complement strand
TTTGCCGACGTTGGCTTGCCCGATGATGGCGACTGTTGGTAATTTAGACATGATTGTATATTATAGCAATTTTAAGACATTTTGGCGAGCACGCTATTTATATAAGCCTCGCATGGGCGGACTATTTTCAGGAAATCCTTAAAATAGTCCGGGTTGTCTTCTGTTGTGAACTCTTTAGACTCGGCTACGACTAGTTTGTACTCTTCGCTCTCGTTATCATATTCTCTGGCGTAATTGTGAATGTAGGCCTTTGGAGATTCTTCGCTAATTGGATTTGGGTAAAGTGTTATGTAGTAATTTTCTTTAGGGTTATTTATGCAGTAGTAAACGTTATTGTCGTCATCTTTGAACGCTACGGATATAGGATATTTAAATTCCTTAGTATGTTTCTCAACCTCTTTAATAAGTTCGATGTAAGCGTAGATTTGGTTTTCTAGGAGTTTTGGTAAAATATTGGACTTATCCTTCTCATAGAACAGTTTTTCTATGGTATCCGATCTTTCTTCCTTAAGGTTGCGTATGATTGCTCTTAGTTTTTCTGAGGGCAAAGGCTCAGATTCGCGCCCTAGCGTTTCCATTTTGCAATTACACTTTCTATCAAATTTAGCATAAAAGCTATATTACAATATTTACCGTAAAATGTAAAGAGCCGCGGAGTAAATTATGAATTCGTGAATTTCTCTTCTCGCCATTCGCCTCTCTTGAGGTCGCCGAGCGAATAATTGCCAAAGTTTGTTCTGTGGAGCTTTTTGACGGTGTAGCCTAACGCATCGAAAGTTCGCCGAATTTGACGATTCCTTCCCTCGCTCATTTCGACTATCCAGCGATAATCATCGCCTTCGTGTTGTCTTTCTAGCGTCAATTGACTGCGTCCGTCAGGAAGCTGCACGCCAAAATCATTGATCATTTGGCGATGTAGAGGTTGCAATGGCTGGTCGATTGTAACGAGGTATCGCTTAATCTTGTAAAACGATGGATGTGTCATGCTGTGAGCAAAATCGCCGTCGTTCGTCATGAGAATCAACCCAGAACTGTCTTTGTCCAGGCGACCAACGGGTTTTAAGTGGTGAAGATTTTTTGGTAGCAATTTGTAAATTGTCGGAACGCCGCCCTGAGAAGCGCGCGAACATAAGTATCCTGTTGGTTTATGTAGGATGATGAGTTGTTTGGACTGTAATTCTAGCAATTTGCCGTTATAGGAAATTTTATTTGCGTCAGAAATTTGTTGACCCAATCTGGCGGTCTGACCGTCAACAATAATCTTCCCTTTTTCTATCAATTCGTCAGCCTTCCGCCTGGAAACACCCAAGCATAGCGCCACGAATTTGTTGAGGCGCCAAGATTCTTGATTTGTGTCTGGGTTTATCATTGTTGTGGATTTATCGGCGGAAATTGTGTCGGCTGAGGAGTTTCTGATGGTTGATGCGGGATGCTTTGCTCCTGAGGCTGTGCTTGGACTGGAGGTATTGCGCTAGCTTGCTCAATAGGATTTGGTGTTGGCTGAGGCGTCGGAATTGGTTGCGGCGCTGCTGGAGTCTGCACTGGTTGAGGCTCTGGAGTTGGTTGAGAAATAGTCTGTGTATTGTCTAATTCTTCTGCCATAAGCTTGGAAATATCTACAGAATTCTGAGAGTTGTCAGCAGGCAAAGGCTGAATCACACGGTCACCGAGCCCTGATGGTCGTGGTGCGGGCGATGAAAATGGCGCCATAGGCTGCGGCAGAGTTGTTGGCTGGGGCTGAGGTGTCGGAATCGGTTGTGGCGTTGGAGTCTGCACTGGTTGAGGCAGCGGCTGCGGAGCTGGAGCGAATACCTGTTGCGGATGTTGTTGTACGAGCGGATTTATTGCAGGAGTTGTTGGCGTTGCAGCGGGAGCAGTTGGTTGCGGCGACAATGAAGAAACATCAGGTCTAGTAACTGGCTGCGGCGCTGCTGGAGTTGGCTGAGGTGTTGGAGCG
>CALFHE010000027.1 GCA_937875955.1 uncultured Candidatus Saccharibacteria bacterium | reverse complement strand
GTAATCAATGGAACTTTTTTATCAATCTTTAGGTCCATTTCGACAGACCTCTGATCAGCCACAACCTTAAGCAAAGCAACTTCATCCCGAAGAATTTGGGCGATATCTATTTTCTGCTTGTCGATATTAAACTTACCAGTTTGAAGCCTAGAAACATTAAGAAAGTCGTTTATTAGCCTCACCATACGCTCACTCGAAGAAAACGCCTCTCTAAGAACTGCACGCTGCGTCGGCGTAATCTTCCCCAGATCGCCCTCCAGCATCATATCCAGATAACCTTTAATACTAGTCAACGGCGTTCTTAATTGATGTGAAGCCATAGAAATAAATTCGTTCTTCGCCTCGTCTAGTCGCTGAAGCTGTCGATTACTGAACCTCAACTCTTTCGTCGCCTCGTCAATTTTACGCTGCAAACTTTTATTCAACTCATTAATCTCTTCCAATGACAAAGAATTTCGAATCGACACAGCCAGTTCCCCAGCAATCGATTCCAGCATTTCAATATCGCGAGAACTATACCCCAAACTCTTATGCTCGCCCAGAAATAGAATTCCCGTTTCTTGATTTTGATGCAGCAGCGGCATAACAATTTTCGTGCGATGAATATCCAAAAGTTTCTTCAGTTCTGGATCTTTTACTTGATTTGCCAAAATAACTTCCGGAAAACTACAGTTCTTATAATAGTAATCCATAATCCTGTGAACATCTTCCTCGACAACAGATATTCGTCGCCGACCCGCTCGACCATATATTCCTTTTTCCGGAATACAAAACGCCACTTTTTCCGCCTTAAGAGAAGTTGCTATATAATTGCCAACACGTCGAGTTAGCAATTGCAGATCCGCCGTATAGGTTAATATTTTACTAATCTCACGTGTAAACGTATCGGCGTCATATTCTCCGTAATAAAAAACTCTATCAGTAAATTTATCAAAGATTTTCTTCACTGGTTGATATACGACAGCCAAAACCATAGCTAAAATCATATTCATGAGATTTACGTGGCTATCAACCGTCAGGCTACGCTGGAAAACCAGAATTGAAATAACATATGCGGAAATCACATAAACGACGGCCAGTGCAATTAATAGCAACATATACGAAACACTTCGAGCTACCGCCATTTTTACGTCCATCAATCGGTATCTGACGATGCTATACATAATTGCAAATAAGAAAATAATCGTAGCAATTGGACCAATCCATATATATCGGTAATCACCAAATGCTGGAAGGATCAAATCCACTACAAAGCCAGGAATGCTGCATATCAACAGACCAATCATATAAATCGCGACTTGCTTGCGTCGAACAGGATCTGACTTGCGCCACGCTATATGACCAAAACACATAGAAATTAAGAAGAATACCGAGAAAAAAGTTGCAAAAATAACATAGTTGACTGCATGAATCGGAATTCGAGAAAAATCTACTGGCGTGACGATTTCTGATGTATTAATAATAAATTCAGGCACCAAAATAATGTATAGCGAAAAAATCGTTATCAATATACTAGATGCGCAAATAAAACTCTTTGTCGATTTTGTCGATGGAAGAAACGACTTTGTAGTGAAAATAGCCAACGCAGGACAAAAAACAGCCGAAGCGACATAAAACCATCTGGATGCGGTGTCCAATGCTACTTCATTGTCCGCCAGAGAAAACACTTCAAGTCCAGCTGACCACACAGCCAAACATAGACAAACCAAGAAAAACCAATACTTTGCATCATGACGATGCTTCGACTTCTTAAGTACAAGCACACCCAAAATTAGCGCCATCAACGCAACCAATCCTAGCACTAATGCTCGTATCATCATACTAATGCTTATTATAGCATTTTATTCTACGTTTCAATCGCAAAAACTGTGTAAACGCCGCTTGCGGTAACTGTAGCTTCAATAGATTCTTTTGGTATGCCAGATTTTTGGAGCAATTTAAAGCCTTCTTTAATTGAACGCATCCTAACTTTTGGAACCCACCCCATTAGTCCATGCAAAAATTCTTTTTGTGGGCGATTTACGTTCATATTGCCAGTGATCATTAGTCCACCAGTTCGTAAAAACTTTAATGATTCTCGTGTCAATTGTTTATAAACACCGTCTGGCAAATATTCTCGCAAGCCAGAATCTTCCGCAATATCCAGTTTACGATTGCCCAAAACTCCCTCCAAACTAAGAGGCTTGCCGAGCTTACTGAATAATCGCTCGCAATGAACTTCAATCTTATCTTCCAAATTCCATTTCTTCGCCAAGCTCTGCGCCGCTGCTAGAGACAACGGATCTTGGTCTAGCAGGATAACCGTCGGCGCCTCACCCGTTTCGTCCTTAAGTTTTTTCAGCATCTTCAAAGTCGCCAGTCCCGTTCCGCAGCCAAAACTCATCACCAACATATCGTCAATCGAACGATTCTCTTTTTCTGCCACTTTCTTCAAATGATCAATCGACAAACCGTTCACTGTTTCCACTCGCTCACGAATACCAAGCGAATCCGCACAATGCCGAATGACGTCAGAAAACTTCTCAGTCACCGGCGCCTGGATAAACTCTCTGACTTCACTAATTCTCTTCTCTACTTCTTCAATAGCCGTCGCTTTATCCACGCCGTTGTTGATTTTATCTTGAATCATAACTTCTGTCAGCGGCAAGCCATTAATCTTCTCATCAAATACCGACTCATCCAGCGGACCACTCATAGTTGGATATTTACCTTCTGACAATATTTCGCCTTTTTTACCAGAAACTCTTAATCTATAAGCTTCAGAAATTGTCAAAAATGTCAGTGCGGAACCTCGCTGATTATGCCACGGCCGCGAAGCAGTTTGATATTCGCCATACAATAACTCATCGCGGAAAAACTCCAGATAAGCATCTACAATATTACTCCATTTATTTTCTCTTACAAAAGGAATCTTTTCTAGGACACTCGCAAGTGCTACCGCCGCCAAATTTATATGGATAATATCTTTACGAATATCCTTTAATTCTGCTCCGCCTTGTTCCAGATAATTGTATATGTCCTGAATTTTATCCGGATTATTATATGCAGGGTCGGTCTTTTCACCAATTTTAACCCTACATCCTTCACCCCTAAGATCCGTAATTTCCTTATTTAATTTTTCATTAGCTTCATGATCAACTCCATTAAGAAAATCACCCGCTTCTGCAATACACCGTTCGTTCCTAAAGTTTTCCATGCCAGAAATTATAGCATAGTTTATATGATATACTTAGAGCATGATAAAAATCGCTATCATTGAAGACGACCCAACCATCAGCCAGATGTACCGAATGAAGTTCGAGTCGGACGGGTTTGACGTTCGCTTGGCTGCCAACGGACAAATTGGCATAGAAGTAGTCGAGAAGTTTCAGCCAGACATTATTTTGCTAGATTTACAAATGCCAGAAATGGACGGCGCGGAGGCTTTGAAACGAATTAGATCTAAAGATTGGGGAAAAACTATTCCCGTTATCGTCCTCACTAATCTCGGCGAAGAAGAAGCGCCGCACGATTTGAAGAAATTAGGAATTCATAACTACATCGTAAAAGCAAACTTAACGCCACGCCAAGTTGTCGAGCAAGTCAAAACTGCCATAAAAGCTGCTTAATTTTTTGATTGATTAGCAATTTTTAGACAAGCCGTAATTACATTATCAAACAGCGCAGAAACCGTTAATGGACCAACTCCGCCTTTTTTTGGTGTAATAATTACATCATTACGCTGACGTACATCTTCAGATACGTCGCCAACAATTTTTCCATTTTCCGAAGCAGTTCCCGCGTCAACAACGACCGTCTTAGTCTTAATCATCTGGCTTTTAATCAGCCCCGGGACTCCAGTTGCCGACACGATAATATCATAATTTATCAATTGAGATAAATCGTCGCCTTTTTCAAAAACCGTCACATCAACGCCAGACTTCAGCCACATTTTCTCAAGAGGCGCACCAACCAAACGACCTCGCCCGACAATCGCAACTTTCTTACCCTTCAAATCAACGCTATATCCAGCCAGCAGCCAATTGATAGCCGTTGGTGTGGCCGCCTGAAAAATCGCCTTTTTACGCAAACCGTCAACATCTTTGTCTTCTCGAATACTCTCGAGTAATTCCTCAGTCTGATCAGAATTACTAATCGGCAATTGCAGAATTATTCCTTGAACATCGTCTCGATTATTCAATTCTCGAATCGCCTCCAAAGCTCCGCCCGCAGAGACTCGATGAATCTCCACGTCAATCAAAATATCAGCGCCATATCTCTGTTTCAAACGCATGTACGTTTCAATAACTGGATTTTCGACATCAGTAACAATCGCCAAACGAGGATTAATATGCCAAGCTTGCCTTAAAGCTCGCACCTGTTTCGCCTGGCGCTCCTTGATAAATCCAGCTAATTCTGAGCCATTTAGTTCTCTCATTGTCATTAAGTATAGCAATTTTACCATCTTGAGTACAGATATAGTTTGTGCTATAATTTGAGAAGCTTGGTTTATGGCGGATGTAGCTCAGTTTGGTTAGAGCGCTGGATTGTGGCTCCGGAGGCCGTGGGTTCGAACCCCATCATTCGCCCCAAGTTTTACGACAATTTATTCACACCGATAAATTATTTTCAATAAAACGGTAGACATTTTTATTGATTGTTGTATAATGAAATCGTGGGCCAGTAGCTCAGCTGGTTAGAGCACCTGCCTCTTAAGCAGGGTGTCGAGGGTTCGAGCCCCTCCTGGCCCTCCAAAAAATAACCTCACATTGAAGTGAGGATTTTTTTATTTATCCAAATGGATTATATCCGCGAGAAGGCGGCTCACGAAAAGTAGTTCGATTAGCATTAAACGATTGACGAGAATTGTTCACGTCTGACGGAACGTTGTTATTTTGTAGACCATTGACTCGTCGATTCCCGCCAGATAAACCAGCACCATCAGGATTATCGTTAGCGACTCTCGACCGAGGCGCTATGCCTATTTCCGTACCAAATCGTCTTCGATTGTCAGAATTATTGGCAGATATCGAAGATCCATATCCCTTAATATATCGGCGCTCCGAATTCACGCTACGATTAGCGGTCAGCATTCTGCCCGTATCCCCATACGCTCTAGAGCTGTTGTCGCTCAACGTATTCATACGACCATATAGCCTTTCCATCATTTCCCGCGTCATTTGCGGTTTTTTATTCGCATCCATATATCCCCCATTAGTTATATGAAATGGCGCCCCGAGTAGGATTCGAACCTACGACCTTGAGCTTAGAAGTCTCCTGCTCTATCCAACTGAGCTATCAGGGCGTATTCACATTATAGCATCTTTCTGCTACAATAGTAAAAGCTTGCGGGTGTAGTACAGCGGTTAGTATGCAAGTTTTCCAAACTTGAGATGGGAGTTCGATTCTCCCCACCCGCACCAAGTTAGACAATTTCAATCCATAAAGGGCATCGATGGATCCATATATTTATACAGAAAAGCCAAAATACCAACCGCATGACATCGAAGATGCGTCCGAATTTTATGACGTAATTGAACGAAGTAGTTTAACACATCAATTGTCTGAAAACCGACCATATGTCTATTGGACAATGGAAATTTATGATAAGTCCAATGGCATTAAAGGTGGCGGCGGACTTGGAGTTTTGGCGGCAGATACGCGACGTGTAGCTGAAAAATTGGAAGTTCCATTCGTAGTAGTGACGCCGTTTTATCGTAGCGAATCATACCAGAAAATCACCAACCTCGCGCAAGAAGAGTTTTCAGAATCCGTTTCACCTCAAGATTACGGATTTGAATATATTGACGAAGTTTTCGTAAGTTCAAACGGATTCCCAGATGCAAGCTTAAGCATTTTCAAGAAGACGCTCGGTTCAACGCAATTTGTTACAATTTCAGAACCGAACTTTGGGCAATTGTACGAAGGCGACGGATCTGGCGATCATAGATTATACCAAGAAGTAGCGCTAGGTTTTGGCGGCTATAAAGCATTAAAACTCCTCGGCATTAAACCGGCCGTTATTCAACTTAATGAGACCGCAACGATTTTTGCTGCATTAGCACGACTAGACGAGCTATGCGCTAACGGAATGAATTTATACGAGGCCATCGTTTACGTTCGCAAACACACACTTTACACAAACCACACGCTTCTTCAAGCGGCCGAGCCGGAATTTCATCGTTCGCAATTTGAAAAATTAGTTCTGCCAAATATAAAAAGTAATGCTGTACGTTGCTGGCTAATGGAGCAATTCCGTAACGACAGACTGAGGCCGAATCTTTTGGCAATTGAGCTTACTGAAGCGAAGAATGGCGTTAGTAAATTACACGCCCGTGTAGCAAATTTCCGCGACCGTAACAACGACAAAGTTAAATTTCAAGCCATTACTAATGGAATAGATCTTGAAACGTGGGTGCTACCTGAAACGTTGCAAACATATCACGATCACGGTGTTATCGATAAATTTGGGCTGCCCACAAATGATTTTTCTGAAAAATTAAACTCGCTGAGTAGCGCGGATTTGAGGTATCTAAAAAAACTCGGTCGAAAGGAATTGAATCGAGTCCTATTGAGTCGCCAAGACCAGTACGGAAAATCCATACAAATCCCAGAAAATGCAATATTATTCGATTTCAAGCGAAGATTCGCCAATTACAAACGACCTTATATGCCGTTTGAAAACCCAGATTCATTGCGCCAAATTCTCATTAGCCACAACGCGCATTATATTCTGACAGGAAAAGTTCACCAAGGCGACGTGACGATGTATCAGAAATTGCTCGAGGTATTAAAATTGATTGATAACGATCCAGTCCTCAAGGAGCGTGTTCATTACATACAAGATTATGACGAAGAGTTGGGGCGAGCGTTAGCAATCGGCTCGGATGCCTCAATAAACATTCCTATTGTCGGATTAGAAGCGTGCGGCACTTCATGGGAGAAAGACATCGCCAATTTGAAACTCCTCATCTCCACTAGCGATGGCGGAGTTGCCGATATCCAGCCAATCGCCTGCCTCGAGGTTACCGGTAGAAACTACGAAGCTGAAGTTTCATCTCTGTACGTCAACATGCATAAAGCTGCCGCTATTTTGAAAAATGACCAATTGTTAGAAAAGCATATCCGCCACCAATTAAGCAACTATTTGCCAATTATTTCCGGCGCTCGAATGATGAAAGATTATCTCAAATTTATTTTTCCAAAACCGCAAATCCAGCCTAAAAAAGAACCACAGATCAAGCGAATTCCTATTCAATAATCACTTCAATCTCAGCGCCTAGCGAATTTAAGCGCGCCGCCAATTCCTCATATCCGCGATTAATCGAATATACATCGCGTAGAATCGACACGCCTGGAGCGGCAAGCATTGCCAAAAGTATCACAACAGATGGACGAAGCGCTGGCGGAGCAACAACGTCAGCCGGCTTCCATCTTGTTGGGCCGGTGATATAAACGCGATGTGGATCAACCAGCTCAATTTGCGCATTCAGCTTGCTTAGCTCTGTAAAGTAAATTGCTCGGTTTTCGTAGCTCCAGTCGTGAACCAACGTGCGCCCCTCGGCCACCGTCGCGATAAGCCCCAAGAACGGCAAATTGTCCATATTAATTCCAGGAAACGGCAAGGCGTGAAGTTTATCCTTGGCAGCCTGGAGCTTGGAACGCTGCAATTTAATATCAACCAAACGAGTTTGCCCATTATTAGCAAAATATTCCTTGCTGAGTTCAAATTTAAGGCCCATTTCCGCCAATGTCGCTAATTCAATCTCCAAGAATTCAATCGGTGCACGACGAACGGTAATTTCCGAATCCGTCACCACAGCCGCCGCAATAAAACTCATCGCTTCAATCGGATCTTCGCTCGGATAATAGTCCAGATTTTTACTAATTCGTTTACGGCCCGTAATTTTCAAGGTCGTCGTACCAATTCCCTCAATTTTCACGCCCAACTTCTTCAAGAAGAAGCAGACGTCTTGAACCATGTAATTTGGGCTAGCATTACGGATAATGGTAGTGTTTGGTGACAACGCCGCAGCCATAATTATATTTTCCGTCACCGTATCGCCGCGCTCCGTCAACAAAATCGTTCGATCACCAGAATTGACATCCGTTTTCGCGTGATAATAATCAGTCTCCGCCGTGACGTTCATTCCAAAATGCCTCAAACCGCTAAGGTGCGGCTCAACCGTACGCTTCCCTAAATTACAGCCACCAGCAAATGGCAATTTGAAATCGTCATATTGATGCAGTAGCGGACCAAGGAACATAATTACCGTCCTAGTTCTCTTCGCCGCAGCAATATCCATATCTTCAAGCTTCAAACGCGCTGGCGGCACGATCTCAAGATCACTACCATCCAACCAGCGAGTTTTAACGCCAATCGAATTCAAAACCTCGATAATTCGATTGACCTCCTCAATTCGCGCCACTTTCCTAAGCGTCGTTTTTCCCTTATTCAACAAACTTGCACAGAGAAGACCTACTGCAGCGTTTTTACTAGTCTTAACTTGTATCTCACCAGACAATTTTTTGCCGCCAGTTACCTTAAAATTCATTTTTCCGGAATGGTTTACGGTTACAATATTGTTATTAAGCACTTCACTAATTCGAGCAATCATCTCAATGCTAATATTCTGACCCCCGTTTTCAATGCGATTGATAGCACTCTGAGACGTACCAATTGCTTCAGCCAACTGAGTCTGAGTTAGTCCCTGTTTTTGGCGATTTTCAGCGATTAAATTGCCGATTTTTTGAAGATACCTGTCTTTTATCATGCGTAAATTATATCACTGATGATATATATAAGCAATGATATAATAAGTATTAATGGAGGTTTAGTCATGAAAGACAAGCAAATTGAAGAACTTATAAAAGCAGAAAAAAAGCGTCAAACGGACGGCCTGGAACTGATTCCTAGCGAGAATTACGTTTCATCAGATGTGCTTCAGGCGCTCGGTAGCGTTTTCACTAATAAATATTCAGAAGGCTACCCTGGTCGACGTTATTACGGCGGACAAGAAAACACCGATCAAGTCGAACAGCTGGCAATTGACCGCGCTAAGAAACTTTTCAAAGCCGACCACGCCAACGTCCAGCCACATTCTGGCGCGCAAGCCAATGAGGCGGTTTATTACGCTTGGTGTGAGCCTGGCGATACTATTCTGGCTATGGATTTGGCTCACGGCGGACATCTTACTCACGGCGCCCCGGTTACTCGTAGCGCCAGAGAGTACAACTTCATTCGCTATGGCATAAAAAATATCGACACTGGCGAAATTGACTATGAAGAAATCCGTCAATTAGCCTTAAAGCACAAACCAAAGATCATTTTGGCGGGATTTTCGGCATATCCACGAGAGCTAGATTACGAAAAATTTGCCGAAATTGGCAATGAGGTCGGCGCTATGCTAATGGCGGATATGAGCCACATTGCGGGGTTAATCGTTAGTGGCGTTGCCAAAAACCCGTTCGACTATGGCTTTCATGTAATTACCACAACAACTCATAAAACTCTGCGTGGACCACGAGGCGGGCTGATTCTTAGTCGAGGAATAGTTGGCAATCCATTGAAAAAACCAGAGAAAACTCTCGAAAATTTACC
>CALFHE010000026.1 GCA_937875955.1 uncultured Candidatus Saccharibacteria bacterium | reverse complement strand
ATATCTCATTCAAATAACTCCGTTAAACGTTGTTTAAATAATCGCTTGACAATATTAATAGCATTCCAGTTGTTTTGTCCTTTGGAGCGAGAATAGTCGGTGTAAATAGCTTTAATTGGATATTCGGCAATATTCATTCCAGACTGTTTGGCACGCCAGATCATTTCAGAGCAAAATTCATATCCAGTAGATTTCCAGTCAAGATTATCGATTGCTTTTCGTGAATAGACTCGCAGACCGGACTGTGAATCTGTAACGTTAGTCCCGAACAAAACATAGGTAATGAAGCTTAATCCTTTATTCCCTAAAATTTTTGTTTTTGACATGCCGTTACTGTTAATTAGTCGGCTACCAATCAATAGATCTGTATTAGAGGTGGATATTTTTTTAATTCCAGCTAGAACATCTTCTGGGTCATGTTGACCGTCGGCATCCATAGTGGCGGCAATGTCATAATTATTTTGTCGAGCGTATGCGAGGCCGGTTAATGTGGCGCCTCCAGCTCCGGAATTCAATATATGATCAATAACTATTGCGCCGGCTTTTTTGGCTTGCTCAAGAGTGTCGTCTTTGGATCCGTCATTAATTAGCACGACATCAATAGAATATTCTTTTTTAGCCTCTGAAAATATTTTCTTAGATTTTTTAATAACATTTTTTATAACAGGAGCTTCATTGTAAGCAGGAATGATAATACAAACTTTTTTCATATTATTTATTAATTAACCTTGTAAAATAACTACCATATCCAGATTTAGCAAGTGGTTCGGATAGATTTTTTAGCTGACCTTTAGAAATCCAACCGTTATAAAAGGCGATTTTTTCAGGACTGCCAATAATCCTGCCGGTTCGTTTTTGGATAACTCTAACAAAGTCTGATGCATCAGTTAAGCTGTCGATCGTCCCTGTGTCTAGCCAAACATCTCCATTGTCTAAGGTTTGAACTTGCAATTTACCGCGACGTAAGTATTCTGCATTAATGGATGTAATTTCTAATTCTCCTCGAGCTGATGGCTTTACGTTTTTAGCAATCTCTACTACGTCATTATCATAAAAATATAAGCCGACAACTGCGAAGTGGGATTTTGGGGAAGTTGGTTTTTCTTCAATTGATATTGCCTGATTTTGGTCATCAAATTCAACGACACCATACCTTTCTGGGTCAGATACTTTGTAGGCAAAAACTGTGCCTCCGTCGGGATTTGTGCATTCCCGCAGAGACTCATCTAAACGCTCTCCATAAAATATATTATCTCCCAGTACTAGGGCTACTTTATCGTCGCCAATAAAATCTTCACCAATAATAAAAGCTTGCGCCAGACCATCTGGAGTGGGTTGAACAGCGTATTCTAGATTTATACCCCATTGTGATCCGTTGCCAAGAAGCCTCTTGAAGCCGTCTTGGTCATCTGGAGTGGTAATTACGAGAATGTCACGAATTCCCGCTTGCATTAATGTGGTAAGCGGATAATAAATCATTGGCTTATCGTAAATAGGCATTAATTGCTTACTTATAGCCTGAGTAATTGGCCATAATCGCGTACCTGATCCACCCGCTAAAATTATTCCTTTCATAAACCTCCTACTTTTCTGATATAAGTATAGCAAATAGGTGTGTTGATTGACAAAAGTGTAAAAATAGGATAAGATACAAGGGTTATGAGTATGGAAACGTATAATTGTAAAGATACAGAAAATTCAGTACAGGATAACTATGAAAGATATTTATCTGATGTATACAATAAGTTATATAAAGATCCAGAGAATGTAGGAAAAGAAAGAGATCGTTCAATTACCTACGTTCCATATCGTGATTTTTCAGAGAAGTTAAAACAGGATTGTCCGAATATTCACTTTACGAATCTAGACAGTTCAGAAATATATGAAGCCGTATCTCATGCTGATGTCATCGTTAATATTGCTCGTGGTGAAGAGGTTGTTGAAGCAGAAGTCGGTTATCCGGATAGAAATGTAGAGTTACCAGTAGAATCTATAGCTAATACTGAAATGGTCAGCGATCTATATATACAGGCAATAGAATCAGGAAATGAGAATATTCAGGTTGTTCATACAGGTAGGATGAATAATAAGACGATCGCTATGGCTACAGCTATGCCGATTCTGGGCGAACTTGCTGGTATTGATTATGATAGTGTCATTCATACTTCTGAAGTAGATCTAAAAAGATTGATAGATAAAAAACAGCTTGATATCAAAACTATGATGAAAGAAGTAGATATCAATCCGGAATTGTCTGAGATGAAAGTGTGTACTCGAGCATTGAAGCGAATTTATAGCGCTCATAATGTTGATTTCGAAAAGGCTACATCATCTGAATTAACTGATGTATTACTAGACGAATATAATAAATATCCGCGTATCAGTACTTCAACGTTAATGAAAGAGCAGATGTTGGAGAATGTTGCCGATCAATTATTGAAAGCCGGCAATAGTACACGCGAAGTCAGAGAGATGATAGATGAATTAGATGCACATACGGATGAAGAGCCTGATTCAGTAGATACGGTAACTAACTTTACTAACAGTATACCTATGATTTTGGCTAATAAACTAGTTAAGGATGGTTATAACGTTGATGAAGTTGGTCTAATGAGTACGGAGCAGAAAATGAAGTTACTGGCTGGTTCTGAGATGACGGCAGTCATTGTGGCTGATATTGCGCACATGCCTCGGGTAATGTGGCTAGCTGATTATTTAATGCCGGATAATTTTAAACTAACTTTCATTGAAAGTAGAACTGGTTTATCTGAAGACATGCTACAAAAATCGATGGAGCGTGAAGAAAGATCTTTTGGTCTCGGTAGTAATTGGCTGTCAAATCAAATGGGGACTAGAAATCCGGCAAAAGTCGGTGAAAAAGCAGATAATGCCTATTGGGGTAGAGACAGTATAAGTAATGATGAAATAAATAAGAAAATTAATGAACAATAGTTAATTAAATAATTTACTTAGTTTATCTCGCCAATCTTCCGGTGTAAATCCAGTTTTTTCAATTTTCGTTAGATTCAAAATACTATTTAAAGGACGTTTGGCTGAATCTGGTTTATCCGAGAAGTATTCGGCTGTAGAAATTGATCGTACGTCTGAAGCTGGCTTGCCTGATTTTTCAAATACAATTTTAGCAATTTCAGCCCAACTAACAAACGGACCTTCGTTGGTTATATTATAAGTTCCATATGGTAGATTTGCGTCTAAAAGATGCTTAATGCCACAGGCTAAGGTATCGGTAAAAGTTAACCTGCCGATTTGATCGCTTACTACAGACGGCTTTATGTTGCGTGCCGCTAAATCTTTCATAGTATTTATGAAGTTTTTACCCTCACCGACAACCCAAGAGGTTCGGACTATATAATGCTTAGCTGTTGTAGATGCGGCTAAATCTCCGTCGGCTTTGGTTTTTCCGTAAATATTGAGTGGAGAGAAGGGCTCGTCTTCGTAATGAATTATTCGCGATCCATCAAAAACATATTCAGATGAAACGTGTACCAGAGTTAGATTATGTTTTGTTGCTGCTTCTGCTAAAAATCGTACAGCTTGGTGATTGACAAGATCTACTTGATGAAAGTTTTCAGGTTTCTCGGCTGCATCAACGTTAGTCCAGGCCGCGGCGTTTATAATGACCGATCCATGTTGCCAATTGAAAGAGTCGACAGCGGTTTTATTGGTAATGTCTAAATCTTGGCGCGATAACGCCGTCGCATTGGGAAAAATACGTTGTAGTGCTCGTCCTAGTTGACCATTAGCTCCAGTAATAAATACCGCTTTATTATCCATTAAATCTCCATAGGAATTACATTACTTAATAGTGGATGTGCGGCATCTTTTTCAGAAATAATTGCTTGATTCTTATTAATTGGCCAGTTGATTTTTAGTTCTGGATCAAATAAATTAACAAAAGTATATTTAGCATCCGGGAACCAATGAGCGTCAACTAGATATGTGTAGGCGACATTATCATCAAGTGTTTGATAGCCGTTAGCTACGCCTTTAGGAACGAAAATTGCCGTACCTGGATTAATCTCGTGCGTGAAAACTCGGCCGAAGCTATCTCCTTTACGAAGGTCACACCAAGCTCCAAAAACACGTCCATTGGCTGTTGAAATGAATTTGTTCCAAGGCTCAGCATGAAGTCCACGAGTGGCGCCAGTTTTGTCATTGAAGCTGATATTATTTTGTACGATATCGAATGCTGGCAATCCTAAAGCTTCCATTTTTTCTTTTTGATAATTCTCTTTGAACCAGCCACGGTTATCGCCATGTACGGGTAATTTAATAACAAATAACCCTGGAATTGACGATTCAGTGACTGTAAGTTTATTGTAGTCAGTTGGGTCAAACATAATTATTGTCCTTGTTTTGCATAAGCTGCTTCAACGGCGTCTTTTTGGGTGCGCCACCAGTCTTCGTGTTCGCGATACCAGTTAATAGTTTGCATTAATCCATCGTGCATGCCGGTTTTATTATCTGTGTATTGCGGTTGCCATCCTAACTCGTGGCGTAACTTGCTGGAATTCATTGCGTAGCGCATATCATGACCTGGACGATCGTTGACATGTTCGTACCAATCTTTACCTTTACCCATTAGCTCACAAATCAATTCAATCACCATCTTATTATTAACGTGATCATTATCTGCGCCAATGATGTAGGTTTCTCCTAGAACGCCTTTTTCTAGGATTAAATGAACCGCTGAGTTATGGTCATCAACATGAATCCAGTCGCGAACTTGCTCGCCGGTGCCATAAAGTTTTGGCTTGATATCACTTAAAATATTGGTAATCTGCCGCGGAATAAACTTTTCAATATGTTGGTATGGTCCGTAATTGTTAGAGCAGTTTGAGATAGTTGCTTTAATACCAAAACTACGAATCCAGGCACGAACTAGCATGTCGCTGGAAGCTTTAGTACTAGAGTAGGGACTGGAAGGTTTGTATGGAGTGTCCTCTGTGAAGCGATTTGGATCATCAAGCTCTAGATCGCCAAAAACCTCATCAGTTGAGATGTGATGTAGTCTCTTATTATGCTTTCGAATAGCCTCTAGAATGGTATATGTGCCAATTATATTTGTTTCAACAAATGGCCACGGATTGCGCAGTGAATTGTCGTTATGACTTTCGGCAGCGAAGTGCACAACTATGTCATTTTCAGCGACTAATTTGTCTATTAATTCGGCGTCACAAATATCGCCCTCTACGAATGTAATTTGGTCAGCTACAGTTTCCAAATTAGCACGATTTCCGGCGTAGGTTAATTTGTCAATAACAGTGACTTCATATTCTGGCTTGTGTTTTACGGTGTAATGCACAAAATTCGAGCCAATGAATCCCGCGCCTCCCGTGACTAGCATCTTTGTCATAAGTATAGTATATCAGGTATAATAGAGAAGTTATAGAGGAGGATATTATGAAAGTTGTAATTGTTAGCGGCTATTTTAATCCATTACACGGTGGGCATTTAGATATGATTGAAGCGGCTGCAAAAATGGGTGATTATTTGATTGTGGTGGTGAATAACGACAAACAGCAATTGCTAAAGAAAGGAAAAATTATCCTTAATGAGGAAAATCGACTCCGCTTAATGCGAGCATTAAAGGGCGTGGATCAGGTGATGCTTTCTATTGATGAGAATCCTCCGGTTACTGAAACCTTAGAGATGATCGCTCGGCAATATCCGGGATGTCAATTGGTGTTTGCAAATGGTGGCGATAGATCGGCACCAGAAGTTGTTCCAGAGCGTGATGTTTGCGAAAAGTACAACATTGAAATGGTTTATGGAGTTGGCGGCTCAAATAAAGCAGACTCGTCTACTCGAATTAATCAAGCTACTGGACAGGAAAGCTAATCTCAACTTTTCCGACCATATTTTTCATACACAGCCAAAGTTTGCTCTGCCATGCGCTGCCATGAAAATGTCTTAACGTGTTTCTTGCCTTTTTTAACGAGTTCATTGCGCAATTTGTCATCAGATAAGATGTCGTCAATTGATTTTGCTATATCCTCGACACTGAAAGGATCAAAATAGTGAGCGGCATCGCCGTGGGTTTCTGGTAAGCAAGTGGCTGTGCTCGATGCGACTGGCGCGCCGTGTAGCATTGCCTCTAATCCTGGTAAGCCAAATCCTTCACTGAGCGAAGGGAAGCAGTAAACTGCCGTATTTTCATACATCCAGCGTAATTGCTCGTCTGATATAAAGCCGGTAAACACGACATTTTTAATTCCATGCTCATTTACATATGTTTCGTGGCGAGCGTAATTACTATCTTTTTTACCAGCCAAAGCCAGTGTTAAATCTGGATATTTTTTCTGTAACAAGGCAAACGCGTCAATTAGTCGTCGAAGGTTTTTATGTGGCGTCGGCCTACCGATATACATAATGAATTTTTTACCAATCAACTCATCAACGGGTTCGTTGCCTTTTGGTAACTCATCTGCAGACTCCAAAGTTACAGTAATTTTCTCTGGGTTTACGCCGGTGAATTTAATCAAATCATTTTTTACGAAGTTAGAAATTGTGATGATATGCGAAGATTTTTTCGCAACTTTTTTATTGACCCATTTGTAAATTTGCTGCTTAATCCAGAAAACGACAGGATTTTTATCTGGATTTCTAAACCTAACGGTAGTCAAATCTTGCATCGTAGTGACGACTGGGCTGGAATTGTACCAAACAGGCTGCTGAACCATTGCAAAATGAACTAAGTCTGGATGAAGACTTTCAAGTTGTTTTTTAAAGCCGATTTGCTCGGCGAAAGTGTATTCTTTGTAGGGACAAATGACTTTTTTAAAGCGCGGATTGCTTGGCTGCCAACTATCAAAATCTTTTGGCTTGAGCAGAATAACATAATCGTTTTTATTATCAATTTTCTGCAAATAATGAATCAGCCGTTCGATGTACCGACCGGTGCTAGTCCTTAATGTTCGGGCGTCAATTACGATTTTCACGATAATGTTCCTTCCATGATTTATCAACTATATTTTTTATCGCTTTATGGAAAATTGCAGCTGAAAATTCGTTTGCTGTGGCTGAGATTTTTGTTGGTGAAACTTTTTTTCCTGGAAGTTTCTCTAAGGTTTCTATCAATGAAGAATCTGTTTGCTCAGAAAAGAACCAGCCGTTTTTCTCAGATTTTATATAATCAAGTGCGCCGCCAGCTTCATACGCAACCACTGGAATACCAGACGCCAACGCTTCAACTGGCGCGATTCCAAAATCTTCGTGTGAACAAAAAATAAACAAATCTGCTTTTTTAATATATTTTTCTCGCGTGGCATTATCGACAAATCCTAAGAAATTAGTATGTTTATCGGCGATATTCTTCAGGTTGTCAACGTCTGGACCTTTTCCAATAATATCTAATTGCCAGCCAAGTTTCTGACAAGCCTTAATAGCGATATCAAGTCGTTTCATTGGCACAATTCGCCCCCAAATCAGACAGCGAGGTTTTTTGGGGATGGATGTTTGCTTGCGATTTTTAGCAAGTGGCGAAAAGCTCGACACGTCAATTGGCGGAAAAATAACCGTACTTTTTCGCTGGTAAAACTCTTCAATATCAGCCTGAATTCCCGTAGAATTGGCGATAAAAACATCAACTTGCTGAGCAGCGTTAAAATCTCGTTTTTTCAGTGGTCGGACTAGGGTTTTTAAGCCTAGGCGCGCCAGCCATTGCGGACGGAAACTTGGTCGTTTGATATATTCGTCGTAGTGCCGCCAATAAAAATGCGTTGGCGTGTGACAATAACAAATATGAAGTTGATCTGGTCTGGACTTGCGGACGAATTTTGCCTCGCCATTTCCCGAACTGGAGATGATAATGTCAAATTCGCTAAGATCAAGCTTAGAGAACCACCACTGTCTAAGAAGTGGCAACAATCGTCGAATTTTTGAAAATGGCCATCGCTGTAAATAGCCAGTAACGACTTTATTATCTAACCTTTCTCGCCATTCATCGCTACAAAAAGAAGTGTAAATTGGCGCATCTGGGTACAATTTGTGAATTTCCAAAACGACTTTTTCGGCTCCGCCGCCGTAAATCCAGTCATGAACTATGGCAATTTTTGGCTTACTCATTAATTATCTTTCTGGAAAATAACCAAGCAGGTTTTTAATAAAATCGTGATGTCCATCCAGATACTCCAGTTTTGAACATAATATAAGTCAATTCGTCGCCGCTCTTCAAAGCTGATGCTGCGTCTGCCAGATACTACTGCAAGTCCAGTTAACCCAGATTTGACCGCTAATAAAACGTGTTTTTTGTCGTAGGCGCTTAATTCGTGCGGCACCAGCGCTCGTGGTCCGACCAGGCTGATATCTCCTTTAACGACGTTGAATAATTGTGGCAATTCATCAAGGCTAAAGCGACGAATAAATCGACCAACTGGTGTCACGCGAAAATCATGATCAAGTTTGTCGCCGTTTTTACGGTATTCTTCAATTAGTTCAGGCTTGCCAACCATTCGAAAGACTTCTTCGTCGGTTTTGCCATCAAACTTTGCATAATGTGAGCGGAATTTGTAGACCTTAAACGGTCGATTGTAGCGAGTGAGGCGTTTTTGTTGTTTGCCGTGCATTAAAATCGGTCCCGTCGGGTCGCTGATTTTTACGGCAATTGCCACCAAAAGCATAATTGGCGAGGCGATGATAATACCAATTGTCCCGCCTACAACATCCATAATTCGCTTAACAATTCGCCCATAACCCATTAGCGGCGTCGGATGAGTGTGAATTAGCGGCACGGAGTCGATGATATCAATAGTGTGCTTGGTGGTCATAATTCCGTCGAATTCTGGCGCTTGATAAAAATCCAGATAATGTTTCTGGGCAATTTGATAATGTTCGCTAACGTTTTTTGAGTCGGTTTGGATGATGACGTCAATTTTATCTCTGGTGAGCGCCGACTCTAATGACGAGCGTCGAAGCTTTTTTAATCCAATAGGAATGAATTGGGTTTGCGCAACAATTCCGCTAATCTTAAAACCAGTTAACGGATTAGTTTCTATGAAATCAGTCAAAACGTGAGTTAAATCACAATTGCCAATTAATACAACACGGCGAGCTCCCAAGCCGCGTTTTAATAGTTTCAGACGAACGATATTGGCGGCGCTGCGGAAAATCATTAGTAAGATGAAGCCAATTCCAGTGGCATAAACCGCGACAAGCTTGGCTGGGAATAACGGAGTATTGGTGAAGAACGTCACGGAAATCATAATCATAATTCCAGTTATTGATGCCAAAAGTATTCGTCCAAAGTTTCGCAATGGGTGCGTGTAAATCTCTCGGTCGTATAAGCCAAAGAAGTAGAACATCACGATCCACAACGGTAACGTCATAAAGATGGAAGTGATAAAATCTATGGCATTGATACTGATATGGAATGGTCTAGGATCCAGGGAAATTCGCAAAATATAGGCAATAGTAAATGCGCTCAATAAAGCTAAGATATCAAGGACGACCAGAACAATTTTGAAGTAAAAATCAGACTTTTTCCGCATAATCTCTGGGGTAATTATACAAAAATATGCCGATTATAGCAAAACAATGAATCGTATTTATAAAACTACCAAAAAACCAAAAATGCACGAACATCGCAACAGTCAGAGACAAGATAAATTGAGCTTTAATTTTACGGATATTTTTTATGGCGAAAAATATGATTATCAATGGGACAATTAGAAGGGCGAATAGCCCGATAATCCCTAAGCCGCTGAGTAATAATATGTAAAAAACGTAGACTGTTTGGTCCGCTGGGACGTTTATATGAAGGTGTTTTTGGATGAAATTTCCGAGGTTGCCGAGTCCGACGCCGAAGAAGAACGTTTGCGGCGATGACAGCCAAGATTTTATGGCTAAGTCACTGGCGCTGAGTCTGTCGTTGGCGGAAGCTTCAACGAAACCGGCAGGTTGGAAAGAATTGTTGCTTGGTGGAACGTTTTCGGCGGGTTTTGGCGACGGATTTTTGACGACGGATTTTTGCGGAATCTTAATTTTCCCGAGAGATAATTGATCGACCATACTGACGAAGGTATTGTGTGCGATGAAGGGCGTGTTGGCGTATCTAATGTTGGCTGATGAGAATAATAAGATGAATCCAAATAGTAATCCAGTGAAGATGATTGGAAGCTTTTTACGAATAAAAGATGTGTCAATTCGTTTTACAAAAGCGATTATAAATAAGGCTGTGATAGCGATAAAAATTGCCAAAAATCCGCCACGGGAAAATGTTAAAGATATGGCGAGAGTTGTGAAAAATAGGCTAAATTTAGCTAGGCGAGATTTTGATTGAAAGAGCGCAAGGAAAAACGCTGGAAGTAGAGAATTGGCGAAGAATTGCGGTTCGGCGGCGAATAAATTGATTCGTGGAAATCCAAAAACGTCGGCCTTACATCCAGCGCAAAGCGTACCAAATCCTGTTGGTTCAAAAGTGGCGACGATGAGCTGAATGATTGCTAAAATCCCAAAAACCAGTCCACTCCATAGTCCGACATTGATGAGCTTGCGTTTTTCTGATTTTGACAATTCGCTGTAAATTAAGCCAGCGGATAATCCGACGGTGAGTAAGAATAATAGCGATAATGAATATAACGCGGTGCGCAGGCGTGCTTCTGCGAAAAATATTCCGACGCTGATGGCGATAAAAATTGCCAAAAATCCGCCAATTAGCCATCGGTTTTTCAGTAATTCTTGGCGTTTTTTAAGTAGTAATGGCAAGGAAAATAACAGTAGGCTTACGGCAACAATTTGATATAATCCTACGCGCAGCGACGGGAAATCCAGAATCGATAAGCCGACGCTGGGATGCAGGGCGAAGCCGCCGCCAAAAATAATAATAGCCAATAGCCAGAATCGAACGTCGTTAATGTATTTTTTTGTCATATTTTAAGTATAGCGTATGGTGTATACTTTAGATATGAAACTGACGAAAAAGCAAAAAATAATGTTGGATTTTATCGATGGGTTTATAAAGGGCAATGGCTATAGTCCGACGCTTCGGGAAATTATGCGCGCCTTGGGTTATAAATCGGTATCGACAGTAGCAAAACACGTTGATAATTTGGTGGCTGCGGGATTTTTGGAGAAGCAGGACGGCGAAGTTAGGTCTTTGACGCTGAGTAGTGAGAAAAAAGAAGTTTGGTGGCAGAATTTAGTGAAAGAAATTAAGAAGAGAGAAGCCGAAGACGATGAAAAATCACGCTCGGAAGTGGAGATTTTAAAAAAAGCATTGGAAATTGTCCGTCAGTAACTTTACAACTATTCAAAAACTCGCTATAATACAAGACATATTCCGGCATAGCTCAGTGGTAGAGCGGTTGGCTGTTAACCAATAGGTCGCTGGTTCGAGCCCAGCTGCCGGAGCCAAATCGAATTTTAAGACTTCAACAAGTATAGTTGAGGTCTTTTTTTATTGGACGGATGCTATTTAAGGTTTATATTTCTCACACATAGGCTCGTATACGTATGTAAAGAATAATCCGCCTATCTCAGTAGGTATACTCGCCGTACTTGGCGGTGTAGCGTCCCATCCAGAGCGTCCATATGTTGTAGTATAGTAAAAGAGTGTAGGAAGTAAACTGGTGGGTCCTTTTAATGTAGGTTTGTCATGGATAGTATTGTTATTATCTATATGCAGATAATATTCTGAGAAATAGAAGAGTAGAGGATTGATATTTTTAAGTTCTGAGATAATACCAACAAGTGTTAGTCGATCTATTTTATTAGAAAGGTAGGCATCTACTGCGTAGCCCATTGCTTCAGCTTGTCGTTCGTCGCTTTGTAGATCTAGCTGAGATATAACCAACCCTCTCAGTCTTGACTTGTCTTTCTCGCTTAATTTATTGAACTCCTCTATTGTATTATCCCCAGCTCTTAAACCTTGAAGGAATGATTTGAGATACCTTTCTCTGTAGTAATTTTTTGCCGAGCTAAAAATGCGAGCTGCCACTATTCCTAGTTTAACTCCAGGTAATGACTCAACTAAATTTGTCAATTCAGCGTCACCAAATGATTCGAGGAATCCTAGTGATGCTTTATCTAAAAGGGGTTCCGCTAAATCCGCGAGGTCGTCTACGTCTGCTTTTCTATTTAACATATAGCTATTGTAGTATAAGATTAATATTTAATCGACTTATGGATACATCTCTGAAGCTTTAAAGCATTTTTACAGAACGCTTGTTTATAGTGGTTTGCATGAGAGCGATAACCACACCCCAACCATTAGCTAGGTCGCGACTTATTGCGTCCGATTCTAGCCCATCGCCGTTTCGGGCGATAGTTAATCCATTTGTCGACATAGTCGTGCCGGTGCTGAACGAGGAGAAAATTCTTCAAAGCAGCATTGAAACGCTTGACGAATACATGATGGAAAATTTGCCATATCGTTATCAGATAACAATTGCAGATAATGGTAGCCAAGACAACACCTTAAAAATAGCGAAAAACTTGGCACAAAATCATCAATCAGTTCGTGTTGTAAGGCTGGCTGAACGCGGTCGCGGGCGAGCGTTAAAGCAAGTCTGGCAAAGCAGTCAGGCGGATATCCTGACATATATGGATGTCGATTTATCCACCAGTTTGGATGATTTTCTGCCGACGATTCAGCCGCTTGTGGCGGGCGAAGCTGGCGTGGCGATTGGCTCTCGATTGATGAAAAAATCAAAGACTAGTCGCGGTTTTAAGCGAGAGTTTATTTCACGATGTTATAACAAGATTATCAAATTGACGTCGCGAACCAAATTTAGTGATGCGCAGTGTGGATTTAAGGCAATTCGTCGCGATGTGGCGAAGAGATTTTTGCCAAAAATTAAGGACAATGAGTGGTTCTTCGACACCGAGCTTTTGATTAAAACGGAGCGCGCGGGCGTGCCGATTCACGAGCAACCCGTTACTTGGATTGAAGATACTGATAGTCGCGTGAAGATTGTAAAAACTGCGGTCGATGATTTAAAAGGGCTGCATCGAGTTAATAAGGAATTGGACAATCGTTCGTGGCTTGAGAAAATAGCGCTTCCGATTCTGTTGATTGCGACGGGTGCGTTGTATTGGTTTGGCGCGATGCATAATGGTATGGCGAACAGTTATTACGCGGCGGCAGTGCAGGCAGCAAGCCAAAATTGGACGGCGTGGCTGTTTGGTAGTTTGGACGCGGCGAATTATGTTTCAATCGACAAGCCTCCACTGGCGACGATGATAATGGGCCTTAGCGCTCGACTGTTTGGATTTTCCAGCTTTTCAATGTTGCTACCAAGCGTATTGGCGGGCGTCGGTTCGGTCTGGTTGTTATATTCGGCGGTGAAACGACAATTCGGCTTTACTAGCGCGATAATCTCCGCAGTCACATTAATGTTAACTCCTGTTGCGGCGTTGATGTTCGGATTTAATAATCCAGATGCTATTTTGACATTTATGCTCACCGCCAGCGGTTACGCATTTCTCAGGTCATTGGAAGGTAGGCGTCCGCTTTTATGGCTTGGTCTGGCGGGATTGTTTACGGGATTAGCATTTAACACGAAAATGCTTCAGGGCTTGATGGTTTTGCCTGTGATGGTAATTGTCTATCTGGCATTCGCCAAGCCGCCAATTGTTACGCGATTTCTACATTTGATGTTTGCGGGCGTAATTACAACGGTGTCGACTTTGTGGTGGAGCGTGCTTGTTTGGCTGACGCCGTCTGGCAATCGACCGTGGGTTGGTAGTACGAATGACAATAGTATTTGGAGTTTGATTTTTGGCTATAACGGTTTTGGTCGACTATTAGGAAACCGCGGCGGCGAAGGTGGCGGAACTCCTCCGAGTGGTGGAATGGCAATGGCAAGTCCTGGCGGAATGGGTGGCGGCGCTCCTAGTGGCGGTCATGGTCCTGGCGGCACTGGATTCGGTGGACAGACTGGAATATTTAGGATATTTAATAATGATTTCGGACCGAACATCGCATGGCTGCTAGTCTTAGCATTAGCGAGCGGTGGACTGCTCTTGTGGATTTTACGCAAAACTCCACGGACTAATCGCGGACGAGCAGCAGTAATATTCTGGATACTTTGGCTGATCATTCACATCGTAATATTTAGCATGACTAGCGGCGTGATTCATCCGTACTACGTGGTGGTTATGGCACCGGCCGTGGCAGCTTTGGTTGGAATTGGTGTACCGTTTCTGTGGGGTGCGTACGTCAGGCGAAAGTCATATGCTTGGATTTTGCCGATGTTGGTTGGCGTGACGGCGGCGATTGCGATAATTATTCTTAGCTACGCTAGTACGATGACTTGGCTAATGTGGACGGTTGACATTCTGGGGGCTATCGGTATGATTGGGCTATTGGTCAATTTGTATACACCGAAACGTTGGCTTCAGAATTTGGCAATTATCACCTATGTGGCTACGTGTATGACCGCCCCAATTGTCTACACGCTGTCGACCGTCAACGTCACGCATACGGGCAGTATTCCGACGGCAGGTCCAAGTTCAACAGCGATGCAGGGAAGTAATAATGAGAAATCTCAGTCAGACAGCGCGTTGGTTCAGTATCTTTTACAAAACCAAAATGGTGCGACTTGGTTGGTGGCAGTGGATAGCGCGAATGAATCTGCGGCAATTCAGCTAACCAGCGGTCAGCCAGTCATGGCAATTGGCGGATTTAACGGCAGCGATACACCACTCACGCTTGAACAATTTAAGCAGTTGGTGGCGGACGGTAAATTGAAATATTATGCCGCTAGCTCGCACGGTCATGGTGGCGGTCCAAACGGTGGAAATAGCGAAATCACAAATTGGATTAAGAAAAACGGCAAAGTCGTTAATTATGGAGGTAGTGATGTAACATTATACGAACTATCTGCATAGGAAATAAATTTAACCAAAGGAGAATTATTATGAAAAGATTAGATCAAGAATCTCAAACAACACCAGAAAATATCTTTAACAATTCGGAAAACGCTTCGAACGAAAAACGCTCAATTAGCGTCGGCGCGGCAATGGGAATAGCAATTGGTGGCGTGGTTTTGTGCGGACTGGGATTTGTTGCGGGTATGCAAGTTGGCGGCTCGAGCGGAAGCCAAATGGGCGGGCAAGCTGGTGGCCCTCCAGGAATGAGCCAATCTCAAGGCGGTCCTGGCGGATCTAGGCAACAAGCTGGCGGAAATGGCAGCACGCCTCAAGCTCAATCTGATCAATCGGGACAATCGGGTTCATCTTCGACTGGACAAACTCCGTCAGCTCAAAATAATACAACAAACACGCCGCCACCAGACGCTTCACAATCTGGTGTAGCGCCGCAACCAACTTCTCAATCCTCTCGACAATAAAAACCAACTTCTCAATAAAAAATTACCACCTCATCACGGGGTGGTAATTTTATGTAGTTGCAGGTTAGCGTAGAATGAATAGTCCTGCAGCAACTAATACTAGAGTGGCGATAACACCTAAGAAGACATTAAATCCTGTGTTTGCGAGTAGACCACTTACAGTATTTTGAGGCTTGTTAACTGGATTATGGGTGGCAGCTGACGGATTAGCAGGCTGTGGCTGCGGCTGTGGGTGTGGCTGTGGCTGAGGTTGCGGTTGAGGTTGTGGCTGTGCTGTCCTAGGGATTGCTGATGTGTCAATAGCCAGAGTACCGCTAAATGTAGCTGAAACTGTTCCGATTGTTACACTTCTTGTCCAAAGAGTATTCAGGATAGGAGATGTTCCGTTGGCTGGCAGTGACAGTAGCTGAATATTTCCAGGAGTTGCCGTGCTGTTAATAACGTCTGCCGAGTTAGTTATGGAAACTACGCTTCCTGTTAAATCTTTCAATGGTGAAGCAAAAGATTTGTCGTTAGGTTTAATACTAGGCTGTTGATCTTCAAGATTTAATGAAGTTAGGGAAGTTAGTCCAGTCAGTGGGCTTATATCTGTAATCTTGTTCTCTTTAAGTGACAGAGTTTTTAGGGAAATCAGTCCAGCTAGTGGGCTTAGGTTTGAGATCGAGTTGTGATTTAACGACAAATTCTTAAGATTCTTGGCGGCTTCTATTCCAGCTAGGTTGGTGATGTTTGAATTGTCTAAGTTAAGATCTGTCAATTTTTCCAATTCTACGTCAGTAATTTTTTGATTTTCCGTACGAGTTGTACCAAGTTTTTCTCCTAGTTTTTCATTGAGCAGCTTGCGCAGTTCCGTGTCTTTGACTTCAACCTCTTTAGGCTCTCGCTTTTGATATACACGAACGTAGTCGACTGACATAGTTGCTGGGAATGTGCCTGGTTCTTCTGTTACGACATTGTAAGCATCTGACCACTTGCCACCAGGACCGTCGATATAATTTCCACCAATTGCCATATTTAGTCGCAAAAAGAATGGCGTGTCAAATGGTCCGTGTGGCGTGGTTGCGGCATTTGGTTGACCAAATCCTTCAACTGTGTGATAGCTCTTTCCGTCAATGAAATATTCTAGCTTTCCTTCGGTCCATTTTACTCCATATGTATGCCAGTCAGTAGTATTTGAAAAGCCTGCCGGTAGATCCGCTTTGTGGCTATTCTTGTGTGTTTTATTGGTTATGGATTTTCCCCAGTGTGCATCCGCGGCAGCATAATCCAAATCAGAACCTTTTGTCTCTACTATGTCTATTTCGCCATTCATAGGCCACCCGTCGCCGTATCTTTTTTCATTAGGGCTCATCCAGAATGCTGGCCAGGTGCTCTTATTATTTGGCATTTTTATTCGAGCCTCAAAATATCCGTAAGTCCAGGTTTTCTTGTCTCTTGTTTCTATAAATCCAGAGGTAAAATCTTTATTTTTGCCCTTATTACAGGTTACGCCTGGTTTATATAGACCGATCAGATTTAGGCTACCTTCACTGACGTTTATATTTTCCGCGGAGCCTGTATAGCACCCCTGAACCTCACTAGCGTTCCAGCCTCCTATATATGGAGACCACACATTCGTGTCTAATGAACCTTCATTAAACTCGTCTGACCAGACTTTCTCATATTCACTATCTGTTGGCGGATATGGACTTCCTGCACTTTTGGCATTATCTATAGGCAGGGTGAATATTGATCCACCAATAATAGCCGCAGCAACCATTAATCCAGTTGCCGCCTTAAATTTTTTATTTAAAAAACGTTTTTTTATTAACATTTTTTATCTCTCCCAATATTTTAATATTTAACAACACTATAACAATAAGCGGAATAAAAGTAAAGTTTAATATGTAGCTATTTTAACAACAGAACTATAGAGGTGTCGAATAATGAAGTTTCAGGTTGAAATAAAAAATTGCCACCCCATAATGAGATGACAATTTTCCTATAAACGTTTAAGCTAATTAGCGGTTAATCGTTAGATTTACTGATTTTAGAGATTTGATGTTAGAAACTGCTCTTAGGTCGAAGACAGAGTTGTTCTTAAGAGATAAAGTCTTGAGGTTTTTAGCTGCCTCTAATCCCGTTAGATCGTGAATCTTGTCTGCTTCTGATGCGTTGTCGGCTGCGTCCAAGTTAAGATCTGTCAATTTTTCCAACTCTACATCAGTAATTTTTTGATCGTCTTTACGATTAGCACTAAGTACTGTTGACAATTTTTTATTAAGTTGAGTGCGCAAATTGTTATCTGGTACATTGACTTCTTTAGCTGTTCGTCTTTCGTATACGCGGACGTAATCGATTGACATAGTTGCTGGGAATGACTCTGGATATTTAGCTAGGGCATTGTAGGCGTTTGACCACTTGCTGCCATTGCCGTCAATGTAATCACCACCAATTGCTAAGTTAAGTCGTAGAAAGAACGGCTTGTCGAATGGGCCGTAAGGTGTGTTTGCTGCGTTTGGCCATCCAAAACTACTGACTGTATGGAACTTTACGCCGTCAATGTAATATTCCAATTTTCCTTCAGTCCATTTTACGCCGTAAGTGTGCCACTGAGTAGTGTCTTTAAATCCAGCTGGCAATTTTTTACCTTGGGCATGCTTCTTATATCCTGGTGAGATTCCCCAGTGAGCATCTGCTGCCGCGTAATCTAAGTTAGAGCCTTTAGTTTCTACGATATCAATTTCACCACTGCGAGGCCAACTACCATATGTAGATTCGTTAGGGCTCATCCAGAATGCTGGCCAAGTACTCTTATTATCCGGCATTTTTATGCGAGCCTCAATATATCCGTAGGTCCAAAATTTTTTGCCCTTTGTTTCTACAAATCCAGAGGTGAAGTTGCCGCTTTTTTCATTGCCACTACATTTTTCGCCCGGCTTGTATAGTCCAACTATATTTAGGTTGCCGTTTTTGACATTGACATTCTCTTCTCTATCTCTATAGCAACTTTGAACGTGGTTTGCACCCCATCCGCCGCTACGTACATTCCAGGACTCTCTATCCAATGATGTGCCGTCAAACTCGTCGCGCCAAACAGGCTCTTGATTCCAGTTGGCGCTATCATTTAGTGGATAATCATCACTAACAGTATTCTTAGCTTGTACGGTTGGCAAGGTAAGTAGTGATCCACTGACAACTAATCCAGCTATCATTATGCCGGTTAATATTTTAACTTTTGTATTTAAAAAGCGTTTTCTTATTAACATACACTCCCCTTAAATTTATGTTAGACACCAATTATAACAACAAGCATAATAAAAATAAAAGAAGGATAGTCAATTTTACAGCAAAATTAAAGAATGCTCGTTTATCATAATAACCATCACTAACCAGAGAAAGGAATATTATGAATAAAGTTCAATCAAAAGAAGTTAATTTAACAACAAACGAGGCGTTAATTTTACAACAAATCTATGAAGATGGCGGCGATGACGTCGTAGTTTTGGCTGGGCAAGTTGGATTATCGCGTCGAACAGTAATGAATATTTTGGCGGATTTGCGTCGTAAAGGTTTGATGGCGATTGATCAGATATACGGTAACGCGTGGGTGCGATTAACGGCACGCGGCAAACGGTTAGTTCAGAAAATTTGGCCAGAAGCACAAATGATAGCGATGTGTTAGTGTGTGAAATTGTTGAGATATAAAGGTATAATATATCTGTGAGAGTTTTACTGATTGAAGATGACGTTACGATTGCTCGACTATTAAAAGAAGGGTTGGAAGACGAGTCGTACGCGGTTGATGTGGTGAATGATGGCAGCGAAGGTTATCGAACTGCTGTCGCCGATGATTATGATGTTATTATTTTGGATATAATGTTGCCAGAAATGAATGGCTATGAAGTTTGTCGAGCCCTGAGAAATGATGGTAATAAAACGCCGATTTTAATGTTGACTGCGCGTGATGCGGAGCGTGATATTGTTGAAGGTTTGGATACGGGGGCGGATGATTATTTAGCTAAGCCGTTTAGTTTTGATGTACTATTGGCTCGCATAAGGGCGTTGCTTCGTAGGCCGAATGAGAAATTGGAGGAAATTCTTCAGGTGGGCGATTTGAAGCTTGATCCAAGCTCGAAAAAGGTAACGCGAGCTTCGCAGGAAATTAGCTTGACCGCTAAGGAATATGGTGTTCTGGAATATTTGATGCGAAATAAAGGTAAAGTTTTATCAAAAGAACAGATTATATCACACGTTTGGGATTTTGACGCGGACGTATTACCGAATAATGTTGAGCTATTTATTATGTTTTTGCGCCGAAAAATTGATAAGCCATTTGAGTCGAAATTAATTCACACGGTTTCGGGTTTTGGCTATAAATTAGAGGAAAAATTATGAAACAGCAACGCGTCAAGCGACTAGCGCTGAGTTATTTGGCTGTGATTATGACGTTATCACTGGTGTTTAGTGTGATTATTTATGCTGTTACCTCGACGCAACTTAACCGAGAATTGCCGCCTGATGACCATATTAAGCAATCTGCGGATATCGAAGATCAATTTCATCATCGGTTGGAACGACGCGACAATGAAACACGCGAAATGGTGGTGATATCTTTAATTGCGTTAAATGGTGCGATGTTGGTGTTCGGCTATTGGTTGAGTCTAGTGTTGGCGCGAAGAACGCTGGCGCCAATTGAACGGTCAATTGAACAGCAAGCCCAATTTGTGTCTAATGCCAGCCATGAGCTAAGAACTCCGTTGGCAGCGTTGCTTTTGAGTAATGAAATAGCGATGCGTAAGCGTGTGCTGACCGACGAAAAAGCTCGTCAGGTTTTGAGCCAAAACGTTGAGGAAATTAAAAAACTGACTAACCTTAGCAATTCGCTGCTGGATTTGGCGAAGTCGGAAAACGCTTTGAATGATCCAGAGTTAATTGATATTTCTGAAATTATTAAAGAGGTTATAGGGCAGTATTCTCAGGTTGCAAAAGCAAAGCAAGTTAAGATTTTTCATAATATTCCAGATGGTCAAAAAGTAACTTTGCAAGTAAATGCGGTTCGTCAGATTTTATCAATTTTGGTGGACAATGCTATTAAATACGCGCCGCAAAAAGTCGGCGAAGTAAAGATTTGGGCTAGACTGAATAAAAATTCTGTGGAATTTATAGTTAAAGATAATGGGCCAGGCATTTCGTCAAATGATCAAAAACACATTTTCGAGAGATTTTATCGTGCAGACGCGGCGCGGACTCGAACCGACGCGTCGGGCTATGGTTTGGGGCTGGCAATTGCTAAAACTCTGGCGGTTCGCTGTGGTTATACTATTCGCATCAAAAGCAAGCCGTCAGCTGGCACGGAATTTATACTAGTCATTCCAAATTAATAACAGATAGAATATATAGTTTTTTGTTGTATTTTATACAATTATGCTTGTAAAGCTCATTTAGTAATGATATTGTGAGGCTACAAATTAAATAAAAACACAAACGTGTATGGGAGGGAAACAAAATGGGTGTTTCTTATACTAAAATAATCGGCGCCGCGTCGGTGGCGGCTATTGTTGGCATAGTGGCGCTTCATTCGCCGGTAAGTGCTGCGCCAGCTTCATTTACGTGGACTGGCTCAGCTGGTGACCATAAAATGTCAACCGCTGGTAACTGGAAAGAAGGTCAAGTACCAACAGAAGGTTCTAAGTTGGTATTTACTTGTGTTGAGGGTTCTACTGCCAATGGGTGGCGCATAGAAATTCAGAATGATTTAACAGTAGCTCTGTCGGGTTTAGAGGTTAAAAAGCTGGATAGTCTTCCTGACGATAAGTCGTGTGCTAGATATAATATTGATACGATGCGGTTTACATCAGATGCTGAATTTGCTGGAGATCATACCAGTATCGATAGTAAAGATAGGTATAAAACCCCTAAAGTTTATGTTACTGGCGCTGTCGCTGGCCTGTCAAGCCTGAAATCGAATGGATTTGATGGAGGATTTGACAGCAAACCGACGATAAGCCGTTTTGAGGTTGCTAATGCTGGATGTGATAGTATAAGTTATTATGTAAAAGCCGCAGAAAAAATTGTCGGAGAAAATGCTTATGTGCCACTAGATGGCGCTAATAGTATCTTGGTTAAAAATAAAGGCCAGTTAGAGATTAGTGATTATAAAAATGAGACAAGTTCTAGTAAAATCACTTTTGAAAATGGCTCGATGATTTCTCATGGAATACATTGTCAAGGCTTTGGTGGTGGTGCTGCTTCGAGCGTAACGACTGTTCTGTCTGGCGACATTACGCTTAATGGTGATGTTGAATATCGGCTAGCATCAAATGTAACATTGAAGATTACCGGTAAACTTAGTGGTCCAGGTAAGCTGGTTGCTCATAAAGATAATGAAGGTACAGTACTGGTTGAGTCTTCAAATAACACCAGTGGCACGCCGAATGGTCAAATTGGTAATGCTCATGAAGCTAAAACAATACAATTAGACGGCGACAAACCTGATGAGTTTGTGACTGTTAAAAAAGGTGAAACAGTTTTACTAAATGGTAGTCGTTCTGATGTATCTGTTAATGAGGGCGGCGTGTTCGGCGGTGACGCTACTGTGGGAGGTCTTTATGTGTCAGGTGTTGTTGCTCCGGGCAACTCACCAGGTAAAATTACTGTACTGGGAGGTTTCTCTCTAGAGAATACCGGTGTATATAAGGCGGAAATCTTAAACAAAGATCACTATGATCAGATTGTTGCACGTGATGTTTCTCTAAATGGTAGTCTAGACTTAACATACTTGGCTGGTGGTGTCATTAAGAAGGGTGATACCTTTACGATCGTCAGCAACAACGGCACTAACCCTGTCCAGGGAACATTTAAGGATTTACCTGAAGGTGCAGAGGTAACTGTAAGCGGCGCAACCTTCAAGATTAGTTATGTTGGCGGTGACGGTAATGATGTTGTACTGACGGCACAGAATGACTCAAAAGCTCCAAAAGCTCCAAATACGGGTGGTGAAAAATTGTCTGTTAATTTGATTGGGGCTATAGCTGGAGTAGCTTCAGCAGCCGCTCTACTATTCGTAACAAAGCGAAAGAGTCTTAGTAAGAAGTAAAGAGTCGAAGTAAAGGCTTAAAAAAATCGACAGGCACGCCATAAGCGGTTTGACGCAGAGCGTGCCTGTTGGCTACAATGAGGTAGATATGGTACGGGGAGAACGAAATATACGCAATTTACAGACACCGCCAAAGGCTAGGGGTCGAGTGGTTGTACCGCGACGCAGGCTGATGAGTGATATTGTTGTAAATGTGACTGATAGTGTGAATATGAAGCATACTGCAGATATTGCTCATCATTCTGTGTCGACTAAGACAAAACAGCCTCGGCAGTGTATAAAATCAAAGAAACCTACGCTAATTAATAAAAAACTGACTCGAGCAGCCCGCTTGCTAGATGTCTATGGAGAGCCTGTGGTTGTCGGCGATTTTCGGGGTAGCAAGCAGAGACGTATTAAGCAACCTTTACGAAATATTTTAGGCGGTAATTTTCGTAAAAAGCTTCCTGGCGTAATTGCAGTTATTCTATTGACAATCTCGATATATTCGTTTGTTGACTCCTGGCTGTTGAATAGTCGAATAAAGAACGCCGTTAATGGGGCGCCAGCAACAGCACGCAGCGATGATTCTAATGATCGTAGAAGCAGTGAAGGTAAAGATGAAACTAAAGTGTCTAATGATGCTATTGCCAAATATAGGGTTGCTGCAGATTTGCCGCGAGTCATCACTATTGAGAAGTTGGGGGTTAAGGCTAGGGTTTTGCAAATGAGCGTCAATTCGGACGGTTCAATGCAGTCACCTGTCAACATCTTTGATGCTGGATGGTATACCGGCAGTGTTAAGCCAGGTCAGTTAGGCGCATCTATTATTGTCGGGCATGCGTCGGGTACAACTTCAGGTGGAGTTTTTAATAAACTAGAGTCTCTAAATACTGGTGATACGATTAGTGTCGAGCGTGGCGACGGTAAAATACTGCGTTATCAGGTGATAAAAAAACAAACAGTTAAATTATCTGATGTGGATATGAATAGTTTTATTCGGCCAGCTGATGGTGTATCTGAGGGTCTGAATTTGATGACGTGCGCAGGGGAGTGGATAAAAAATTCCCAAACTCGTAATAACCGAGTAATGATATTTACTAAGCGGATTTAAGTTGTCTGATGTTATAATTTATGCATGGAAACATTGCCGGATCACGATAAATTATTAACCGACAGAGCCTTGCGGTGTGCGGCGGCGGAGCTAAACGTTGATTCGTCTGAATTACGGATCACGTCGGTAAGTGGCGGCTTTTCGCTTAATCGTCGAGCATTAGTGTCGTCTGGTGGTCGAACGATTTTCGTTAAAGAAGTTGATGCTGATTTATTATCGGATGAGGGTGAGCGGGAACTAGGCTGGCTAAAAAAAGATTATGCAGTAACGCGTTTGTTGCAGAAAACTTATCCGCAATATGTTGCTGATTGGACTGAATTGGCTGATGACGGTTACGTGTTGATGACGAGCAGTTACGCTTCGTCAGATGGGTGGTTGTGGCAACCTCCGACGGACAACTCTGTCGCGGAACGTTATATTTCGACGGTGATAACCGCGGTTTGCGAGTTGGAAAAAATAAAATTGCCGCAGGAGCTGATTGAAGAATTGCAACTACAACCGTTTGTGGCGAGAGAGCTTGGCTTAGATGACGGGATTGATCAGATTATTGCTGACGCTGATATTCGTCGTCGATTGATTAATAACTATCAAAAACTATTGCCAAATCAGTTGGAGATTAATCAGCGGCGTTGTCAGGCTATAATTGAACTGTTAGAAAAGCGCGATGAGTTGATTGATATTTCGGTGCGCGCTAAAGAATTTGCCAAGCAGACGGAAGATTGCTTTAATCATTCGGATGTTCGTAGTGATAATCTGGCATTTAATCCGCAAACTGGCGAGTTGAAGTTGGTTGACTGGAACTGGGCTTCCTATGCGCCCCAGGGATCTGGTGCGACAGAATTTCTGGTTGATATGGCGCGCCATGGTCATGACGTAACGCCGTGGCTGGGTGAGTTGAACGCGGAAATGCTGGCGGCATTTGTTGGCTTTTATCTTATTCGCAGTCTCAAACCGCCGCTTAAGCCGGGTGATAATCTTCGCCAAATGCAGGCGTTATCAGCGGCTGTTGCTTACGATTTGCTGCAATCTATGTAAAGAGATCATAAATGTAAATAATACAATGTACTTTCATTGACAGACGCTATATATCGCGTGTATATTCAATATTAAGCACTACATATGGTGTTTTAGAAAATAAATAACGTTTTTTGCAACATGTACCCACTGGAGAGGTTGGGCTAGTTTGCTATTTTTATAAACAAGGAGGGGTAATGTATAAATCAATTAAAAAACGCGATGGTCGAACTGCTAAATTTGATCGGAAAAAAATTGAAAAAGCAATTAAAAAGGCAGGACTGGAAACTGGTGAATTTGACGCCGCTCAAGCAGTTGAATTGACCGACAAGGTTTTGGGTGTTTTGGAAACTCGTAACCAAAAGCGTCTACCAAGCGTTGAAGATATTCAGGACATTGTTGAGGATGCGTTGATTGACTCTAAGTTTAAGAAGACTGCAAAGGCGTACATTATTTACCGCGATCAGCATAAAAAATTGCGCGAAATTACTTCTAATGCACACGTTGATTTGATTGATAAATATCTGGAAAATTTGGACTGGAAAGTTAATGAAAACTCTAATATGGGCTACAGTCTTCAGGGTTTGAATAACTATGTTTCAGCGGAGATTACGAAGACTTACTGGCTGGATAAGATTTATACATCGAAGATTGGAAAGGCTCATAAAGAAGGCGACTTGCACATTCATGACCTTAACTTGCTAAGCGTTTATTGTGTTGGTTGGGATTTGACTGACTTATTACAAGAAGGATTTACTGGCGTGGCTGGTAAGGTTGCCTCTAAACCTGCCAAGCATTTCCGATCAGCACTTGGTCAAGTCGTAAACTTCTTTTATACATTACAAGGCGAAGCGGCTGGCGCGCAGGCTTTCTCTGATTTTGACACACTATTAGCGCCGTTTATTCGCGCCGACAAATTGAGCTACGAGGAAGTAAAACAGGCTATTCAAGAATTCGTCTTTAATGTCAACGTGCCGACTCGTGTTGGCTTTCAGACTCCGTTTACCAACATTACACTTGACCTTGAATGTCCAAAACACATGGCAGATAATCCAGTGATTATTGGTGGCGAAATGCAGGATACGACTTATGGCGAATATCAAGAAGAAATGAATATGCTAAACAAGGCGTTGTTGGAGGTTCTTTCTGAGGGCGACGCTAATGGTCGCGTGTTTACCTTCCCAATTCCAACGGTTAATATCACCAAGGATTTCAATTGGGATAATCCGGTGATTGAAAGTTTGTGGGAAGCTAGCGCTAAATACGGCATTCCGTACTTCTCAAACTTCATCAATTCTGACATGGATCCAGAAGATGCGCGCTCGATGTGCTGTCGATTGCGTATTGATAATCGTCAATTGGAATATCGTGGCGGCGGCTTGTTCGGCTCAAATCCAATGACTGGTTCGGTCGGTGTGGTAACGATAAACTTGCCACGACTGGCGCTAAAATCTAAGAACGAAAAAGAATTCTTTAAGGGGTTGGCTGAACTTATGGATATGGCAAAGGACAGTTTGGAAACCAAGCGTAAAGTTTTGGAGCGATTGACCGACGCCAATTTGTATCCGTACACCAAGTTTTATTTGCGAAACATTAAACAGCGTTTTAATCAATATTGGAAGAACCATTTTTCGACCATCGGTTTGATTGGCACGAACGAGGCGGCGCTTAATTTACTAGGCGTTGATATTGGCACGGAAAAAGGTAAGGCTTTTGCTGAGAAGACGCTTGATTTTATGCGCGATCGTTTGGTGGAATATCAGAAGGAAACTGGCAATAATTACAACCTTGAGGCAACGCCAGCTGAAGGCACGACGTATCGATTGGCGCAGCTTGATAAAGCCAGCTTTCCAGATCGAGCGCATTTTGCTAATGGAATTGGCGCCGAAGTTAAATGTCCGTTCTATACCAACTCTAGCCACTTGCCAGTTAATTACACGGACGATTTGTTTGAGTTGATGGATCTTCAGGACAATTTGCAAACCAAGTACACGGGCGGCACGGTGATTCACTTCTTCTTAGGTGAGCGTATGGACGATCCGCAAACTTTGAAAAAATTGGTGAAAACGATTTGTGAAAATTACAAATTGCCATATTTTACATTCAGTCCAAGCTTTTCAATTTGTAAGAATCACGGCTATATTGTTGGCGAGCATCCAGAATGTCCAAATTGTGGCGAATCGACAGAAGTTTATTCACGTGTGGTTGGTTTCTTGCGTCCAGTTTCTCAATGGAATAAGGGTAAGCAAGCGGAATTTGAAATGAGGGAGCATTATGACGATGCCGCCGAACACCAGCGACTTAGCGCCGTCGCGGCAGCTTAAAGTGTCAATTGGTGGAATTCAGAAGCTGTCGCTCGTGGACTATCCAGGGCATGTGGCGGCAGCTCTGTTTCTCTCTGGTTGCAATATGCGCTGCGGCTATTGCCATAATCCTGAATTGGTATTACCTGAACGGTTAGCGCCGAGTCTTCCAGTTGATGAGGTGATGATATTTCTAAAGTCGCGAGTTGGTCGACTGGACGGCGTGGTGATTTCTGGCGGTGAGCCAACGGTAAATGAAGATTTGCCGGAGTTATGTCGGATGATTAAGAAACTTGGTTTTGATATTAAATTGGATACCAACGGCACACATCCAGATATAGTTCGCGGAATGGTTGAAGAAGGGCTGATTGACTTTATTGCGATGGACGTAAAAGGTCCGCTGGAAAAATATGTTGAAATTGCGGCGCGCCCGATTGATTTGGAAGCGATCAAGGAGAATGTTCGGTTGATGATTGATTCGGGAATTGATCACGAATTCCGTACGACGATTGTCCGCGAGCAATTGGAAGTTAGCGATTTTGAGAAGATTGGCGAGCTGGTTAAGGGCGCGAAGAGATTTGCTTTGCAGCATTTTCGCACTGGCATGACAATTAGTCCAAAGTTTGCGAATTACCACACTTTTACTGACGAAGAATTTAGAGAAGCTCAGAAAATAATGGAAAGGTACGTTGGAGAATGCGTGATTCATTAGAGGTTGAAATTGTGTGCGTCCGTCAGGAAAATCCTGAAGTGAAGACGTTATATTTTGCGCGACCGTTCGACTTTACCGCCGGACAATATATTACGGTTTTTATTGATGGCAGTAGCGTGCGCGAGGGGAAGGCTTATAGCATTTCTTCTACTCCTGACGATGAGCTAATATCAATTACCGTGAAGAATGTTGGTGGTGAATTTTCTAGCTATTTATGTTCACGGAATATTGGCGATAAATTGCAGATTAGCCACGCTTATGGCGATTTTAATCCGCAAACAGAAAGTCCTTTGGTTGGAATTGCTGCGGGTTGTGGACTTAGTCCAATTTGGAGTGTTATGGCAAGTTCTAGCCAGCCGACGTTTTTATATTTTAGCCAAAAATCGCCAGAATATATGGTTTTTGAGAATGAGCTAGCGGCGTCAAATATTAAAGTGAAGAAGTTTAGTACTCGCCAGCAGATCGAGGAAAAAGATGGTTGGTTTAACGGTCGATTTGACGTGGAAAAAATTGTTCACGAAACGCCAGAAGATGCGCATTTTTTGGTCTGTGGAAGTTTGCCGTTTGTTAGAGATGTTTGGCAAAAATTATCCGCCGCTGGTGTAAGTGAATTGAAAATTTCAACGGAGACTTTTTTTGAGCAATGAACGAAGGTTTGGCGGATGGAGTGGGCGACTTTAATGTTTTCTCGGCGTTGAATGGCGATGCTAATTTTCAGGATCTATCTTCAGGAATTGATGATGCGGCTGAATTAAATTTGGTAGAAGCGGTTGCTAGCGGTGAGAAAATTGATACGTCATTTACCGGGGAAAGTGAAGCGGAAACAACAGAAGAATATTTGAGTGACGAAAGACGATCGGAATTTTGCCAAAACGTAGCCAGCGCAGCGTGCGCCAGTTGCGCTGCGGCGGGAACTTGCCCGATACTAAGAATGCGAAATTTTGCTGAAGAACAGTTACAACCGGCGGCAGAAGAGCCAGAGAGTTATTTGTCTGAATTAATGAATGATGATTGTGATTTTGTTGTTGCTGGATATGTCAGTGCTGATAATGAAGAGAAGCCATCCGAATCAATTGAAAAAGATAGTCCATCGGAAAATGAAAAACCTGAATTCGTATCAGAAAAACCTGCGGTTAAGTCGGAAGTGAGCGATGATGATGCGTCGATGCGCGTGTCGGCGGAAAGTAATGAGGCGAACGAACCGACGGATGATGAATGTTTGAATAGTGAAAGTGCGTCGTCGGAAAATATTCCAAGCGCGAAAATAATCAAAGAAAATATCCAGCCTAAAATCAACGAAGAGTCGGACGAGACTGAGGCGGATAGTCAAATTAACTCGATGGATTCGGAATACGTCGATGAAAAAGTAGATATTCATAAAGAAGATATGTCTTCTGAGAATCAAGCTCCGGCTGTTGATGAAGAGGACGAATTGCCGAGAGAATTACCTATAAAGAAAGATGATCGTATAGAGGATGAAAACGATATAAATTCTGCACCGATTTTGGAAGATTCTATTCCAAAAAAAGATTTAGCTGAGAAAGTTATTCATAATGAGACGAGCTCCTCGCCTGTGCGTGATTTTGTTCAAGTCAATAATGAAATTGATGTGGTGATGAAAGATGACAATAATAATGCGCCAGCTGAGACAGAGTTTAACGATGAGGCTGTGCGTAAAAGAATT
>CALFHE010000025.1 GCA_937875955.1 uncultured Candidatus Saccharibacteria bacterium | reverse complement strand
ATACAGACCAACTTGTCGAGCTAATGATTCAATACGTAGCTTGCGCTCCGCCTGCTTCATGCGCTGAGGCATTGAAGCGACTTCAATATTACGGCGCAACGTCAAAAAAGGCTGCAGATAAAACGATTGGAAAACAAATCCAATTGTCTGGTTGCGAAACTTAGACAGTTGACGGTCATTCATACTGGAAACGTTTTTCCCTCCTACAACAATCTCACCAGACGTAGGCTTATCTAGTCCACCAAGTAAATGCAGTAAAGTGCTTTTACCACTGCCGCTTGGACCAACAAGAGCCACAAATTCACCTTCGTGAATGTCTACTGAAACATCATCAATAGCTCTAATTATTTGCTTGCCAACTTTATACTTCTTGATTACATTCGTAGCCTTGATGGCGATCGGTCTGAAATCAAGGTTCGTAATATTATCAGCCTGCGCGACTAGAATATCCGTATTATTACATTCCATATAAAATTACCATTAGCGTTATTATAGCCGATAGCTATTCGTACGGTCAACATAGCCACATAAACTAGCCTCCACCTCCCCTTAATGCTAGAATATAAAATATTATGCCAGAAATAGATAAATATATTATCTCAAAAATTTTGTTCTTTATTTTCGGATCAACTACTGTAATTATTTTCTTTTTATTCTATACGGGAGTATTTGTAAATATCGTTGGGTCTATAGAAGCTGCAATTACGATATATTGCATAAACACCGTCCTGCTGATACCCGTAACAATCTGGTATGCAATCGAGCGCTCACATAAACCGAAATATAAGGAGAGCGATATACTTGAAGCCTATTCTGAAATGATGTCTCGGACTGACGATGAGCCCGCCGCCAAAGAAACTACGAAGCAACAATGAAAAAAACTCGCCACAATAAGCGAACTATTTCAAACATTCTTTATGGTGTGATTTTACGCCCAAGCTCGAACCTATCTTGAGAGCAAGCCTAGACTCTAGCAAATACATCAGGACAAAGCCCTGTTCGGCGGGTCGCCCGCACCCCGACCCGCCGAAACCGCCAGCGATAACTAGTTTGTCTGGTTGGGTTATTTTTATCTCCAGATATCGTCATGGATATTGTCATAATTTCGACAAGCTATAGTCGAATTCTGATCCTGTACCACCGAAGGAAACTCTTCGGATATACCATTGGCTATATTTTGCAGTAATTTAACACCCATATTTTCCGAAAACTTACCGCGTAGTGCTTTTTCATACCATCGCTCTAGGTCTTGTTCGGTTACTATACTTTGTATTTTTGACTTCCAGCCAATTTGATTTAGTAGACTGACAATAACACGCTGCTCAGCAGACTTGCAGACAATTATCACCCTGTCGCTGTTGATAGAATTAACTACCGATTCTGCTAACGCTTCGTCAAGAGCAAGATGCTTAATCTGAATAGCAGGCCCCCAATTCGCATACATATCAAGACCTCTGTCGGCGGCGTTTGTAATGCCTACACGATACACCTTGGCCGATTCGGTACTGACTAAATTATCTACAGATAATTGCATAATGTTTTTTGTGAAGTCCTCAAACTCGCGCAGAATATCAATCTTATTGTCCGCTACAGATAATTGCATTTCTAGCTCTAGCTCGTTGGTTAATGTTGAAAACAATGCGAAAACAATAATTTCATATATTTTATCAAGACTTCTTTTTAAGCCCGGCTCCGCATAGAAAGAGTTGATAAAATGTACGACATTGAAAGCCTGAGGCGATGAATTAACTGCATAACTGAGGGCATTTGCTAGCTGTGATTTTTTGTTTGCAAACATACTGTATATGTAAGCCTCCACGGCTCCGCCTGTCCTTATATTCTCCTGACTCAAGATATTTAAAAGACTTGGCGGAATCGCATTGTTATTAAACAAGTCGTCTTGGAACTTTGCAGAACTCGTGCTCTTTCGACCTAATAATTCCATGGTTATATCGTCGCGCCACTTCTTGCTTTTTGTTCTATATGTCTCTAGGTCTAAAATATCTACACTATTTGGGTCTATGCGCTTTCTATACAATATCTCGGCAATTTGAACTGGTTTATACCAATGAACACGTTGCTTTGCAAGAAATACATCAAGTAGTTGTTTTGCCGTAGTAGGACTCACTTCTTAATCTCCTTGAATAGCCTCAGGGACTTTAGAACCTCTCGGGCGACACTCTCAATGGCTGGAACTGCTATAGCATTTCCAGTTTGCTTTTTTATTCCAGAATACGAAACAACTACCTTAAACCAGTCAGGAAATCCCTGTATTCGCAATAATTCACGCTCCGTTGGCCGTCTCTCATTATTGATCAAGATATAATTAGCGCTTGCGCCCGCACGAAGTGCGCACGAGTAGCTATGTGGAGTAACACTCCCCGATACATTTTCATGAGTGATATATGGACGACTCGGCTCCGTAATTGTCTTGAGTAGCATTTTAGCATGCCTTCTGTCGCGTATTTCAGGCTTTACAAAATATTTGTCCTCAATATTTCCAGTTTCTAAGATATCTTTTATGGTGGCTCTTTTTTCGATTGGCAGAGGGGCTGGAAAACTAAAAGGAACATTCTCCTTAAATCCTACAATAATAATTCGCTCACGCTTTTGTGGAACCCCATAGTCAAGGGCATTTATGATTTTGTAGTGGACAAAGTATCCCAGTTTTTCCAGATGTTCAATAATGATCTTAAAGGTTTTTCCTTTATCATGTGCGGTCAAATTACGAACATTTTCTAGAACGAAAGCTTTCGGCTGCTTTTCCTTTAGAATTCGCTCGATATCAAAGAATAGTGTCCCTTGTGTCTCATGCTCAAAGCCTGCCTTTGCGCCAATTATGCTAAATGGCTGACAAGGAAATCCGCCTGTTAATATATCAAAGTCGGGTATTTTACTGGCATCAACTTTAGTAATATCACCAGCAAAACGCGTTTCTCCGTTAGTGTTTTTCTTGAATAATTCGGGCGATATTTTTGCAAAATTGGCTTCATAGGTCTTTCGCGCGTCTTTATCCCATTCTGATGCAAAAACACACTCTGCACCGAGATTATGAAATGCGAGATGAAAACCGCCAATTCCTGCAAACAAATCTATAAAAGTTATCTTGTCAGTCATAGCACTACTTTCTGCGGTGCTATCAAAAATAAAATAGGACACCGCAACGGTGTCTTAAGTCGTTTGTCCGCAGCAGAACGACATGTCCTACTGTTTCGCGCGATGTCCTAATTTTTAGGCACATCGCTCGAAACCTTGCGGTACGTTTTTTCTACTGCGGACGCAATAGGTATAACTTAAGACGGTTATAATTATATCAAAAATAACCCAACCAGACAAACTAGTTATCGCTGGCGGTTTCGGCGGGTCGGGGTGCGGGCGACCCGCCGAACAGGGCTTTGTCCTGATGTATTTGCTAGAGTCTAGGCTTGCTCTCAAGATAGGTTCGAGCTTGGGCGTAAAATCACAAAGGGCGATGACCTCAGCGCAAAAAATCCTTATGCCTTGAAATTTTCGGGTCGAACCTATAAATACAACAAAAAGAAGTCGTCATAAATGACGACCATTTTCTTAACTCCGCCCAGAAAAATCGCCGGTCGGCGCTGCGTGCTGCCAGCAAAAAAAGCCGCCCGTTCAGGCGACCGTTGTTTCCATTTTAGTTCCGATTTGGTGACCTTACCGGGAATCGAACCCGGATTGCCAGGATGAAAACCTGGTGTCCTAACCGTTAGACGATAAGGCCACGACTTCAGATATCATAACAAATTATTGTCGAATTGTCTATAGCAAATCAGCCACTTCTCCGCCGTTATCTATTAATGTATAATATTTTCATGACAAAGCAGAAGAAAAAGCGCAATAAAAAATATTCTGGAATGGACGCGACATCTCAGCGACCAAAAGTAACAAGGATTACAGCAACGAATCGCTCCAAATTATCTCAATGGTTTTTTGATCGAAAAAAGCTCATTCGCGCCATTGGCATGGCGGGACTCGTTGCAATTACTTTAATTATCGTTATTTCTGGAATACTGAGTTTATTTCGTTAACGAACTGGCAACTTAAATCCAAAGGTACTGCCTTTTCCTTCTTCTGATTCAAAGATCATTTCGCCGTCGTGCGATAAAATAACTTTCCTCGCCAAAAATAAGCCAACGCCAGTGCCGTCTGGCCGCTTTTTTCTGGCATTTGTGCCGCGGAAGAATTTGCCAAACAAATTTGCTTGCTCTGATTTTAGCACACCAATTCCCGAATCTTTCACCGTAAATTCAATCGCACCATTACTATTTTTCAGAGAAATTATTACCTTTTTGTGCGGATTTGAATAGTAAATAGCGTTGTCGATCATATTCAGCATAACTTGACGAATCTTCTCAGAGTCGGCAGTAATCAATGGAACTTTTTTATCAATCTTTAGGTCCATTTCGACAGACCTCTGAT
>CALFHE010000024.1 GCA_937875955.1 uncultured Candidatus Saccharibacteria bacterium | reverse complement strand
ATGAGGATGTTTGTGGATTCATGCCTATATTATAACACGACAGAACTTAAGATAGCCTTGTTTTTTGCCCATGGCGGCTCCTAGTTAAGTTTGCCTGGTTTTATTAAAGCACAAAAAACCGAAGAATACGATAACTATTTTCCCAAATGTCGCTTCGCCTTAATTGTCACTCGACGGCCACGCGGCGTACGCTCAATAAAACCAATTTGTAGCAAATATGGTTCATAAAAATCCTCAATTGTTGTCGCTTCGTCACCAGTCAGTGCCGCAATTGTCGTTAAGCCAACAGGATTATCACCATAATTTTCCAGAATCGATTGCAATAAATTACGATCAGCCGGATCCAAGCCCAACTCATCCACTTCCAGCATTTCCAAAGCGTTAGTTGTAGTTTTTACATCAATTATTCCATCACCATTAACATCAGCGTAGTCACGAACTCGCTTAAGAAGTCTATTGGCAATACGTGGCGTCAAGCGCGCTCGCGTCGACAATAGATCCGCCGCCTCACTTCGAATTGACGACTCCAAAATCTTCGCACTACGCGTCACAATTTTCGCAATATCCTCTGGCGTGTAAAATTCCAAACGATAAATATGCCCGAATCTATCACGCAAAGGTGCCGCCAAACTTCCGGTTCGCGTCGTCGCACCAATCACCGTAAATCGCGGCAAATCTAATCGAATTGATCGCGCTGCCGGACCTTTTCCAATCACAATATCCAACTTAAAATCTTCCATTGCGGAGTATAAAATTTCCTCCACTGATCGCCCCAACCGATGAATCTCATCGATAAACAGAATATCGCCGTCCGACAAATTAGTCAGAATCGACGCCAAATCGCCCGCTTTTTCAATTGCTGGACCACTAGTAATCCGCAGATTCGTGCCCATTTCATTAGCAATCACCGTCGCCATAGTTGTTTTACCAAGCCCAGGCGGACCATATAATAATACGTGATCCAACGGCTCGCCGCGCTTTTTAGCAGCATCAATCGCCAAGCGCAAATTACGTTTTAATCTTTCCTGGCCGACATACTCAGCAAAACTCTGCGGACGCAGACTTACCTCAATTCGCTGCTCTTCAGAATCGTCATCATGCGAACTTGTATCAACTATTCTTTCAATTGCCATACACTAATTATAGCATTTATGGTATAATATTAGTATCTACAATTAAACTAGGAGTTTACAATGCCGGAATTTGATGCCGAAAACCGAAAAAAAGACATAAGAGAAGTATACGACCAAGTCCCAGAAGGAGTTAGGTCAATGCCAGAGGCGGTGCCTTATCTTTTGAGGGAACTAGGCTTAACGCCTTGCGACGAATCTGAAGGAATTGAGTCGCACAGGGTCGCAATTGATGTAAAAAATATCAGCAACACCTTAACTGAGCGGGGATATAGCAATTTAGAGCAAACAAAAGAATACGACCCCAAATCAACAGAAATTGCAAAACACGTAATTGACTTACTAGTAAGATATCCATTTTTATGGTGCGATAGAATCGCATCGAAAGAAGGCGCTTCTGACAAAGAGCAGGCCGAAATATTCGACCAAAAGTCGTGCAATCACCAATTTGATGATCGGCCTGGCTTATATGGAATTACTGGCATACAAGGTCAGCTATTGCGCCGTAGTGTTCAGAGCTTTCATGACTACGACAGACTAACAACTGGCGACACAGAAAATCTCATTAGAAAAGCAAAGCAGACAGTTAAAGAAGAGAACGAGTCGCAATAGATATCAATTACTAAAACCTTACTTCTTCAAAGCTTCAGTCACTCGCTGAGCTGTTGGCAAATTGACATCGACGTTTTCGAGCGCCTTAGTTGCATCTGCCAGCGTATAGCCCAAAGCCATCAACGCCTCCAAAGCCTCATCAGAAGTGTTTAATTCAGTCTGCAATGGAGTTTCCGTTCGGCCGTAATGGGTCGGTAAACCAACTTTATCGCTTAGATCAACCACTACTCGCTCGGCAGTTTTTTTGCCGACGCCAGTGGCCTTTTGTACAAAGCCGCTGTCAGCGTTAGCAATAGCATTGCGCACTTGCTCAGCATCACCCAAGCTCAAAATAGCCAGCGCCGCCTTTGGACCAACCCCCTGAACCGTGATTAGCATTTCAAATAACTTTTTCGCCGCCAGGCTAGAAAACCCGAACAGCTCCTCAGACTGTTCGCGAACATGATGATAAGTGTAAAATTTTACTTCCTGGTCTAATATTACCGCGTCAAAATCATTAGTAGCCACGCTAACTTCATATCCAACACCATGAACATCAACGACTAGCGAGCCATTAAACTTCTCAGCAACTTTTCCAAAAACATGTGCAATCATATTTCAATTATACCCGATTCATCGCCGCGTGTGTAATTGCTGCAGCCAAAGCGTCTGCGCAGTCATCCGGCTTCGGAACATCTTTCAAACCCAAATTAAGGCGCACCATTTCCTGGACCTGCTTTTTATCGGCCTTTCCATAGCCGGTCAAAGTCTGCTTTATTTGCAGTGGCGTATACTCAGCAATCGGTATTCCAGCTTTTCGCCCAGTCAACATTGCCACGCCGCGCGCCTCCGCCACAGAAATCGCCGTCGTAACGTTGCGTGCAAAAAATAGTTTTTCAATCGACATAACATCAGGATTTGTTTCAGCAATAATTTCGGTCAGGCTATCGAAAATATCTTCAAGCCTTTCGTCAATTGGCGTATGTGCTGGCGTCGTCACAACTCCCGCCGTAACCATCTTAAACTTACCGCGAGAAAAATCAATCACACCAAAACCCAAAATTCCCGTTCCCGGATCAATCCCGATAATTCTCATATCTTTATTATAGCAATTATTTACCGTTAGCGGATTTAATACTTTCGCGGATTTTTCGTACAAATTGCGAGATTTCCCATCGCCACTGCCATACGCCGTAACCGACAGCCAGTAAACTCACGCTACCAAACACCCACCAACCCCAAGTAGCGCCAGCGACTTGCTTAACTTCAGCGGCCGCCGAACCAACAGTTGGCATATTTGCAGATTTTATCTTTCGACATCGCTTAGTTTGCGGATTACGTTCAAATCCTTCTGGACATTCTTTTGCTATATCATCAGTGGAGGCGATTTTCTTACATCGACCCGTAGCTGAATTGCGGAATTGACCTTCTAGGCAAGGCTTCAAAGTTTTTGCCGCAGCCGATGCGATAGATCGGCATCTGCCAGTTTCTTCACTACGATAATAGCCATCTTTACAAGGCGTAATAGTTTTTGCCGCTTCAATTTTTCGACAACGGCGAGTTTCTGGATGTCGATATTGACCAACAGGGCAAGAGCTTTCAACGAGCGGGATGACAATTTTCACACATTTACCCAACGCGTTCCTCTCATAGCCACTCTGACAGTCTGGATATTCCTTAAAGATATTCTCAGAATTTTCAGTTATCATAAACGTTTGCATCCACTCATCATCAATCAAACTCCACGAAGCGCCTTTTGGCATATTGTTATATTCAGCGATGTCAATTTTCGAGCCAGCCTCGTCTAATAAATAAACTTTTCCTTTTGTTTTTGGTAATTTCAGCTTCGTATTTTTTATTTTGATCGTTAAAAATTCACCCGGCTTTAATTCGATGTTACCAATATTTTCACGAACGCCAGAATCGCCAACCGTCAATTTACAGCCCGTCGTAATAACGGTTTTTTCGCCAGAATTGATAATTTCAATGAATTGTTCATCAACGTTCGACGCGATTTCACTTAGCTTCAGACCTTCACATTTATTCAACTCCTTTGGAGATTCAGGTTTGGACTCTGGACTCTTACAATTCGGACGTGAATACGGCACAATTTCCTGATTATCAGAACCTTTACTCGATAAAAAATCAGTGGAATTATTTTTCGAATCAATAATATTTCCATCAATAAAACAACGCCAAACAATCTTCACGCCGCCTTTAATTGGCGAACCTGCAGACTTTGAATTATTTCCCCAACCAACAGTATCTGAAACCGACCCGTCCGAACGCGACAACACGACCGATCCATCATTTTGAGCCAAACCTAAATTGTTATCAAACTTTATGGCGCCCGCCAACGTCTTATCGTTCGACAAAACCAAAAATCCGTTCGCCGATATTACTTCATCCTTGAAAATTTTTCCAACGGGTTTAGCGCTAGATCCAGCGTAATACTCTATTTTCCAACCAGCCAAATTAACATTCTGATTTGTCGGATTATATATCTCAACATATTTTTTGCCCTGGCTAATCTTTGAAATTAATATCGGAGCATTTTCTTCTGTTTTTCCATCTGGATTATCTATTTTTGGCGGCTCAGATTCGGGGTTTGGCTCGGATTTTGAAGACTCATTGACGGCAGGATTTTCACTCGGACTATTTGTATTCTCTGTTGGAGTCTCGGAATTTTCACTTGATTGAGAAGGCGAATTGCTATCGATCTGTTCCTTATCAACAACTGGATCTTTCGCTTCCTCAGCCGATTTAGGACTATTATCAACAGTCTGAGCGTCATCAACTTTCGACTCTTGAGTAGCACCTGAAACGCCTTCCGCCAAAACCAACGGCGACGGCATTATTAGTGCCACGGCTAGTATCATAAGTAGTGTGTTACGCAAATACTTCATGCTCGCTCCTTGCTTATGGTTAATCATCTTTAGTTTAGCGTACTTTTTGTCAAATTAAAAATCGCCCCAGAAAAAGGAGCGATTCCTTAAAGCGATGATTTTATTCCGCTGTGATATCCGCGTTAGTATGAACATTCACAACGTCATCCAAATCGTCCAACGCATCAATCATTTTCATCAATTTCTGCGCAGTTTCCATGTCGGCAATTTCTATCGGCGTATTGGCAATATATCGCAGTTCCGCATCTTTAACCTTCAAGCCTTGCTCAACCAATCTATTCCGCACGCTCGCCAAATCTTTCAACTCCGTATACACGATAATCTCACCATCTTCTTCGACGGCATCTTCAGCGCCAGCGTCCAAAACCGCTAGCAACAAATCTTCCCCGCTGCCTTCGATAGTAATGACGCCTTTGCGCGTAAATTGGAACATCACACTACCAGCATCGGCAATTCGCCCGCCATTTTTAACCAACGCAGTTTTTACCTCTGGCAATGTTCGATTACGATTATCTGTCGCCGTTTCAATAATAATACCCACGCCGCCAGGACCATAACCCTCGTAAGCAATTTCCTCCAAAGCCGCCGCGCTCTTATCCGCCACTCGGTCAATTGCTCGCTGGATGTTTGCACTAGGCATATTTGCAGCCTTAGCTTTTTCAATTGCCATCGCCAAACTTGAGTTTAGCGCTGGGTCTGTGCCGCCACGTGCCGCAATAGCAATTTGATTACCCAATTTCGTAAAAATCGCGCCACGCTTAGCGTCAACAATCGCTTTTTGTCGGTGAGTTGTAGCCCATTTACTGTGTCCTGACATAATTTCTCCTAAAGTTATTTGCTATTTCAATCTGTTACTATTATACACTACTCCACAATATTTATCTTGGCGAGGTCCAATTTAGTTTGCTTTTTCATCCAAATCATTGCCAAAATTAGCGCCATATATAAAGCTGCACACTGCCACAAATTGATGCTAACTTCCATTTGAGCCCACTCAAATCCAGCCGTCCAATTGGCGACTCGAATCATATAGCCAAGTAGCCACGTCGTTGGAATTGCAATCAACGCGCCAATCATCGGCACAAAAACCAGCACGCTCGACATAAACGTCAGCAGCATCGCTAGTGGCACAAACGGCAGAATCAGCATATTCGCAATTAGTGCCACATTACTAATAACACCGAAACTCATCATAAGTAGCGGCAATGTCATAATTTGCGCCGACAAAGTTTCAATTAAAATCTGTCGAAACGCGCCCGGCTCTTTATTGCCGAAAAAGTAAGAGTGTAGAAGCGGCGCCAACATAATCACGCCCGCAAACGAAGCAAAGCTTAATTGCCAGCCCAAATCGCCCCAACCAAATTGCGGATTTATCAATAGCGTTATTGCCGCCGACACAGGAAGTAGAACCAGCGGATGAATTGTCCGACCATAATACCACGCTGCCAAACTCAGTCCCGCCACCAAGCCAGCCCTCGACATACTAGGACTTAATCCAGTCACCGCCATAAAACCAATTATCATAACAGCCGCGCTGAGCATCGCTAAATATTTTGATCGCTTAGCAAATAATTGTCGCGCTAAACGAACTAAAATTGTTAAATTATAGCCGCTCGCCACCACGATATGCGTTAGTCCAGCAATTTTCAAATTGTCACTTAATTCAGTCGGCATAGCACGCCTTAAGCCCAATAAAAATCCCAGACCTAGCGCAGATTCAGACTCTGGAACATGAGTGCGAACTCGCCCGGCAAACCAATCACGAACTCCCACCGCCACATCACCCGGAACGGGTCTTTCGGCGCTAATAATTTTCGCCCGATATATACTTGCTGAAAAAGCCCCGAATCCCGCCGTCATTTTACCCTTAACCTTCACAATATCACTACGCTTAATTGAGTTTTTATCTGGCGTCGTCACCCAAATTTGTCCCGGCAATTTTTCATTATTCATCTGCAAATTGCCCAACCTAAGAACCGTTTGGCTATTTTTATCAAGATCAGGATCCTCCAAAACTTGACCTTGGACAATTGCGACTTTTCCGATTAACGAATCATAAACCTCCACGCCTTTTCTGCCAATTTCACCGCGCCAAAGACCGACCAAAACTCCAGAAATAATTGCTAAAATCACAAAAAATCGCCAGCGCCAAATTGCCACGATTACAAAAATAACCAGCCCGACCAATAAAAATAATGAGTTCGCCACAAACGACCGCGGTATGTAATGGATGGAAATTACGCCAATTGTCAGACCGAGACACCACGCCGCCATCAACCAAGAAATATGCAACTTCTCAAATAGCCAACTATTCATACTTAAAGTATATCTGGATCTGAAACCATAAAAAAGACTCCGCCAAGGGAGTCGATTTCAAATTTGGAGGGTCCACCGGGGCTTGAACCCGGGACACCCTGCTTAAAAGGCAGGTGCTCTAACCAGCTGAGCTATGGACCCATTCGGAATATCCGCTTTCTTCATCCTAGCACAAACCAACACAAAGGTCAATGCTTAGCTAGTTTATGCCCGCCAGTATGTAGTGAAAAAATGTCAATTAGACCATACACCAGACCAAACGTGGCCACATATCGCCAATTATTCGCGAAAATCTTATACAGCTCCAGCGCCTGTCCGTCTAATGATATATATTTTCCCAGAGGAACCACCAATAGCGCTGCTGTCAAAAACGCGATTCCCACCGCTGAGACAATTCTCTCATGTTTTTTCTGATATCTAGGTCCGCTTAAAAGGAGCATAATTAACGGAACCAATGTTAAGACTAATCCCGAAATTACACCATTTGGCAATAAACCAGTTTCCAATTTCAAGCCGTCCAATACCCCTGTCAACCAGCCGCCCCACCATTCTGATAGTAAAAATCCCGTCGCCAACGCCAACGCCAATGGACCGAATCTTCGAGATGAAACAAATGCAACCACAAAAACTGTTACTAAAATTGCTCCGAATAAAATTATCACGCTCATTTATCCTCCTCCAAATCAAATTTTACCGGTGACCCAACTGTAGCGCTCGCCCGCTTAGCAACTCCCGCCTTCACCTCCAACACGTACTTTGCCGGAACTGGTGGCGCATATTTTTCATGCGGCTCAGCGTCTGGCTTGACGTTATGTTTTACATAGACAACGCGCTTTTTATCATTGATCCAAATCATGTCAACTGAAAACTTCATATCTTTCATCCACATTTTATGACGATCGTTATGGTCAAATACAAACAGCATAGCATAGTTCTCATCAATCCCCAGCCTTCCGGACAAACCTTTCCGCTGTGATTCTTCATCATTAGCAATTTCCGCCCGAAGCATCGTCTTATTAAGGTAAATCATTTCCGTTTTTGGCGAAACCGTTCGAAAAGCATAAAAAATTGCCCCACCAATAACCATTAGCATACCGCAGATAAATATCCATTTGATGACAGTTTGAGTTACTGTCGAGTGACGAGACTCGTCCATAAACCTATTATAACAAGTTTATGCTTAAGCGCCGATTTTATCTTTTTTATTGCCACGCTTGGCGTTTCGATCGATGTATTCAATTATCTTTCCAGCCACATTTCGGCGAGTAATTTTCTCAATTCCAAATCCTGGACTAGCATTAACTTCCAGCACCAAAGCGCCACGGCTTGACCTCATGAAGTCGACTCCAGCAACCGTCAATCCCATTGCCTTAGCGGCTTTCACACACATTTTACGTTCAGAATCTGTCAATTTTATACTGGTTCCTTCGCCGCCCTTGTGTAAATTGCTACGGAAATCATCGTCCAAACTCTGACGCTTCATACTAGCTACCACTTGACTACCAACCACAAACGCACGAATATCAACACCAGCCGACTCTCTAATAAACTCCTGAAGTAGCACATTCGTGCCGTCTGAGTTGGTCAAATAGAACGCCTGGAGAACCGACTTGGCAGCCTTTTTAGTTTCCGCCAGAACCACACCATTTCCGTGCGTACCACGAGCCAGCTTAATAATTGCCGGCATACCACCAATCTCTTCAATGAGCGAATCAATGTCAGTCGCGTTTCGAGAAAAGACTGTCTTCGGAATCGACACTCCCGCTTTTACCAATAACTGCGTTGAGCGCAATTTATCCCGAGCCCTAGTAATTGCAATCGAGCGATTCATGAAAAACGCCTTCGGATACATCATCTCCAATTGACGCAAAACCGCTGTTCCGTACTTTGTCATATGGCTCGCGATTCGCGGAATCACCACGTCAAATTCACCAATTTCCTTACCTTTGTAAATTACCGTCGGATGCTTTTCGTCAATTGAAACGTAACAGTTTTTATACTTGATAACCTTAACTTGATGACCGCGCTTTTCAGCTTCCTCTTTCAGGCGAAGCGTCGAATAATTAATGTTGCCGTTGGATAAGATTGCAATTCGCATTATTTTTCTTCACCTTTCTGATGATATTTTTTATAAAATTCGTATGGATTCAATTTTACTTCTTCATTAAGGCTAGCAGTTACGGACGGTTTTTTCCTGCGAACATTTTTTCTTGATACATCCACTAGGAATTTTCCAGAAATCGACCGTCTGCCAATTAACACCGGAAATTCATTCTTCGACCGATCAGACAAATTCATCAGCATTTTAATTTTTCGCCCGCCAAGCTTCACCCAAAAGTGCGTTCGATAACGAATCTGATTTTGACCCATTGCAGAGCGCACGCTGGCTACAGAATAATCAGTTCTCTTAAATATCTTACCATTATAATACGGTGAACCCTTACCAAATAGAGAAAATTTCAACGCTCCATCTTTATCAATGCGAATATTACTCGCCCAAACCGCACTGGAATCGGCGCCCGTATCAATTTTAGCTGGGACTTTTTGCGCTCGCTCACCGAAGTTTACAAACTCGGTTGACCCAATAATGGCTTTTTCTTTCATACGTCAATATTATGGCATAATTTATGATATATATCAAATGTATAATACCCCGCTACACACTTTTCGATTCAAGTATTACACGTCTATGATCCGCTGAAGTATTCACCTTCCCGGCAAGAAGCAACGACAGTAAAAAGTCATCACCTTTTATAGATTCTAGGTATCTCCAAACTTCTACCGAACCATTATAATAGCTCAGATCCTTAAATAAAGGCATGTCGTTTGTCCCGCGGAAGCTTCGTAGAGTCTGAGTAAAAGCAGTCTTTTTCGCTTTCTCTATCTGCTCATCGTTAATCTCGCCTCCATCTCTAACGGGGTCGAGTAGAGACAACCTCCATTTCACTTCAAATGCGCCACGAAAATCTTTTTCATCATAATACGCCAATCCGGCAGTTATATAGTGATCAACACCGCGCTCAGCAAACTTTCCGCCTAAAGCCTGCTCCATCACCACGCCCAGCCCTTCCTCGGTGTCATAATAGTCGCTCAATCCAGATCTCAGAGGAAGCATATCAGTTTCTCCGCCAGTAATAGACCTCAGCATATGAACGCCAATTTCATGAACCACCAAATTCTCAACCTTTTTGCGAGATCGCATCATACCATTGTCGGGAATAACTATTCTTTTATCAGAGGATTTTACATTAACAGAAGTAGCCTTCTCTGCAGAAACCGTCCAACCCTCCGCTGCTCCAGCATAACCCTTTGAATCATTATTGAACTCTTCTTCGATAATATCAGTAAATATTTTCTGCAACTCATACGGATCAAATTCTTCTTGCTCATTAGGAATATGACTTAGCATACCTCCATATAAAGACTCTGCTACACTATGCATCCATTCCACTGTTTCGTCTGATGGACGGAACCTCTCTGGAATATCCATTCCAGGCTTGAAATTAACCATACCGAATAACTCTTTACGCAGTTCATCCGCTTTTCCTGTCAATTTTTTGCTATGAATAGCGTTTAATTTTCCGCCCAACAGAGAACGATAGGTATCTTCGTCTGGCTCACCGTAAGATTCAATATTCAGATACCTATACTTCTCAGCGGCAGCTTTCTTTTCCTCTTCTGATTTTGCATTGTTATACTGTTGCGCATAATTAAGTAGCGTCGTCTTCTTTGAGTAATCTGCGATAAACTCTTCGTAAATACCTCTGTGTGATGGCGGCAGGCTAGGATGATTTAATATCTTATTACCAATCTCCTGTATCTTTTCTGCAGCTTCGTCAAAATCAGCAGAATTGAGCTTTTCATAGTAAAACTGAGGATCTCTAACCTCCCCAGAAAGAAACCCCTCTTCTTCTTCGCTACGATTTGACGGCGTAAACATCGTAACAATTTTTGGCGACAAATCCGTTAACTGACTATAAAGGTCCTCTACAGAAGACTGATTTTCAATTGTTTTTATTGCATCGAGGGGCGTCTTTTCTTTCATACGTCAATATTATGGCATAAAAACTATCTTTTTGCAATATCTTGCCTTTTGTTCCTTTGAGCTCTCGCTACCACAATTGTCACCGCCACAATGATAGATATACCAGCCAAAATAGCTAATACATAAGTGTACCCTGACAATAGATATATCAAAGCTAATGTCACACATACGGCACCCCAGGTCGTAATCAGTCGTTTGTTAAGCGCCAACCCCACGACAACCATCAATGAATGCTCTATTAGGAATAATATTTCCATAACACTGTCTCCCGCGAACGCCAGAATGAGAGTCGGCAGACTAAGTACAGAGAGGGCCAGTACTAAGTGTATTATCGTAGACTTATGAATATACCCCAACCAACGCCACGACATCACCGCCCCCGAAATAATCGCCGCTGACCACAAATATGGTATTGTGATAGTGTGAACGGGTAAGGCTAGGTTTTTAATAGTAAATAAAACGCCGCACAAAATCAGTATCACACCTGAATCAAAATATAAAATATTCTTTTTAGGAATACCTTCGAACATCAAGGCGATACCATTAATTATCCACACTAGCGCTGCCAGAATCACTGACGCCGCCGTAGCGCTAACTGATGTAGCAATAGACAATAAGACTACCGACCAGCCGATGGCGCTATAGAACGAAGAGTAATACCAACGACTCGACATCTTTCTGATTCGCGCAGCAATAGCCAGACCGTAAAACACCGCAAAAATGACCAAGGCAACGACTGACATGAATTCGAGTGGAATGGCAAACCATTGAGCTATAAGGTAAAGCAACAACACTAGACTCGGGTGCGCAGCTATTGTCATTATTCGCCAATCCCGTTTAGCAAGTACAGCCATGTAAAGAGCCGCTACAGCTGCTAGCCATCCCAATATCTTGAACGACAAATCATATGTTGCCAGTAGATTAATTGCCGGAAATGCTATCGCTGGAACTACAGCGGCACACAGCGTCATATCACTAATAATTGACGATTGCCTATTCATTCGCAACAGCCAGTACAAAGACCCAAAACCAACTAGACTGACCCATGCAGCAATTGCGAGATTGTCATTAAACGGCACATTCAACCAATGCAGGGATAATAAAACAAAGATGATTGTCGTAAGATATGCCCCACCCAAATAAACCTCTCTACGACATCGGTAAAATGCATAGTATAGCGACACCACTAGCGGCAACCAAACTATCGGATGAATTGACGACAGCACAACAATGATAGCTATGCCAATAATAGAATATAGAAACAACTCACGACTTTTGACAGCTGCATTGCCATGACGATGATAAAGCCACTCTACTATTAATAGCGACAACACATTTATCCACGCCATTAAAATAGATATGTTTTCACTAGACATCGCAAAGCCTAAAGCTAGCAAAAATACTGACAACATTAAAGAGGTATGGACTCCAACTACAAACTCATAAACTTTTTCGCGCCATACAGCCACACTCATAATGCCAGCGCCGATAGCTATCGCGCCCGATAGGCACATCAGGGCTTCCTCTGTCGCATAAGTGGCCATCATCGCTGAAGTAAACATTACCATTAATAGCCAAGTTGACGCAGCGCCATACACTAAAGCAGCCTGACTTTTACTAATATTCGGACGCTTCAAAATTAGCAATCGGCAAATAACTGGTAGCGACGTCATAAATAGAAAAATTAGATACTGTATGCGTGGTGCTATAGCTATATCAATATTGAATAGTGTTATGCTAATCGGCACCAATAGAATCCCAGATATCACAACCATAATACCGAAGCGGGCACGGCGTAACAAAAAAAGAATTGCAAGACTAATTGCTGAAATAACGCCGATCAAAATAGAAGCAATCGTCATTCGTAGCGAATCTCCAGAGCCGATCACGCCAAACAAAGCACTTAGCGACACAACAAAACTAGCCCATAATACTATTTCATGATGTCTATCGTACTGTTTCTGAACGTACATTGATACAGCGGACCAGATTATATTTCCAAGTGCCACTAACCCTAGAATCACGCTTACGACCAACTGATTATCGTCAGATAAATACATTGTGAAACTAGTAGCCATCACCATTAACAATAAGCGAGCTGTTGTCAATTCATAAGTACGCATCTTTTTAGACTTCTCGACAAGAGCAACCGTAAAGTAATATGCAACGCTAGTAAATAACAATACGCTAATATCTAATGTGCCCATATATGCCGACGAACTAAGCGCAATAAACATCGTCATCGGCACGATAAACGGATTTACAACGTTTAACGGTTCGACAAACTGACGAGGAAAGCGACTAGAAAAATACGCAGCCACAGTCATCAAACATCCAAATAGCAGCATTACAACGTAATACCAGACCAGCTGCGCATGCACAATAGCCGGCAAACTAGTCGTCATCGTAAACATCGATAGCAGCGATACATAAGCAAGAGGTCTACTATTCAATCTCACTGTAGCATCAACACACAAAACAGCACCAATTACAGAGCTAATAAGCCAGCACCATGCGGGGTCAATACCTAAAAGTAAATTCATAGTCCAGCCGCCAATTGGCACAGCAGCCAAGGCCGTACCAATAAGCGCTGTCGACGCAGATTTTAATATTGGCAAGCGAGCATACAATATCTGACCAATAATATAATAAATAAAAATAAACAGCCACACCAATCCAAACCTAAGTTGGATAGATAGATTAATTGCCTGAGCTAGAAGCAATATTCCCGCAGTCAGAAGTAGCGATGCCGTATATAGCGCTATATTAATTGTAGTCTTACGACCTCTCTCCTTTTCCCTGTCACCAATACGTGATGCTCGTTCAATATTATTCTCAACAGGCACAGCAACCGTATTTACTCTCTCTTCAGATGTGGAAATACTAGTAGGAATTATATTATCGAGATTCTCATTATTACTGATATTTAACGGCGTATTCGCAAGCCGTGAAGCGGCGCTTTGATTCTCGGTGATAAGCCTCACTTGACCGTTGTCATTCTCAATTTTTGCGCATCCATTTTGCGCATCACGCACGCCATCCCAATATCCCTGTCGATAATCTTCGGAATAATTAGACGGCTGACTATTACCTCTCTGTAATAATTTTATTAGCTTAATTACTACAATAATAACTATTATCAGAAAAATTAATCCCATACCTTCGATTCCTCTTATGCTAGCTTCAGTATAGCATAGGATTTTTTCTCGACAAATATACTAGGAAAACAGTCCTCGTTTTTTCGCACCCTTAAATTGCTCCAAAAGCTCCTTCTGCTTTTTGGTCAATTTGGTTGGCGTATCAACAATAACACCCACAATATGCGGACCACGAGATTCACTATGTAAGTGTGGCACGCCATGACCTGACAACTTGAAGTCGGTGCCGCTCTGAGTACCCGCTGGGATTTTCATCGTTATTATGCCATCCACAGTCTCCACATCAATCTCCGTTCCCAGTGCTGCATCAACCATAGAAATATGTTCTTCGCTAAGAATAATATTGCCTTCACGAGTGAATTTTTTATGCGCCTTAACACGAATGTGGACATACAAATCACCTCTACTACCACCAGCAACTGCTTCGCCACGATCACGTAGACGAATTGTCGCGCCATCATCAATCCCTGCCGGAATTTTAATAGTGATATCCTGATTCTGTCGGTTCGTGCCTTTTCCTCGACAAACTGAACATTCTTTTTCAGGAACTTTTCCCTTGCCGTGACAAGTTTCACAAACAACCGCCTGCTGAATTTGTCCAAATAGCGAATTCATCGTTCGAGTTTGCTGACCTGCGCCCTTACAAGTTGGGCACGTTTTCATTCCAAATCCAGGCTCGGCGCCATCGCCATGGCAGTGCTCACATTCAACATCCAGCATTAAACTAATTTTCTTTTCTACACCAAATACCGCGTCCTCAAAACTTAGTGTTGCACTAGTTTCAACATCACGCCCACGCGAACGGCCATTTCCAGAGCCGCCAGCTGCGCCACCGAAGAATTGGCTAAAAATATCACCTAGTCCACCGTCACCAAAATCAAAGTGAACGTTTTGACCGCCGAATCCACCAAATCCTTCAAACGGATTACCGGAAAAACCGCCACCAGACGCGCCACCCACGCCAGCATGACCAAATTGATCATAACGCTGTCGCTTCTGCTTGTCTTTCAAAACTTCATAGGCTTCATTAATTTCCTTAAATTTAGCTTCGTCGCCACCCTGTTTGTCAGGATGGTATTTAATTGCTAATTTACGAAAAGCCTTTTTTATCTCATCTTCAGAAGCGGTCTTTGGAACGCCCAATATTTCATAATAATCACGCTTGCTCATACTCTATATATTATACGCGTTTAGCACTCTCAGTGCAAGAGTGCTAAGTTCAAAAAAGGCCACTCTTTTTATCGAGCAGCCTTCTTTGTAAATACGTTAGGTTTATTTTTCGTCGACAATTTCACCTTCGACCGGCTCGTCTTTATCAGACTTTTTGTCGCCAGCCTCGTCAGCTTTTTTATCGTCGGCTGATTGTTGATACATCTTAGCCCCGATTGGCATAATCGCGTCGTTCAAGGCTTTAATTGCAGCGTCCAATTCGTCCTTATCTTCAGAATCTTTATGCTTTTCAGCCTCTTCGACAGCCTTTTCGATCGCTTGCTTATCATTGTCAGAAATCTTATCTTTGAATTCGTCTGGCATTTTCTTTGCCTGATAAATAGCGTTTTCAAGCTGATTCTTCGTATCGACAGTTTCGCGCTTTTTCTTGTCTTCGTCCGCGTGAAGTTCGGCTTCTTTTTGCGCCTTCTCAATATCTTCCTTGCTCATATTGCCAGAGTTTTGAATGGTGATTGACTGCTCTTTACCCGTTCCCTTGTCTTTGGCCGTAACGTTAAGAATACCGTTGGCGTCAATGTTAAAGGTCACTTCAATTTGAGGCACACCGCGTGGTGCTGGCGCAATACCATCAAGCACAAAACGACCCAAACTCTTATTGTCATTAGCAAACTCACGCTCACCCTGAAGAACGTGAATTTCCACCTGAGGCTGATTATCCGCAGCTGTCGAGAAAACCTCGCTCTTGCTTGTTGGAATCGTCGTATTTCGGTCAATCAACTTCGTCGATACACCGCCCATCGTCTCAATTCCAAGAGAAAGCGGAGTCACGTCCAGAAGCAACACGTCCTTAACGTCACCAGCCAAGACGCCACCTTGAATCGCAGCACCAACAGCCACAACCTCATCTGGGTTCACGCCTTGCATTGGATCTTTTCCAAAGAAATTCTTTACGCGCTCAACTACAGCTGGCATACGAGTCATTCCACCAACCATAACTACATTGTTAATGTCGGACTTAGAAAGTTTGGCATCCTTCAAAGCCTTTTCTACTGGACCATCCAAGCGATCCAATAGATCCTTAACCAAATCTTCCAACTTAGCGCGGCTCAAGCTCATTTCAAAGTGTTTTGGACCATCAGCATCAGCAGTGATAAATGGAATATTGACTTCATATTCCGTAACTGTCGATAATTCTTTCTTCGCCTTTTCAGCCTCGTCCTTTAGGCGCTGCATCGCTGCATTATCTTTACGAAGATCAATTCCTTCCTTTGATTTGAAGTCGTCCAAGAAATAGTTGACAATAGCGTTGTCGAAATCCTCGCCACCAAGGTGCGTATCACCATTGGTTGCTTTAACTTCAAACACGCCGTCACCTAGTTCCAACACCGACACGTCAAACGTACCACCACCAAGGTCGAACACCACGATAGTTTCGTCATTTTTGCCCTTCTCCAAGCCGTACGCCAAAGCCGCAGCTGTTGGTTCGTTGATAATACGCTTAACTTCTAATCCAGCAATTTTACCAGCGTCCTTAGTCGCTTGGCGCTGTGAATCGTCAAAGTAAGCCGGCACCGTAATCACTGCTTCCGTCACTTTTTCACCCAAGAAAGCCTCGGCGTCAGCCTTGATTTTACTAAGAATCATTGCTGAAACTTCTTCTGGTGTATATTCCTTATCACCCATTTCGACTGCCACGCCAGTACCTTTTTTAACAATTTTGTATGGCATGATATCCAAGTCTTTTTGCACTTCCTTATCGTCAAACTTACGACCAATCAAACGCTTAACGCCGTAAATCGTGTTTTTTGGATTTGTTACACGCTGACGCTGAGCAACCTGACCGACGAGTCGTTCGCCCTTTTTATTAACCGCAACTACAGACGGCGTAGTACGATTACCTTCGGCGTTAGAAATTACCTCTGGTTTTCCAGCTAACATATACGCAAACGCGCTGTTGGTCGTACCGAGGTCTATACCAATAATTTTACCCATATGATTCCCCTTTCTGTTATGATCACATCTGGTCTATATCTTATATTCATTCTAGCACTCTTTCGTGGCGAGTGCCAACTATCTCAGTATAAATAATTAGCACTCTCGTGTCAAGAGTGCTAAACGTAGTTTTTTCTTAATCAAATTACTGACGGGCAACTTTTACCATTGCGTCGCGAATAACCGAACCGTTCAAAGTATAGCCAGCGCGAAGCTCCTCGGCAATAACTTCCTTATCACCATCCGTCGATTCGTCAAATTGAACAGCCTGATGAAATTCAGGATTAAATAAAGTTCCGGGTTTAGCGTCAATTTTTTCCAAACCAATCTCCCTTAATTGCTTATCAAGCTGCTTGCTCAGACCAGCCACTCCCTTAACCCACGCATTGTCTTGAAGTTCCTCTGGGACGTTGACAACAGCTCGCTCAATTGTATCAATGACTGGCAATAATTTCATCACCGACTTAGTTTGACCCATCTCATGTGCTGATTGTTTTTCCGCCTCCACGCGCTTACGATAATTCTCAAAATCCGCTCGAGTCCGCTGTAGATCCGACGTCAGCTCAGCAATTTCTTTCTCTAAATCTTCAGCTTTTTTATTCTTCGTCATTTTTTCCTCCTTTTAGCCACTACAAGACTTCTTCTAGCATCGCGCCCGTACGACGCACCAGTTCCATCGTTCGACGATAATTTTGTCGCGTCGGACCAATCACACCGATGTAATTATCGCCACCAGACGATGACTTAAATTTACTTATAATCAACGTAGCACCACTGCTTTTGCCAATTGGATTTTCGCTACCAATAAACACATTTAACGGCTCATCCGGCGCCGCCTCACGCAGCCACGGTTCGATATTGTCAATCAATTTAGCAACCGCCTGAACGTGATCGCCGTCACCAAACTCTGGCTGGCTGAACAGCTGAGTCATTCCGTTCATATACAAACTCGAACCAAATGACGCAAAACCAAAATTGCCAGTCATCTCCACTAAGCCATCAACCGCTCGGCGAATCGCTTTATCTGAAGTATCAACATTTGAATTGACATGCGCTTCAATCGCCTTCGTACTGCTATCAATACCGCTCGGCAATTCCGTCATTTGCGCCGCTGTGATTCCATTGACATAAAAACGATATCCCTTGTCCGTCGGAATTCGACCCGCGCTCGTGTGCGGCGCTTCGATAAATCCCATCTCCTCAAGTTTTGCCATTTCACTGCGAATCGTGGCGCTGCTCACGCCAAACAGTTTGGCTAGCGTTACACTACCAACTGGCGCCGCAATTTCAGCGTATTGCTCAATAATAGCGACAAGGATTGCTTGTTGACGTTCGGTCATAGTCCAATTATATCGCAAATCTAGCACTCATACAAGCAGAGTGCCAAGCCTTATCGTCTTTCCGTAAAGTAGCGCGCCGCATCCGAAGAGAACAACATCATGATCATAATATGCACGCCAATTGAAGTCAAAAGCAGCATAATCGACGCATTAATTCGCCCAATTGTCACGGATAAAGATTCGGTGACAATGGCTAGTGTCGCCACAGAAAGTAGTGAGATTCGCGCCCGACTACTTCCTCGAAGCAACAACCCAACCAGCACGATTTCCGCCACAACCAACAACACATTAAAGCCAGCCATAATTGACAACATAGTATTCGCGGCATTTATATCAATTCCGTCAATATTCGCAACTTGCACCAAAGTCGTCGGCCAGCTAGAAAAGTCCACCAGCATTTGCCCGATTGTGAATAACGACGCCAGAATCATTAGTCCGCCGCCAATTAAAATCTGCGGCGGTCGGCAGCCCCAAAGCTCTTCCAATAAGGTTTCGTGATTTCTCGGATGACGATCATAAATTGTGCCATCCATAATCACCCCGAGCCGCGTTGAAGCCGTGACATTACTGTCAGTCTTTATCCGACCGACTTCCAAAATCGGCAAATCGCCATCAGTGCGAATGGAATCTCCGAAACCATTGCGCGAATGATAGCCCGTTGAAAAATCCTTTAATATCGTCACTCTAACATTTTTATTGTTACTTTTAACCGACTCAATGATATAATCTCGTTCAATATCAATATTCTCATCAATTTTATGCGTGAACTGAAAAGTAAACAAAGAAAAGCCAACACTCTTATCGTATGTACCAGCCGCCAACCAATCAACTCGATGACCACCAGGAAGAAGCCAGCCAGTTGGACATCGCCAAAACCTAACATGATGACGACGCCTTGGATTACCGTCAACTTCCTGCTGATAAGCAAAGTCCTGCCGTCTGCCAAACAAAAATGCTGGCGACACCGGTGCATTTGGATAACTACGACCACTCAGCACCGTAAGCACCATTTTCCAGGCTGACCTTGGAGTTATGTCATCTGCCAAAACCCAGCCAGCCTCAGTCATTGCCTTATGGAGTTTTTCTTCCGAGCCGCGCACACTCAAATTGACAGGGTCGCTTAATACTCCGTCCGCCGTTCGCGTCCTGCCGATAAAATAGTTCGGCACGTACATATTGCTCAAAATTCGATGAAGCCTAGGCAGCGCCAAATATGCCACAATTATCCACACAACAAAGAACAGGCCAACCAGCCACCAGCCGCCCGTCGCCCAGCCTTCTCTAAGCACTAACCACGCCAACCAAAACGACGCCAAACCTGCAAAGATAAAAAAGGATTGGTCTAACAATGTAGTCAAGGTCTTCGAGGAACGATCTTGCCTGGCTGCTATTTTTTTTGGAGTTTTTACTGAACTCATAGATTAATTATATCATTGAGGAGATTTCGAGCTACCAAACGCGCCTCATCATCCTGACGCTTAAAGACGTCGCCGCGCAAAATAATTTCCTCGGTCACTCGAATTGCTCGCTCCAAATCGTCATTAATAATCACGTGATAATACGGAACTTCAAGTGCGTAAGCCAACTCTTTTATCGCCGAGGCGTGACGCTTTGGCCACTCCGCTTGAAAATCTTCTTCAGTTGCGTAACGCTTTTTTAATCGCTCAATCCAAGTTTGGCTACTTGGCGGCACAATGAAAATCGCAATGCTATCTGGCGCCAGTCGCTCATATTCCTCCACGCCCTGAACGTCAATGTCGGTAATTGCCACGCGGTTCTGATCATGCGCTAATTTCAGCTCAGCCACTGACGTCCCATAAACCGTACCGTGAACAAACTTCGCTTCGATGAATTCATTATTTTGTAGCATATTTTCGGCAGTTTGCGAATCAATAAAATGATAGTCAATTCCATCTTGTTCGGCACACCCGTTATTCGTGCGTGGAGCGCGCGTAGTGTGAGAAACAATATCGCGAAACTCGGGCGACTTCAGCAATTGTTTTTTTATCGTGTCTTTGCCCGCACCAGAAATTCCCGCAAGCAGCGCAATTTTCGTACTTTTGACCAACTCAATTGTCGACTCGGTTGGCTGATAATTTGTAATAAGATCTTCAATACTTGGCATAATATTTACCTATAATAACTCATCAAGTACAGATTGCCAATTAGGAAATTCAGAACTTCCAAAACGAATAAGCCGACCAGGAAACTCGCCCGCACCATTCGCCGTCCGATCGTCAATCAAAATATCGCCTCGACTCAAATTCTTTGCTGACGAAAAAATAACCTTACGGAAGAAAACATTATCCGAACCTTCGCCGCCAAAATACTTTTTCACCCACGCCAACTTATCACCCAAAGCCGTCGGATTTTCCCACGGAGAAGAAGATAAAATGTATAAATCGTATTTGTCTTTCAGGACGTAAACTGCTTCGATAGCTCCAGGCACTGGATCCATTAAAGAAAAAATTCCTGGAATATTGTCGTGCTGACCAGCAAACTCATCAATCAACTCAGGCGATATCTTTGTTAAAGCAGATTTGAAATCCGCCAAAACGCCATCCATATCAATATAAACAATAGGTTTTTTCATAGTTAATCCCTTTTCAGCATCACCATAAACGCTTCGCTCGGTATGTCGACTTTACCAAAGCGCTTCATTCGTTTTTTACCGCGTGCTTGCTTGGCGAGAAGCTTCTTTTTACGACTGACATCGCCGCCGTAAAGATAGCCCGTAACGTCTTTTCGGTAAGCGCCAATATTTTCCCTGGCAATAAATTTACCGCCAATTGCCGCCTGTAGTGAAACCTCAAAACTCTGACGCGGCACGACTTCCTTCAATTTCTTAACAATCTCACGCCCCAAATGCTGCGATTCAGACCGATGACACATCACGCTCAACGAATCAACCATTTCGCCCGCCACATAAAAATCGACGCGCACCAAATCTTCCACTTGATAATCTGCCAACTCATAATTAAACGAACCGTAGCCGCTGGTAATAGATTTCAATTGGTCATAAAAATCCGTCAATAAATTCGCAAGTGGCGCCGCAAATGAAATCAGCGCCCGCTCGTCAATGTAACTCAGGTTTTTCTGGCGACCACGCTTGCTCACGATCAGCTGAATCACTGCACCGATGTAATCCTGTGGCACAACAATTTCACCGTCAATCCACGGCTCGCGAATCTCTTTTATTTGCGCTGGATCGGGCAATTCACTAGCGGATTTAATATCCAACTCCTCACCATTCGTCAAACTAACTTGATAATCAGTACTCGGATTCGTAACAATCAAATCCAAATTATACTCACGTTCTAGTCGCTCGCGAATAATGTCCATGTGCAGCAATCCCAAAAATCCAATTCGCACACCGTAGCCCAGAACTGGCGAATTTTCTGGCTCGAATTGCAGCGCCGAATCGCTCAGGCTCAACTTTTCAATTGCCTCTTTCAAATCGTTATAGTCTTCGTTGGACACCGGGAAAAAACCCGCATAAACAAACGGCTTAACTTCTTTATAACCTGGAAGTGGTTGGACAGTAATTTCTTTGATCATATCCTCGGTAGATATTATACCATTTTTATTATGGAGAAAGATCGTCTTCCGGTATGCAGTTTCGTCTTTTGCTAATTGTAGGATATGCTTTTTTGCTAACGTCTAGCTCTATTTTTTCGCGAAAACAACTGACGATCCACTATTGCCCACGCCGCCAGCATAGCATAATTAGTAATCTTGCCTGCGTCAATCATACTCTGCACGTCAGCGATCGGCAACCATTGCGAGATAATTTGCTCAGTATCGTCCGGTTGATGTTGATAATCTACTCCAGCATATTCCCCGTAGACCACATGGAGTTTGGCGTTAGTACGACGGTTGTCAGGATAGAACCATCCACATTCTTGCAAATTATCCATAGCGACACCAGACTCCTCGGCTAACTCTCGCCGCGCAGCTGTGCAAGCGTCCTCGCCCACCTCAATTTTGCCACCCGGTAGTTGATACAATACCTCGTCCACTGGGTATGAATATTCTTGCTGCACAAGGATAGCGTCACCACGACGGCACACTACAACTACTCCGCCATACCCACAATAAGGGTAGTGGATATAGCTAATTATATTACCATTAGGCAATTTTACCATGTCTTCCGCTACAGTTAATCGAGAATATTCGAATATAGTACGTGACGATATCATGCGCCATTTACTAAGGATATTTCCTTTTGAGGTCATAATTCAATTAAGGCTTTTATATTTTTATCCACCATATCCCAAAACCAGCGAATTCTCCGGCTCGAATTGCAACGCCGAATCGCTCAGGCTCAACTTTTCAATTACCTTAGACATTCACTAACAATTATACCATTCTTTACAACTAGACAGTTCTGTTAGACGCGCATTGCCATTATATTGGCAGGTTTTGTGGCTACGGAATATACGAAGTATGTACATCAACCTGCTTTGAAGGAGATTTTAAAGGATACAAGAACGGCAATTCTCTATTTGGCACAATATCATAAAATCTTTGATATTGCTCGTCCTCGAATTCTTCTTCGTTTCCTTCACAGAAATGTAGCTGAGGGTGTTTTCTTGATATTCCGACTCGTTGCACCAATAGTCCAGCACGAGACCAATATTCCGAAGTTGTGTCGGCTTCCAACCCATATCTAGCCAGAAGTAAAGCAATAACAGGTTTATGTATTTTTGAAGTTTCTCCTGGGTTAAGTCCCAATTCAGGAATTGCTGTTTCAAAGAAGTATGACAATATTGACGTACCCGCCTTATATTCGTCTGGAGCATTCTTAAATAGCATGCCCGCAAAACAAGCCTTTCTGCCAACTTCTCTATAGCCAAGACGAGCTATGGGTTTTTCTGGATCATCTCCAAAAACTATCCTCTTCACTCCAGAAGGAGCCGTCACTTCGTTTGCAACAAGGCAAGCTCCATTAGCAAATCTAATTGGTGGCAAGTCGCTCATCTTAATTAAAATATCTCCCCAGCGTTACCGTATCGCCAACCCGCGCATTTTATTATCTTATCTAATCTGCGCTTTTCAATACTGGTATATACTATTTCCACTGCCGTGTCTGGTTGATTTTGTGCTTCTCAAAATATACTTCCGCCAAATTGACGTCAAACCGATTTGCCAATTCCATCAAATAATTCAGCACGTCCGCAAACTCCTCGCGCAGATTGTCATGATTGTCAGGTTTTTTCTCACCCTTAAATCCTGTCTCTTTGCGAACTGCTTTTGCCAGCTCGCCAACTTCCTCAGTAAACAATAAGAACACTTCAGTGACAGAATTTTTATCCCACCCCTTCTCTTTACATGTTTGATCGAGGTGTTTTTGTAATTCAGTTAAGCTGATTGTTTGTGGATTCATGATTTTTCCTTCTTTAATCTTAATTAACTTACACTTGATGGAATATAAACATAGCAAGTCGCTAAACTGGACAACCCCCGTGAAACATCCAGGGTTAACTGCTTGACTTCTATACCCGCAGTCTGCAATTTATCTACCCAATCTGTTGGAATTAGCAATATACTACCCTCCCGAGTAACCCGTCTCATTTTATTTATTGAATCTACCAACAAATCGCACCCGCCAGAACAATTTTTACCATACGGAGGATCAGTAACAATATAATCTATAGTCTTATCTTCAAACGGTAGTATTCGTACGTCACTAGCTATGGGTTCTTTAATAATAGAGCGATTAGGCTTATACCAAGATGGTAAATCGTCAAACAACAATTCCCACATTTTGCGATTTAATTTAGGAGCATAAAACTTGCCCAACCTCTCTAGCTCTCTGCCGTCTTCATAAGACAAGTCAGTCATATACACCTCTTTAGGGATCTCTCGTGAAGCTAGTAAATTAACCAACGTTCCTGCGCCAGCAAAAGGATCAAGGATAGTTTTATCTTTTAGCAAAGTACTAAATATAGGCCAAGCTTCGGCTATTTTATAGTGTTCTGGAGTCCATCGCTGAGACCTATTGTCTACAGATAAATTGCCACCATGATCAATAAAAAATCTGCTGTATCTTTTATAGTTTGCCCCAAACCAGAATCTTTCTTTTTTCCATAACACAACACTCCATAAATTCTTTATAAAGAGCTTATTGATATCGATGTTACGCATATATGTCAATTATAACCAGCTATCTCTAAGAAATATAGCGAGCTATACCCGCTGATGCTCATACGGAACAATTCCCGCTCGCATAGCCCTTACACATTCAGCCAGATTACCTGGCATATCGGCCCAAAAATCATCATCAAACAACATCGACAGTCGACTTGCCAGCAGCTTATCTTCGCGACCCTTAACTCTATCACACAGTTCGCACAGTCGCCACACAGCAAATCCATGAAGACTATCACTCAAGCCAACAGCCCTTAGGTGGTCGAAGAGGTTAACCAACTGTCGTATAACCTTAGGATCTTCTGTGGCCAACAAACTATCTGCAAAGTTATTTATATCAAAACTACCCAGCGGAGGCTTCACTATGGCGATAAATCCGATAAAGCCCGGCAAACAACCTTTTTCCTTCGCTTCTTTTGCCAACTCAGTAAAATCAATTTCGACTTCCCAGGTTAATTCTTCCGTATTCAAACTCTCATTAGCAACACGAACACCCAGACGCGGGTCAAACTTGCCGCCCATCTCTTTTATCAAGCCTTCCGCAAAAAGCCCAGGGCGCAAGCAAAGATCAATCTCCCGGCCATCCTCTATCAACCGATTAACAATATCCGTACAACTACTGTTGGCACCATACCCAAGGCGATTACGGTAGTAACTATCGAGCGGATCACTGCCGTAACGTTTTTCATAACGCTTATCTTCTGTAAAGAATACACCTCTATCATAGAAAAATACTTTAAGCTCTTCCGCGTGCTCAATATATTGACTTAAAACCATCTCAGCCAGCCAGTTAATTGGCAATATTCTGCTTCCAACAATAGTTTTTACATCCTCTATAAAATTACGCTCGCTCCTGGCAGCCTGAAGCTTAGCTACACCGCCACTCTGCCAAAAATAATTTTCGCCAGAGTGAGGATCAAACTCAAACCATAATCTTGCAATATCCTTAGCAGACAACTCTTCGTTTTTCTGTTGCTTGGCACGAATCTCGTCAATCTCTTTTATTTTATCCATCGTTTCTATTTTATCTCGTCCGCCCAGCAGTCCACCCACTGCTTCGCGCAACTCACCCATCATCTCTAGCTCGACTTGACCATTTTCGCCAATACCCAAAATCATTTGTATACTACCCCACATATTGGTGCATATCATAATACGAGGAATATTATTTTCACCAGTAGTAAGTACGCGAACAACGTCAATTTCTTTGTTGTCAAACAAATAATCCTTTATTGATTTAGTATCACCAGGGAACCAATCAGTGCATTGTCCAGCAAGCAAAGCTTGTATCTGATCAGAAGAATTATCCTTAGGGGCACTTGAGTAGTTTTTACGGCGGACATATATCACATGCCACTCTCCTGACTGAGTTTCCCGACGCTGTTCCAATCCTAGACTCGTCGCAGCCGCAATTTCTTTACCATATAATTCGCTAAAATCAGCAGATTCTAATTTGCCAGATTCGTAATATCTCGCCGTCTCCTTATACGCCTCATAGAGCGCCTCGGTATTAACTTCTGGCAGCAGCGTTATACTTCCAGGCTCGCGCGCATTAAACCTCTCAGCCTGCGGATCAAACTCGCCCAACTTTGTATAGGCGCTTATAACATAAGAAGAAAACCAAGTAGGATATTTGCCAACTATCAGCGCTTTCTTCACCCGCTCCAAGCGCCCAGTCTGTACAGCTTGAAATACCCTAGCCATTCTTTCTTGTTCATTATAAGCATAATCAGAAACGCGAAATCTTCTGCGCCAGCCAGGTGACGAGTTGGCTAATTGCAACAACTTTTCCGAATCAGGCGGATTATTAGCAATTCTTTCTTTAACCGCTGTTATTCCCATAGCATACGAATAACATGCATCCGTATTCCCATCAATCTCTACAGCATCCAAAGCAGACGATTTAGCTGGTTTTTTACCGATAAAAGAATCTGCTCGTATTTGCGAAGGGATAAAAGGCGCATGATCGCTTTCAGGCTTCTTCGTAGTTTCTTCCCGGTGCGGATCCAAAGGCACCTCTTTCCCCTCCTCAATTACCTGGCCCAGAACATACTGGGTCAATAGCTTCAGCTTATCTGAATCGCCCGGATTCTTTTCCTGACGATACGAATTGCCTAAACTCCCACACCTCTTCAGCAATGTATTTAGCTTGTCATCACCCCACTCCTTCGTTAACCTTGCAGCCGTATCGCTGTTTAAGAACCGTTCCATCTCCTCAGGAGTAGCCAAGTTCGCCATAGTATCAAAAACCCCAAATATTCTCTGGCTTCGTTCTTGCAATCTCCAACCTTCCTTCGGGTCTTCGTAATTATCCAAAGACACGCGGAGAGCTTCAGCCATTTGTTCGGCTATGTCAAACTTGCCAGGTTTCTCTTCTCGCAGTCTTCCTGCAACTTGCCCCATCTTTTCACCATCAGTAGAGGTTAGAAACATCTCCTGGCAGAGTATGCTTTCTAAATCTGGATCAAGAACAGTGCCCTCGTTTGAATCGGGAAGTGGATCACAAATACTACCATATGACCACTCTGCTTCGGCGTGACCATTACTCATAATTTAATAATAGCATATTTTTTTCTAATCGTCAATATTATAATGGTAAATAACTACCTACGCCCAATTCTATCGTCCTAGACC
>CALFHE010000023.1 GCA_937875955.1 uncultured Candidatus Saccharibacteria bacterium | reverse complement strand
GTAGTCGAAATAGTCAATTGATATTAGCGAACCGAACACTTTTGGGGCGAATTTTGGCGAACTTTTTGAATAATGCGTTGGCGTATACGGAGGACGGATCGGAGATTAAGGTTTCGGTTAAGGCGACAAAAGATGCCGTAAGAATGAGTGTGCGGGATTTTGGTCCGATGATGAGTTTGAAGGAATATCGGCTTTTGCTTGATGAAATGGAAACGCGAAAAACTGTGCGAACAAGGCCAGAAAGCAGCGGACTGGGGATTTACGTGGCGAATCAATTTGCACGGGCGATGAATGGGCGAATTGGTCTGATTCGTCATCGCGATGGATTGACTTTTTATGTAGAAATGCCAATTAGTCGGCAGTTGAGCTTGATATGAAAAAACTGTTAATCGTTGAGGATGATAAGAATTGGGCGGATATTCTGGGCAAATTTGCCGCGGATGTTGGCGCGGAATATCGAGTGGCGGTTTCTGGTGGTCAGGCGATTGAAATTATTGATAATTGGCAACCTGATGCTTTAATTTTGGATATGTTGTTAGCTGGCGAAACGGCGATTGCGCTACTTAACGAACTGCGATCGTACGCGGATTTGGCGAGTTTGCCGATTGTGGTTTGTACGAATATCGACGTTAAAATGGACGATTTGCGTCCGCTTGGCGTGAAGGCAATTTTGAATAAAACATCGATGCGTCCGAATGAGGCGCGGGCGATTTTTCGTGAGATTCTAAATGACGGGGCAGAGTGAACGAGTAAAAGCAATTGTTTTGAGGCGAACGAATTACGCCGAAGCTGACCGAGTTTTGCAATTATTAACGCCAAAAGGTCGACGCAGTGTGATTGCCAAAGGTGTGCGACGCGAGCGCAGTAAATTGGCGGGCGGAATTGAATTATTCGCGATTTGTGATGTGGTTATTCGTTCTGGTCGGGGCGATTTGGGGCTATTAACTTCCGCTAGATTGTCGGCGTTTTATCGGCATATTTTGGAAGATTATGATCGGATGCAGTTTGCATATTCGGTGATGAAATTGGTTTCTGCAGCGAGCGAAAATATTGACGAACCAGAGTGGTATTATGTACTGAGTCAAGTTTTGGAGCAATTGAATAATCCTGCGATAAACCAAAAATTGATTGAAACGTGGTTTTATTTGCAATACGCAAGTTTGCTGGGAGATGAGCTGAATCTTCGCACGGACGTAACGACAGCGGCGTTGCTGCCAGATAAAAAATATATGTACGACAATGCGGAAAAAGGTTTGAGGTTGGCGGAGCAGGGCGATTTGGGCGCGGACGCCATCAAATTGTTAAGGTTAATCCAGGCCAAGCCTCTGGCAAACGTGGCGCAAATTGGTGGAATAACTGAGGTTATAAACGATTGTTGGCTGACCGCCAGACAGCACGCGGCAGTGTAAAATTGTCGGTAAAATGGTATAATTTAGGAAATAATGTGAATCGCCATGTTGCCAACATGGAGAAAGGTTTTTTTGATGAGTCAAGCAAAAATGGAAGATATTATTAGCCTGTGTAAGCGCCGCGGTTTTATTTATCAGGGTTCTGATGTTTACGGCGGTTTGTCTGGAACGTGGGACTACGGTCCGCTGGGCGTTCAATTGAAGCGAAACATTATGAATCTGTGGTGGCGAATGTTTGTTGACGAGCGCGATGATATATATGGTGTCGATGCGGCGATTTTGATGAATCCGAAAGTTTGGAAGGCGAGTGGGCATGTGGATACGTTTGTCGATCCATTGTGTGAAGATACGGTTAATCATCGACGTTATCGTACGGATCATATACTTAAAGACAATGGGGTTGATGCGGATGGCTTGACGATGGAGCAAATGGATGAAGTGATTGCGGAACGGGGAATTAAAAGTCCAGACGGAAATCCACTGAGTAAATCTCGCACGTTTAATATGATGTTTAAGACGAGCGTTGGCTCCACTGAAAGTGAAGACAGCGTTGCATATCTTCGTCCAGAAACAGCTCAGGGAATTTTTACCAATTTTAAGAACGTTGTTGATAGTTTTTATCCAGACTTGCCGTTTGGAATTGCTCAGCAGGGCAAGGCGTTTCGCAATGAAATTGCGCCGCGAGATTTTGTTTTCCGTTCTCGGGAGTTTGAGCAAATGGAGATTGAGTATTTTGTCAATCCAGAGAATTGGGAGGAAGCGTTTGATGAATTGCTGAAATCGACGCACGAGTTTTTGGAGGCGTTGGGATTAGACCCTGAAAATATTCACGAGCTGGACGTTCCACCAGAGGACAGGGCACACTACAGTAAGAAAACGATTGACATTGAATACGATTTTCCAATTGGCAAAGAAGAGCTGATGGGGATTGCATATCGGACCGATTTTGACTTGATGAATATTCAGCGCGTCAGCGGGAAAAGTATGGAATATACGATCAAGGGGACGAATGAAAAGTTTGTGCCGCACGTGATTGAGCCGAGTTTTGGCGTCGAGCGGGCGCTGATGGCGGTCTTGTCGAGTGCGTATCGTGAGGACGAGCAGAACGGCAGCAAGCGTGTTTATTTGGCACTTCCAGAACATTTGGCGCCAGTTAAATTTGCCGTTTCACCGCTACTTAAGAATAAGCCAGAATTGGTGGAGAAGGCGCGTGAAATTTACACCGGTCTATCTAAGAAAAATCCTGGACGCGTTATGTGGGATGACAATGGAAACATCGGTAAGCGTTATCGCCGTCAGGATGAAATTGGTACGCCACACTGCGTAGTTGTCGATTTTCAGACGCTGGAAGATGACACCGTTACTGTTCGTGAGCGGGATACGACGGAGCAGCAGCGGGTGAAGGTTGAGGAGCTATAGATACTAGAGATGAAAAAGTAAATTGGGTTTAAGGAGCTACAATATTGACAAAAAGTAGACCTGAGTTTGATAAAATTACATCGTTTGACGAGTTTAATAAATACTATTGGTATCGTGAAGAACTTTCGCAGATATGCAAGTCATTAGGATTAGAATATAAAGGCACAAAACAGGAACTCAATCACATTATTGAGCAGTACTTTAAGGGTAATTTGATTAAAAAGTCATCAATAAAAAATGAAAAGAAACGAGTAGAAACTATTACCTTAGATACTCCATTACTTGAATGCGGGTTTTCCTTTAATACGCACTTTAGAGAATATTTCTCAATTTTAACAGATGTCTCACCATTTAAATTTAATGCTGATATGGCCACTGCTTGGAGAAAAGTAAAAAAAGAAAATGATTTGAGTTTTACCATTCAAGATATGCTAAAAGTTTATTATGGGAAATCAGATTATGCTAAATATGATAATTCGGTTTGTCAATGGAATCAATTTTTAAAGGATTTTAGTGCAGACGAAAATAGTCGCAACTATTCGAATAAATTAAAAGTAGCTTCTATTCTTTGGAAAGAAGTTAGAAATTCAAAAAATGAAAAAATTTATTCAAAGAATCTTTTGACTGAATATGCCAGTAAAATAAAAGAGTATCATAAATTAGATAATCCCCAACGTGTTAACACCCAATGAGTAGTTAATCATGGATATTGGAAAGACAGAATATACTGTAGGTGAAATGGTGTCAGCTATCTGGCGTTCGGGTGTAGTATAATGACTCTCATGACAAAAATTACCAAAGGACATATCATTACGCAGAATCTAGACGGCACAGATCATCTGGATTGTCTGTATCGCATTTCCATAAAGGCTCTGATTTATAATGACGCTGGGCAGATTTTGGTTGTTAAAGAGGATGGGCGGCCGCTTTGGGATCTTCCTGGCGGCGGAATGGAATATGGCGAAACTTTTGAGTCGGCTTTGAAGAGAGAATTGTATGAAGAGGTTGGCTATAAGGGTAATCTTCGCTATCAGCTTTTTGACGCGTCAGACGAGATTTATATTGAGCGAATTGACGCTAACCAAATTTGTTTTTCTTGTCGTGTGTGGACGGAAAACTTTGATTTTTCAGCGGGCGTCGATGCGGACGAAGTGACGTTTATGGATCCTGAAGAGTTGCGACTCCAAGAGAGCGAGTCGGGCGCGCCGCTTCGATATAAAGTGCATTTGAAGTGGCAGAAATTGTGTGGCGCAAATAGTTTGCCGACAGAGTAATATTGACTTTTTCCATAAAATAGTATAGAATATCAGGCATGGAAAAAAGTACAGGCGGCGTATCTTTTGATTGATATAGTTAATGCATAAGGTTTAATGTATGAAGAAAACTGATAATTACGGCGCCAGAGTTAAAATCGAGAATATTGTCGGGGGGGCGACCTTAGTAAAGTCGATGAGAATTCGCTATTTACACTATTGACCAGATTAGCTATTGGAAAAGGTCGGATTTTTGACATGGGCATAATATTGGCTAGTCGTGATGATAAATATTCGGGACACGTTGAATTAGCGGAGAAGCGTCTCCCTAGTCAGTCCACGTCCATACAATCGCCATCTCAGTTTCCGTATGATAGGATTGAGTTGCGAAGCTGGCGAGATAAGCTGGGTGTGCAGTCTTTCGGCAGAATGAAAGGGGATTTCGACAAGGATGCCTATTTTTCTTCAGATAATGCGTAATATCTCATGAGACGAGTGGCTGCCGTGGCTGTTGGGCTTTGCTTGGAAACGCCTTTACAAGAGCTGGATTCTGTCAAGGAATTTTCGGCCGAGGAATTGGCGGAAGCATGGCCGAGGCTTAGATACGGAATTTACATTTAATATTGCCATTGCTATAATAACCATATGCATATTATTCTTGGTGGGACTAGTGGGCTCGGTTTGGAAATGGCGAAGCAGCTACGGAAACGTGGCGATCGCGTGCTGGTTTTGGGTAAGACTCATAATCCGCAGAGGCATGGCGAGGGTTTTCCTCTGGATGTGTATTATTCAGATCAAGCGGAAGCGGCGTCGGCGCGAATCGAGCAGATCTTAAACGGCGATGATATTGATCAATTTGTGTGGGCGGCTGGATATGGCTGGCGTGGCAATTTTGAAGATCAGCCGAGTGTTCGCAGTATGGCGGAAGTTAATTTTTCGGGCGCGTTGCCGCTGGTTCAATGGGCTTGGCGTAAGATGTCAACGCAGAATCGCAAGTCTGTACTGACAATTATCGGGTCGACGAGTAGCGTTAAAGCGCGCTCAGATGAGGCTGTGTATGTTGCGACGAAGCACGCTCAAGCGGGTTTGGCGCGAAGTTTGGGAATGCAGGCAGATGAACAAAAACTTCCAGTTAGAGTTGCGCTATTTTTGCCGGGCGCCATGAAAACTCCGTTTTGGAATGGGCGCGATCTTCCAGCTGACTATATGTTTTTCAACGATCCAGCAAAAATTGCCACGCACATTATCAACGCGATTGATTGTCAGCAGCAGCCGTTTTTGGAATGGGCGTTGCCAAAAGGTACGTTGGTTTAGGCTTTCCAAGGTGCTATAATTCAAGCATGACAAATGGTTCGAATAATGATTATTTTGGGGTAAAAATTGTAGTTATTGGTGGCGGAACGGGAAGTTTCACGTTGCTTTCTGGATTGAAAAAATATACACACAGTATTACAGCGTTGGTTAATATGGTCGACGATGGCGGCTCAACTGGTGTGTTGCGCGATGAATTGGGCGTGTTGCCGGCGGGCGATGTCAGGCAATGCCTGGTGGCGTTAAGTACTTCGCCGAAAGTTCGCGATTTGTTCAATTACCGGTTCGGCGAGGGCAGTATGAAAGGTCACGCGTTCGGCAATTTATTCATGGCGGCACTGGAAAAGATGACAGGAAGTTTTGCTGATGCGGTGGAATTGGCTAGCGAAGTTCTGGGTGTCAATGGCCGAGTTTATCCGATTACTCTGGACGACACAACGATGTCGATTAAGCTGAAGGACGGCACGGTTGTTGATGGTCAGCACGCGGCTGAGTCGCTAAAGATTCCACGTGGCGAGCGTCCGTGGCTAGAGCTTAAGCCGCCAGCTACAATTAACCCGCGAGCTCGTCAAGCGATTTTGGATGCCGATTTGGTGGTGATTGCGCCGGGACTTCTGTATGGTAGTTTGGCGCCAGCGCTGTTGGTGCGCGGAGTAACTAGGGCTTTGGCGGAGACTAAGGCAAAGAAGGTCTACGTGTGCAATTTGGTCACAAAGCCAACACAGACCGATGGATTTACGGTGGCGGATTTTGCAGATGAGATTGAGCGATTTTCTGGGGTAAATATGGATTATGTGTTATACAATAATCATCGTCCGCCAGAGGAATTGATAAAGAAATACGCCCACGACGGCGAATATTTAGTAGAGTGGGATAAGGAATTGCTGAAGAAAAAGCATTATTATGCATCGGGCAAGCGTTTGATTGCTGATGACGTGTGGGTCAATACGAACTCCACCAGTGACCCATTGGCGGCTCAACGCAGCTTGATTCGTCACGACGCCGACAGGGTAGCGCGCGAATTGATGCGGATTTACTTTGCATAGATTCCAGGGCTTGATAATTTCCCATTACTATGATATAATGCAAAGGTTGTGTCAAGTAAAAATTGTATTTTGAACGAAAAAGAGATTATACCCGCAGAAGAGGTTTTTCATGAATCATGCCGTAAGGTTTTAGATAGCTATATTAGCTGTACTGAAGGTGAGCGCGAAGATTTTAAGGATCATGCTTACCGAGTACATAAAATCGTAAAAGCATATACGGGTGATGATTTACCTCCAGAGGCGGCTTCGCTGTCGTTGATTCATGACGTTGCTGATAGAATGTTTAATAAAGAGAGCACAAAATATAACGATGTGTGGGCCAGGAATGCCGCAAATGCACTCTATGAGTTTATGGATGATGAAAGTATTAGTCATGATCAGTTGAAATACTCCGCATGCTTACTGGCCGATATGGCTAAAATTGAACAAAGCGCGGCGCATCATCGTAAGTTAATGGCTAAAATCGCCGAAGAAGAGTCTAACGATGATTATAGAGAAACATACTCCCTGGTTGCCGAGCGACATATGGGCAAGGTTTCTCCTGAGCAGTGGGCGATTGCTCAGCCACTTCTAGACCTTGATCATATGAGATTAGAGATGGATAAGGTTAATATCGAGGCGTTTATAATAAAAGGCGCCGAGATAATGGATAATTTGCAGCATCCGTCGTCAAAGAGGGAATCTGCAGTTTTACAAGATGTATTGGAAGCTGAATCATTCTATGCTCCAATTCTTGAGGCGATGGGATACGAGGCTTTCGCTGCAGAACTACGTAGTGTGGCTAAAGTAAGACGACTAATTGGTCAAGATAAGGAAGACCTTGTTGAAAGTGCTAAAGAGACACAAGACAGGGTTCTGCAGGTTGGCATAGAGGAAATTGCAGACAAGATATTTGGTGTGAATGACGGTGCTGTCAATTACGCTATTCGTAAAGATGAGGATTCTGGCGAATATTCTACTCACATGGGGGAATTTGCGGCTGATACCGAATATGGCGATATGGTTGCTGGAAACTGGCGTATTAAAACTGTAGGATCGCTTGCGGATAAACTTAAGGGCGGTGACGGAATTATGGATATTGTTGGTATGATGGTGATATCTAGAGATCGTGAAACGACAACTCGTGATTTTGCGCATTTTATTGCTGATAGGTTGAAGGAGTTTAGACCAGTATGTGCTCGGGGTAAAAATAGACCTGTATATATCCAGGGAACTAAAGAATATGTTAATGCCGTGGAGCAGAATCTTCGTGAACTGGGTGTTGGTTCGGATGAGTATTTGGTAAAAATTGATACCGATGAAAAGTGCGAACAACGAGGATATTCTATCTATGAAGTATCTAAAGTAACATTTGCTGTGGATATTGATGGTGTTGAGATTCCAGTTGAAATACAGTTTCTTACAAAAGACGAACGGCATCGTGCGCGTATAGAAGAAATATCTCATCTTATCTATAAATATCTACAGTCTCTGGGTTTTAGCGAAGACAACCTAGAGAAAGAGACGACTCGTCAACGTGTCGAGAGAATGAAAATAGTCAGTCTTGCGAAAGAGGTCTTAGGCGCGCTACACAAGCGACGTTATGACATGAAAGCTAGTAAAAACACTGGCGATCTTGGGCTTAATCCGAAGTCTCTGTCTAGTGAAGATAAGTTTATTGAGAGTCTTATTGAGCTTTGCCCTGATAAATTAACAACTTGCGCGTGATATAATCATATTAATGACAACTTACTATACTGATGGCTCTGCTTCGCCAAATCCCGGTCCAGGTGGGTTTGCGGTTATTCGTGATCTTCAGCCTTATATTTTGGGGTCAGAAGATGGTGATACCACTAATATTCGTATGGAGGGTAAGGCTTTAATCGCGGCATTGAAAGACGCTAATGGCGCGCCGTGTGTTATTTATTCTGATAGTGAGTTTTGGATTAACGTAGTTACCAAGTGGGCTCCGGGTTGGGAAAAGCGTGGCTGGACGAAAAAGGGTGGCGATATTAAAAATCTGGATATTGTGCGTGAACTATACGAATTATATTCGAATTCTCAGGCGGATCTCCGTTGGGTGCGCGGCCATGAGGGCGACGAAGGAAACGAATTGGCTGACGAATGGGCTAATCGGGCGCGTGAAGGCGAGAGATTGACAAAATAACAGCTAGCGACATCTGATAAAAATTGCTATACTAGAAAAATGGAAGAAGTGAGGGAAACGACTGATATTTTTTTGTGGGCAAATCAAAATGACGCAAAAAAGAATGATTTACAGATAGAGCTGTTCTTATTTAGCAAAAATTACACGCCGTATTTTATGCCGATAAAAGGCGATGTTGAGCAGCAACTCAGACCGTTGTTCTTGTTTGATTATATCAATCAGGTCAATTTGGGCGCAGGTACTGGACTGAGCGTTCGTGATTATGAATTGAGCGAATCGGAAGATAATGTTCTGTTGAGGACGGATTTGGAAAAGGTTGGGCGAGCTGAAACACTGATTCATTTGATTGAACATGAGCGTCATGACATCGTGGAGTTTTCAGAAACTGAACACGAATTCAAGCGTATGAAGGGAATTGTGGCACGATTTACCGATCCGAATAACCCTGACGCGACATTCTACACGGTTAAGCTAATCCAGCAAGGTCAGACGCTAAAGAGTGCGTTGGCTTGGGAATTTTCTGATGGCAAATTTGGTTCATTTAATGCAGAGGTTGGTTTTAAGGTTCCGGATGATAATCAAGTTTTGATTGTCGGTAAAGATATTTTTGCGTTTAATCCTGGGAAATTTGAGCGAATGTTTGGCTATGAATATAAAAAGCAGGTGATTGCTGATAAAAAAGTAGCGGAAATTGAGAAGGAATATAAGCTAAGTTTTCCAGAGGGAATGGATCTTAATGCGTTGGTGAAGGAGCGCAAAAAGACGATTAATAAATTGCAGAAATTGGAAATCGGCGCAGTTAAACAGGAAGATGTTTTGGACTATGCTGATGAGATGCAATTGGAGCTGATGAGCGATGATAGCGGCGCGATTATTATCATGGACGGCAATGATTTGGATATGTTCGTAAATCTCATTAACGAGGATTATATCGAGAGTAAAATCACGGGCAAGCGTTACGAAATTAAGTCGAAGAAGCTGCTCGGCGAGCCAGAAGGCGAGCCACCACGAGGCTAAAATGGATCAAGAATTAGCGCTGGCTATTTTGCTGAGCGGTCGGTCGGCGTTGCTGACTGGTGCGGCTGGAACGGGTAAAACTCACCTGTTGAATACTTTTATTGCGCAGGCACGAAAACGAGGTAAAAAGGTGTCGGTAACAGCGACAACTGGTCTGGCGGCGACGCATCTTGGGGGCAATACGATTCACAGCTGGAGTGGCATTGGCGTGAGTGATCGTTTGCCGAACAATTTTTTTGAACGATTGTCAAAAACGCGGCGTGATGTGATTTCTAAAACCGACGTGTTGATCATTGACGAGATTTCAATGCTTCACGATTTTCGGCTGGATATGATTGATAAAGTTTTACGAACCGTCAGGGAAAATGATCAGCCGTTTGGTGGTATTCAGCTGGTGATGAGTGGCGACTTTTTCCAATTGCCGCCAGTGAATCGCCCAAATGAGCAGGGCGGCGGTTTTGTGGTTTATTCTGATGCTTGGCAAGAACTTCAGCCGGCGGTTCTGTATTTGGAGCGACAATATCGTCAGAATGATGAGCAGCTTTTGGAGATTCTGATCGCTTTAAGAACTGGCGATGTTAGGCGACGTCACGTCGAGGCGTTGCTGGCGCGCACGGAAATTGAGCCGCCAGATGGCGATATCACAGAACTGCACACCGTAAACGTTGATGTCGATGATATCAATATTCAAAAATTGGCGGAATTGTCGGGAGAAGAGCGTTCGTATCAGCAAACGACGACGGGCTCGAAAATTTATGTAGAGAATCTGCAAAGGTCGGTCCTGGCGCCAGAAAATCTGGTGATTAAACTGGGCGCGTTGGTGATGGCGGTTAAAAATTCGCCACAGAAATTATATGCCAATGGAAGTATCGGCACGGTGGTTGATTTTGAGCCGCTGACGGAATATCCGGTTGTTGAGTTTCGAGATGGTCATCGGGTGACGATGGTGCCGGATGTTTGGGAATTGCGGGACGGAGAGCGCAAACGAGCGAGTATTTCTCAGGTTCCGCTGCGTTTGGCGTGGGCTATAACGGTTCACAAAAGTCAGGGAATGACACTGGATGCGGCTAAGATTGATCTGAGAAAGGCGTTTGTTGAAGGTATGGGTTATGTGGCTTTGAGTCGCGTGCGAGATTTGGACAATTTATATCTATACGGAATTAACCGTAGGGCGCTGGAAGTTTCTCCTGATGCGCTGGCAATTGACGAGGTCTTGAGGCAGGCAAGTAGAGAGTCTGTTGAGAGATATAGGGACGTGGTCCTTAGATCTTATTAGTAGTTTATTGAAGAGGGCGTTGGAGCTTATCACTATTGATTTATTGAGGATTATTTACTATACTGACGCTAAGAACCACCGGAACTAAATCGCCTTAATTGAGCGGTTCGCCGGTGTTCTTTTTATTGTTAAAAGCGTATACTAGTTTGCCTTTCAACTGTAGGCTGGCCTGAAATAACTTTAAGTGCTAATCCATTGCCTAAAACTATTAAATAGCGTAGACTTACATCAACCCAACACTAGGCTTTTCCACAAAAATGTGGAAAAGTTTTTATTTGATGCAAAAATGGGTAAAAAGTCAAAAAAAGGGCTTGCAAGTGGGTAGGTGTGGGTAGTATAGTGGAGTCAGTGGAACGAAAGTTGATGGAAAATCACCAACAAAAACAAACATCCACTACAAAAAACAACTAATCTACCACGAAGGAAGGGCGACGTGCAGACAGATTACTTTGAGCGTAAGTTGGACGACAAGCGACGCTTGACAATTCCGGCTGAGCTCAGGGCAGAATTTGCATCAGGCGTCGTGTTAACTCGCGGGTTTGGCAAATATCTCCACTTATATCCACAGCAAATCTGGGATCGGGAAGTGGAAAGTGCTCTAACGGGAAGTATTCTGGACGAGCGAGTTGCCGACCTGAACGTTAAATTCCGACGAGGTAAAACCGCATCGGCGCTCGACCAAAAACAAGGACGAGTGACGATTGAGCAGCATTTGCTCGACTACGCTGGAATTGACAGAGAAGTCGTTGCTGTGCGAGCAGGGGAATATTTTCGGCTAATAGCGGCCGAGAATGCGGAATAGTAGATTGGCTAAGCACTTTAACAATTAGAAACCTCTCGAGATCAACTATCTGGGTATTTGAAAATGGCATGTGGCAATTTGCTCCACATTAAAAACGGCAACGCACCTTCCTCAAACACCTCCCAAAAAAACTCCACCTCACACATAAGTCTCTTTGGAAAACATGGTTGTTACTGACAATCAACAAATTTCCACTCTAAGACAACAAAAACAAACAAAACACAAATACAAAAAAGCCAGAATTAAATATCCAGTTAGGTGATCTCGAGCATTATTTCTGTATAATGGAATAATGATGAGTATTAAAGAACATCCACCACAGTCGGAAGAGTCTAAGACAGGCGAACCGATTCATGTTCCCGTACTTTTGGAGATAACCCTTAGTAAGCTGCAGCCAGTCGAAGGCGAGTCGTATCTCGATTTGACGGCTGGCTATGGCGGCCATGCCAGGGCATTCTTAAATAGGACGGATAATTACTTGAACTCAGTGTTAGTAGATCGCGACGAAAACGCGATTAAGACATTGGGCGATTTGGCTGAAAAAGGCGTAACTTTAATTCACAAAGATTTTGTGAGTGCGGCGCAAGATTTGGTCAAGCAGGGGCGTAAGTTTGACGTGATTTTGGCTGATTTGGGGGTGTCGTCACCGCAGCTTGACAGAGCAGAGAGAGGTTTTTCGTTCAGATTTGATGGTCCGCTAGATATGCGGATGGACAATCGGACGGAAATCACAGCAGCGGATATTGTCAATTCGTATTCGGTTGATGATTTGACGCAGCTGATTATTCGTTACGGCGAGGAAAATCCCGGACGAGCAAGGCGAATTGCGCAGGCAATTGTCAAAGCTCGACCAATTCAGGGAACGACTGAGCTGGCTGATCTGATTAAGCAAACCGTTGGTCGCGGTAGCATGAAACATCATCCTGCGACTCGTACCTTTCAGGCGCTACGCATTGAAGTCAATCGAGAACTTAAGCTGATTGAAGAACTATTGCCACTTTTGCCACGCTTACTTAATAGGGGCGGGCGAGTAGGAATAATTAGTTTTCATAGCTTGGAAGATAGGTTGATTAAGCGTTACTTTTCGGAGCAAGCAACGGCTGGCTATGAAGCTGAGCTAATTGTCCCAGAGAAAAAACCAGTGTCTGGAGCTGAAGATGTTCACAATCCGCGTAGTCGAAGTGCAAAATTTCGATACGCCGTGAAAAAATAAAACAAAAAGAAGGAGGCTATTATGCCAATCCACATCAAAGTAGAATTCCAGAATACAGACAAGGCAGAGACTGTTTCAGTACGCCGCGGCTAAACTGAGGCGTATTCCGGAATATACCTTATAAAAACCAGCCTGTCTTTAACGGGCGGGCTGGTTTGTTATGTTAAATACAAAAATATAAACATAAAAGATAGAGACAAATGACAAACACCACCACATTTACTTCACGACGTTCACACGGTCAATTGCGCCGAAATCAGAATTCTACACGTTTTCAGTCTCAGGTCAAACTTGGTCCTGTTGCTCATACAGTGCTAGTTGCATTGATGATTACAGTACTGGGCTTGATTTATCTTACTCAGGCAACCAGGCTTACAGCTTACGGATATGAAGCTCAGAGCCTGGATACAAAAATCACCGAACTAAGCGCAAAAAAGTCAGAATTGGAAGTGCAGAATGCGCGCTTGACGGCGTTAGAGAAGGTGAAGAATAGCAATGTCGCTTCAGCTATGACGACGACTGAAACGCATTACGCACAATAGTGATATAATAGGATAAGCAATATGCAGCGGCTTATTCGTTCAAGAACTGGTTGGTTAGCCATCGCTTTACTAGTAGTGATGGCGGCTTTTGTGTTGCGATTATTCCAATTGCAGATTTTGCAATATGGCAAGTATACGGAGTTGGCGCGGGCGAGTCAGCAGCGTCAATTTATCATTCCTGCGGAGCGCGGGAAAATTTACATGATGGACGGAAAAACGCCAGTTCCTGTGGTGCTTAATCAGGCGGTCTATACGGTGATTGCGGACCCGCAGTCGATTGATGATAAAGAGCGGAATCAGCTTGTTGATAGTTTGAGGGAAATTGCTGGCGGCGAAATGACGGAAAATGTATCCGAGCGACTCAATAATAAAAAGTCGCGCTATGAAGTTTTGGCGAAAAATATTACCAGAACTCAAGCGGAAAAATTGAAAAAGAAAAACTTTGCGGGCGTGCTATACCAGCAAAGCTCTATTCGAAATTATCCTGAGGGTGAACTGGGCGCGCACGTGCTTGGATTTGTGAATGCGGCTGGCGAAGGTCAATATGGCGTCGAAGGTTCTTTGAATAAGCAACTTAAGGGTCGGGACGGACTATTGCAATCTGTAACTGACGTGAGGAATATACCTTTGACGGTTGGAAAAAATAATATGCGAATTGAGGCGAAATCTGGTGACAATTTGGCGCTGACGGTGGACAGGAATATTCAAAACCAGACTGAATTGGCGTTGAAAAAGGGAATTGAAGCGGCTGGCGCTACTGAGGGAAGTGTGATTGTTATGAATCCGAAAAACGGTCAAGTTCTGGCAATGGCGAATTATCCGACTTATAATCCAGCGGATTTTGCCAAGCAGAAAAATGGGTCGGTGTTTGTAGATAGCGCGTCGATGGTGCCATTTGAGCCGGGATCGATTATCAAATCTTTTAGCTTCGCTACGGCAATTGACAAGGGTGTTATCACCCCGTCTAGTACATATAATAATACCGATTGTATTAAAGTCGCTGACCGCACGATGTGTAATGCCTTGAGGGGTTTGAGTGGCACGATGACGATTCAAGGCGCGTTTAACAATTCGCTCAACGTTGGTACGATTACCGCGATTCGAAAATTAGGAAATGGATCGCAGATTAATTTGCCGGCTCGCCAGACTTTGTATGAATATTATCACGATAAATTTGGCTTTGGCGCTAAAACTGGAATTGAGCTGGGTGAGGCTTCGGGCTATATTTACCCGCCGGATAGTGCTGAAGGAAATGAGGTTCGTTATTCGGCTATGACTTACGGGCAGAGTATGAACTTGACTATGGTTCAAGTTGCGGCTGGATTTTCGTCGCTGGTTAACGGCGGTCAATATTACAAACCAACCGTTCTCGTTGGTACAATTGACGAATCTGGCAATCTGAAATCGTCGGAAAATAAAGTCATTCGCCAAACCGTAAGCGGCGGCACGTCATCGCAGATGCGAACGATGCTAACGACGGCGCGCCGATCTTCATTCTTGTCAAAGAGTGACAAATCTGGCTATGAAATTGGTGGAAAAACTGGTACTTCTGAAGCGGTGGTTAATGGCGCTTACACTCAAAAAGAAACGATTGCTACATATATTGGTTATGGTGGTGGAAAAAATGGCGCCGAATATGTCATAATGGTACGTGTAGCGGCTCCAGGCAAGGGGATTAATTTGCAAGGAAATCTTCACGCTGGACCAATTTTTACAGATATATCCAACTGGATGATTGATTATATGAAAATAGCACCAAAGGAATAAATATGGGAATAGCTTTACAAACAATGACCAATGAATTGACGCACGTATTTTTACTGAGCGTCGGCGCGTTTTTACTAGCGATGTTTTTAACGCCAATTTATACGTTTTTCGCTTATCGATATCGCTTCTGGAAGCGCCAAAGGTCGGAGAGTACTGACGGGAAAAAGCTGAAGATTTTCGCCAAATTCCAAGCGGCAAAATTGCGGCGAAACATCCCGACGATGGCTGGAGTGATTGGCGTAATTTCAATCTTTGTGGTGACGATTTTCTTCAATTTAGACCGAGCACAGACCTGGCTTCCTTTGGCGGCGTTGGTTGGTGGCGGAATTGTTGGGCTAATTGATGATATCATCAATCTGCGTGGTTTGGGCGGCGGCGCGGCTGGGCTTCGTAGTCCAGTGAAGTTTGCGCTGATTACGTTGATTGGCGTGGTGCTTGGTTGGTTTTTCTTTGCCAAACTGGGTGTGGCAAGTTTCCATGTGCCGTTTGTGGGCGAGGTGAATATTGGTTGGTTGATTGTTCCTTTGTTCGCATTTGCGGTGGTGGCTACTGGTAACGCTGTTAATATTTCTGACGGAATGGATGGGCTGGCAGGTGGGCTGCTTGGTATTAGCTTTGGGGCGTTTGGTGTGATTGCCTTATTGCAACAACATGTTATATTGGCGGGATTCTGCTTTACGGTTGTTGGTGTGCTTTTGAGCTATTTGTGGTTCAATATTTATCCAGCTCGATTCTTCATGGGCGATGTTGGAAGTTTCGCTTATGGCGCGTGTTTGGGCGTTGTGGCAATGCTGACCGACTCTCTACTCCTACTTCCTGTGATTGGCTTGTTGTTTGTAATTGAGGCGGGATCCAGCTTGACTCAAATCGTCAGCAAGAAGCTGTTTAAGAGAAAGATTTTCCTATCCGCGCCGATTCATCATCACTTGGAGGCGATTGGTTGGCCAGAAACTAAAGTGACGATGCGCTTCTGGGTCATTGGCTGCGTGATGGCATTCATTGGCGTGATGCTGGCGCTCGCTGGAGGTCATATTGCGTAATTCGGTCGCCAAAAATCGTCAATCTATTGCTCAGCCGGTTCGAAGTCATCGGCCGATGTACCAGATTGTGCTTTATATGGGGCTTTTGCTGCTACTTGGGCTGATTGTTATGTATGCGCTGGGGCCGCAACGCGCTAATGTGATGAATTATGCTTACGGCACGAATTATAGCGATACGTATTTCTTTGGCAAGCAGCTGACGAGTGTGTTTATTGCCATAGTGGCTTTTTCTGCGTTTTACTTTACGCCGTACAAATGGTTTATTGGCGAGAGATCAAAATACATTCTTTACGCTGGATTTGCGCTATGTATTTTACTATTTCTCTCGGGCGCGGTGCTTCATTTGTCATTTGCGCAAGAAACTAACGGTGCGTATCGATGGTTTCAATTAGGCGTACTGGGAAGCTTCCAGCCGTCGGAATTACTCAAATATGGCGTGCTGTTGTTTTTGGCGGGATTTTTAGGGCGGCGGTCGCAACAGGGAAAATTGAACGACATCCAAGAAACTATCATTCCGCTGGGCATTATTTCCGGCTTGTCGCTGCTGATGATTGTATTTTTGCAAAAAGACTTGGGAACGGGAATTTCGTTGATAGCGATTATTTTATCAATGATTTTGGTGGCTGGAATTGATTGGAAGATTTTTAAGAAGATTCTGGCGATTGTTGCACTTTGTGGCTTGGTGATGATTTTTACGTCGCCGCACCGAATCGAGCGCGTTATGACTTTCGTGCAGGGCGACAGCCATAAGGGTAATAGTAGTCAAGAAAATAAGAATTATCACATTCAGCAGGCCAGGATTGCGATTGGTTCTGGCGGGCTTCTAGGGCTTGGAATTGGCAAGAGTGTTCAGGCGACAGGATATCTTCCAGAGGCGACTAACGACTCAATCTTTGCCGTCATGGGAGAAACGTTTGGCTTTGTCGGTTTAATGGCTATATTGGCGCTATTTACAGCATTATTATTGTCGATTTTGCACGTAGCCGCGAGACTCCCGAACGTGACATTGCGGCTAATTGTGGCGGGAATTTTTGGCTGGATTGCTTCTCACGTGATACTGAATATTGCCGCAATGACAGGATTAGCGCCACTTACCGGAATCCCATTGCCATTATTAAGTTATGGCGGTACAAGTATGTTGTTTATCGCGGCAGCGCTCGGTTTAGTTTTTCAAATTTCCAAATATACGTCACATAAAGCATTAGAGGAGGGTGAAAGTGGCCAAGATCTTAGCGGTCGGCGGCGGCTCAGGCGGACACGTTACGCCAGTGGTAGCCGTATTTAGAGAATTACAGAAAACTGGTGATCACGAGCTTCGTTTTTGGTGCGATAAAAAATTTGGCGCCAGCGCGCGCGGGATTTTTGCTAAGTTCGATGAGGATATTCCAGTCGATTTGATTATTGCTGGAAAATTACGCCGATATCACGGAAAAAGCATCTCATTTCATCTACATCCGTCAATTTTATTTCCAAATTTGCGCGACGGTTTTAAGGTGATGGTTGGATTTTTTCAGAGTTTATTTAAGCTTATGAAGTGGCGTCCAGACGTTATTTTCATTAAGGGCGGATATGTTTGTTTGCCGGTTGGTTATGCAGCTCGGCTATTAAGAATTCCGTTGGTTTTGCATGATTCTGACGCGCATCCAGGTTTGACGAATCGCTTGCTGAGTCCCTTCGCAAAAGCTATCGGCACGGGCGCGCCGCTTGATTATTACAATTATCCACCGGAAAAAGCTTCATATGTTGGCATTCCAGTTGCGCCAGAATTCCATCCATATTCTGAGGCAGAGAGGAAGGAATTGAAAGAAAAATTAGGCTTTAATGTCAATAAACCGCTAGTTGTTATCACTGGCGGTGGACTCGGAGCCGGGCGAATTAATTCCGCGATTGTAGCAATTAGGGAAAACCTGCTTTCTGAGGCTTCGGTATTTTTGATATCGGGAAATCAGCAATATGAAGAAATTCTCAAGCAAACCGACGAGCGGGAGGGCTGGCGATTGCAGGCGTTTGTTCACAACGGAATGGCGGAAGTTTTGGCGGCGGCGGATATAGTCGTGACCAGGGCAGGGGCGACTACTCTTCTGGAGTTGGCGGCGCTACATAAACCGACAATCATCATCCCTAACGGTCATTTGACGGGCGGACATCAATTGAAAAACGCTAAGGTTTACCAGAACGCATTGGCGGCGTTGATAGTTTCCGAAGATGAGCTGGATAAGGACAATCAAATATTGGCACGAAAAATAATTGGCGTGTTAAAATCTCAGAAAATTCTTAAAGGTCTGGGCGATAACTTTGGTAAATTTGCCAAGCCAAACGCGGCTAAAGATATGGCGAAGATTATTCTTACTACTGTACGAAGGCAGGGCAGGCGAAAGTGAAATTCCCCTTGTCTAAGAAAAAATCGGACGAAAATCTAAGTCGTCGAGAAATTGCGGCGCGTCGTCGAACTGAGAATTACGAGGATTTGCCTGCCCAATCGTATCGTCGGAACAGGATGCTTAATAGCCGCCAAACATCCTCCCCTTTGGAGACTTCTGAAAGACTCGAGACGCACGAATTGGTGAAAAAACGTCGCCGTGTAATGCGGAAAATGTTTGCGACTGCGGTAAGTTTGCTTGTTGTGATATTCCTTTTGTTTCAATTGACAATCAATATTTCAATCCAAACTCCCGACGCAAAGAGTTCCAGTAGCGCTAATAAATACGTGGGCGTTCTTAATGAATATTACAGCGCTCATCCAGCGGAGAGATTTCGGTTTTTCCTCAATAATAATGACCTCAAGCAATTCTTTTTGCAGAAAGCTCCTGAGGTAAAAAACATTCGCGTGGAGGGAGATTTTCTGGCGCGATCAGCCGTTAAGTTGACGTTTCGGCAGCCGGTGGCTCAGTGGTCTTCCGGAGATAAGATTTATTTTGTTGATGATAGCGGCGTTACTTTTGAGCGGAATTATTTTACCGCGCCCACGGTTGCTGTTCGTGACGAGAGTGGTCTGCCAACCAGAGGCGGTCAAGAAGTTATCAATCGTCAATTCTTGAGTTTCCTTGGTCAAGCTGTGTCTGAATTTTCGCAACATAAAATGAATGTTTCAGAGGTTATTCTGCCGGCTAATACTGTACGCCAAGTCTGGTTTAAGGTCGAGGGCAGGGAGACCCAGATTCGTATGACGGTAGATAGGTCTGCTCAAGCTCAGGTTAAACAGGCGATAGCTACTTTGAGTTATTTGGATAATAATGGCGCGAAGCCAGGGTATATAGACGTCAGGGTAGATCAGAGGTCGTTCTATAAGTAGGGCGGTCAACTTCTCTTCTGGATAGAGTAAGTTCTCTTTTTGTTCTATTTCTGTATGGTGTAGAAAATATATACAACAATATAAAAATATGCAAAAGTCAAATAATTACAAAATGATAAGCTAGGGGAGTAGGGCAATAAAAATATAAAAATGTCAAATAATATAAAATGTATTGTGGAAAACTTAACGAGTTTACGGCGCGCATACTCAGAGTTTATATTGATGTAAAAATATCAATGTAGCACTCCGGCATGTATAGTGCTGGAATTAAAAAATATTTTTTAAGTTCGTATTTTGTTGGTGTATTTTTTTATAAAAGACGGTATGTTTTATGAGGTTGTATATAATAGAGAATCCCCTGGCCGAATTACTAGAAAAAGTTCGTTTTTAAGGTGTTAGCGAATTATTGTATATTCATCTTTATGTGGTATTTATTATTTCGTAAAAGGTACATTGTGCGACATTAAAACTATATCTAAAACACGATTATTCCATCGTCTTTCTTCGCGATAAATTTATCTCATTTTTACCAAATTTAACCTACTTGTAGTTTATTGTTTTATAAACCGCCCTATTTGTCGGCTTGGTGTGTTTTATGTTGTATATTGGTTTATCTGCATTAGCTCGGATTTATAATTTATGCTTGTATTGTGCAAAATTTATTAATATAAATACTCAGCCGGTTCGGCTTTATGCACGCTTAAAAATCAACTAATAATTAGTTCGTATTTTGTTCTATTGTTTTTTAATCGCTAATTTTGCGAAAGAGCTTGGGTGATTCTGTGCTTAATTATTTCACTATTCCATTCGCCTGCCTTAAATCGCAGTAGGGGCATGTTAGTATTGGCCATGATCGAATTGACAAAATCGTCGCGCGTTTTTCGATCGGGCTGGCTGTGAGTACTATCATCAAGCTCAATAGCTATGAGAGGTTTCATATCATTGGTGCAAATTAGAAAATCTACAGATTTGCCGTTTATTTTCGCGAAAGCTGCTTTCCAACTTTGCCCTTTTATCTCGTGATCCAAAAACATGCTTAAATGAGCCTGAGGTATAATTACACATCCGTTTACCGCTTCGTGTAGTGTTTTATAAAACGATAATTCACTTGGCGTCATTGCACAAGATTTTTTGATGTATACATATTCTTTCTTTATTGGGGTTTTAATTGGGCTTGTGTCGCCGTCGGTCCCCTGCCTTGTTTTGATTGCCAGAAAAATAATTGCGGCGGCTACTATAACTATAGATATAAGCGTTTCCATGAGATTAGTTTATCATATGTTGATAATAAATGCTTACGATTTTTAGGCTTTATCGTTGCAGTGATATAATAGTAGTGATAATTTTATCGGAGATATTTATGGCTTTTTTAAATTATAATAAAGATGAAAAGTTAGAATTCAATTATAAGAGAGCGTGTGGATTGTGGCTAGTTGTAATAGCGGCGATTATTTCAATAGCTACTTTAATGGGAGGAAAGCAAATAATAAATATGCAAGTGTTTAGTATTGGATATGTTATTAGTTTTTTCTCAA
>CALFHE010000022.1 GCA_937875955.1 uncultured Candidatus Saccharibacteria bacterium | reverse complement strand
TTGAAAATCTACAGAGATATGAGCGTGAGCTGAAAGCTCAGAATGCTAGTAATTAAACTTAAAAACTTCAGCTGACTCCAATAGCTCCGCCAGCTTACTTATTTCGTCCACACCGACCGGTTGACGATTTAGCCCCATTTGTTGCTCTAATTTACAATTCTCTATTAGATTATTGGTTTTACGCATAGCTCTAACTGCACACTCATATATCTCATCATCACTCATCATACTCATATCAATTTTGTCATCATCTTCTTCCATTGAAGAGAAGGGCGTATTGTCATCATACCTTAAAACAAAGTCATCCTCTATATAATATCGATGATACCCTCCTACACCTCTTTCTACGAATGTAATTTCTCGAAACTTAGTGCCATTATCTAGAGATCCTGAATATACACCGATAGACACCACAGAACCATCTTTCTGAGGAATTTCTAATGAGACTTCCGATTGTATCCTATCTGAAAATATTATGTCGTGATCGTGAGTTTTCGCGTCTTCCGCAAATCTAAGCAATGTCGACTGAACCAGATCATCAAATTCCACTGCCGCCTGCAACTTTTCTTCGGTCGTCAGTTCAGGATTAAACCCTTCTGCAAACTCCATTTGCTTTGCGGCTTCGCTACTGTACGTATTATTTGGCAATTCCATTATATATTCATTCCTTTCGCTAATGATATGAAGCCTATAATACTCTCTCTCTCTCTTGATTTGTCAATACTTTTTACCATTTTTCTCAGTTTTTGCAAGCATTTTACTTTTTACATTCCATAGATATATGTTATAATTAGCAGCATGATCATCTCTGAATGGCTAAAAATTGCCACAAAATCCTTAAAAACGGCAAACATCCCGTCCGCCAGATTAGACGCTGAATTGATATTAGCCAACACTTTACGAAAAAACCGCACTTACCTACACGCCCACCTGGACGAAGAAATTGACCCCAGAAGATTTGACATCGCAAATGCCAGACTAGACCTAAGATTAGACCGCGTACCGATCGCCTATATTCTGGGCTATAAAGAATTTTACGGGCGTAGATTTACCGTATCTCCCTCTGTTTTAATTCCCCGCCCTGAATCTGAAGATCTAATTTCATTGTTCTTAGAACTGACCGCCAGTGAAATTGCCGAAAAAGTTTTAATTGACGTTGGCACAGGGTCTGGCTGTCTGGGAATTACTGCCAAATTAGAGAGAAGCAACTTGTCGGTAATTTTATCCGATATCAGCAAACCAGCCTTAAATATTGCAGAAAAAAATGCGAATGCCTTAAATGTGGACATCCATATTCAACAGCAATCATTACTTAATGGCCAGCTCAAACCAGTCGACTATATATTTGCCAATTTGCCTTACGTTGACAAAAATTGGGACGTATCTCCAGAACTTCAATACGAACCAAAAATTGCGCTTTTTGCCGAAGACGAAGGATTGAAGTTGATATTGCAATTGATCTCACAAGCACCACGATGTCTCACTTCAGAAGGTTTATTGTTTATCGAGGCGGACCCCCAGCAGCACAATAGAATAATTGACGAAGCCGTGAAAAATGGTTTTGTAAAAGAGAGAGTTCTCAATTACATCCTAGTCCTGCGTTTCACTGGTGCTAAAGATTAAATTACTACAGAATTTAAGAACACTAGCATCACTAAGATAATTCCGATTGTAAGAATCACTGGAGCGGATATGTCTGAAAACCGAATAGCTTTGTGTTTGTTGTAAGATTGGTAAGCTTTACTGGCGACAAGCGAGAATAGCAATAAGATTATTGTAACCTGTGAAACGCCGCCAAATAATGACTTTCCATAGCTATAAGTCCAATAGTACGACAGCCAACCCAGTTCAGCAAAGACAAGTCCCCAGATTGCCGAAAGTAAAACCGTTTGTTCTTCGTCATAACTGTGTAGAAAATGGCGCGCAGAACTATAACCAATCAAGAACATCAGAATAACAACTACAGAAACTGGCCACTCGTACGACACCACCATCAGCGCAGTTACGCCAACGAAAATAGAGATCAACGACTGCATGGCGACCTGCCAGCGCTTAGACATCGGCTTAATCACAACTAGCCAAATTGCATATAGTATTGCCAAAGCTACGCGGAAATAAAACACTGACGTAGGTAGATACATCAGACCAACAACACCAATTCCGACCGTTAAGTCAACCAAGTTAGCCTGAATATTTGCCCACCAAAAACGCGGACGAACGGCAATTATACGCCATTTACTCAGCACGACAAGCGCTAACGCTGGAAACGGGGTCTGAAATGCTTGAGCAATAACAAGCAATGCCGCCGCCAAGCCAATATTTAAGACATAGTAAACCAACTCGCTCCAAAACGTTCTTCGTTTAACAGTTTTCAGTAACTCCATAACTTACTCTATTATACCAAATTATGAGCCAGTTCCCACAACAACGATAAATTGTGCGTCAACATTCAAATTATACTTCGAGGAATCTGATGAAACCGAGCCGTACAACTCCTTAAATTTATCTTTTGTGGCGGTTTTTTCTTTACCAGCTGGCAATTGATAAACTTGAGTCTTCCCTAGCTTTTCATTACCTGGAGCATTGCCGACATGAACAACTTTCATTCCTAATTCTGTCAATTTGTCCGCTTCTTTCTGCGCTGCGCCAGCCACACCAGAACCATTCAAGACAGCAACCGTGGCTTTTTCCTTAGATAACGGCGTTGCGTAAATCTCAGACTTTATATAAGCGCGAATGTCGTCATAATCATATAATCCCGCAGCCGGCTGGACTATACTTGCGCCACCTGCCGTACCAGTGGTCATAAGCACGTTATTTTCCTCCACAAAACTCAATCTGTGAATATCAGACTCTTTTATCTCCGAGCCAAGGTTCATAATTGTGCGGATTTCTTTCGTGTCAATATTTGTGCGCAAGTTTTTGCCCATAGCATCCATCAGAGACGTCACCTTACCAAAGTCAGTCAATGTTCCCGTGGAAGTAGCTTTGCTTTTCAGCGCCATCATAACCAACTGCTGGTTTTTCTCTCGGTCAAAGTTGGATTGCTCCAATCCGTAAGTTGGCGCCACCAAACCACGCGCTCGAGAGAACCACATCGCTTTTTCGCCGTCCATTTCGTGCTTGCCGTTAGTTAATTGCATATAGTGACCCGTTGGACATCGTTCGCGACGTTGCTGATAATTCAATTCCTTCGCTCGACACATCCAGTCCATGCTTGGATCAAGGATTCCCCGCGGATCACGACTCTGTACGTCAACAGTAACTCCGCCGACCGCATTGACAGCATCACGAATCACCGCAGTATTAATATGCGCCACATACTGAATATCCATACCGAATATATCGCCGATGAATTTCTTAGTCTTATCCATTCGTTCGGCTTCCGCTTGCGCGCTATCTCCGTTATTCACGCAGCCAAAATATTCATTGATTTTACCAGCGTAGCCAGAATTACACGCCATGCCAAATTTTACATACAAGTCACGCGGAATGCTAAACATATACGCGTCTTTCTTTGTCTGATTGACGCTAAGAATCATCATCGAGTCGGTCAATGTCGCACCTGGATGGTCTGGATCGTCATCTGTTGTACCTAAAATCAGCACATTACTTCGGCCATAAGCATCCTCTTTCAGCTTCTGCTGTGAGAACAACCCTAAGATTCCGCCGTTATGGAACACCGAGTTCATCGTCTGCCATAATTTTAATAGCAGCCAGCCCGCCACAATTGCAATAATAATTCCGATAATCGCAAGAATAATCCTGGTAATTAACTTTTTCTTACGCTTCTGTTTACGCTCCTGCCGATGAGAAGGCTTGGTGTTTTTATCAATTGCCGCCAACGATTCGCTAATATTCTGCTTTAATTTATTAGCAGAAGTTGGTTGCTGAATATTCCTTGTCGCATTATTCGACACTTGCGGACTATCTTCGTTACTACGAGGATGCCCGAGCGTAGTCGTTTTTTTGCTAGTAATTTCCCCCAACGAAGTTCGCTGTGGTCGCTTGGCGACAAATCCGTCCATCGACTGTTTGCGTGGTTTCATATCTATTGATTATAACACACAAAACGCTTATAATTGAAACAATGGACGCTACTTTTATGGATCGTCATCCGAAATTACAAGATGGCCTGGGAATGGTCATTTTCGTTGTTGGCGTGGTGATCGGCACACTTTTATTGAACACATTTGTATTTCAAACTTTCAATGTTGAAGGCGCCAGTATGGAAACGACGATGTACACCGGCGATCGTCTGATCGTCAATCGATTGCCCGTCACCGGTTCAAAATTGCAGAATAAAAATTATATTCCAAAGCGCGGACAAGTAATTGTGTTTAAGAATCCGAATTTCAACGCCTCGACAGGCAAAGATGAGTACATCGTTAAGCGTGTAATTGCCTTTGCTGGTGAGCGAGTTGCTGTAAAAAACGGCACCGTAACTGTTTACAATACAGAGAACCCCGACGGATTTAACCCTGACACCTCAGTCAATAAAAATGAGCCAGGACAGCCTACTTCTGGAGATGTCGATACGACCGTGCCAGAAGGCACAATATTCGTCATGGGCGATCACCGCCAAGGAAGCTATTCTTGCGACTCTCGAAACTGCATGGGACCAATCCCCCTTTATGATATCGTCGGACCAGTCAGCCTACGAATATTCCCGTTCAATAAAATTCGCTCGTTCTAATAAAAATTACTTTTCGAGCAATTCTCTTATTCGTTCAAATTCAAGATTATCCTTAAACTTGATACTAATCTGACCAGCTCCACGGCCGTTTGTACGGATTTTTACCCCTGTTCCAAATCGCTTTGAAAGGCTTTCAATAGCATCTGCATGAGGCATATCTGCTGGGCGGCGTTTGTTCTCGATTGGACTAGCCTTCGCTTGCTTCCACAAAGTAACAACTTGTTCAATCCGTCGCGCTGACCACTCCTCGCGAATAGCCCGCTCCATAATATCTTCCGCGGCATCATCAGGCAAGCCGATTAGAGGCCTTGCCTGCCCTTCATTTAATCGCCCCTCAAACAACGCCTGCTGCACAGACTTCGGCAATTTCAGTAGCCTCAATGTATTACTGACTGCACTTATAGATTTGCCACCCAAACGCTTGCCAATTTCCTCCAGCGTCATATTGAATTGATCGCGCAATTTTTGATAAGCAGTCGCAGTTTCAAGCGCATTCAAATCATGTCGTTGCAAGTTTTCAATCAAAGAAGTCTCCAAGCGATTTTGGTCACTCATACTCCTGACAATACACGGCACCTCTGTTAAATTCGCCCTATTCGCCGCACGCCAACGTCGCTCGCCCGCCACGATCAGATATTTATCGCCTTTTGGCGTCACAACAATCGGCTGAACCACACCATGCTCGCGCACCGATTCCGTCAACTCATTCAAAGCATTCTCATCAAAAAAGCGACGCGGCTGATCTGGATCTGGGACGACTTGATCAATAGCAATATCTCTCAAATGAGAAACTTTCACGTCCTGTTGCGCTGTCGGATCGAACGTTTCATCAATCAAATTGGTCGGGATCAATGACCCAAAACCTCTACCTAAGCCTTTTTTCATCGTTCCACCCTCTCTATAATTTCTTTCGTCAGTGCCTTATAAGCCCGAGAACCTTTTGAAAAACGATCATACGCTCCAACTGGCGCGCCATGACTAGGAGCTTCAGCCAAGCGAATGTTTCTCGGAATGCTATTCTTAAAAATCTTATCTGGAAAATACTTTTTAACCTCAGCATGAACCTGCCCAGATAATGTAGTCCTGGAATCCATCATCGTCAACAAAACACCCAATAATTCCAGAGGTGGATTAAGCCCCTTCTTTATCAATTTCATACTTTCCAAAAGCTGCCCCAACCCCTCCAATGCGTAAAATTCCGCCTGAACCGGGAGCAATACGTAATTAGCAGCAATCATACCGTTGACTGTCAACAAACTCAAGCTCGGCGGGCTATCAATAATAATATAATCGTAATCCGTCGCCTTTTGCAAAGCCTCTCGCAAGCGAACAAACCTTCCCTGCGCCTGCGCCAATTCCACTTCCGTATTCGCCAGATGAGGTGTAGCTGGAGCGATTGATAAATTTTTATATTCCGTCGGCAATATGATATTCGCTAGGTCAATTTGTCGCATAATCACCTCTGATATTGTTGCGCCCAAATTTTGCTTATCTATTCCAAGTCCACTGGTGGCATTGCCCTGCGGATCAAAATCCACCAACAATGTTTTCTTGCCAGCTTTTGCCAAAAAATATGCTACGTTAATTGACGTCGTTGTTTTGCCGACGCCACCTTTTTGATTTGTCACCGCAATGATTTTTGTCATTCGTTCCCCTTTTTACCTGCCTTAATTATAGCATGAGCAGAACATAAATAACAGACATCAAAAAACCGCTTCCTTTACGAAAGCGGCTCTTTAGATTATTTGATTGACGTAATTTCAATCTTCGTGTACTTCTGGCGATGACCAGTTTCTTTGTGTACACGCTTCTTGCTCTTGTAGCGGATAACGCGAAGTTTGTCGCCCTTGACTTCCGCTTCTACGACCTTAGCTTTAACGCTAGATCCTTTTACGGTTGGCGTACCAACCTTGATTTTATCACCATCAATCACTAAAAGTGCGTCGAGAGTGAGTTCTTTTGTGCCTTCAGGGAGGAGATCCACCAAGAGGGACTCTTTTTCGCTGACAAGATATTGTTTGCCAGAGATTTTTACGACTGCTTTCATTTCGTTCCTTAATTATTATGAATTAACTCTAATAATTCTATCAAAAACTAGCAATAAAATCAAGTACACATCAGTAGCAATTACTTATAAAGTGGCGCCTGACCAAAAGGTCCAGTATACAACCCATTAATTATAAAGCCGCCACGCTCCCTTGCGATATCTCGAGATTCAGAAACTATACCGTAATTATTCTCCCATCCATCATCATATTCCTCGTGGAATATGGAACCTACAATTCGAGCCGTCCTGCCATTTCCATCCTGAAATGGATGAAGCAGCACAATACCAAGTGCAGCCACATCACCAAGCCGCTCTGGATTAACATCATCAGAAGATTCTTTTATTAATCTCATCAATTCGCTCATCACTTCGTAGCGATACTCAACAGGTATAGTTTCCTTGTCGCCTATTTTCATAACGCCATCTTCTAAAATCAATGAATCAGCAGACCCCTGAACTCCCCTATTAATCTCATCAATAAGCCCAGCAAAATTCTCAAGACTAACATTCTTAAACTGATCCGCCCGCTCCTTTGGAGTAGAGCCATCAATACCAGCCTCAGCTACAAGATTCTTAAGACCCTCCGCAGACAACACCTCGCCAGGATTCTTAATTTCGGCTCCGTTCATAGTTGTTTGTTTTGGATGTTTTTCCATGTATAGGCTATACAATAGCACAAAAAATCGATATAGTCAAGTTAGCAAGTAGCGTTTTTCGCCATAGCATTATTCGCCTTCAGCCAACCGCTCGGTGAGCCGCATTCCATATATTCGCCCTTAGCCTCACCAACAGCAATCACGCCGCCGCCATCGATGTACGCATTAATCGCGTCCGTTAGCTCAAACTCGCCCCTCTTAGGGTTCGCCGGCAAAGTTCGCGCCAACTCAAAAATCTCTTTGTTCAGGACGTAAAAGCTTGAATTGCTGAGGTTACTTGGAGCTTCTTCCAGTTTCGGCTTTTCAATTATTCGCACAAAATTGCCCTGATCGTCAGTTTCAATGATCCCTGTTTGTGGAATAAATTCCTCTTCGACAGGATTTCCTAATAGCCCAGCCGACAATCCGCGCGATTCTACCAACTCTGCCAAATCAGCCGCGTTCGAACCGCCGTCACCGCGCCAAAAGAATTGATCGCCCATAATCACAAAGGCCGACTCGCCCTGTTCGATGAATTCACTCGCCAAACCAACTGGAATACTTGTGCCGTAACCACCAGTTCCCGGCTGAGTTAAAAAATGTATTCGGACGTCGCGAAGTGGTGCCACCAGAGGAAGTTTGTCCTGCTTGCCCGCTCGACGCAAATAATCGTTCAATTGAATATTCGATCGATAATAGCTCTGCACCTGTGTGCTCTGCTCGCCAACTACGAAGTAAATATCCTTCACGCCCGCTCGCACAACGTCTTGCACGATATAATCGATCACTGGACGAGTACCGACCGGCAACATACACTTTTCGATAGATTTGGTAATCGGCAACATTCGCGTTCCCCAACCAGCGACCGGAATAATGGCTTTAGTAATCATAGAACCTCCTACATTTTCAGCTCTTTATGAGCTCTTCTTAAAATCTCCAACATTTCCGCATAGCGTTTTTCATCAGAAGAAACCCGGGCGTATAGAATAACTATATTGTCCATCACTTCAATGTTAGCTTTTATATCCTGGTCATATAGCCACGCCATAAAACTCGGATTTAATAACTCAAAGCTCGCCGCCTGATCTTCGTTTGTGGCAAAAATAGTATAGCGTTTATTAAAATCACCCCACTCCATTTTGACTTTTTTGTAGCCAAACGGAGCTATCACGCGCTTCCTAAAAATGCTATTATCATCCCTGTCGACCAAAATTCCACCGTAAGATTTGGGTAGCATAATCTGACCGATAAGATAGTTAACCTCATCTTTGTTTTTACCCTCGTCCGTAAATCCATTGCCATTTTTAAGCACACAAGTATAAAGCTGAACAAGAATACCACCATCCCAAATGCCAATAACATGGTTATTTACGTCAGCAGAGCTAAAATAGCGCGGCAAAAATAAGTTACCACCCTTCGGAAGAAGCAGCCTACCCCAATCCAGACTAAAATACATACCATTGTCCTTAACAAACTTATTCAGCGAGCCAACTAATGTATTAACGTCCTCAGTCGGCTGATTTATGCCATCTAACTTCCACTCATTGCCTTCACGAACAAAGTTCCACTTCTCTGCAAATTCTTCGTTAGTACTTCGGATTTTCTTACCTGTAGCAACCTCCTCTAGCCTATCGTCTACTTCCGCCAAAAATGCTACACTCACCCGATCGCTTTGATTATTAGCATCGTCATGCGCATCAGCAAAAATAGCCTCATTTATCCGCACGTTATCGACGATATTCCTACGACCCATTTGACGTAAAGCCTGCATTATCAGACCTATGTGATTAGAATAACGCTGTGTTGTATATTTACGGATTGATCCATAGTCCAAATTGCTCCAATCATACTGAAATCTCTCAAAAACTTGCCTAGCGTAATTAGTAAGATTATCTGGCTGCCATAACGAATCAGTGGAGGAAGCTTGGCGAACTGTATTCGTAGCCGCCTCACTATTTTGGCGAAATACTTTGAGCTTATCAACAAATACAGAGATAGCGACCCCCACAAAAGTAGAAATAACTGCACATATGAACCACATTAAATCGGCTAAATACAGTAAACTAAAAACTAGTCCAACAGCAACACCCACCAAGAAGCCTGCTATTTTCGATCTAGTCTTCCTTTTTACAAAGCCTGCCACACCGCCCGATACAGCTGCGGGTAGCATCAAAATTAAGGACCCCCCAGAAGAGCCCGACCCTCCTCCGCCGGCTCGAGCAAAAAACATTAAAGACTCAATTAACATGAGCTAATTATACACTATTATCTGTCAAAACCGCCATCCGCACGAGACCAAAACTTGCGAATATCCTCTATATCGTCGGCATCCAGACGAATCGCCTGTGGCTCCCGCTGTTCTTTAATAATTTCCTCAGCAAGCCCATCCGCCAGCGGGTCGATTGGCGAAAACCCTATTTTACTACCAAATAATTTGTTGAATAAATTTTGCATAACTTTTTTTATTTTTATCAATTAACAATGATATATTAGCATAAGTATGATTAAAAGTCAATAGAATATCCTCCCCATGGAGAGGAGGATATTTTTTACTGAAATTCTTACGATAATCTACAAGATTACGATCGCTTAATAATCGCAGCACCGCCAGCGGTAATTGCCGTAATAGCAGCGACAATAACTGAGTATACACTCGCGCCAGTTTCAGCTAAAGTCTCAGTAGGCTTAGCTTCTTTGCGTGGAGAAGCTGGAACTGAGGTTGATTCTACTAGAACTGGAGTAGCCGCTACATTAACGTTTTCTGATTCAGTTGAAGCCTCAGGATTTACTGGATTTACTGGATTTGCTGGAGTAGCTGGATCTGGATTAGCAGGAGCTTCCGGCAAACTTTCTGGGTTTTTCAATGTTGCCGATATCTGATTCAACTTCACAGCCTTTGTCAGATTGCCACCAACAGTCAATGTGACAGTTTGGCGCAATGAGTTATCGTAATTGCCTTCTTTGTCAAACCAATATGTATCAATTGAGATAGGGGTGCCATATGGGATTGAGTTGGCGGAACTTGGGTAATACTTCTTCACCAAATCCTCAATCGACAGCTCGCTACCCTGCATCAATTCTTGACGAATAGGACCTTTCAATTGAATCTTATTTGTGCCATTCGTTAGCACGAATCGATAGTGGTCGTTCGCAGCTCCCTCGAACTTAATTGTATTTTTCTCACCCTTATATTGAGCGGCGGAAACTGTTATTTTTGGTGCAGTTGGTGGAGTGGTCTCCAGCGCAGACGCGGTTACATTGCCGAATATTACGCCAACAGTAGCCAATGCAGCAATAGCTCCAGCCTTAATCAAGTTAATCATAGCTTATCCTTTCAAATTATTATGCTATGAACTTGTTATACTAGCTGCCCTTGACTTTTGCAAGCATAGACGTTATAACTTAGTTTTTTACGCCTTTTTTAGGGAGATTTCTACCAATTTACCCTCGATTTTGGCGTCATATTTTTCCGATTCATCGACCACAGAATTCAATTCCACGGCGAGCGTTTCAGATTTAATGACATTGGCGAAAGCGTCAACAGCTTGAGATATTTCAGAATCGTCACTGGAAATACTCAATACAATTCGATCATCTATCTGCAGACCAGCCTGCTTGCGCGCGCTTTGGACGTGGCGAACGATTTCACGCATCAAGCCTTCGCGCTTTAGCTCAGGGGTGATTGTCAGATCATAAACAGCACTCGGTTGCGCCGACCCAGACTCTGAATCTGTAACAATTTCAACTGATTTCACATTCAATTCATCTTTGGCGATATCAATCAAGAACTGCGCAACTTCCGCTGGTGTATCCTGAGAAATAGTGTTGACAAGTTTCACAGACGCCAACGGCTGGCGTACCTTAATTCCCTCCGATGCGCGCTTCGACAAGCCATCATTTACCGCAGTACGTAGTGCATTCATGTCGCGTAGCATTGAATTATCTATTTTACCAGCCGGCAACCAATCTTTAAGATGAATCGACTCGTTATCGCCCGTCAAATTATGGTACAATTCTTCCGCTAAGAATGGCGTAAACGGCGCTAGCATATAACTGAGTCGCACCAAAACGTAATGGAGTGTGCGGTAAGCGTCATTTTTATCACCGTCATCTTCAGATTTCCAGAAGCGGCGGCGGCTGCGTCGAACGTACCAGTTACTTGCATCATCTAAGAACGGCAAGATCGGCTTGGTTGCGTCCTGCAAATTATAGTTATTAAGACCTCGCTCGACCTCTGTTATCAATTGATGCAACCTCGACACAGTCCAAATATCCAACGGGTTTGTTAAATCGTGAAGCGGATCTGATATATCGCCGTTAAACTCCCAGCCATCAACTTCAGCATACATCGTGAAGAAATCGTACATATTCCAGATCATACCAAGCTTACGCGCTACATCCATCACGTCCTTATCCGCCAAGGCAAAGTTTTCGCCGTTTGTTAGCGGACTTGAAAGCATCAAGAATCGGAAGCTGTCGGCCGAAGTCTTATTCATCAATTCCATCGGATCGGTATAATTCTTTAGCTTCTTGCTCATTTTTTTACCGTCGGCAGCATTGATAAATCCAGTACAAATCAAATTCTTCCACGGAGATTTACCAAACAAAGCCACATTTACTGCCGTTAAGCTATAAAACCAACCGCGCGTCTGGTCAATCGCTTCAATGATAAAGTCAGCCGGAAAACTTGCTTCAAATTTTTCCTTGTTCTCAAATGGATAATGGAACTGAGCGAATGGCATCGAGCCAGATTCAAACCAGCAGTCCAAAACCTTACTGATGTGATGCATTTCTGCGCCGTCGCACTCAAACGTAACGTCCATAACTTGCGGTAAGTGATAATCGTCCAACTTGCGGCCCGTAACTTCTTCAAATTCCGCAAAGCTACCAATCACCTTCACCACTTCCGTGCCATCATTTTTCACACCCTTCCACACTGGAATTGGTGTTGCCCAGTAACGATCGCGGCTCAAATTCCAATCTGGCGCCTGCTCGATGATGTTATGGAATCGTCCAGTCCTCAGATTGTCTGGCGTCCAACTTGTCTGCTCGTTCGCCTCCAACATTTCCTTTTTCTGGCTCTGAATATCCATAAACCAACTCGGATGAGCGCGGTACATCAATTTCGTACCACATCGATGACAATGCGGATATTCGTGACGAATATATTCAATTTTCAGCGCCCGACCTTCTTCTAATAAAGTCTTCGCTATTTCCTTATTCACCTCCCAAATGTTGCGACCCAACCATCTGCCCTCCGTGTAATTTCCATCACCGTCAACCAACGATAGTACTGGAACGTCATTTTTTCGGCACAATTCATAATCGTCCTCACCGTAAGCTGGCGCAATATGAACAATTCCCGTACCATCATCAGTCGTCACGAAATCTGCGTGAAGAATTTTATGAGCAGCCGGCCCACGATTTTCAAATAGCGGCTCAAATCTTTTACCTACCAATTCAGAGCCTTTAATCGTCTTAACAATTGAATATTCCAGCGGCTGGTGCTTTTCGTCCGTCATAACTTTCTCAACGCGGTCGCTTGCAACGTAAAACTTTTTATCGCCGTACGCCACCAAAGAATAATCGACATCCTGATTCACCGCCAAGACCATATTTGCCGGCAAAGTCCACGGCGTCGTCGTCCACGCAAGCAAATATTCATCCTCATCCTCCAGCTTAAAGTAGACGAATAAGCTCGGGTCGGTGTCTATTTGATAGCTATTTTCCATAGCCACTTCACTCTTAGAAATCGGTGTCGCATCCTTCGTACAATAGACCAAAATCTTTTCGCCTTCGTAGATTTTGCCTTCTTCGTAAAGTCTCTTGAACGCCCACCAAACAGATTCCATGTAATTATTATCCATGGTTTTATAAGCGCCCTTAAACTCGACCCAACGACCAATTCGCTCAATCGTGTCTTCCCACTCGGTGCCAGTTCGAACCATAGCCGCTCGACATTCCTTGACGTAATCAGAAACGCTAATTTTTGTGCCAATTTCTTTTTTATTAGAAATGCCTAGCGTTTTTTCGACGTAAACCTCCGCTGGCAGTCCGTGACAATCCCAGCCCCAACGTCGCTCAACTCGCTGACCTTTCATCGTGTGAAATCGTCCCATCGTATCCTTCACCGTACTAACCAACAAATGCCCGTGGTGTGGCGTTCCCGTCAAAAACGGAGGACCGTCATAAAAAACCCAAGAATTATCAGCAGGACGTTGCGCAATCGACTTGTTAAATGTGTCATCCTCTTTCCATCGCTGCACCCAATCTTTCTCATATTCTGCAGCTCGACGACGTGTTCCATGTTTGAATTTCATTACTTATCCCTTCCGCTTTGTATAGTTTACTTGTCTTCTAAGTCTTTTAATTTTTTACCATTAAATAACCAATAAGCTGCACCCTGGTACGCACCGCTAGCATTACGCTTGCCTTTTTTCTGGAAAATTTCACGGGTTAATGGCGACAATTTATAGACTTCGCCGTCATATTCAACTTCCCTCTCACCAGCAACAGTTGCGCTAATGGATTTATCTTGCGCAAAGACAATCACGTCACCGTTTTTCAGTCCTTTTCGATAAAAACTAAATAGCGACACCTGTTTTCGCAACCGCACTACATCGTCAAACGCATGCTCCTTATTGATATTTTTCGGATAAACTACTTGACCATCAAATGCCAGCAACAGCTGTTTAACGAGTTCGCAGTCTAGAGCAAACAACTCACTATCGTCGACTCGATGCTTACTAAAAATTTCATGCAGCAACGCCTCTTTATCATCATAATCATTGAGTTCGATAGCAAAAAATTGCTTCAGCCCAGAAACGTTATAATATCCATTACGCTCAAGATGTCGCATTCTCTCGTTGTAGTTTTGCAATCCAGTTTTACCGATTTTAATCAGCCCAGAGACTGCAGTGTTCATAACATAGACAATACCTTTCATCGCACTCCTTTCATAAATTAAAAATCACCTCTTTTGACTTCGAGAATCCGCTCAGGTGTTTTATGCGGACGGTACCATCTCGATTCCAAAAGAAGTGATTCTTTCAGCTCTTTATTTGCTATTTACGCAAGCTCACGGCAGGTTCTAATCTCGACTTCATGCCAATTTCTTCCCGCAGACTTCACGGCTGATAACCGCTCATTTCACGCCAATTCAACATACGCGAAAACGCCCTACTGTTATTGTAGCGCGTTTTCATCAAAATCCCAAGAACTTTATTTAATTTCCAGACCGCCTAAAATACACTCACCCTTCAGATATAACGTCTTTTTGGCAGAATCTTTAGGTAGAGTCTTATCATCAGTTCCGCCCAAAAATCCGCGCACTTCGTTCTCGATAATCACATCGTCTGGCAAAGTAATGTTAACGCCACCGCAAAATGTAAAAATTTCAATCACAGAACCGTCTTTGATCTTTGCTTGACGCAAATCCAAATCCACGCCGCCAAATATTGCAACCAACGAACCGCCAGTATAATCACCTTTTACAGAGTCTTCTTCGCCCCAAAAACAAGCAATTTTCTCATTACCTGCGCCGTCTTTGTTCAGCTTTTTAGAACGCTTAACACCCTTAGGACTAGTATTAAACATCATTGCCAAACCAGCAGCAATCAAAACTACAGGCCAAAATACCTTCCAAATACTAACGTCAACTATTCCGTAAGAGTTGAAGCCAATCAGAACGCCAATCGCAACCAGCAATAACCCCCAAATCCATGCCGTTTTATTTCGATAATTGAATATATTCACCAGCCCAGACAATACAAATCCTGTAGCCCAAACCGTACCCCAGAAAATATCCCAGCTAATGTTGATAATATCGAGGTTCTTCAATAGTAAAACCCCGCCGAGCGCCACGACTACAATGCTCAAAAACGCTCTAATCAGAGAACTTTTCTTCATACATCTATTCTATCACTTTTTTATAAACTCAACGTTTTTTAAATTGAACAGTTTTTTTGTTCCGCTTTGATTTTATGACAATTATCACTATCAAAATAATGAACAAAAGTATTCCACCGCCAATCATCATTAGTGCTGTAGTTGATGGCCAGAAGAATAATTCTTTTGGCTCGGCGGTTTTGGTGATTAGTTCATTTTGGTCCTGGCTAATTCCCCACTCGCCAGCCTTCTTTTTATAGGAAATCGACAGCTCTACCTTATATTTTCCGCCCCAAAACGGCGCCAAATTGCTGTCAAAATTAAACTGCCGCGTTTCGTTCGCAATCGTCGCGTTCACGCCACCGTTTTTATAGACAACATTTCCCATCGGGTCTTTCACGACCAACTTTACGTCAACATCAGCCGACACATTGCCGGAATTTTTTAAGGCAATTTCATACAATTGACTACTGCTAGAATTCTTAACGTTAAACTTCTCAATCGTCACATCACGGTGAATATCGCCAGGAACGGTTATCGCCATACGAATAGCCTGACGAGCCTGAACTTGAATACCGCCAGCATTATTTGACGCCTGATTAGCCTTCCGCTGAACAACCATGCATGCATTATGCTCGCCAACATCTGCTTTACTTGGAACATTTACCGTAAAATCAACAAGCGTATTCTCGTTCGCACCAAGAGTCACCTCTTCCTTAGAGACAGAAACCCACTTGCCCGCACCAACTTTGTCCTCTGACTTCTCCTTGCAAGTCATGTCGCCAGTCGTCGTAACTGTACCATCGACCGAATAAACTTCAATCGTTTCTTCTTTATCAGACCCGTTTTGAACATACAATTGATCGGATTTCGAAGCGCCGCCAGAAAGATTATAGATGAAAATTGAACTTGTCCTGGGATTATTCGGATCAGGATTTGCTGGTCGACCACCAATACCATTAGCAGACACCGACACGGGCAAAATCAGCCCTGCAATCATCGCCACTCCAATAACTTTACTCCACAACGAATTCTTCATATCCCTCCTTAAAAACCTATTATGCTTATTATATCAATGTCGCACATAAAAGAATAGACACCCATCAGAATGCCTATTCTCGTTTAACAATTTAAGTCCGCTAAAGAGCCGTAATCGTTTGAACCATTGGCAATACGTATGTACCTGCTGCCTGACCAGCTGGTATGGTTTGGGCTAATGAGGTATTAGTTATATATCCAGCCCATACTTTACTAGCAGTCGCTGAAGCGCTCATTAGTGTTACGGGACTAGTACCAGAAAAGGTCGTAGAAGTACCCTTGGCAATACCTGCAGCTGCACCAATTACAGGGGTAACTGTACCGCCAGATGGATTAACTGTTAGGCGACCTTCGTTAATGGTTCCGTTGTATTTATACTGTTTTCCACCGCCAGCAGACCAAACGCCAGTTCCTGGTGTTGCTACGTTTAGTGTCAACGTCCAGCCATTATCTGCGGCACCTGGGTTTTCGGCATAAATTCTATTGTCATTATTCCCAAAAACACCAGTTCCCGATCCTAATGAGGATGACACTGTCGTAGCGCCCATAGCGAATGTTGGATTATTAACTAAGGAATTAGTCGAGTCACGGATATCAGTACTCAAAACTCCAGGATTAATTGTCTGAGAGAGTTTAGAGTTAGCAGTAGTTGCGGCATTAGCAACAGAGGAGTTCGCCATATTATACAATCCCAATAGGCCAATCACGCCTACGCTCGCAACAATCAATAATGTTAACTTTTTCATTTTTCTCCTTACTTAATTGATTTAATCTATTACATTATAACTTATTATGCTTATTTTTTCATTCATCCCTCTTTTTATGTTTTTTAACAATAAATAACATAATGAACGCCACAACAACTACACCAATACCAGCAGCCATAATCATCCATAAATTAATTCCCGTATTAGCCAAAGCCTTACTTGCTTCTTTAACAATCTTTGGAATAACAATAACATCTTCAATGGTCTTTTCTACAGTCTTTTTCGGAGTAGTAAATGAAAAATCAGCAAACTGCACTACTTCTGGGGACGTTGCATTAACCTTCAATTTAGTAGTAACACGACCGTTATAGGTACGTTCTGGAACTGGCGGCATAAAATTATCACCTGGATGATTATTCTGCCAATTTGAAAAATCCAACACCCATATATTTCCGTTGATTTTAAGCTCGCTATCACGTCCCAAAACAAAAGTTCGACCATTAAACTCAACCTTCAAATCGTGCTGACCTGTCGCAGGATTAGTTACTGTATGCACCGCATCATAAACGCCATATACCAGCAAATCTTTCCCGTTTACCAAATCAAACTTAGAAAACTTTGGCAGAAAAATTGGACAAATTGGCTCATTCATCTGACCACCTGTTTCCAGAGAGTCATGAGTGCAATCAGTAATCACTTGCGATAAATTAGAATTAGCCGACGAGTTCGCAAAAGCCGAATAAGGACTACTCAAAGTAGCCAGTAATGTTACGACGATGAATAATTTTTTTACTCTATTTTTCATACTCAACCCTATTGCGCTGTTACCGTTAATGTCATTGGTAATTCATAAGTTCCTGGTTTTTGATATGCTGGAATAGTCTGGCTTAATCGAACGTTCTGTAGCAAAAATGCGCACCCCAATTGACCAGTTGACCCGCTGCTGCTCATCAATGTAACACCGTTAGCCGTGGCAGTCCCTACCTTAAATTGAGAATCAACGCCTTTTGATATTCCTGATGTCTGGCAAGTTGACCCGCTCAATGAATTACCCGAAGCTAAGACAGACGATGTGCCAAAATTGACAGACAGAAATCCCTGATCGCCATTAGTACCGTTGAACATATACGATTCTGTGCCGGCAGTTCGCTTCCATTTGGCGGTCGCGCCGTCAGATGCCGACAACACAACACTCCACCCAGAACTGGTCTGTGTATTCGTAACTTCAATTTGCTTCGAACTTGAGTTGGACAAGAAAGCGCTGGTGGCTACACTGCTATTACTCATAGTGGAGTTATCAAAATTCGTGACAGGATTCGCGACCGTAGCGCCAGCATTATCTCTAAAACGAATATCTAACGATCCAGGAGCGGTTTTAAATTCTGGATACATTGTGTAGCTGTCAATACTAGATCCAGGAGCGGCAGTCGTGTCGGTTGCTACGCGGACGCAATAACTTTCATTCCTGTCGAGCCCTTTATCAACAAGTGCCAGATCCCACACACCCACTTCGCCAGCAGATATTTTTTGCGCATTTGTGAACGTGCCAGCCGCCCCGCTTTTTCTCACCAGACTTTGAGGTCGAGAAGCGGTAGCCCCTGCCGGCAATTCTGGGTCAGACGAATTACTATTGATATTAGTGCCGTCAGCGGGACCGCTCGCAGAATAAGCGAGTTTTGACGCCCCAGTCACGACTTGCCAATCTGAACTACTTACCGCCGAACAAGTTGCCGCACTGCCCTTTTTTGCATATTCGACACGCAGCTTCATTGACGAGGATTCAACGGTTCCTCCCGGAGGCGCAATTAATGTAGGGCTCGTAACAGGGCTGTTGCTCGACTGACCATTTCCTATTTGCCCCCTGGCGTTACCACCCCAGCAGTATAATTCGCCACCCGTACGTAAGGCGCATAAAAAGTCCCTACTTACATACATAGAAGTTTCACCAGAACTCGTAAATGGAACATTCACTTTTGTAGGAGCGGGCAAGGGTCCAGTAGTAAATCCACTGCCCATTTGACCCTTAGAATTATCACCCCAACAATAAACCTCACCAGTACTTAGTGTCATACATGTAAATTCCTCACTTGCATAAACACTTTTAACAGTCTTCCCTCCAGAAAGGATATTACTACCAAAAGAAACTCTTGAAGCAGTATTTCTATAGCCAAATGCTGTAACTCCCAACTGGGACTTATTATTTTTCCCCCAGCAATATACTTCTTGACCACCAGAAATAATAGCACAGACATGATAACCACCAACAGCTATTGACTCAACCTTTTTCCCAGTGAGACCTTTAACTCTGGTGGGATATTTAGACTCGCCGTTCGTAGTTCCCACGCCAGTCCTTCCGTCACTATTCAGTCCCCAACAAAATACCGACCCCTGGACTGTTACAGCGCAGGTAAACTGATTTCCTCCAGCAACCTGCTTAACAGATTCTCCTTCAAAAGATTCCATTTTAACACCTACTGGCGAGCGAGAATTTTTACTTTGTCCATCACCCAGTTCGCCCATGTCTCCTGTGCCCCAACAGTACAACTTTCCTAATGAGTTAATTAGACAAGTGTGTCGATATCCAGCAGCAATCTGAGAAACGCTGGAGCCGTAAGTATCCGTGACTTCAATTGGAACTTTGCTTATAGTTGTAGTGCCATCACCAAGCCCTCCACCCATCGCAACAGATCCCCAACAATAGACCTTATCGTCAGAAGCTATTACACAAGTGTGATCAATTCCCGTGGTAATTTGTTTAATAGTCTTACCGTTAAGAACGCCCTGTGTATATACAGCCACTGGAGTTTTTGAAGAGCTATACGCATTATTTCCAAGCTGACCACGCCCTCCTTCACCCCAACAATAAGCGTTATCATCTGACATAATAACACAGTTACGACTTTGCGAAACTCCAAGTTCAGCTAATTTCTTAAAAGACACACCCTTACTTTGCAAACCAACCCTCAATCGAAAATCAGCGCCGACTTTTGGTAATGTGGCAGCGGTGTTGGTGTTTGCCAGCGGACTGCCTGGATTAATACTATTGGACGATTCGTACAATCGATAAGAAACTTGCCCCACTTCAATCTGCTTGCCA
>CALFHE010000021.1 GCA_937875955.1 uncultured Candidatus Saccharibacteria bacterium | reverse complement strand
AATTGGCAAATCGGTTTGACGTCAATTTGGCGGAAGTATATTTTGAGAAGCACAAGATCAACCAGACGCGACAGTGGAAATAGTATATACTAGTATTGAAAAGCGCAGATATAATAAAATGTACGAAATGGATATTGATATGTCTATCGTTGGCAATTATGAGTAATTTCAAAAACTTTACAGAGAAGATTAGATGTCGGGTGATTCCAGTAACACGTGACCGTCGTGTGTGGTTAGATGAGAAAATTGTCGACGATGATTTGTATTGTGTTTTTATTAATGGTCGATCATACGAACTTGGTGAAGAATATGATGACTTTTTGTATGTCAACGCTGACAACTTTGCTGAACTAGCAGACGCTATTCTCCGCGAGTTGTATGCGCGCGGATTTTCATCGTCAGACTATAAACTGATCAACGAAAATTATGTTCATCTAGATTATAGCTTTTTGAGCGATGACATACCTTGGGCTGCTTGGCGTAATGTTGATGTAATAGTTAAGGGTGATATTACTGACGAGAAGGACTATCGTCGCGACAAAGCTAAGCGCGGTCGGTGGATGAGTTACGCTGAACTGGTTCAGGCTATTGGCAAGAATCAAGCTCATAAGATTTTTGAGCAGTTATAGGTTAGACCTCAGTGTGTAAGGAATAATTTGCTGAGAATAAGTAGGCATGCAAGGGGCGATTTACTGTGCGTTTATATAAAAACATTGAGCTGATATAATAACAAATAGTTATGACTGAAGAAATTACCGTCCAGCCACTTCCAGGCTATAAAGAAGTTAAGCCCTTCGTTTATGCGGGGTTTTTCCCGGTGTCCAATGAAGACTATAATGATCTGAAAGAGGCAATTGAAAAGTTGAGCCTCAGCGATTCGGCGCTGCAATTCGAGCCAGAGAATTCGCCGGTTTTGGGCTATGGTGTGCGAATTGGATTTTTGGGTCTGCTTCATATGGACATTATTCGCGAGCGATTGGAGCGTGAATATAATTTGGATTTAATTGTTACGAATCCGAGTACTGATTATCAAGTTAGTCTGACGAATGGCGAGGAGCTGGATATTAAATCCGCCAGTGAATTGCCCGACCC
>CALFHE010000020.1 GCA_937875955.1 uncultured Candidatus Saccharibacteria bacterium | reverse complement strand
ATTGGACGATTCGTACAATCGATAAGAAACTTGCCCCACTTCAATCTGCTTGCCACCACTAGGAATAGTCGCACGACTTTGCTGAGAATTCAAAAGCATAAACCCTAAAGCTGCACTAACGACAATAAAACCGCCAAGGGCAAAAAATCTCTTGGCTTTACGGTCTTTTATTATTGACAGCGATCTATTATGCTTCATGGCGATGGTATAAATTAAGGATAAATATACATCATAAATATATCATAAGCACTTTACATAAAGCAAGCAAAACTAAAACAATTGGCTGCCGAATTTGGCGATTATCGCGACAATTACCGCAACGACCAGCGACACCACGACAAGCGCATCATATCCACCACCAACAATCTTCTGCATATATCGACAAGAAATATTTTTCTGTAGAACATTGTAACGCGTCAAACCAAACGTAATCATCAACATTCCAAGATCTAAAGTCAAACACCACGGACAAAGCACACCAATTTCGACGTAGCTCATATAAAACATCCAAATAGCAAATATCATTCCGATGACAGCACCAGCCTGCGCCGCCTGCATAAACCACTTTGGAAACTTTGTTCCCGCCAACAACGCCACTGCAATTGTTACCATAACAGGCAAAGTCATCACGCCGATGAAACTATTTGGGAATCCTAAAATAGCCGCCGACCAATGATTCGCCACCACCGAACAGCTCATAGCCGAGCTAAAATCGCAACTTAATACAGCGTGAGAGTTTTTTGCTAATTCTAGAGATTCAATAGACAACACAAATGATGCCAATAGCCCTAACCCACCACCGACAAGCATTATAAACGCCGCTAAATTTTGCTTTTTCAAATCTTCGTGGAACAGCCAGTTTTTGATTTTACTAAACATAAAAACTCACTTCGCTAATTGTCGGTAGCGGCAAGCCACGCCAAAGGTTTTGCAATTGACCGCTGTCACTCAGTGCGATAATTGTTGGATACTCCACAATATCATACACTTCGCAAAAATTATTACCTTCTGCAGAATCAGGACTCATTTCCTCTAAAACCCGACCAGTTTGTCGGCTAAAATCACGCAAAAAGTCTGAAACTTGGCGCGCGTAATCGCTTTCCGAACGATAAATCACAACTACTCGCATTATAATTCCCGCTCGCCCTTACTGCGTCGCTTCGCTAAAATCTCTACAAAATCATCCAGCGTCTTAAACTCGTAAAAAACGCTAGCAAAACGAACATACGCCACTTCGTTGCGTTTTTCTAGCTCGTCCAAAACTTGATCGCCAATCTGTTTTGACGTAACTTCCGATTCGCCTAGTGCATATAAAGAGTCTTCAACCGCCGTAATGATATTATCGACTTCCTCGTCAGACTTAAAGAATTTTCCGACCGAACGGCGCGTCGAATTTGCTAATTTTACCCGATCAAACAGCTCGCGATCACCATTTTTCTTTATCACCGCTAGGTTCGGTTTCTCAACTCGCTCATACGTAGTAAATCGCTTGCCATCTGGGGTTTCCCTGCGACGTCGAATTGCGGCACCATCAGAAACTTCGCGTGATTCAATAACGCGACTATTGCCGATATTAAATACCATTTTATCTACTCCTTATTCTTCTTTCGTCGCCTCAGAAATGCCGGTGTATCATCCTCATCATCGTCAGCTTCAACGGTTGGATTTTCCCAAATATTAGTCTCTGGCTCAGCCGCAAAACTTTCGGCAGATTCTTCCTTGTCCAACTCCAGGTCAATATTTTTAACCATTTCGTCATCAACTTCTGTTTCGGCGGGTTTTGTGTCGTCACCTACAGTCAAGCTAACTTCCTGCTGGCGGAATGTATCGCTATCAAATCCTGTCGCAATCACCGTAATGACCAGCTCGTCTTCCATTTCCGGCTTCAAAGTCGCACCAAAAATAATGTTGGCATTTGGACTAACAGCGCTAGTAATAATTTCTGCGGCTTCCTGAATTTCTGCCATGCTCATGTCGTAGCCACCAGTTACATTAAATAGCACACCCTTGGCGCCATCAATCGACACCTCAATTAGAGGACTTTCAATAGCCTGCTGTGCCGCCTGAACCGCTCGGTCATCGCCGCTTGCTCGTCCAATTCCCATCAAAGCCGAACCGGCATTACTCATAATCGCCTTAACATCGGCAAAGTCAAGGTTAATCAAACCATGCTCGGTAATCAGTTCAGAAATACCCTGAACACCCTGCCTCAAAACATCGTCAGCAATCTTAAATGTTTCTAGTAGCGGCGTTCGGCGATCAATAGTTTGCAATAATCTGTCATTTGGAATAGTAATCAAGGTATCAACCTCGCGCCCCAAGTGAGAAATCGCCCAATCTGCATTTACTCGGCGCTTTTCACCCTCAAAGCTAAACGGTCGAGTCGCCACACCAACTACCAAAATACCAAGCTCGCGTGCCACTTCTGCCACGACATAACCAGCACCAGAACCAGTTCCGCCACCAGCACCAATTGTTACAAATACCATATCTGCACCCTCTAGTGCTTCCCTGATTTCGTCACGAGATTCATTAGCTGCAGCCTCGCCGACAGTAGGGTCAGCACCAGCGCCCAAACCATTAGTTGCGTCACGACCAAGATGAATTTTTATGTCAGCCTTCGAATTATGCAACGCCTGGGCGTCCGTATTCATAGCAATGAACTGAACGCCAGTTAGACCAGCGTCTTTCATTCGATTTATAGCTGAACCACCAGCGCCGCCGACACCGACGACTTTTATGCTGGCAAATGTTTGAACTTCACTTGGTTGTATTTGCGGCATATATTCCCTCTCTTAATCCTTACATAAAGTATATCATTTATTTAAATCTAGCGAAAATATTTTTAAGTAAACCGCCAGCTTTTTTAGTGACATCATTTGCGCCAACTATCGGTTTTATCTGCTGCGAAATACCCATAGAGTCGATCAACATCAGACCAACCGCAGCTGAAAACTCCGCGCCTTTCACTTCATCGCTAACTCCGCTATAGCCAGCCGGAACACCCAAGCGTGCCGCCACACTCAATTGATCTTTCGTGAACTCCACCATACCCTTGACTTTCGCCGCGCCACCAACCAGCACAACGCCGCTCGGTAGCTTTCCTAATCGTCCAGCTCGCTTCAGCTCTTTAGCAATTGCCTCAAAAATCTCTTCATATCGCGCTTGAACTATTTCATCAATTTCCTCTTGACTAAACTTATACGTCTGCTTTTCAACCTTCGTTTCAACTTCGCCCAAAACGTCGCCACCAAATCTCGCATGCGCCAATTTCACAACTTCCGCAATTTCCGGATCCGTCCTAAGGCCAATAGCCAAATCGTTCGTTACATTCTGACCGCCCATTGGGATAACCGCCAGATGTTGCAAATCGCCCTCTTCGTAAATGGCAATTCCTGTAGTTGCCGCACCAAAATCAATCACCGCAACGCCATTTTCACGCTGACTTTCCGTAAGAACGGATTGAGCTGCCGCCAAAACCGACGGAACAACAGACACAGCCTCAACCTTAGCCATTTCCGCCGACTTCTGTAAATTAGTAATGTGTGGAACCAAACCAGACACGACATTCGCCCTAATTTCCAGACGCGCGCCAGTCATACCAATTGGATCTTTAATATTATCCTGACCATCCAGCCTATACGCATGCGCAATAATATCTAAAATCTCTCTATTCTGCGGCACTTTTCCAGTTGTAGCAACTTCCTCCAGCCTCAATATATCATCGTGCGTAACTTCATTATTAACAGTTCCAACGGTAATCATTCCGTCAGCTTTCGTGCTTAATAAATGAGATCCGTTAATACTCAATGTAGCTGCGTTAATCTGATGACCACTCATTCGCTCGGCTGGCTCCAAGGCCTTATCAATAGCTTCGGCTGGGCCGCTCAAATTCGTTACAGTTCCTTTTCGCATTCCGCTATTCGGCGCTTCACCGACGCCAACAATTTTTGGCGCACCATTCTCTGTGTCAATATAACCAACGACACAGCGCACGTTTTTCGTGCCAATATCAATTCCTACCACATATCGAGATTGCTCCTGCATAAGCTCCATTATACAGGTTATGTCTATAATTTGGCAAGTGAATTAGCCTAAAGCTTTGTCAGAATCTCAGCGCCAGTTTCGGTAATCAATACCGTATGCTCAAAATGCGCACCCAGACTGCCGTCTTTCATACTAATTGTCCAGCCGTCGCTGTCGGTGATAATTTTCTCACCGCCCAAGCTCGCCATCGGTTCAATTGCAATTGTGTCGCCAGCGTGCAACATCGGACCAGTTCCTCGCCTGCCGTAATTCGGAATTTCTGGCTCCATATGCATGCTTAGCCCCACGCCATGACCAACCAATTCACGGATTATACCAAGTTTAGCCTTCTTAAGTACAGCTTCCACTCCCGCTGAAATATCGCCAACTCGCGTTCCATCGCCAGTTATCGTATCAATTCCCACATATAAACTCTGTTCTGTTGCATGCAATAAATGTTTCTTCGCACCCTTAGGTTCTTCATCGACAACCATAGTAAAAGCACTATCCGTTTTCATTCCACGATAGCCAATTACCAAATCAAAACTAACCACGTCGCCCTTTTCAAAAACATATTCGGTCGGCAAAGAATGCACCAATTGCTCGTTCGTCGATATACAAATCACTCCCGGGAACTTCACTTCGTCCGTAAGATAAGTCGCCTCTGCGCCAAAATCTTTAATTCGCTTGGCTACAAAATCATTAGCGTCCAGCTCACTCATTCCAGCCGTTACGGATTTTTTCAATTCATCATAAATTGTCGCAAGCATTTTGCCGCACTCGCGCATATCTTTCATCTGTTGCGGCGTTTTTTCTCCGGTGATCAATTGACTCATTTTACACCCTCAACGATACCGCGACTAACCAGCTCTCTCTCGATTTCATCATGGACTTGACCAACAGTTCCAACGCCGCTCATATGCACAATTGGAACACCATTGTCATTCAAATAATCCAGAATCGGGTAGATTTCACCTCGATAAATACTGAGTCGTTTGTCAATTGCTTCAGGCGTGTCGTCAACTCGACCGCGAACCCTCAAACGCTCCAGAATTTCATCGCGCGGAACTTCCAGCACAATCACCAACTTAACGTCTTTTCCGTGATGCGAACGCGACTCAATCAGCCATTTAGCCTGTTCTAATTGCCTTGGATAGCCGTCCAGAATTACGCCATTAATATCCTTAGCTTTATTAAGAGCCTCGCCCATCAAACCGTTGATAGTCTCCATCGGCACCAGTTCGCCAGATTGCATACGATGAATCAATTCGCCATCGTGAGTATCACGCAACAACTGTCCGGCACTAAGCCAACGCCAACCATGCCGCGCTGCTAAAATCTGCCCCTGCACACTTTTACCAGCACCCGCCGGCCCAAAAAATACAATCATTTTTCCTCCTATTTTGTGAGTTTTTCTTTAACAATTTTTGCCACCAACGCGCCATCCGCAGCATTGCCGACCTTACTTTTTACCGCGCCAATAACTTGTCCCATTTTCTGAATTGAGACATCATCCATATTCGCAATAACTTCTTCTACAATCTTCGAGATTTCCGCCTCGCCAAGTTGCTCTGGCAAAAATTCTCGTAAAATTTCCGCTTCTTTTTCTTCAGGTTCCGCCAACTCCGCACGGTCATTCTTTCGATATAAATCCGCACTTTCGACACGCTTTTTCACTTCTCGAGCAACGACTTTTTCAATTTCAGCATCATCCAAGCCGTCTTCTCGCTTGCCCAAAGAAACTTCTTCGTTTAAGATTGCTGCCTTTAGATTACGCAAAACATCACCACGAAAACGATCGCCGCTCAATAGAGCGGCTTTCATTTCACTAGTAATGCGCTCTTTTAGCGCAGACATTAACGCACCCCTAGGCGCATTTTTGCCGTTTTTTCAGCTCGTCGCTCGCGGCGAATAATAGCTTTTTTACGACGCTCGGTCTTTGAAATTGGTTTTTCAAAACGCATAACGCTCTTAGCGCGAGCCAAAACACCGCTTTGCAAAACCCTGCGGTTGAAACGACGAATGATATTTTCGTTCGCTTCCTTCTGATCTTTACGTGTTACTTGTACCATACTGCAAACATTATAACAGATAAGAAAGTATTTGCCAACTAG
>CALFHE010000019.1 GCA_937875955.1 uncultured Candidatus Saccharibacteria bacterium | reverse complement strand
AGGAGACTCTAACTCCTGGCCTCTTCCATGGCAAGGAAGCGCTCTAACAACTGAGCTATACCCGCATGTTGTTCACGATTTATTGTAGCAAAGTCGTGAATGAAATGCAATATTTGGTGGCTCCTCCCAGACTTGAACTGGGGACACAAGGCTCTTCAGGCCTCTGCTCTACCAACTGAGCTAAAGAGCCACAAACTTGCTATTTAATTGTACTAAAGTTGTCGCCATCTGACAAGGGTGTTATAATTTTATCGAGCGCGGGTGTCGTATAGCGGCTATTATGTGACCTTCCCAAGGTTGAGATGGGAGTTCGACTCTCCCCATCCGCACCAGGAATTATAAAAGCACTCCGCAAATTGCAGAGTGCTTATTTTATTGATGGATATTTTATTTTTTATTACCACGAATTGCGTCGATGAGTTCGATAGGGAATAACATCATTGTCTTTTGGCTTGGCTCTGTGGAGATTCGCTCTAAGGTGTTCAATGTTCGCAGATTGATAGCGCCTTGAGTTTTTGCTAGGATTTCTGCGGCCTGGGCTAATGTTTCGGCTGCAGCCTTTTCACCGTCAGCGTTGATGATATTGGCGCGGCGCTCGCGTTCTGCCTCGGCCTGTTTGGCCATGGCGCGCTTCATATCGCCAGGAAGTTCGATATTCTGAATCTTAACATTCTCGACATCGATACCCCATTTGTCAGTTTCGGCATCAACGATTTCCTTGATTTGCTGGGAAATCTCTTCGCGCTTGGCAAGCAAATCGTCCATATCAACATTTCCGGTGACGTCGCGCAGTGCTGCTTGGGCAAATTGGCTAGTCGCGTAAATATAGTTCGTGGTTTCCAGCACGGCTTTTGGCGCGTTGATGACTCGGAAATAAACCACCGCATCAACGCCGACTGTGACGTTGTCTTTGGTGATAACTTCTTGTTTTGGAACGTCAATTGGAGTCGAGCGAATATCGACCAGCATCATTGTCTGCAATCCTGGAATGACGACTCTTAATCCTGGTTCGCGAACGCCAGTAAATTTACCGAGCGTCAATACTACGCCGCGCTGATATTGATTGACAATTTTAATGCCACCAAGCACATAAAGCCCGATAGATACTAAGATTATTACTACAAATGCTCCCATTTTTCCTCCTATTTATATAGATCTATTGTAGCATTTTGTGCGAGGAAAGTGTAAACGACGGACGACTTTTTGGCTTTATGGAATTCGCGATATAATGGGAGTATGAGTGATAGTAGGCAACCGCTGGCTGAACAGATGAGACCGCAGACGCTGGACGAGGTGATTGGTCAGAGTCATTTGCTTGGTGAGGGCGAGTTATTGAGGCGAATCGTTAAGAATGGCGAGCCGGTCAGTTTGATATTGTGGGGTCCGCCGGGAACTGGAAAGACGACGTTGGCACGGATTATTGCGCGCGAGGTGAAGGCGGAGTTTATTGAGCTGTCGGCAGTTACAAGTGGGAAAAAAGATGTTGAGCAGGTAATTGAGCATGCCCGTCAAAATTGGAATTTAGGACTTAGGACAATTCTATTCGTTGACGAAATTCATCGCTTCAATAAGGCGCAGCAAGATGCGTTTTTGCCGCACGTTGAGAGTGGGCTAATTACGTTAATCGGTGCGACGACCGAGAATCCGAGCTTTGAAGTCATCACGCCGCTGCTGTCGCGTTCACGGGTTTTGGTTCTCCAGCGATTGACAAAAGACGAAATTATATTGGTATTAAAAAGAGCGCTGAAAGTTCTGAAAAAGTCCAAACAAGTTTCGCCTAAAGCCCTGGACTATTTGGCGGAATTATCGGATGGCGACGCAAGAGTGGCGCTGGGCAATTTGGAATTGGCACTGAGTTTTAACGAAAAAGTAACGCCGGAAGTGGTCAAAGCGGCGGCTCAGAAACGGCTTCCGGGCTATGATAAAGAAGGTGATTCGCATTACGACGTGATTTCCGCTTTTATCAAGTCGTTACGAGGCAGTGATGCGACGGCTGCGACGTATTATTTGGCGCGAATGATTGACGCGGGCGAGGATCCGAAGTTTATTGCTCGGCGAATGGTGGTTTTTGCGTCGGAAGATATTGGGCTGGCGGGCAATGGTGCGCTGAGCTTGGCGATTGCGACGTTTGAGGCTGTCGAGCGCGTCGGTCTTCCGGAGGCGAAGTATAATTTATTCCATTGCGCTATTGCGTTGGCTCGTAGCCAGAAGTCGCGTGAAATTACCGATTTAATGCACGGCGCTTTTGAGCTGGCGCGCAAATATCCGAATTCTCCCGTGCCGTTACATCTCAGGAATGCTCCGACCAAATTGATGAAAGATTTGGGCTATAATAAGGGCTATAAGTGGCAAGCTGGCTTTAAACACGACAAAGGATTTTTACCAGAGGAAATAAAGGATGTGGTATAATTAGCATATCAATATTCTTAAAAGGAGAAGTTAATATGCCAAAACAAGAATCTCAGCAGCCGCAATATGCGCCACAGCCTGATCCAAACGCACAATACGGTCCTGTACCACAACCGCAGAACACGCCGTATGAACAGCAACCAGTCAGCCAGCAATATTTTGCACAGCCTCAAGCAGCGCCAGTGCAATATGTCGTGATGGCAGAATCCCTGAAGGGCGTTAAGGGCTGGTTAATGTTCTTTGTTGTTTGTTTCGTTATCGGTAGCCTTGTCAATACAGCAGTGTTTTTCCAGGCTATAATGAATCTTAGCCAGCCTGAAAACGTCATTTCTTTGATATTTTCACCTGTACTAGTAGTCTTGGCTATTTGTGCAGTTGTGTTTATAGTAATGCAGAAGCGTCTTGGTAAGTGGTTAGCCATTGCTACGATCGCCACGGCTGGATTGGGCAACGTTGCGAATGCGGTAGTTATATATGCATCCGGAAGGTCAGAGGTAGACGCTCCAGCATTTATTACTGCAATCGTTACAATGTTAATAGTAGAAGGATTGGTAATCTTGTACTTCTTCGCTTCTCGTCGAGTCAAAGAAACTCTTGTCAATTAACCGATGCTTACATGAAAAATAGCCGCCTCATTACGGGGCGGTTATTTTTGTGCTTGATGCAACTATTGTTTCGCGGCGCGTTTTCGTTCGTTTGCGTCCAGATATCGCTTGCGAAGTCGTAATGACTTTGGTGTAACTTCCAAAAGCTCGTCATCTTCGATAAAGTCGATACATTGCTCCAAGCTAAACTGCGTAAATGGCGTCAATTGTACAGTTCCATCCGACGATTTGGAACGCATGTTGGTCAAATGCTTGGCTTTACAAACGTTGATTTCGATGTCTTCTTGGCGATTGTAAATTCCGACAATCATCCCGGCGTAAACTTCCGTTCCTGGTCCGACCAATAATTCGCCACGGGCTTCCGCTGCTTGCAGGGCGTAAGGTGTTGTCGTGCCAGTCTCAAACGCGATTAAAACTCCATTGCGGGTTTTTGGCAGTTTTCCGCCAAGCGGTTGATATCCGTGAGGCAGGGAATTCATAATCACCGTACCTCTGGTGGCGGTCAATAAAATATTGCGCAGACCAATCAGCGCCCTCGTCGGCAAAATGTAAGTCAAACGAGCAGCACCAGCGGTGGTCGTTTCCTGAGATTTCATTTCGGCGTGTCGCGCGCCAAGCTCTTGGCTAATCGCGCCGATGAATTCGCTTCCAACCTCAATTTGCAATTCTTCAATCGGTTCTTTTTCGACGCCATCTTCGGTAATTGTAACAACTTGTGGTCGTCCAACTTCAAACTCAAAGCCTTCACGTCGCATGGTTTCAATTAAAACACTCAAGTGCAATTCGCCGCGTCCAGAAATCGTAAAGCCAATTCCGTTTTCCTCAACGCGTAGCGCCACGTTGGTTTCAAGCTCTCGCTTCAATCGGTCGCCAATTTGCCTGGATGTCGTAAATTCACCCTCGCGTCCCTTCATTGGGCTGGTGTTCGGTCCGAGGTACATACTCAAGGTCGGTGCTTCGATGTCAATTGTCGGTAGAGCTTCAGGTTGTTCTTTGTCGGCAATTGTATCGCCAATATGCGCGTCAGCCACGCCAACCAGCGCTACAATGTCGCCTGCAAAAGCTTCGTCAAGCTCTTCACGATTCAAGCCGCGATAGCCAAAAACTTTCTCAATTCGTGCAGAACCCGCGACTTCGCCATTTTTCATCAAACTGACCTGCAGGCCACGCTTAACAGATCCGCGAGCAATTCGCCCAATAGCGTATTTTCCCTGGAACGTGTCATATTGTAGGCTGGTAACAAGCAATTGAAACGCGCCGTTTTCCGTCACGTCTGGCGCTGGAATATCGTTGATAATTGCGTCAAAAATTGGCGTCAAATCCGCGTCTTCGTCGGTGTTTGCAGGAATTTCTTTCCATGATTTTCCGTCACGTCCGATTGCGTAATAAATTGGATATTGCAATTGAGAATCGTCGGTCGCTAGCTCCAAAAACAGATCACTCAACTCATCTTCAACTTCAGCAATTCGTCTGGCTGGCTTGTCAATCTTATTGATAATCACAACAGGTTTCAGTCCCAGTTCAAGCGCCTTCGCTAATACGAATTTGGTCTGAGGCATCGGACCTTCCTGTGCGTCCACGATCAGCAGAACGCCGTCCGCCATATTCAAGGTTCGCTCAACTTCGCCAGAGAAATCAGCATGCCCTGGCGTGTCGATAATGTTTATTTTATAGTCGCCGTAAAAAATTGACGTTTGTTTGGCGGTGATGGTGATGCCGCGCTCGTGCTCTTGATCGCCGGAATCCATAATCAATTCCTGGCTCATCTCGGCCTGGTTGTCGCGAAATGTGCGCGACTGTTTTAATAGCCCGTCAACCATGGTCGTTTTGCCGTGGTCGACGTGGGCAATAATGGCAATGTTTCGAATCTTGCTAGCGTCCTTCATAAAAATATGGTCTGATATTAGCACAGACCTTCCTCTTAATATAAAATTTTACCATGAATAGGGGGAAATAAAAAGAGTAAAAGTTGTGTTTAATGCTTTAGCATACTGTAATTTGCTGTTCGTCAAGTTGGTCTTTTGGAAAATTTATCAGTCGAGTTTTGCCGTCGGCTCTATGTAAAATACCTGGATCAGCCATTACTATACCAAGAGCTTGCGTCGCCAATTTAACTTGCGTAGGGTCTACTCCTAATTCTTGGCGAGCTAATTTCTTCGCTTTTCTATTATTCGTACAAGCTATTAGTAGGTCGGGATAGCCCAGTATGTCGTCTGACTGGGGTATGTACATTCCATAAGCAGGTTCTGTTCGGGTGAAGTAATTCACAATCTTGTCTTGTCGAATATTTATCCCCCAACGTTTACGCCCTGCTACTAAAGCTTCATTTCTTTCAAGGTAATCACAGTATATATCCGTATGATGGTTCTCGGGAGATATTATTATGTGTCCAGTCGGCTCCCCGTTTGTAGATAATTCTCGCGAGAATATAACTAACCCAGACGGATGAGGTTCAGTTGCCATATCTATGTCAAGATGAGTTGACGTAACGTAAAAAGACTCCATATTTATACCTAACGTGAAATGGTGGGAAATACAGGACTCGAACCTGTGACCTCACGAATGTGAATCGTGCGCTCTAGCCAACTGAGCTAATTTCCCGTAATTACATCTGTCGTTTTATCTAACGAACTCGTGATGTGAGCTAATTATAGTTCAGGTTTCAAGTCCTGACAAGTTACGCCGAGTGTATTCTATTGACTTTTTTACGCAAGTGTGGTATAAATGAAAGTAGCTTTCGCTGATGAGTTGAGTAAATCCTTGTCCGAAAGTGAACTTTGACA
>CALFHE010000018.1 GCA_937875955.1 uncultured Candidatus Saccharibacteria bacterium | reverse complement strand
TCGGTTTCGTTCTCAAAATGATTGGTTTGCGTCCGGATCAGTCGTTCTGCATAGAGACTGCTCAATTTCAGAGTAAAGCAGCTATTGGTCTGCCTGATGGAATAAGTAAGAAAGCGGCGATTGAGTTGGTGAAGTAAGCATAAAAATTAGTAAAATCTGATATGGTACTAGCATTTTCACTTCACCCATGCTATAATTAGTCAAGACGTTTTATAAAATCTAACGAGTAAAGAGATGGCAAAGAAGAATACGAAACGAAAGCTGATTGGTTTGGTGAGTAACTTGAGCAACCACCGAACTTACTATACTACTGTTAACACCCAGAACCGCACCACAAAAGGTCAGGGTAAATTGACACTACGTAAGTACGACCCAATTGCAAAGCAACACGCTACTTACACTGAGACTAAGAAAAACCTTGGTCGTAACGAAGTTAAAGCTCGTAAAAGCTAATTTAACAGGATTATACAGAAACTCCCTCGCATTAAGAGGGAGTTTTTATTTGGCAAGAATGTCTGACTATTTCCTCAATCGAGATTTCATATCACGAATGGTATTCATATAGTAAAGAAAAGCGTCGTATGGCGAATCATACGGACTAAAATAAGCGTGGACATCGCCGTCGGTAAAATTCTTCGTTCCCACGTAATAGAAGTGGTCTGAAGTTTGCAATTTTCGCCAATCGCTAATTAAACCTTCGTCCTTGCTATTCAAGACCTCATCTTCAAGTTCATAGATATATCGCAAAGCTTCTTTCTGCAGGCTGTTTCCGTTCCAAGCCGTCAAATCTCGCTCGGCGTCCGCCCACGTTACGGGCGACGGCATACTTATTTCGCCAGCAGGCGCATTCGCGTCCAGTGCTTCGCTAACGGTATAGAAAGTATTGCCATCAACACTCAGCCATTTATCAACAAACTTCTCAAAGAAGCCGAAAATTCCAGATTCCGCCCATTGGTGTTCGCCGAAAGTTTCATAGTCCATAAACAAGTTAAGCAGCGGCGCGTAACGGACAGAATCTTCCACCCACGTATTAAACTTATCCGCAGTCAACGGCCATTCATTCCATTTTCGATCACTAAACCTAAACGCCAAATCATCACTTAATCGATAATTCTTAAGTAGCAATCCAATTTTCTTCGTGCCTCTCGGGCGATATACATAATTCGGACTGCGCCAATTCAGAATTGGATCCCAGCCTTCAGTCAACACACCCTTAAAGCCATCCTGCTCAGCCCATTTCGCCAAGTCATCACTATACGCCAATTCTGTATTTGCCAAAACTCGCGTTTCCGCGCCAAAAATCTCGCGAATCTTCCAGCGATGAAGCTCAACTTGACGCTCGAACTCCTTGCGCGAATAGAAAAACGCCAGACTGTGATGATACGGACTTGATAATATTTCCACTTGACCAGTTTTCACTAGGCGCTTGAAACTCTCCAAAACTTCAGGATTAAACCTTTCGGCTTGCTCTAAAAACGTTCCGCTAAAACTCAGTGAGGTCTTAAAATCAGGATATTTTTTCAATAATTTTTCAAGCAAAGCATTCATCGGCAAATACGACTTTTCTGCAACTTTTTGGAATATTTTTTGATTGTCCTGATCTGGATTTTGACCGCCAGAGAAATAATTATGCTTCCAAGCCACGTCAAATATACTATACTCGCGTATTCGCCACGGTTGGTGCACGTGTAGATATAAAACTATTCCTTTATTTTTATTCATGACAGCGCTCCTTTGTATAGTTTCAGACATTTTCTAGCGGCATCCTGCCAGGAAATTCTCGCGTATTCATTCTTAACGTTTTTCTTCAGAGATTTCTGTAGGGCAGGCGATTCAGCGACATTAACAATTTCATCCGCCAATTTATTCACATCCCAATAATCAAACCGCATAATATTATTAAGAACCTCGCCGACGCCAGATTGACGACTAATAAGTAACGCCGTGTCATGGTGTGCCGCCTCTAAAGCAGTCAAACCAAATGGCTCAGAAACCGAACTCATCACAAAAACATCAATCAAATAGTAAATATCTCGCCACTGTTTTCCGCGCACAAATCCCGTAAAAATCATCTTATCGCTAATTCCCAAATCTGCCGCCAGTTCAATCAGTTCATCTCTTTGCTCGCCATTTCCAGATAAAACAAAAACGATTTTCTCATATTTTTCAAGCGCCTTCGCTGCAGCTCGCACAAAATACGTCAAACCTTTCTGAACCGTGAGTCGCGTCAACGCGCCGACAACCGTATAGCCATCCTTCTTCAACTCCTCCAAATACCTGTAGGTACTGGCGTCATACTCATGCGGCGGCAAATCAGCCAAATCAATCGCGTTATAAACCACCTCAATTTTCTCTGGCGGAATGTGATAATTCTTAACAATTATTTCCTTCGTAATCTCGCTAACGGCGATTATCCGATCAGCCATCAACAAGCCTTGTTGCTCAATTTCGTGAACCAGAGGATTTCCTGACTGCTCGCCAGAACGGTCAAATTCCGTCGCATGAACATGCACAATTAGCGGCGCGCCAGTCATTTCTTTGGCAATTATTCCAGCTTCCATCGTCAACCAGTCGTGCGCGTGAATCGCGTCGGGCTGATGATTTTTCACAAACTTCCGAACGTATTTACCGTAACGCCTCTGTACAGCGCGCATCGGCGAAAGACCGTACTCGTCCTTAGCGTTTTCACGGTCTTCCTCTGAACCGTTATTATACGCACCCAAATCGTGATAATTTGGCGGCAAAGGAGTGGCTGAATAGATATTCATATAGTCAATTCCGGGGTGCTTGGCGGTGTAGGGGATAATAAAGTCGATATCAACGCCCTCTGAAGCAAGCGCCTTCGACATCTGATAGCAAGCAACGCCAAGTCCGCCACTATTGTGCGGAGGAAGTTCCCACCCAAGCATTAAAATTTTCATCTCTGAGTTAATTGTAGAACTACGCTTATGTTTTTTCAAGGGATTTTGGGATCTTTTTCACGAGTTTTTATTTTTCACAATTTTAACATTTGCGACAAAGCTAATTCGTGATAAAATGGTTGCTATAGGAGTGTAGCTCAGGTGGCTAGAGCACTGGTCTCCAAAACCAGGTGTCGGGGGTTCGAGTCCCTCCACTCCTGCCAAGATTCTCGCTTGAAAGAGAATCTTTTTTATTAGTCAAAAATCTGCTATAATTTCTCAATATGAAACCTTTATCACCTTCACTTCCGCATATTATCGCCATGGTTGGTGCGCCAGGTTCAGGGAAGACGCAATTCGCTGTAGAATTTGCAAAGATTTTCAATTCTCCAGTGGTAAGCTCTCGACAATTTGAAGTTTTTACGGACAATACAAAAACCATTTCTGACGCAACATTGTCGCTTTTGGAAGAATTTTTGAAGACTAAACAAACTGTTATTTTGGACGGATCAACAGATCAGCGCACGAATCGTATGCGTATCAATCGCCTTGCCAGGGAATATGGATATAAAGCCCTATTCGTTTGGGTGCAAACCGATCCCGCCACAGCCAAACATCGCTGGATAAAGACTTACGGCGGAGATGACGAATCTTTTGAACGACGATTGAAGCAATTCTCAGCGCCACACAGCAGCGAATCTTACGTCGTGATCAGCGGTCGTCACACCTTAAGCAGTCAAGCTCGCACTGTTCTTAAGCAAATTGGCGCCAGTCGCCCAGAAGCTCCACGCCGCCCAATTGCCGGAAATCGTATTAACATAGGTTAGTCATGACAATTATTACCGACGAAGAATTCGGAGAAATTGTCGTTAAAAAGCGCAGCTTAGCGAAGACTGTTAGTTTGAAAATTGCGCCAGACGGACGAATACAAATCACAATGCCGCCATATGCACCGCTGTTAGCCGCAAAGGCATTGGTTAAAACTTCCCGGAAGCAAATCCGCGAATTAGTTTCTCAATACCGAGAAAAACTTTCTTACACAGAAAATCAGCAAATTGGCAAAAGTCATCATTTATTGATACAAACGGCCGCGAAGCCATCGAGTGTAAAAATCGTCGGGACGCAGATATTAGCAGAAATCAACGAGGCGGAATCCGTCGAATCGGCCGCAAACCAACAACTTATCCGCAGTAAAATTCTGGTTGCGCTCAGAAAAGAAGCCAAGTCATATTTACCAAGGCGATTGTCGTTTTTAGCGAAAGAACACGGCTTTTCTTTTGCTCGGAGTAAAATCACGCACTCATCAAGTCGCTGGGGAAGTTGCTCCTCGTCTGGGACGATTAGCTTGAATATCGGAATGATGAACTTGCCATTTGAGCTAATTGATTACGTAATTATACACGAATTATGTCACACCAGGCATATGAATCACTCGACGAAATTCTGGGACGAAGTTGCCAAATTTGACCCGCATTATAAAATGCACCGAAATGAATTGAAAAAATATTCGCCATACATATAGAAACGCATATGCTTATGTTATACTTTAGCTATGTGGGCGCTAATTTTTCTATTGATCACTCTGAGTGTTGTTTTAGGTGTTATAGCTATTGTTTTACATAAAATATTGTCGGAAATTAGCGATAAGGACGATTGTAAAAATGATAAAAAAAGCCTTAGCGAACATCAAAGAATGATCACGCTTATCAATAATATCACCGACGCGATTCTCAGTACGGACGAGCACGGAATTATCAATACGTACAATTCTGCGGCACTTAATTTGATTGATACGAATAGTGGAATTAACGGCGAACATATCAGTCAGGTGCTGAACCTTGAAACGACAGATAAAAAGCCGATTGACATTTTTAAGGAACTCACCAAATCTTCCGCAATTCGCCAGCGCGACGATGTTCTGATGAAAATCGAAGATGGCGATTATATTCGTCTGGAAGTTACGCTTGCGCCAGTTCAGGGTGGTGACAAGATGACGCCGGACGGATATGTGCTTATTTTACGCGACATCACGAAGACTAAGAGCCTCGAAGAGGAGCGCGATGAGTTTATTAGCGTAGTTAGTCACGAATTACGCACGCCAATTGCTATTGCTGAAGGTTCGCTGAGTAACGCCAAATTGCTGGTCGAGCGTAAAATGACCAGCAAAATTCCCGAAGCCATTGACGAGTCCCATAAGCAAATTTTATTCTTAGCGCGAATGATCAACGACCTCAGTACATTATCACGTGCCGAGCGAGGAGTAGCCGATGAAACGGAGATAATTGACGTAACAGAGTTGGCTGCTCAGATAAATTCCGAATATTCACCTCAGGCGGGCGAGAAAGGTTTGGCTTTCAATTTGGATATCGGCGGGCGGCTTGGCGTAGTTAAAGTTTCTCGTCTATATCTGGAGGAAATTCTCCAAAACTTCATTACCAACGCCATTCGATATACACAAAAAGGCTCCATAACTTTATCAATCAAGAAAAATAAATCTGGCGAAATCATCTTCAAGGTTATTGACACGGGAATTGGCATTAGTAAAGCCGACATGGCAAAAATTTTCGACAAGTTTTACCGCGCAGAAGATTATAGAACTCGCGAGACGAAAGGCACAGGATTGGGCTTATATGTTTCCGCTAAGTTGGCGAAGAAATTGGGCTGTAAAATTGAGGTAGAAAGCCGATTAAATCACGGCTCGACGTTCGGATTCAAACTGAAAGAGTTCAAAAATAATGACAAATAATCTCTAGCCAACTTGTTTTTTTGACTCGGATGAATTATAATGACTATTGACAGTCTGTGAAAAACAGACTTTTTAAATTGGGAGAAAATATGGCACAGAAAGGCAAGGCAAGCAGCAAAACTACGGTTCGTCGCATTAAAGCTACCGACGACGCGCCAAAAAAAGAAAAAGCTGTAGCGAAAAAAATCAATAAACCAACAAAAATCACCACAAAAGCGTCTAAAAAATCTGGCGAAAAAGGTGGATTGATTGGATATTTTAAGGGTGCTTGGGAAGAGCTGAAGCTAGTTCGCTGGCCAACCCGCTCAGCAACTTGGGCAATGACAGCGGCGGTGCTTATCTTCACCTTTGTGTTTGTCGTTCTGATTTTATTACTTGACGCCGCATTTAACTGGGGCTTTAACCAAATTTTGAAGTAAAGGAGAGATTATGAGTTCAAAACGATACGATGACAGTAAGCAATGGTATGCAATTCATACCTATTCTGGCTACGAAGAAAAAGTTGCTGAATCAATCCGCCAGCGAATTAACGGCGTCGATATGGCTGATAAGATTTTTGACGTTATTGTGCCAAAAGAAAAGCAGATCCAGATTCGCAACGGTAAGCGTAAAATTGTTGAGGCTAAAATTTTCCAGGGCTATGTCTTGGTTGAGATGAAATTGACCGACGAAACTTGGTACATCATCCGCAACACGCCGGGCGTTACAGGATTTGTGGGTGCCGACACTACGCCAACTCCAGTTTCTGAAAAAGAAATTGCGAAGATTAAGAAGCGAATGGGCGTTGAAGAGCCAAAGCATCAGATTGACTTCTCAGAGGGTGAAGTTGTTTCAATTATCGACGGTCCGTTCAAGGGCTTTGATGGCGCAGTGAGCGAAATTGACGCGTCTAAGGGCACTTTGAAGGTTATGGTCAGTATGTTTGGTCGTGACACTCCAGTCGAGTTGGACGCCCTGCAGGTTAAAAAAGTTTAGCTTGCAATTTTAAGCATTTTTCGATATAATATTCGAGTTACGCACTACAAACTATAAGGAATAACTATGGCAAAGAAAATTATTGGTAATTTGAAATTACGCATTCCAGCCGGTCGAGCAACAGCAGGTCCTCCAGTGGGATCAACGCTTGGTCAGTGGGGACTAAACATGATGGACTTCATTAATCCATTCAATGACGCTACAAAAGACATGATGGGTAAGGACGTAATTGTTCACATTCAAGTTTACGAAGACCGAACATTTACTTGGAACTCACTTGGTCAACCAGTTGACGATATGATTCGTGAAAAAGCTGGCATCCAAAAGGGTAGCGGCAAGCCACACTCAGACAAGGTCGGTAAGATTACTCGCGCACAATTGCAAGAAATCGCTGAAGCGAAAAAAGATCAATTGAACGCAATCGACATCGAAGGCGCAATGAAAGTTATCGCCGGATCAGCACGCTCAATGGGCGTTGAAGTCGTCGACTAATCTGCAGAACTTTTAGCAAATAGCCCCGAACTTCTCGGGGTTATTTTATGGTAAGATGTAATAAATGATTGTGAAGAATATTTTAGACAACAATGTAATCTCCGCGCTTAAAAATGAGCAATTGATAATTGTTAAAACTGATACGATTTACGGAATATTAGCCGCTGCCAATTCAGAAAAAGCCGTCGAGAAATTATACGAAGTTAAGCGGCGCCCCTTGAATAATCCGGTCATTATTTTGGTTGCAAATATTGACGACATTCCTAATCTCACGCCGTCGATCAAACGCAAATATCAAGAAATCTCCAAAAATAGACCAACGACAATCATCACCAAAGTGAGTCCTAATTTTCTGCCACATCTTCCGAGGAACGGCGAAACATTAGCATTCAGAGTCGTGCCAGAATCTCCATTAGCAGAGTTAATTCGAATCGTCGGTCTTTTGGTCGCGCCCAGTGCAAATCCGTCGGGAGAAGAACCAGCAAAAAACATCACCGAAGCGATAAATTACTTCCACGAATTAGTGTCAATTTATGTCGATTCTGGAGAGGTCACCGACACTCAACCGTCGCAAATCGTCCGAATCAACGAGGGCGGGGAAATTGAGTTTTTAAGAAGATAATCCTCGAAGAATTATCAAAAAATCGCCAAATAAAAAAGACTTCCTCTGAATTACGGGGAAGTCTTTTTGCGCGAGTTACTTCACAAACGGATGCGCAATCTCCAAATCTGGGCGCTTTTCCGCAATCCTCAGCAGCTCGTTATACTTAGCAATTCGCTCTGAACGCGACATCGAGCCAGTCTTAATTTGACCCGTACCCAAACCGACCGCCAAGTGAGAAATTGTTACATCTTCCGTCTCGCCAGATCGGTGGCTCATCACCGTATTCCAGCCAGCATTCTTCGCCATCAAAACAGCCTGAATCGTCTCAGTCAATGTGCCAATTTGGTTCGGCTTGATTAAGATCGCATTGCCAGCCTTTTCTTCGATTCCGCGCTTCAATCGCTCGACATTCGTCACCAAAAGATCGTCGCCAACCAATTGCGCAAAATTGCCCAAATCAGCCGTCATTTTCTCCCAGTCTTCCCAAGCTTCTTCGTTCAATCCATCTTCAATCGAGAGAACAGGGACGCGCTCCAACAGGGTTTTATACGTGCGAATCATTTCGTCAGCCGACAGAATTCGGTGTTCAGTTGCCAAGTTATATTTGCCGTCCTTGTAAAGCTCGCTAGCCGCAACATCCAGCGCAAAACCAAAGTCCACGCCTAATTTATAGCCAGCTTGTTCAATGGCGCGAGATAGCAACAAAATAGGCTCCATATTGCCATTCCTAACATGAGGAGCGTAACCACCTTCATCGCCAACCGTCGTAGGATAACCTTCATCTTTTAGGATTTTCGCCAACGCGTGAAAAACTTCCGCGCTCATTCGAACCGCATCCGCAAAAGTTGCCGCGCTAGTCGGAATAATCATATATTCCTGAAAATCAGTCGCACCCAACGCATGCTGACCACCGTTCATCACGTTGATCATTGGCATCGGCAGGCACATTGCAGGATTTCCAGCCAAGCTATTGACATATTGATACAACTCCACGCCACGCGACTTAGCAGCGGCTTTCGCTGCAGCCAGCGACACCGCCAAAATCGCATTAGCACCCAAACGCGCCTTATTCGGCGTACCGTCCAGACTCTTCATTTTTTCATCAATTGCAGCCTGATCAAATGGATTAGAGCCTTTCAAAGCCTGTGCAATCTCACCGTTGACATTTTCGACCGCACGAAGCACGCCTTTACCACCGAACGCCAACTCGCCGTCCCGAAGCTCAACAGCCTCGAAAGAGCCAGTGCTTGCGCCAGACGGAACAGCCGCACGACCGAACGAACCGTCACTCAAAGTCACGTCCGCCTCAACCGTCGGATTTCCACGCGAATCTAAAATTTGCCTTGCTTGTATGTTTGTAATTGTTATATCCATAATTACTATTTTATCAAAAACAGCAATTATATGTTAATCTTTATTTCCCTCCAGATCGCGCTGTATTATCACTGGCTCACCAATTTGAGTTTCACCCAATCCTGAATAAAACACCTTCGGACTATCACACATAGCGACGTTCACAAACCGATAACCATCAGACGCCCTAAGAGCTAAAGGTCCTTTGCATTCTTTGGTTATAGTAGAAATATGTCTCTGTGTTTCTGCTATTTTTTCGCTTAATCCGCCCAATTTACCGCCAGCTATTTTACAAGCGTAGTCAATAACTCCTTCAGACACTCTTTCGCCAGTAAGTACGTCAACTACTACAATTTCCTCCTCTTCCGCCGATGCCATTCTCAGGAGTTCGCCTACCGCTTTCTTATATTCATCCAATTCAAGTAGTGCCGCCATTACTCTCGGGCAAGATTCACATTGTGGCGGAACGATTATAGCATCTTCCTTCTCCCAAGACGGAGTAATTCCACTTACTATTTCCTCAAAATTATCATTTGAACCACTTAAAACTTCACTCATAGTACAAATATTGTACAATTATTCTCCATAAAATCAAACATTTGCCTCAATCTCTGAAAATATGGTATAATTTCAACGTTATCAATCAATGTTGGGAGGCTGATTTGTTAAGATGACAGATTGCCGTTCGTACCACAGAAAGGATTTTTTATGGCAAAGAAAGCCGAGTTGCTAGAAAAAGCAGCAGAATTAAAATTAGAAGTCAGCGAAAAAAACACAATCGCTGAAATTGAAGCAGCAATTGCAGAAGCTACAGACGCAAGCAAGCCTCACGACAACAAAGACAAAGACGTTGTCGCTGAGCGCGAAGCTACTGTTGCTAAATCTGGCAAACGCAGCCAAAAAGCCCTTGACGAAGCTGCTGAAAAGGCAGAGAAGGAAGCTCGCAAGGAAGCTGGCGACACTACTCCACAATCAGACGACGCCGAAGCTCACGTAAAGAAAGGTCCGAAGCCAGTTACTCGTCCACGCTTGGAGCGCCGCGGTAAGAAATATCAAGACGCTGCAAAAAACGTTGAAAAGAACAAATTGTACAGCTTAGACGAGGCTTTGAAATTGGCTACTGAAACCAGCCCAGTCAAGTTCGACGCTAGCGTTGAAATCCACATCCGCCTAGGTGTTGACCCACGCCAAGCCGACCAAAACATTCGCTCAACCGTAGCATTGCCACACGGTACAGGTAAGGATGTTCGCGTTGCTGTTTTCGCACCAGAATCAGAGCACGCTGCCGCTAAAAAAGCTGGCGCCGATATCATTGGTGATGAAGAATTCCTAAGCCAATTGGACAAGGAAGAATTGAACTTCGACATTTTGGTTGCAACTCCACAGTACATGCCAAAGCTTGGTAAATACGCACGTTTGCTTGGTCCACGCGGTTTGATGCCAAATCCAAAGTCTGGCACTGTTGCTACTGACGTCGCTAAAGCCGTTTCTGAAGCAAAAGCCGGAAAAGTTGAATACCGCGTTGATAAGCAAGCCATCGTTCACTTATCAATCGGCAAAGTATCATTCGGCGCTGAAAAATTGTCAGAAAACGCACGCGCATTCTTAACCAGTTTGAACTCCCAAAAGCCATCCAGCTTAAAGGGCGTTTACGTTAAGAGCGTTGCAATTGCCACAACTATGGGCCCTGGCATTAAAGTAGAGAACTCTCTGTAATCTTTATATTTCAGGCAATCAAATCCCGTCGATTCTGGCGGGATTTTTGTGTTACTATTGCATTTTTCATTTTTTATGATAAAATAGTAAAGTCCACTAGGTACTGATGTTCGGATTCGATTTCCAGCCTGGCTGGACAAAAGAACCTTAACATCTGTATCTTATTGTTCACAAGAGAAGGGATGTGAGATGCATCACCACCGTAAGACACCGTTGAGGGTGCCTATCCTGGCAATCCTCGTAGCGTTGTTTGCGGCTCTCCTCTTCGGAGGAGTAACGCACGCTGCCGACGAGGCGCAGTCAGCAGCCCAGTCGACCACCGCTCAGTCGGTTAACGAGGCTCAGTCCTCGGGCGCTGTCACCACGACGGCAACCGCTGACAACGATACTCAACCCGCCAACGGCGGGCACGGGTGCGTTCACCAGGACATTTCTCCTGGTGAGGTTGACGTAAGCTTGAAGACCTCAGATGGGTCTTCAAGCTTCACCGCCTACGAGGCGGTGGAGTTCGCTATCTCCCTGACCCTCTTCGAGGGTCACTGCGCAGGCGATGGCATTGTTATCACCGTCCCGAGTGAGCTCGGGACGGACGGTAGCTTCGATCCGATCCCAATGACTACCCCGGATGGGGTCACCATTGGGGTCGCAACATACCATCCCGATAGAACAGTGAGCATATCACTGACTAGCGAGGTGGAAAATCCGAGTCGGAAGGATTTTCGTGCATCCGCCTGGTGGCGGGTGCACATGGAGAGTTCCTTAACTCCCGGGGAAACTCGGGAGTTGCAGTGGAGTGTTGACGGGGTCGTCCGCAGGACGACCATCCAAGTAGGCGTCTGCAACGGCTGCTCCACCATCGGCGCAGAGCCCTCTAAATGGGGCTCTGTAGATGGCTCTCGGCAGCACGTCACCTTGGTTCTGCCAACGGCAGAACACGACGGACAGACATTTACGGTCACAGACACACTGACCTCACCAGGTCAGTCTTTCGCCTGTAACCAACTGCTGACTGGACGGATTGGCGTCTACTCTGAGGCTGGTCCCTGGGGTCAGCCGATGTACACACGATACATCGAGCCTGATGTCGTTGGCTGCACTGACGACAAGGCGACTCTCAATATTCAACTTAATACGGGTGAAAAAGCCCGCTTTGAGTTGAATATTCTAGTCAGCTCTACGGACCCCGGTCCGTGGAGCGACTCCGCTACCATCGCTTCCCAGGATAAATCCTGGGAAGCGAAAGCACAGGTGGTGCGACGAGAAGCAGGCGGAAACGCCGGGTTCACGCCCACGCCGACACCGAGTCCGACGCCTAGCGTGACACCCACGCCAAGTCCGACGCCCACGCCGACACCGAGTCCGACGCCTAGCGTGACACCCACGCCGACACCGTCGGCGACCCCAACGCCAGCACACCGGCTCCGACTGCCAGTGACTGGTGGTGATACCGGCGCGGCCACTAGAGCAATCGCGCTTCTGGCCATCGGAGGCGTCGTCCTCTGGTGGGCGCGCCGCCGCCAGGCGGCACGCTCGGAGGAGTAAACTAAACCATTGTCGAGGGGTGTTAGTTTAATCGACTAGCACCCCTCGACAGGGGACACAAAGATACAGAGAATAGGAGGTTCACACCCGCTCCACCACGGAGCGGGCTTTTTCTTTGTCTAAGATTAATACGTATTTGATTTTGTTACTATATTAGTTGTAAAATAATCGCCATAACTCTTGTTTTTCGTTGTCATTTCTGCTACAATAGTCTGGAACATTACCAAAGACAGTGGCGACTTGACGTAAAACAAGTGTAAAAATGCCACCGAGGGATGAAACTAACAGTTTTATTTGACGTCTTTGGTAGTGCGAGAATCAAAGACGTTTTTTGATTCTCCATTACCGCACGTTAACAAATTGGCACATAACAAATTAACTCAATCAAAGAAAGGATTTTTATGGCAATTTCACGCGATAAAAAACAAACTTTGGTTGCTGAACTGACAGAGCTATTAAAAGACGCTAAGGGTACAGCTTTTGCTCGATATCAAACCCTTACCGTTGCCGACCTACAAGAACTACGCAAGGCAGCTCGCGAAGCGGGCGTTACTATCAAGGTTGTTAAAAACCGCTTGGTACGCGTAGCTCTTCAGGAAATCGATACTTACAAAGAAACCGACACCAGCTTATTGGTTGGTCAATTAGTTTACGCTGTAAGCGCCGAAGATGAAGTTATGCCAGCAAAGGTATTGGACGCGTTTGCAAAGACGCATCCAGCACTACAACTTGCAGGCGGCTTCTCAGGCGAAGGCTTGGCAATTAGTGAAGCTGACGTTAAAGCATTGGCAGGCCTACCAAGCAAAGACCAGCTCGTTGCTCAAGTGGTATCACAATTGCTATCACCAGTACACGACACAGTCAATGCGCTTGGCGGCAATTTGCACGGACTTTTGGACGGCATCGAGGCCAAAGCTGCTGCTTAAGTTTAGCAATCAACACTAGTAACGTTGCAATCATCGCAACAATATAATAATAAAGGAGAATATCAATGGCTGATATTAAGAAATTGGCTGAAGAACTTGTAAAATTGACAGTTCTAGAAGTTAACGAATTGAAAAATCATCTTAAAGAAGAATACGGCATCGAGCCAGCTGCTGCAGCTGTCGCTGTTGCTGGTCCAGCTGCTGGTGGTGACGCCGCTGCTGCTGACGAAAAAACTGAGTTCACAGTTACTTTGAAAGACGCTGGTTCTCAGAAGGTTGCAGTTATCAAGGCTGTTAAGGAAATCACTGGCCTAGGTCTAGGTGAAGCAAAAGCTATCGTTGACGGCGCTCCAGCACCAGTCAAGGAAAAAGTTTCTAAGGACGAAGCTGAAGCTGCAAAGAAAACTTTGGAAGACGCTGGCGCTACTGTCGAGCTTTCATAATTTGTTATATAACGCCAATTTGTTTCGTTTAATCACCGTCCGCTCTGGGCGGTGATTTTTATGTCGCCAATCTTAATATCACGAACCACGCGTCAATTTCAAGAGTAAAATTTGCAACACTTTTTTATTCATATCTTATAGCGCTGTGGAAAATCAGAGAAAATCAAATGACGCGACTTGATATAAATGTAAGGATATGCTATATATTAGTTAAGTATTATAAAAAATAGACAAAGGAATTGCGAGAACCATGTCTGAATTACCAGAAAAGCAAATTAAGCGTCTGAGGACACTTATTCAAGAGGCGGAAACCAATTTAGCTGCCGCAAAAGAGTTATTGATTAGTATTATTGGCGATGATGGTCAAGTTGTTACACCAAAAACTTCGTCAGATAACGTAGCGGGAAAGATTATCGAAGGCGTATTTGACGGACAAATGATGCTCAGTCCTGACGGCAAAAATTACCCAATCCCAGCTAACTACGCTTCAAAATCGAAGCTGGTTGAAGGCGACTTGATGAAATTGACAATCGCTGAAGACGGCAGCTTTATTTATAAGCAAATCGGTCCTGTGCCGCGAAAGCAAGTTATCGGAACACTTGTCCAGCACGACGGAATTTACTACGTCGAGGCTTCTGGTCGCGAATATCGTATTTTGCTTGCTAGCGTAACTTACTTCCGAATTAACGTCGGCGACCAAGTTACAATCATCATCCCTGAAGACAATCCTGACGCAACTTGGGCTGCAGTCGAAGCTGCATTGTAGATATTATGCTACCGAGCGAGTTTCTGCTCAGTTACGCCAGTTTTAACTCGGACAATAAGCCATTCGTTGAATGTCAAATTGACGGTAAAATTGAGCGTCATGAATTATTCGAACAAAATTTGTCCCTTGAGTTTGATTTTTCCGTCAAATATTGCACAGGTTGGGTGGATTTTGAGAATCGCTGTAGCCAAATTTGCCCAGACCACGCCACGGTTGATGAAAAGTATGAAAATTGCCTAAAATGCCGCGACAAAACTGGCTTTAATCCAGCATTTTATAACGCCAGTTCGGTTTCTGTCCAACAAGAAAAAATCAATCAAAATCCGCATTTTGTTTACTTGGCGTACTTCGCACCAAACGTCATAAAAGTTGGAATCTCGCAAGAAGAGCGTGGAATTCGAAGATTGTTGGAGCAGGGAGCACGATTAGCCATAAAATTAGAAACGTTTTCTTCGGCGTTGATCGCCAGGCAGTACGAGGCGAAAATTTCCAAGCTGGATGGAATAGCTGAAACTCTACCAGTTCACAAAAAGATGGAATTGATAAAACTACCTTTTGACCGTGCATCCGGCGAAAGGGAATTGCGACAAAAGTTACTTGAAATTGAGCAGAAAATTGGCGTGTCGTTTCCGAAGTCCAAGCTAATTCCTTGTGAAGATTATTTTCAAACCGCTGGTGTTGACCTGTCACGTGTCGTTTTAATGAAGAATTACAGTCAATTGGTCGGACATGTACGCAGCGTCATCGGCTCAATTGTCATTACTGATTACGACGGTCAGCTGATGGCTTACAACATCAAAAAGCTTATTGGCTATCAGGCGCAAAAAGTTGACGGAGAAATTGAGCTGGATTTACCAACCGAGCAATTAACGTTATTTTAAAACCTTATTTTTACAATATATTTTTGATGAAATAGCTTGAAATTTCACTCTATTACTGATATATATAAATCAAACTTTCACAGCAAAGGAGGCTACCAATGAGCTTAACTACAATATTATTAGATACTTCAATAGTACTGGCACGATACTTGCCATACATCTTGGGAACGATGACTCTAATTACATCAATATTTATCCTTAAGAAAGAGAAAATTAGCAAGAAGTCTAAGGCTCTGTTGTTAACTTGCATAATTACTGCCATTATCACAATAATAATCGTATTTATACGATCTCGAATACTCGGAAATCACATTTGTTAACTTCTGTCTCAAGGTATAGTTTGCTATAATTATCTCATGAGGAGCATGAGGGGATGAGTCAGGCGCTATATCGTAAATATCGCAGTCGCAGTTTGGATGAAGTTTTAGGTCAAGATCACGTGACTAGTATTTTACGTCGAGCGTTAGAGCAAGGAAAAATTGCTCATGCGTACTTGTTGACTGGACCGCGTGGCGTGGGAAAAACATCGGTGGCGCGAATTCTGGCACACGAGATTAACCACTTGCCATATGATGACGATTCTTCAAACTTGGATATTATTGAAATTGACGCAGCCAGCAATAACGGCGTCGACGACATTCGCGCTTTAAGGGAAAAAGCTCAAGTCGCGCCTGTTTCTGCGCCGAAAAAAGTTTATATCATCGACGAAGTTCACATGCTGTCAAAATCAGCATTTAACGCGCTATTAAAAACCCTGGAAGAACCGCCAGAGCACGTGGTGTTTATCTTAGCTACAACTGACGCCGACAGACTTCCAGCCACCATTCTTAGCCGTGTCCAGCAATTTTTCTTCCGCCCAATTCCGACGGAAATTATGACGCGCCAGTTAATGAATATAGCGAAAAAAGAAGGATTTGCAATTGAAGAGGATGCTGCCAGGTTAATCGCTGAACGTTCCCGTGGCGGATTCCGTGACGGCATTAGTACCCTTGACCAATTGTCGATTTTAGCGACTCCAGACCAGCCACTGACGGCGAATATGGTTACCGAATATTTGGGGCTGAGCGACGCGACAATGCTCGGTAATTTGTTGGATTCATATCCATCCGACGATAACGAAAAAGTCTTAAATATCTTCCAGGAATTAGAAAATAGCGGCGCAAATTCAGTTGTTGTGTCGCATCAATTATTGTCGATTGCTCGCAATAGATTGCGGAAAAATCCAAATCTTGTTGGGTTGGTTCAGCAATTGATCGAGGTTGATCGGCACCCGCACCCAGACTTGAAATTATTGACGATATTTATGAATAGCAATTCTCAGCCAACAGAAAAGCCAGTCGCGCCAAAGAAAAATATAGCTCAAGCTGCGCCCCAAAAACCCGCCGAAAAACCAACGCCAATTAAGCCCGCAGAGTTAATCAAACCGACCGAAAAGCCGATTAAAAAAGAAGAAAAACCAGCCGAGCCAGCAAAAAAACCCGCCGCAAAACCAAAGAAAACTGACGCGCCACTAGAGCTAAATTGGGAAAAAGTCATTGAAAGAGCGAAGGAAAAATCACTCGGATTGGCATCATTATTACAGAAAAGCCAGTGGTCGTTTGACGGTGAAAAATTGACAATTTACGCAGGTTCCGCGTTTTATAAGAAAAAGTTGGATGACGCAAAAAACAAACCATTGATCTCAGAAATTATCTCAGAAGAAACCGCGATGGATTTGGAAATTGATATAATTGGAGAGAAGAAACCGCCAGAGGACGAAAAATTGGCGGAAATTGCAGAATTAATGGGTGGCGGCGAAGAAGTTAAGCTGGAGGATATTTAATGGCAGATAAGAGTGAAGAAGTAAAAGGGAAGATACCGCCACAAAATTTGGACGCGGAAAAGAGTTTGCTTGGGGCGGTTTTAATTGACGAGGAAGTTTTGGCAGACGCCGCAGAGATTACTCACCCTAGCGATTTTTACGACAAGAATCACGGATTGATTTTTGCTGGAATGATGCGACTATTTGAAAAACATAAGCCTGTCGATCTATTGACCTTAACCGACGAATTGAAACGAAAGGACGAGCTGGAATTAGTCGGCGGATCGGCATATCTGACAGAGCTAACGAACTACGTCCCAACGGCGGCGCACGCATCGGCTTACGCGGAGATGATTGCGCAAGCAGCAGTTCGCAGGCGTCTGATAAAAGCGAGCGGTGACATTTCCGAGCTTGGCTATGACGAATCGACGACCACGCAGGAATTATTAGAGAAGGCCGAAGCTGAACTTTTCAGCGTATCAGACCAATCAACCAAGCAAGATTTGGTCAGTCTGGAAAGTATTCTGACGGATAGCTTTGATCGAATCGAAGAGCTCAGTAAAAATAAAGGCTCTCTCAGAGGAGTCCGCACTGGCTATCGCGATCTGGACAATATGACCGCTGGCTTGCAAAAATCGGACTTGATTATTCTGGCGGCGCGTCCAGCCATGGGTAAGACAACGCTGGTGACAAATTTGGCTTATAACGTGGCGACGATTGAGAAAAATCCTGTCCTATTCTTCAGCCTAGAGATGAGCAAGGAGCAGCTGGTCGACCGTATGTTGGCGGATGCGTCGGGGGTTGATAGCTGGAATATTCGCACCGGAAATCTGAGCGATGAAGATTTTGCTAAATTGTCTGAGGCTATGGGAGAAATGGCTGAGGCACCAATTTATATCGATGACACGCCGGGATTATCAGTTTTGGAGATGCGAACTAAAGCGCGTCGAATTGCCCACGAGAACCAATTGGGATTAATCATCGTCGACTATTTGCAACTTATGCAGGCCAACGGAAACCACAACGGAAACCGCGTTCAGGAAGTTTCGGAAATTTCCCGTGGACTGAAGCTTATTGCTCGCGAATTGAATGTGCCGCTAATTGCCCTGAGCCAGCTGAGCCGTTCCGTTGAATCGCGCACGCCGCCAATTCCACAACTAGCCGACCTGCGTGAATCCGGTTCCATTGAGCAGGACGCCGACATCGTGAGCTTTATTTATCGCCCTGGATATTACGAGCCTGACAACCCAGAAGTCCAGAATATTACAGACTTAATCATCGCTAAGCACCGTAACGGCCCAGTTGGTAAAGTCCAATTGTACTTCCACCCAGAGCGCCTACGCTTTATGAGCCTGGATCGCAAGCATGAATAGAATTGTGTTATAATCATACCAATGAAAAAGCAAAAAGTTACCGATATATTCCTTTACCGATGGCGCTACGTTTTCGGCTATACGTTGCTGGCGCTGCTATACACAGGAGCTATTATAATTTCCGCGTTGCACGTGCCGGGGGGCTTGTCGCAAGCAGAAATCAACATGGTCAATATGACAAATCACTTGAATTTTAGCGTCGAGGGAATCGCCGTCGCAAATCTGCCATTTCACCTTCTTCAATTGCTATTCTTCAAACTGTTTGGCGTCAGTTTATTAACAATTAAAGCGCCCGCCGTAATCCTTTCGATCGCCAGCTCTGTCGCTATTTTCTTTCTCTTAAAGCGCTGGTTTAAGCCGTCCACAACGATTCTATCGTTATTAATCATGGCAACGACTGGGCAATTCTTATTCATCGGACAAAGCGCAACTGTTGGCATTTTATACATCTTTTACACCGCGCTAACTTTGCTTTTCGCCACATTAATTCTCCAAAAAACCCAGAACGCCTCCATTTGGCGAATCAGCTTAGCCATCACCACGGCGCTCAGTCTCTTCACTCCGTATTTTTGGTATATCAATCTGGGACTTCTGATTATCGCCCTCCTACACCCACATCCGCGATATTTCCTCATCTCCAGAAAACATCGCAAGTCTTGGATTGTGCCGTCCGCTATTTTATTCACAATTAGTTGTGCGATTGGTTTTCTTTGTTATAAATCCCACGCGCTATTTTACAACCTCATCGGCATCAACGGTCTAAGTTTTGACATCGTTGCAAATCTCAGAACTTTATACTACACATACATTCGCATTTTCCCATCAGTCGCAGGAAACCAAATCACACCAATTATGGACGTCAATGCAATGTTATTGATCGGACTAGGATTATTCCGCAGCTTCCAAAAAATCTCCAGCGCCCGCTCGTTTATGATTTGGTCGTGGCTAATCTTAGCATTGGCGCTACTCATCTTCCAGCCAAGCCTCACCCCGATAATCATCATCCCGCTATTTATTCTCTTGGCGGTCGGATTGGAATCCCTAATGAACATGTGGTACGGACTTTTCCCGCGCAATCCATACGCTCGCGGCACAGGACTGGTTCTTATATCAATGCTAATTATCGTTATGGTGGTGGGTGGTAGCTTCCGCTATATTGATGGTTATCGTTATTTCCCAGAAGCAGTTTCACGCTTTAATAAAGATTTATCTCTACTCAGTAAAAATACTGCGCCGACCGATTCGTTCTCGTTATTGGTCAGTAAAGAAGAATCACCGATTTACGAAGCACTTAAAAAACACAACTATCACCAGATATCAATTATCCACACAGCGCCAGCAAACGTCGGACAGACTCTATATGTAAGCCACAGCGTAAAGTCTCAAATTCCGCAGACTTACTCTGGACACTTGTCGTCAGTAATTGTCAATGACCATAAAGACGGCGATCGCTTCTATATCTACACATCCGACCGCAAATAGGGTATAATTGTAAGTGTTAAATAAGGAGGAATATGGCGTTTGATCAGGTAAAAATGCTGCAACAATTACGCAAAGCACAGAAACAATTAGGCAAAGAAATCATCGAAGTTGAGGCTGGCGATGGTGCTGTGATCGTGCAAATCACTGGCGAGTTAAAGATTAAATCTGTAAAAATTGACCCAGAAATGGTCGACTTGGAGAATATCGAAGAGTTGGAGCACTGGATCGAAATCGCAGTTCGCGACGGTATGACAAAGGCTCAGGAAGTCGCTGCCGAAACTATGAAGCCATTGATGGGCGGCCTAGGCAACTTGCCATTCTAAAGCCATGTCAATCGACATTTTACCAAAAGCTCTAACTGCTTTAATTGATGATTTTGGTAATCTACCTGGAGTTGGACCGCGTACGGCTGAAAGATATGCCTACGCGGTTTTACGCCGTAACCCCAAATCTGCAAAGCAATTAGCGCATTCATTAGACCGATTACACGACCGCGTAAAAACCTGCCCGAAGACATTTGCGTTGATCGACTCAGACGACGACGTGTCGCCTTTATACGCAGATTCGAACAGGAATAAAAAAGTAGTTTGTGTAGTCGAGGAGCCGCTAGATATTGTCGCTATAGAAAGAACGGGGCAGTTCCTAGGCACATACCACGTGCTGGGCGGCGTTATCTCACCAATTGACAATATTGGGCCAGAGCAATTGCATATCCCAGAACTAATTGAGCGTATAAAAACCGACGACGTTCAGGAGATTATTATCGCCACGAACGCTTCAGTTGAGGGCGAGTCGACCGCGCTATTCTTGCAGCGCTACATCCAAGAAGCTGGATTAAATACAACTATCACACGCTTAGCCAGAGGTATTCCAGTCGGCGTTGACCTTGAGTATGCAGACCAAATTACACTGACTCACGCGTTGGAAGGTCGAAAGCAGTTATAGACTCAACGGCTTCATCGCCAATAAAAAATACCCGCCATCTCGGCGGGTATTTCGTTGCTAGCTTAGCTTATTACATTTGGCGGCGGCTAGCGATGTAAGCGATAGTAGCTGTAGTTAGTCCACCTAGGCCTAGTGCTGACATGATCGCGTCACTTGCACCAGTCTTTGGCAATTCTGGGCTAGGTGTTGGTGTTGAAGGAGTGTTTGGTGTAGGAGTTTCCTTACATTCGTCCAAGTTGGTCTTGTGAATCTTTTCGTTAAACTCTTCCTTCTTAATCTCCTTAGTGTACTTCTTGCCACCTTCTTCAATTACACAAACGATCATTTTTGGCTCTGGCTTAACCGTAACAGTTTTTTGACAGTTAGGGTTTTGCCTCTTAACTTCACCAGTTTCTTTACCGTTTACAGTAATAGTAACTGTGTAGTTGCCTTCTTTTGCGTAAGTGTATTGAATTTCTGATGAGTTAGTTGTCTTGATGTTATTATCACCGAAGTTGTATGTGTAGCTGGTGATAGATGCGCCACCCTTGGCAGTTGCCTTAACACTGAACTTGAAGGTGTTACGAGAAATTTCAGTTACTTGCAAAGCGTCACATGTTAGAGCAGGCTTTGCTGGAGGTGTTGTTGGGTTACCCCAAACTGGGTTACCACAGTCTTTAATCACACCAGTGATAAATGAGCCGTTATTATCAAACCATGCGTAAATATTGTAGCTCTTAGGTCCGTCAACGAAGCTCTGACCAGTTGTGTATTGATAGTAAGTATATCCGTTTGAAGTCTTGTAGCTACGTTGTGGCTGAGGCTGACGAGTACCAGCTTTAGACTGTACGGTTATAGCGTTTGTAGCTACAACACGACCGTCAACTGTAATATTACCATTTGCGTCAACTACACCTTCGCGCATATTTGATCCGCCCTGAACCATAGTTTCAGTAACGTACCACTCTTTGTATAGTTCTTTAATTTCTGTACGACTGTATGCTGTTTGCAATTCTGACATAGAATGTGTACCACAGTATACAACGTTAAAACTGTTACAGCCGGCAGCCTGTGAAGGTGATGCCAACCAGATTCCACCGAGCATAGCAAATCCCAAAGAGATAGCAATGCCGATTTTCTTAAATTTGTTCATAAAAACTCCTCTTTTCCAGCCCTATCTTCAGGCTTTATGTCCTCATACTAGCACAATCTTTATATTTTGTCAATAATAATTTATAAAAATGTTTATGTTTTTTTCGATTGCGCAGTATTTTTAATAGTCCATCACATATTATACCACTTATGTAATTAAAAACAATATATATTATATATTAGAGTAAAAATCATTTGTTATAATAAATAATATGCTAGATACAGCTAAACAATTCATTCAATCCGCAAACAATATAGTTATTATTCAAGCCGAAAATCCTGATGGCGACAGCTTGGGTTCAAGCTTGGCGCTAGAAGAAGTCCTAAGCGACTTAGGAAAAACTGTTACTTTATATTGTCCAGTAGATATACCGAAATATCTTCATTATATTCGCGGTTGGGATCGAGTGCAGAACGACTTTCCGTTTCAAGCCGACGCCGCGATAATTGTCGATACGAGCGCGGATGTGCTTATCAGTAAGGTATTAGAAACTCCTGGAGCGCGACATTTCCTGGAAACTCACCCGACTCTGGTTATCGATCATCACACAGCCGAATCGACGCTCAGTTTTGATCACATTATGTTATCAGAAACCGTCGTGGCGACCGGTGAATTGCTATATAAACTATTCAAGCATTCCGGTTGGAAGATAAATCCTCAGGCGGCCGAAGATTTATTGATAGCTATTATGAGCGATAGCCTGGGGCTTACTACGCAAAACACCACAGCTCAGACTTTCCATACGGCGGGAGAACTTACAGAACTGGGCGCTTCCAACGCGGAAATTGAAGAGCGACGACGCGAATTTATGAAAAAATCGCCAGAAATTTTGGCGTACAAGGGAAAATTGATTGAGCGAATCGAATATTTATTAGACGGACAATTGGCGCTAGTACACGTGCCATTCGAAGAGATTCAGCAATACAGCGACGCCTATAACCCCGGCGCGTTGATTGGTGATGAATTGAGGCTGGTTGAAGGCGTGGCGCTTAGTTGTGTTATTAAAACTTACCCTGACGGCAAATTAACTGCGCGCTTAAGAGGTAATTTACCAATTGCCGATACTGTAGCTGGATACTTTGGTGGCGGCGGTCATCCGTACGCGGCAGGATTCCGCGTATATGAAAGCTATGATGAAATCGCAAGGGAATTAGTCGCAGCGACGGATCAAGCTCTACAAACAGAATATTGATCCACTACGCTATCAATATATACCTCTCAGGCCTGCTCTATCTAGTTGCTCTATCAAATCATCATTCACATCAAATGCATTTTCAGACTGTAGAGGACCGTTAACTTTTCTTCGTACCTCTTCTACTCGGTCCGATACACTAGGGCAACTAAACATTATTCTATCATTATACGTCAGATAATCCTGGAGAACTTTGCTTACAGCATAAGCTTGCAATTCAGAACGGAGGTTTACTTGATCGGATTTAGGGTCTATTTCCAAAACTGGATTCGTGACACAATCATGCGCATGAGATGTCTCGTGAGCCAATGAAGAGACATTAACGCATGTCAGTCCAGACTGGGCCACACTAATAATAGGGCGAAGATATACATAAGAGTCCGTCCCGGTGTCCCCCAATTTGTAAAAATTAGTACTACAAAAACCGCCAACATCTGTTCTTTTTACTTTTGTGGGCGGATAGATAGATACATAAGTACACATTCTGGCGATACTTTCACTAGCAAAAGCATCGCTTATTCTATCTTTTTGCACTGGCATGAGAGATATCTGCCTTCCAGAAATAACAAACTCATTACTCCCAGTAAGTGGTATTCTATTTTTATCTGGCCAGTCTGGATCAGGATGGCTGCCTCCCAGTTCTTCACCTTCAATATATTTCATAGGTTCCAGCATTTGAGCCGTATTACATAGTCCTAAGGCTAAATCCCCCAGTTTATCAATTATCTCAGGCACCTCTAAAGCACCTATCAACCTATCTTTCATATACTTTAAAGAATCCAGTGTAATAGGCCTATTGTAGCTGGATATTGGCGGACGACGCTCCTGCACTATTTTTCTCATACTTTTTATTATATATTAAATATCTTATTTTGTCAAGCACGAGGTCTTATCTGGCGACATAGATACAACGTCTTAGACCCTGATAGGACTAGGTTAGAACTGATGTCACACCAGGCATCTAATCTTATATCTTCATCTGCTTGTCGCTATTCCTTGAATTTAATATACAAACAGAAGTCCCAACTGGGGCTGTTTTTTATGTCAATTTTGAAAAACCAGCCAGAGTGCCGTACAATAGAACTAATGATAAAACTCTATAACACGCTCACTAGACGAAAAGATGAACTGAAACCGCTTGACGAAGAAACGGTCAAGTTTTATACCTGCGGTCTAACAGTTTATTCGCAACCGCACATCGGCAACTGGGTTGGTTATATTTACTGGGACGTGTTGGTACGATTGTTACGCTGGCAAGATATTCCCGTTGTTCGAACGCAAAACATCACCGATGTTGGACATTTGACCAGCGACGACGATAACGGCGAGGACAAAATGGAAAAAGGTGCGCGCCGTGAAGGGAAGACAGCCTGGGACGTGGCGGAAAGATATATTTCCGTTGCAAATCATGAAGCTTACGACGTACTGAAATTGATAAAACCAGATTACTTGGTGCGGGCGACGGATTATATTCAGCAACAGATTGACTTCGCGAAAGGACTGGACGAAAAAGGATTTTTATATAAAATCGACGGCGACGGCATGTATTTTGATACGTCGCTTTTAAAGGATTACGGGAAATTAGCGCGGCTGGACGTGGCGGGTCTGGAAGCTGGCACCAGAGTGAGCGTTGAAGGAAAGCGCAATATTACCGACTTCGCCGTATGGAAGTTTTCACCAAAAGACGCCAAGCGCGATATGGAGTGGGATAGTCCGTGGGGAATAGGTTTTCCTGGCTGGCATCTGGAATGTTCGACAATTGCCCGTGAAACGCTCGGCGATTCCATTGATATTCACGCTGGCGGAATTGATCATATTCCAGTTCATCACACGAATGAAATCGCCCAGAGCGAGAGTTTGACTGGAAAACAATTTTCTCGGATTTGGCTACACAATAATCACATAAAAGTTGACGGCCGAAAAATGAGTAAATCTCTGGGGAATATTATTACGCTGGAAGATATTATTTCGCGAGGCTTTAGTCCGATGGCATTTAAGCTGGCGATTCTCAGTAAGCATTGTCAGACGGAAGGCAATTTTACTTGGGAAATTCTGGAAGCAGCGCAGGCACGGCTGAATCATTGGCGGGATTACGCGGTTCTGAGACATCAGACTCACGACACGCTGGAAGATGACGATGATAAGGACGAGCAGGACGATTCGATTTCGTTACTAGCGGGACGTCAGGCGTTGGTCGAGAAATTGAATGATGACTTGGACACTCCAGGCGCGCTGGCGTTAATTGATGAAATGTTTTCAAAGTTGGATCATACGCCGCTTGATAAAATTCATCGGCAGAGTTTAGTGCAGTTTATTGACGAGATTGACGAGATTTTAGGGCTGGATTTGGCTGAGTCTACGCCTGATATTACTGACGATTTGAAGAGGTTGATTATTCAGCGACGTCAAGCGCGTGCAGAGAAAAATTGGGAAGAATCCGACAGAATTCGCGACGAACTTCTTCAGGCTGGCGCTGCCGTTCGTGATACGCCAAGCGGCAGCATTTGGACATGGAAATAGCCCGCTGGATTCAACGGGCTATAATTTTATTTCGTGCTAATTAATCTTCGTTTTTCAATTTCTTAACTAATTTATTAAGAGGTTTTTCACTTTCAACACGCTTAGACTTGACCTGCTCCAAGTAATTATCCAGCAAAACCTTAACGACGCCAGCGGCTGGAATAGCAACCAGACCACCCAACAGACCGCCGACATATAAACCAATTGTCACCGCAACCAAGACAGTCAGAGCCGACAATTCAACCTTCTTTGATTGGATGGACGGGGAAACAAAGTTATTCTCAATCTGTTGGTAAATCACGAAATAAATCGCGTAAATAACGCCCGCTGTCATATTATTGAAGAATAGTAGCATTGATATCAACGCGCCAGCAATCGTTGCGCCAAACATCGGAATTAACGTCAACACAAATGTCGCCATAACGGTGAGCATTGCCAAATTGGAATTTATGACAGGGAATGTCAAGCTCAGCACAAACACCACGAAACCTGATAATATCGCATCGATTCCAGAAACCGTCAATTGTCCAGAAACATAACCTGTGACCACGTTATACATTCGGCCAACCAGCTTCTTATGACGCTCCATTTTTTCTTCGTCGTTGTATAGTCCCCACAAACGCTTCACCCAAGTTGGCCCCTCGAGGAGCATCAGGAATGACAACACCAGCACCAAGAATAACGATCCTAAGAATGACGCCAAAGAACCAACGCTGGACAACAGATTCGTGCCAACGCTCGTCGCCCAAGACGAAGATTGCTGCTTGATGTTTTCCATCATCGAATCGACCTGCGGGCGCAAATTATTCTTATCAATAAAATCATTGACGCCACGCCACTGTGAGCTGGCTTGGTCGATTATACTCGGAATGCTCTCGACAAATTTGGCAGATTGTTGGACAATTGGCGGAATCACAAACCAAATCACACAACCCAAAAGCAAAACCAGCGTCGTATATGCCAGCGCTGTGCCGCCCAATCGGCTTTTTCCAGGAAGTTTTTTAGCAATTGCCGCAACCGGACGGTTCAACGCCAACGCCAAAAACAGGGAAATTCCTAGCAAAATAAGCGCGTCCTTTGCGGAATAAATTGCCAAACCAGCCAGACCAAATCCCATCACGACCAGCCAAAATCGCACAAATGTTTTCGTGTCTATCTCTATACGTACTTTCATAATTAAACTTTACCAGCTTTTCGGCGTGTTCGCAACGCCGACAGAGATAATTTACTATCATAAGACATCGCGCCGTAGCGGAAAACACGCACTGATAGCCACATAACAAACACCGCTGTAGCAACCAAAATTGCCGTACCGAGCAAAGCTTCCCAAATTGGCAAATTGCCTATTGCGTTTCGTAATAACAATGGAATCGGCGCAGTGAATGGAAATAGCGACAAGAACTTAACGAAGAAATAGTCAGGGAAGGAAACGAACGCCGTGATTCCGTAAAATGGACCAATGAATAGCATAATCACAATTCCGAACCACTGGCTGGCTTCTTTGGCGGTCGGCATCATCGCGCCCAAAGTCACTAACATTCCCGTAAATAAAGTGAAGCTTGCGGAGAAAATTATGATCGCCAGACCAATCCTCACAGGATCAAACACGAGTGTACTCAAGTCCAGATTAGGCAATTGCAACTTCGAGCCAAATGCCAAATAGCCCGCCAAAACTGGCAAAACAATTACCAAAATCTGAATCAAAGCCAACACCATCAAAGACAGAATTTTACCCGTAATCAAAGTGTCGGTTTTAACAGTCGTAAGCAGCATTTCCACCGTGCGATTTTCTTTTTCCTCGGTGGTGCTAATAAGCATTTGATTGCCAAAAATACTGATGAGAATGAACAAAATAGCTAAAAACATTCCAGGCACAATCATCTCATTAATGCCGCCGTGCTCTTTTCCGTCCAGATATGTGGTTGATGACAATTGGACTTTGTCGCGTAAAATTGCAACTTGTGCTGGATTAACATCACTTGCTACTGATTGACTCAATAAACTCTGCGCCACTGCGCCGTATTTTCCGTTTTGGAATAACCCAACATCTTTACCATAAACTTCGACCTTTTGCTTGCTCAAATCCTTTGGAAAATAAACATACGCATCAACCTTATTATTTTTTACGTCGTCAATTCCAGATTCTTTCGATTTGGCGGTTTTGGCTTTAATTGCCGTCAGTAATTCTGGCTTCACCAACTTCGAATCGTCCGTGACTTCCAACGAAAATTCTTGCTTTTCCAGATTTTTTGACGCTTCAATAGTCGTACTTTGCGACCAAAACATAATGCCATACAGCACGCCAATCAACAAAGGGAATCCCAAGGCCGTCAGCCAAAATGTCGGTTTCTTCAGTGTTCTAAGCGTTTCAAATTTGAAAACCGTCCCCAAATTATGCATTTTACTCATCACTCAACTCCTTCGCTTCGCCACCGTAAACTTGTACGAAAATATCATCCATTGACGCGCCGCCAAATTGACTTTTTACTTCTTCCAACGTGCCGTACGCCGCCGCTTGACCGTCCTTCAATAAAATCAAACGATCGCACAATCTTTCAACTTCCTCCATCTGGTGTGTAACGTAAATAATTGTCGCACCAGCTTTTCGCTGCTCCTCAATTATATTCATCAGCAAACGGCGATTCACCGGATCAAAACCTTTGGCCGGCTCGTCCATAATCAGCAGTTCTGGATTGCCCATAATCGTTACGCCAAGCTGGATCTTCTGCTGCTGTCCGCCAGATAATTTATCAAGTTGTGTATTAGCCTTGTCGCTCAAATTGACGCGCTCCAAAAACTTCAGAGAGAAATCCTTAGCTTCTTTGCGACTCAAGCCTTTCAATTGACCAAAGTAAAGCATCACGTCTAAGACTTTTTCTTTTTTATACAAGCCGCGCTCCTCAGGAAGATATCCGAGGCGAATCTGGCTATCCACCGAATATGGCTTGTCGTTTATCAATAAATCGCCCGCAGTCGGCTGATATAGCCCCAACAATGCGCGCAATGTCGTAGTTTTTCCCGAGCCATTACTTCCCAAAAAACCAAAAACTTCGCCGCGAAAAACGTCGAAACTCAGATCTTTAATAACAGTTTTATCGCCGAAACTCATCTTAAAATGACGAATCTCAACCATTTTTTTATTATCTGGCATACGCCTCCTTTTCTTTAAATAAAATTATAACACTTAGCGCGGGAAAAAAGATATAATATAAATATGCGACTGCTAGTAATTGAGGATGAACGAAAAATTGCGAGGGTCATAACCGAATCTTTGAAGCGCGAAAAATACGCAGTTGATGCGGCGTACGACGGAGAAGAGGGCTTTAATTTGGCGGATAGTCAGCCGTATGACTTGTTGATTGTTGATCGAATGTTGCCGGGATTAGAAGGTACGGAGATTGTTAAAAAATTGCGCGAGAACGGGAAAAATATGCCAATTCTATTTCTGACAGCACTGAGCACGACCGAAGATAAGACGCTCGGGCTGGACGTGGGAGCCGATGATTATTTGACTAAGCCTTTTGCAATTGACGAGCTGTTGGCGCGCGTGCGAGCTTTACTTCGTCGGCCGCCGATTAGCCAGCCAGACGTTCTGCAGATTGACGATTTGAAAATCGACAAGCAGCAGCAGACAGTAACTCGCGCAGGAAAAATTATTGACCTCACAAACAAAGAGTATGCGCTTCTGGAATATTTGATGCAACACCCGAATCAGGTTCTCAGTAAAGAAACGCTGATTGATCACGTTTGGGATTTTGACGCTGATATTTTGCCGAATAATGTCGAGGCGTACATAAAAAATCTACGCCAAAAAATCGACAAACCGTTCAAAAAACAATTGATAAAAACCGTGCGCGGCTTCGGATATAGGATTGAATCATGAAAATTTTTACTTCAGCAACAATTAAGTTGGCGGGCTGGTATTTGATGATTTTGATGATTGTCAGTTTACTGTTTAGTAGCATTATTTTTCAGGTGGCACGCTCGGAAGTTGATGCGCAAATTCATAAAATTATTGTTCAAAGGAAGGGCGATTTTCCTGCAATTAATTTGTCGGAAAGAATAGATAATTCAACTCGAAATCTTTTGATTAGTTTGGGCTATATAAATCTTATCGTTTTGCTCGCTGGCGGTTGGTGCTCATATTTATTGGCGAAAATCACTTTGCGACCGATAGAAACCGCCCACAAAGCTCAATCGCGATTCGTCGCCAATGCCAGCCATCAGCTCCGAACTCCTTTGGCAATCATGAAGGCTGAAACTGAATTTGCGCTAAAAAATCGGAAGGCGAATAAGGCGGAACTTACAGAAACTCTGGAAAGCAATTTGGAGGAAATAAATAAATTGACTGAGCTTACAGCGATGCTTCTGGAATTATCACGGACAGAAAATAAGTTGGCACTGGAAGACAAAAGTTTTAACTTGACGGAATTGATATCCGAACTCGTTCGCGAACGGAAGGCTGAAGCGCGAGTTAAAATGAATTGCCCAGAACACATAAATATTCCACTTCATCACACCGCCACGCGAGAATTGTGCGCGATTTTGCTCGATAATTCATTGAAACATAGCCCGAAAAATTCTGTGGTAAAAATTTGCATTACCCCATCAAAACAAAACATCACTGTCAACTTCATCAACGACGGCACAATTTCACAACAAACCTTACCGCACGTTTTTGAGCGATTTTTTCGCGGTAACCAAAGCACAAAAGGCTACGGATTAGGCTTGCCATTAGCGGAACAATTAGCAAAAGCACTGGGCGGACAAATCTCTGTTAATACCTCAAAAACCTCAACCATTTTCACGATTTCTTTACCGATTCTGTAAATTTTCAGCTATTTTTCAGAATTAGATGTTGTAATAGGATTGTTGATTGGCAAATTGCCGATCCGAAAGGGGAAGTATGAGTACAACATTTTTAAGCAAAAAAGGATTTAAGGAGCTCCAGAAAGAAATTTCTGGACTAGAGATTTCAGAGAAAGCGCTCATATTAGAATTGAAAGAAATTGGGCGCGCCAAATCGCGTGATGACAAATTACGCCGCAACGATGTAATTACGCAACTGGAAAATATTCAATCAAAAATCTTTATGAAGAAGGATATTTTGCGTCACGCCAAGCCGCTGCCAAGGAAGCGTGATCGATTGAAAATTGCTATCGGCTCAGTCGTGGATTTGGTGGATCAGCAAGGAAAAATTTTCCGCTATACGCTGGTTCATAGCCTGGAAGCAAACCCTCTGGACGGGCGAATTTCCGTGGATAGTCCGCTGGGAAAAAGTCTATTAAATCACAAAAAATCCGAAACTGTCTCCTGGAAAAATGGCTTGATAACCAGACAGCTACAAGTCGTTAAAATTAGCTAATCCAAATTGTCCACCACGACAGTTTAGCTCTCACTAGCGAGTGGGAGCTTTTTTTATTTTTAATAGTATTTTATTCAGTTTCTGAAATTTAATATAAAAACAAAAATCGCCCAAAAGAGCGATAATTTATGTCTGTTAAAATTTGGCTGGGACGGCAGGATCCGAACCTATTTCCAGACTATGGCACGACGTTGAAAAAGAAACCAGGGCAAAGCCCTGTTCGGCAGGTCGCCCGCGCCCCGAACCGCCATTTCATGGCAGAGGTGTTGACATTTTGAGAGTTCAGGAAAGTTGCCTAACAGTAAAGAATAATCTATAATATGTTAGCATGATTAACCTCAATCGCGTCAACTACGCTACCGGTAGCAAAGATATCCTTCACGATGTGTCGTTCTCTATTAACACTGGTGATAAGATCGGCCTCGTCGGTCCAAACGGCGCAGGCAAGACAACTCTCTTAAGACTTATTAATGGTAGCCTAACTCCAACCTCTGGAGAAATCATTAAAACCAACGAAGAAATCGGGATATTACCACAGGACATGCGTGATTGGCTAGATCATAGTGTGTATGAATTTATTGAGGAAGTGACCGGTGTCAAGGATGCGCGCGAGCAGTTTGATGAGCAATGTGCGAATCTTGAGCATGACTCGAGTGAACGAACTCTCCTGCTATATGCTGATGCGCTCGAGAAATATGACAAGTTTGAGGTGGCGTCATTTGATGCGAATCTAGAAAAAGCACTTAAACGCGCCGATATATCCTCTATCGATACAAGTAAAGAAATTGGTAATTTTTCTGGTGGTCAGCGAACACGCATTGCACTTGCAGCGGTATTTGCCTCACGCTACGATGTTGTCTTATTGGATGAGCCGACTAACAACCTCGATGACAAAGGCGTCGTTGTATTGGAAAAATTTATTGGGGGCTCAAATGCGGCCTTCTTGATGGTCTCGCATGACCGTCGTTTCCTAAGAAATGCAACAAGCCGTATTATTGAGCTTATGGGCGGTGATCAAGGTATGCGGCAATATGGACTCGGTTATGATGAATATGTTGAAGCCCGTGAAAAGGCAAAGCAAGCAACGTTTAATCGCTACGAACAGTATGAAAAAGAAAAGAAGCGACTTGGTCGTGCTGCGAGGGCAGCACGGATTAAGGCAAATTCCGCTGGGTCAAACCGCTCAAATTCTGACAACGATAAGCTCACGGCTCATTTTCGTAAAGAAAAAGCCGCAAGTGGACTGGCAAGCGCAGCCAGCAGCATGAGTAGTCGGCTCGGACAACTTGAGGAACCGGAGCGGCCGGAAGAAGATGTGTCGCTAAAGTTTCTTTTCAAGGAAGAAGCAGGCAAGAAACTAAATCTACTTTCCGTATCTAATCTGGAGATTGACTATGGCAATGAGCACACTATCGGTCCCGTGTCATTCTCGATTCGCACTGGCGATAAAATTTTATTGAAGGGTGAAAATGGCTCAGGAAAGACCTCTGTGATACGCGGTATCATAGGTGACGCTCCTGTTTCATCTGGCGATGTTCATGCCAGCAAGCAAGCAAATGTTATCTACGTCGATCAAAATCAAACATTGCCGTTACCTGACGACTCTGCGCTCAATAACCTTCGTCACCTTGCGCCATCACTTGAATTGCATGACGCAATTAATTTACTTATTCGGTTCAATCTCAAGAAAGATATTATTCAAGTAACACCAGGCAGCGAGTTAAGCGGAGGTGAACGCGCCAAGGTACTCTTGGCAGGAATAGCTGCCAATAATGCTGGTTTATTGATTCTTGATGAGCCGACCAATAATCTTGATATACCGACAATCGAAGCGCTAGAACACGCGTTAAAAAACTATAATGGAGGCATCCTGATTGTGTCTCACGACCGAGATTTTGTGCAGAATATCGGTATAACAAATATCATAAGTATGCCTACTAGGTAGAATATACTTGACGAGTGGGTTTTTCTCGTGCTATGATATGACTTAGATTTGAGAGACTTTCCCTTATCATACCTGATATCCCGCCCAAGGAGGTGATTACCATGGGAGGAATCAACTGCGGAGGTGGCAACGGTAACGTCAGCCCCGAATTCTCCGCTGAGTACATTGAGCAGCTGGCAAGCTACTGTAAGTCGCTGTTCGATGGGTCTGCCAAGTTCTTCGAGGCGAACGTTGCCATCGAAGATGCGGTCATGACTGGCGGTGACCTTGTTGCTGCCATGCAGCTGCTGAGCGGCAGCGAGGACGCTCTGACGAGCGCCCGAGCAACACTCGGCACGGTCGCGGCGCTCTGGTCGTCCGTTCGCACGCCTGAGGTCGATTTCGGTGAACAGCAGAAGCTGATCTCCGATGCGGTCAGTAAGGTTGCGGTGGCGCGCCTGGAGCTCCAGACGCTCACTGTCAGTGGCTCGTTGCAGCAGTCGCTGTGGCAGGATCCGGCTCTGACGAGCAACTTCGTCGCAGCGCTGAAGAGCCTGAGCCGGACGACCAGCTGGCAGGGTGAGTTCGCACAGGTGTTCGCACCTGCGAACCTCGTGGTCGCATAGCGATCACAAAACTTGGGCTGGGCGGAGGAAACTTCGCCCAGCCCAAGCATAAAACACGTGAATATTTATGTTTGAAATTATAGATACACCGTTTTCACCGGTAAAGACGGTGCGATTAGATGACGGGGGCGATTTTCGCCCCTGTTCAACAGGTCTGGACATTGATAAATTAAAAGTGCGCACGATGATGGAGAGAATAGAGACTGATCATGCAAATGATCAAGAAATTGTAGCCTCAGCCGCACATATAGTCAAAGAGATTGCTCTTGAAAATGCATGGCAAGAAGCGATTGAGAGAATTTCACTTGCCGCATGGTGGGCACTCGACAGACCTTTTCTGGCGAAATTCTCAGATGATACAGTCGAAAAGATTGTGCGCAGTCACAAGATAGAAATACCCGAGAGTTTCTCTGTGCATGTTGGGCTGGTTGAGTCAGTTAACCCAGATTACAAGATTGCCTGTAGCATTATATCGAATGAAAGAGATTATCCATTTGCTGTTCTTGGAGGTGGCTGTTCGAAAAATGCAATGCAAGCCGCAGAAAAAGCAATTTATGAGTCGATGCAGTCGTGGACTGCGACAAACTGGATAGATTCTCATCAAAATACAGAGAGTAAAGTATATTGGGATACGAGAGAGCTCATGAGTCGTATTGCAGATTTATCCAGCTTAACCGTAGATGAATCGCATGTTCCGACGCCTCATAAAGCCGATTGCCTTAGCGACCTAGGCGCCCGTGTTACTTTTTGTAACGGCGTTTATGTGGCTGAAATCATTGAATCGCACGGAATCTCCCACGTAACGTCCGAGTTGGCAAGAATTGCAATGAAAGACAATGAACATATCTCGGTATTCACACCGCATAATCTGTAATACCTTCAATTTACTTGCAACTTTCCTGAATTCTCAAAATATCAACATCAAATTACCCCCTGAAATCGCTTGGTCGGCGCTGCGCGCCGCCAACCCAAAAATCGCCCATTCGGGCGAGAATCTACGTTTAATTTAATTTGGCTGGGACGGCAGGATTCGAACCTGCGAATGCTGGGACCAAAACCCAGTGCCTTACCACTTGGCGACGTCCCACTATTGCCAGGACAATGACGATTATAGCACACCAGCCAGAAAAAATCCACACATCCTGATATAATATAACCTAATGAGAAAACAAATTTTTGAGACTTTAAGATTGGAAAAAATCGTTGGCGGCGGGCAAGTCATCGGAACACTTGACGACGGTCGCAAAGCGTTCGTCTGGGGAGGGCTGCCAAAAGAACTTGTAACGATTCGCGTGACAAAGAAAAAATCGCACTTCGTCGAAGGAATAGTGACGGAAATTATCGAGGAAAGTCCAGAGCGAATTACGCCGAAAGATGAAAATAGTTATTTAAGCACCAGTCCTTGGCAAATAATGCCGATGTCCAGCGAGCAATCACACAAAGCGTCGCTAATCGAAGAGGCTTTTTTACTTCACAACATCACATTGCCTGAAAAAATCGAGGTATTTTCTGACGGCGTAGAATTTAATTATCGCAATAAAGTTGAGTTTAGTTGGTTCGGCGACAAAACGGACGACGACGAAAAAGAAACTCTAGACTTGGCATTTTTCAAGCGTGGCGGCAAAGGGAAAGTCATCGTTGACGGAACCAGCTTGGCGCATCCGAGTATAAATAAATTGGCAATTGAAATCCGCGACCTTTTACGGGGAAAACCGATTGTCGCGCGCCAATTAAAAACACTCTTGATTCGCTCAGATCAACAGGGAAACGCCGTCTGGCAATTGTACATAAAAGATAAGATAGAAAATCTGATTTCCGACGATGAAGCCAAGTTGCTATCAGCCGCGGGCGGCGAAATAATCTATTCCGACCCCAAAAGCCCAGCCAGCCGAATCACCGAGCGCTTAAACAAATTCAGCGACACGACACTGAGCGACACGATTTTAGGCGTCGCCTTCAACTACGCTTGCGAAGGATTTTTCCAAGTCAACATTCCCGTTTACGAAAAAGCCCTGAGCGACATGAAAGCGTGGATTAATTGCAATGAAAAAATGCCGACACTCGACCTTTACTCTGGTGTTGGGACAATCGGTTTGACAATTGGCGGAGATGATGTGACGCTCGTGGAAATTAACGAGCATGCCGTCGCGGAAATGCAGAGGAATATTGCCAAGCTGAATCGACCGAATGCCAAGGCGATTTTGGCGCCGAGCGAAAAATCTCTGGAATATATAACGGGCGAGCAAATTGTCATCGTTGATCCGCCGCGCGCTGGACTTCACGCGGATGTTACTAATAGACTATTGGAAACTGAGCCGCCTCGGATTATTTATCTGAGTTGCAATCCAGTCACGCAAGCGCGAGACGTCAGCCTGCTTCAGGAAAAATATGAAATCGTGCATCATCAAGGCTACAATTTCTTCCCGAGGACGCCGCACATTGAGCACCTTGTGGTTTTGGATAGAAAAGCTAGAGAATATTAAAAAGGAGAGTAAAAGTGATTAAGCAACAATCTATAGAACCAAAAATTGCCGACCTTGTGAACGGCTGGCTTAAAAGTTACAAATTAGATTACAAGCTAGAGCAAGAAAGCCTCAATGAAGAAATAGATAAGGCTTTAGACGAATATAAGTCAAAGAGCGGTGGTGCAGGCGGCAACAGACCAGACGCTAAACTTTTATTGCAAGATGAAGCTTTGAATCACTACCCAATACTTATAGAGTACAAAGGCTATAAAGATAAACTGATTAGACTTGACGAAGATGGCAGAGTAGACAATAGAACAAGCAAAAATGAGCCCAACTACAAAAATATCAATAGCTATGCTGTAAATGGCGCAGTACACTACGCAAATGCCGTACTTCACTACACAAGCTACACTGACGTAATCGCTATTGGTGTTACGGGATATAAAAAAGCCAACGGCGAGATAGAACACTCCATAGGTGTTTATTATGTATCCAAAGATAACTTGGGTATTGGACAAGAAGTAGGAAAATACAGTGACCTTTCGTTTTTGAGAAAAGAAAATTTTAATGATTTTATTAAAAAAGTAAACGAACTCTCTTTATCAAGTGAAGAATTGGAAGCGCTCAAAGACAAAAGAGAGAAAGAGATAAATGCAAGCCTCGTAAAGCTTAACAATGACATCTATGCAAATGAAAAAGGGCTTAGCGAAAACGACAGAGTGTATCTTGTTTCAGCTTCAATTATGGCAACACTCGGAATACCGGACAAAGTAAGACCTCTTGAAAAATCCGAATTAAAATCATCTACAGAAGAGGGAAATACGGACGGGGATATCATTGTTAGAAAGATAGAGGCGTTCTTAAAACAGAAAAACTTACCTAAGACAAAACAAGACCTTATCGTAAGAACTCTAAAAAACACATTATTATCTGAAAATATTAATAAGCCGATAAACGGAGAAAGTCAGCTTAAGAGAATATTTTCAAAGATAGTTGATGATTTGGGTATTTATTATAAGATAGGATTAACTACAGACTTTACAGGTAAGCTATTTAATGAAATGTACTCGTGGCTTGGCTTTACGCAAGATAAATTAAATGACGTAGTATTAACACCATCTTATGTCGCTAATCTTTTAGTAAAACTTGCTCGAGTAGATAAAGACAGCTACGTTTGGGACTTTGCGACAGGAAGTGCAGGACTACTTGTTGCCGCAATGAACGAGATGATTATAGACGCAAAAGCAAAAATAACATCTCCATTAGAGTTAGAACAAAAACAACTCAAAATAAAAGCAGAGCAGCTTTTGGGACTAGAGGTATTGTCAAATATCTATATGCTTGCAATCTTGAACATGATACTCATGGGAGATGGAAGTTCAAACATCTTAAATAAAGACTCGCTTCTTGATTTTGATGGCAAATACGGATTTGGCAAAACAGATGAAAAATTCCCAGCAACTGCCTTTGTGCTTAATCCACCTTATTCAGCAGAGGGCAATGGAATGATTTTCGTAGAAAAAGCGCTTTCTATGATGGACAGAGGATACGCAGCCATTATAATTCAAAATTCAGCAGGTAACGGAAAAGCAAAGTATCTCAATAAGAAGATTCTGGCAAAGAATACACTACTTGCAAGTATTAAAATGCCTATAGATTTATTCGTTGGGAAATCAAGCGTACAGACAAATATATACGTGTTTAGAGCGGGAGAAGCGCACCAAAAAGACGAAGTTGTTAAGTTCATAGACTTTTCAAACGACGGCTACACAAGGACCAACAGGAAAAAGGCTAGTGTAAATCTAAGAGATACCGACAGGGCAAAAGAAAGATACCAGGAAGTAGTAGACCTTGTGCGATTCGGAAAGAGTAAGCTAAATATCTTTACGGAAAAAGAATATTACGAAGGACACATTGACCCAGAAAATGGCTCAGACTGGAATCAGACGGCGCCAATAGATACAAGACCAACGTTAGAGGACTTTAAAAAGACCGTGGCTGACTATCTGGCGTGGGAAGTGTCAAACCTGCTTAAAAATGAGAGCGAGGACAGCCGCCTGGGAAAATAGATTCCTCACTGAACGAAAAGCTTAAAAACGTTCAGTGGGGTGAGTATAGAATCGGAGATTTGTTTGAGAAATTAAAAACGAACAATTTAAAGATGAAGGTAGGCGATTTATCGCCAAAAAAAATAGCAGAGTTTACTCTTCCTGTTTTGACTGCGGGTATTGAAAACCAAGGTCTTAACAATTATGCTCCTAGAGATAATGCCACTATATTAAAGAATGTAATCTCTATTTCTGCAAATGGAGCAAATACGGGAGCGACTTTTTACCAGAATAAAGAATTTACCGTGTTGCAAGATGCATACGCTATATCGTTTAAAGAGGAATACATACCTAATGATAATCAATATTTATTTTTAACAGGCGCAATCGCGAAGTCTATATATGGCAACTTTGCGTGGACTGATAAGGCGGGTTGGGAAAAGGTAAAAAAAGAATTCATCCAACTTCCAACAAAAGATGGAAAAATAGATTTTGAATTTATGGACGCTTGTATACGCGAACTCGAAGAGGAGCGTATACGCGAACTCGAAGAGGAGCGTATACGCGAACTTTCCGCTTACCTGACGGTAAGCGGACTAGACAATTACGAATTGTCTAGTGAAGAAAAAGAAGCATTAGAAAATCTTAAACTGCTAGAATGGGAAGAAAAAGATGTAACGGGTCAATACGGGATATTTAATGTAAAAAACACGAAAAATATCCTATCTAATGACATAAAACCCAATAGCGGCAACACGCCTTATTTATGTGCTAGCGCAGATAATAACTCCGTATCTAGCTATATAAAATATAAAGAAGAGCTCAAAGATAAAGGTAATTGTATTTTTATCGGAGGGAAAACTTTTGTTGTATCTTATCAAGGGGCAGATTTTTTCTCTAATGATAGTCACAATCTAGCTTTATATTTAAAAGACGAAGACAAAGCAGACACAATAAGCCAGTTATTTATAGCGACCTGCATTAGAAAGAGTTTGTCCTATAAGTATAGTTGGGGCAATAGTATTAGCAATAAAAAAATACAAAACGATAAAATTATGCTTCCAACAAAAGACGGGAAAATAGATTTTGAATTTATGGAGCTTCTTATTTCTGCCGTACAAAAACTGGTTATAAAAGATGTGGTTCTTTATGCGGACGAGAAAATACAGTCCACAAAGAAGATAGTCAAAGAAAGTTAAAAATATTTACCGAACAATTCGCCTACCAGCCCAGCGAGCAATGAATAGCTGAGCTAACATCGCTACGATAATTGCGCCAGCTGCTGGCCACATTATGAACAAATTTGGCACAGTGAAATCGAAAAAGTCGCGCAGGAAACCAAAACTGAAGCTTCCAGCTGCCACAATAATCACCGACAGAAGATAAAGCAGACGAGCGCGCTTGGCAGATTTATCGATGGTTACGTCCAGCATAATTCCCACCAAGAACACCAAATATACGCCAAACAAAGTCGCGGTGAGCACCGTCATCGTTGCGACTTCTGCTGCGTGGCCAGGGAACATAACAGAGGTAATCCAATAGGTGAACGCGACAGCCACGCCAGTAATCAAGGCAATCGGCGTAACAGCCAGCAAAGTATCGTGCCAGAATCTCTTCGGATTTATTCGATGCTTCGGCACCGGCGGAAACAGCGTCCACATAAGAGTTGGCATCGTCACCAGAAAAATATTCATAAACGTAATGTGGCGCGGCGAGTACGGATAATTCATATCGATAAGAATCGTCGCAAGAAGAAGTGTCACGCCGTAAATAATTTTATGGAAAAATAGAACAGCGATGACTTCGATTGCTTGCATAATTTGATTGCCCAATTTCATTCCCATCGGCAGAGAAGTGAACGAATTGTTGAGCAATATAATGTCAGAAACTCGACGCGATGCTGGAGCGCCCGCGTACATCGCCACACCGAGGTCTGCCTTTTTCAGAGCCAGAGCGTCATTCACGCCGTCGCCGACCATACCAGTAAATTTTCCGGATTGTTGGAATCTGTTTATTAAACGCTCTTTTTGGTCTGGCAAAACTCTGGCAAAAATCGTGTAAGTATCGGCAGCCTTATTAAATTCATCTTCGCTAAGCGCCGCCAAATCCTCACCTAAAATTGCCTTTTCTGGATGTTTAATTCCAGCTTCCTTAGCGATGTATTGAACTGTGCGCGGGTTATCGCCAGAGATTACGCGAATAGTTACGCCTTGGCTCTGCAAAAAATCCACCGTTTCAACAACGCCATGACGCAGGGAGTTGCGCAGAATAACCGCGCCAATTGCCGTTCCAGAACCATTTTTAAGATCCTTCAATTTGGTTTTATTATCCGAAAATCCAGCCAGCATCAACACGCGCAAACCATTATCGGCCCAATCATTCAACTTCTTCTGAGTTTCCTTATCTACTGGCGCCAACTTCGACACAAACTCTGGCGCGCCCATCATCAAAATCCGAATTTCACCGTCAATATTCGCTCTCACGCCCGCCATTTTACGCGCCGACGAAAACGCCATCACTTCCAAAACTTTCGTATTTTTTGGCGACGTAGCTTCCGCCAAAATTGCACGACCAGTGATATTCCCGCCACTGGTTTCATGAGCAATTAACGCCGCAAAGCTGGCAATGTCAGAGTCTGAATAGTCATTTTCATCACCGAAAGCCTCGACCCGCTCCAGCGTAACTTCATCGCTAGTCAAGGTGCCTGTTTTATCTACGGCCAGCAGATTCAAAAGCGCCATCGCTTCAATTGCTGACAATTTTTGCGGCAAGACTTTTGCCTGGGCTAATCGCAATGAGCCGAACGCCAAAAGCAGCGAACTCGCCAACAATAAACCTTCTGGCACAACCGTAACCGCCGCCGAAGTGATGGTTTTTAAGATGACGACGACGTTATCGCCAGAGAAATAATAGACAATAGCGATAAGTAGCGACAGAACAATTGCGCCGTAAGTCAAGAAGTAAATTGCGCGCCAAATCGCTAATTGCAGAGGCGTGAGTTCTGGTTTGTAACGTTTCAAGACTTGGCTAATCGCGCCAGCTTTCGTGTCGTCACCAATCGCAGTTACTAGCGCCGTGCCTTCACCAGCCAAAACCGTCGTCGCCGCCAACACGACATCGCCGTCCTTTTTCTCAATCGACGCGGACTCGCCAGTCAGCATACTTTCATTCAGTTCCAAGCCTTTTGACTCGATAACTTTCGCGTCCGCCGGTAATTCATCGCCAGCCTGAATAAGAATCTCATCGCCAATTTTAAGCTCATCATAACCGACCTCGACAACATTTCCATCTTTCAACAATCGAGCTTTCGGCGCGCTCATCAGTTCCAATTGACGTAAAACTCGCTTAGCCCTTAGCTCCTGAATAATGCCAATCGTCGAATTTACTACAATCACCACCGAAATAAACCACGCATCACGATATTCGCGAACGTAAACCAACGCGCCAGCCAGCAGAAAAATCACCACGACAATAGGCGAGAGCAGATTCCGCTTAATAATGTCCAAATAGTCGCGCATTAAATTGCCCGAATCCTTCTGTAACTGAACCTCGCGCCGACTCGCCAATTTCCGTACGCGTCAGAATCAAATTGATATATCTCGCCATTTTTCACTTCAGAAATCAAAACCAAGGCGGGATTATACGGCGCCAAAGTTTTATAAAAATGCAAATCTTCATCCGTAACGTGCTTTCTTCCAGGAAAAACTTCGCGGAATTTGCGCTTGCCGATATCTTCAAAATATCGCGGCTGACCTTTTGGCGGAAGAAATAATTCCGCACGCATGCCCATTCGAGAAATTATCTTTTTAACGTCAGATAAAATCAACGGCGAAGTCGCCTCCAAATACATCATCAGCTGCTTTTTATTCGTCAAAAACACCGACGCCTTAGCCGTGCGACTAACATCGGCGTGCCACAAAATTATCGATTGAACATCAATTGGAAAACCAAATTTTTCCTTAGCAATTCGCTCCAGCGCCAGCTCGTCGTACGTCGCCTTATTCATAGATAATATTTTACCATTTTTTTATGAGGTGCGCGAGATGGCAAAGATGTGCAATCTAATAACCAGCCTGTATGGTCGATTTGACTGCTTGACGGGAAATATCCAAGTGGCTTTTACCCTTAAACGCGTCTTCTGGACGTTTTTCATTCCAAGCGTCGACATTTTCTTCAGTACAATCTTTAATGGCGTGATTAACACAAAACTCAAGTCGCTTAATACTTTGGGCATTTTCAAGATAATCAATAGAGGACTGGACTGATCTTCGATATTCTTTTTCATTCAGCCAGTAGACTTGATAACTCAGAAAGATCAACGCAATTGTCAGCACAAACATATATATATGACTAAATCTTATCTTTTTTAAGTTTTTCATTTACGCCCTCCTTAAAAAATATTATAAATCTTAGCCTCAGAGTCGCTCCAAAGAGCGACTCTGAGGCTCATCTCAGGGATTTCTCCTCTCGAGGAACGCGTAATAGCGAGCCTGTCCAGCAGGCTTCCACAGCCACGCTCCAGGAGGACACGACGCCCAGGCTTCGTCATTCCTGGACCCTACGGCAACCCAGGGGCTATACACCCCAAAGGCATATCCAAACGTCCAGACTGCTGCGCAACTGACACTAACACGGTAATACCCCGTGCCGGAATGACAGCTAGCGTGCCCTCTGAGGTCAGGCGTCACTTCCGCATAGCAGTTGCCAGGATATGCCTTGGCGCTACTCTGAGTCACGAATAGCGACCCAGCGGCGAGCATGACGATGGCAAGTACGGAAATAATCCTCTTGCTCATGATTCTCCTTCCAGGATAGAAATCGCTAAGGCACTGTGCGTCCCTTAGCTAACTGAAACGCGCAAGGAACTAGCACGATACCCTAATATTACACGCTCTATTAAAACTAGTCAACATGGTAAAATAAAACTATGGATTTCAATACTCGTTACGCTAAATTAAACGATAATCAACGACAAGCAGTCGACTACATTCACGGATCACTTCTGGTAATTGCTGGGCCAGGAACGGGGAAAACCGAGCTTCTAAGTATGCGAACCGCCCAAATCCTAAGACAAACCGACACTTTGCCAAATAGTATTTTATGTCTGACGTTTACCGAAAGCGGTGCCACAAATATGCGCCAACGACTCCGCCAGATTATCGGTGAAGATGCGTATAAAATTGCGATTCACACATTTCACAGCTTCGGCACAGAAATCATCAATCAACATCGCGAGTATTTTTTCCGTGGCGCCGACGCTCAACCGGTCGACGAATTGACGCAATATCAAATTATTTCTGGAATACTCGAAGGACTTGATTGGCGAAATCCATTAAGCACGAAAAACAACGGGGAATTCGTTTATATTAAAGACCTCATTCGCATTATTTCCGAGTTCAAGCAAAGCGGTTTAACGCCGTCAGAATTACGGGCAATTATTGAGGACAATCAAAGTACAATCGCCGAAATCGCGCCAGATATTCAGCAAGTATTTTCCGCCAAAATATCGAAAAAGACAATCGAAATGTTCGCGCCGATAGCTGAGAAAATTGCCAATTTAGCCGCCAAAAACCCTGACGAGAAAAGCTCAAAATTGCCAGCCTCAATCACGCCATACGCCAACGTTTTAGCGCTGAGCATCGTGCACGCCACCCAAGAAGCAATTGATGAAAACTCAACAAAACCACTGACTGCTTGGAAAAATAAATGGTGCGAAAAAAATGCCAATGGCGAATTTGTTCTGAAAGATTTTACCGCCGCAGAAAAATTATCTGCCGCAATTGACGTTTACGAAAAGTATGTAAATACTCTGTCAGAGCGTTCATTATTTGACTACGACGACATGATTTTATCCGTTATTCAAGCTTGCGAATCCCACCCAGAACTGCGCGCAAATCTCCAAGAGCAATTCCAATTCATCATGATTGACGAGTTCCAGGACACAAACTTGGCGCAATTACGATTATTGTTCAATTTGACCAGTGAGAACGATGATAATCCAAACATCATGGCGGTCGGTGACGACGACCAAGCAATCTTCAGCTTCCAAGGCGCAGACGTAGGCAACATCCAGCGTTTCCGCCAACATTATCACGACCCAAAAATCATTGTTTTGACCGACAATTATCGTTCTGCCGAGAACATTTTATCCTCAGCGCGGGACGTCATCACTCAAGGTGCGGATCGACTGGAAAACACAATTGACGGACTATCAAAACAATTGACCGCACACGCAAATAGCGAAGGATCAAAAGTCGAAATCCAAGAATTCTCATCTGTTAGCGAAGAGCGAGCGGGAATTGCCAAACAAATTGCCGAGCTGATAAAAAATGGCGAGAAACCAGAAAACATCACGATTATTGCGCGCCACCACAAAGAACTCATTGAAATTCTTCCGCATCTTTATAAGGAAAATCTTTTTGTCAATTACGAGCGTCACGACGACATTCTGGAGCAAGACATAATTCAGATTCTGGACAAATTAGCGCGAACTGTCGTGGCGATTAGCCAGAATAATTTGGACGTTGCCAATAGTCTACTACCGGAAATTACGGCTCATCCAGCGTTTGGATTTTCTGCGCTTGACATCTGGAAATTGAGCCTTCAAGCTTACAAAAATCGACAATTGTGGCTGGAAAGTATGCTGGCGAATAGCGTATTTAAGGAATTTGCGGAGTGGCTTTTGGAGCGCGCTAAGGACGTGCCGAATCTGCCACTGGAAGAGCAATTGGACAATTTATTAGGCTTAACTAACGATGAAAGCGGCGACCTTCCAGCTAATTCTCTCGCCAATTTCTATTTCTCGCCAGAAAAGCTAGATAAAAACCCAGAAGCATATCTGACAATTCTAGAAAGTTTGCGCACCTTGCGTCAAAAACTTCGCGATCGAATCACCGATAAAAACCCAACGCTGGAAGATTTTTTGGAGTTTATTGACCTGCACATTTCGACAAAAACTCGCTTAACACAAATTCGCACGCACGCAAGTTCACTCAGCGGCGCCATAAACTTAATGACCGCTCATAAATCTAAAGGCCTGGAATTTCCGCACGTTTTCGTGATCGGGGCAATTGACAGTGCTTGGGGCGAAAAAGTCCGCACACGTAGTCGAGCTATCCGATATCCCGCAAACCTCCAACTTCAGCCAGCGGGCGCTACTTACGACGAGCGACTTCGGCTGTTTTTCGTGGCGATGACTCGCGCCAAAACCACATTGACCATGACTTATTCTCAAACCAACGATTCTGGTAGCGACACGATAATCGCCAGTTTCTTGACGAATTGCACACCAACCATCATTCCGACCAGCGACGATCCAGCTGAACAAATTAAACTGGCTGAAACTGACTGGACAACGCGACTAACTTCACCGATTATTCCGGAATTAAAGGATTTATTGGCGCCAGCACTAGAAACATACAAGCTTTCCGCGACGCATTTGAATAATTTCCTCGACGTTTCACGTGGCGGACCGCAGAATTTCTTATTGAACAATTTGCTACATTTTCCATCCGCCAAAAATTCCGCCGCAGCTTACGGAACCGCGATTCACAGCAGCCTTCAGCAAGCGCATTGCTCATTTAGCGCCGATCATCAACTGCCAAGCACCGAACAAATTCTCCAATTTTTCCAAAAATCCCTCGAGAGCCAGCATTTGCCGGCGGACGATTTTCAATTGTACTTAGACAAAGGGAAGTCGGCTTTGACCGCGTTCTTAAACGCCAAATCTTCAGATTTTCACGACACGGACTTGGCGGAACTGGACTTTTCAAACCAAGGCGTAATTATAGATAATGCCAGACTGACTGGTAAACTTGACGTTGTCGACATCGACAAGCAAAATAAAACCATCTTCGTAACGGATTATAAAACTGGCAAGCCGGCGCATTCCTGGAAAGGTTCGGCTGATTACGAGAAAATCAAACTTCATAAATATCGTCAGCAATTGATGTTCTATCAACTACTGGTCGAGCATTCACGAGATTATAGCAATTTCACGTTTACTGGCGGGCGACTACAATTTGTCGAACCAGACATGAAGACCGGCGATATTCTCAGCTTGGAAGATACATTCTCCAGAGAAGAGCTGGTTGAATTTACGCAACTAATTGAGATTATTTGGCAGAAAATCACCACATTAGACCTGCCGGATATTTCTGACTATTCGGCGGATTATAAGGGAATGTTGCAATTCGAAAAAGACCTGCTGGCGGGCGAAATATAAAAATATTCTGGTATATTGTTGCATTTTTTTATAATTAGTGTTACTATAATAAACGCTTTATTTATAAAGCAGCTCTCGACTTGACGCCACAAATGGTATCAAGTCCTGACCATGCTTCGCACAAAAGCATGGTCTGAAAGATGGTTAGAGCACCGATACTTCGGCGGGGAGGGGGTGAAAACCCTTGGCTGGAAACCAAACTGACGCACGCCGCCGCGCGCAGCAGGACTACGAGTCCGCTGTCAGAAACGGCGCCGAAAAGTCCACTCTGGACCGTCTGTACGCGACGGTTCTGGACAAGCAGGCCGCGGAAAACGCAGCCACCGGTCAGAGCGACCGTCCCAGGAAGCTCCACTGGTAGTCTTTTTCTTTGGCAGTCGGGGCTTGTGCGACCCCGAAACCGCTGACTCCGCGTCAGCAGAGGGCGTCTGTCCGCCCTCGGCTTGATTCGCCGACCGGTAATCCGGAAAAGAATCAAAGGACATGATTCTGGAAAAATCCCGCCGCTTTGTTGTGAAAATGGAGTAGCGGTTGATAAGTGGGTTCGACTCCCTCCATGTCCGCTGGGAAGTAAGACAAAGGCGTTTTGCTTCCCCCATTCTTGGGCTCGCGAGATTCACTCGTGGCAGTTTTTCTCACCGTTGAGATCAACTCCGAGCAGAACCGCTTGAGCCCCATCCCCCTCATTCTCAAAGACGAGAGTGAGGGGTTTTCTCCTTTTTGTGATAAAATAACAGAGATGACATCGTTTTGGAATGATTTACCGCAGCCATTTTTCATATTGGCACCAATGGAGGCCGTCACCGACGTCGTATTTCGTCATGTCGTGAAACAGGCTGGCGCGCCAGATATATTTTTCACTGAGTTCGCAAATGCTACCGGCTGGGTTCACGCTGGCGATAAGGCCATAGCTGGGCGACTAATTAAAACCGACGATGAGCAGCCGCTAATTGCGCAAATCTGGGGTGGCGAGCCAGGGGATATGGAAGCTTTCGCTAAGCACTGCGCGGAACTTGGTTTTAACGGAATTGATATCAATATGGGTTGTCCCGCCAAATCTGCCATTAAAAGCGGCGGTGCGGCTCTGATTCGTCGACCCGATATAGCAATAGCTGCAATTGACGCCGCCAAAAAATCTGGATTGCCTGTTAGCGTAAAAACTCGGCTGGGCTATACTTACGTTGATGAGTGGCGCGAGTGGCTGACGGCCATTCTCAAACAAGACGTTGTGAACTTGACGATTCATCTGCGCACCAAAAAAGAGATGAGCAAAGTTGCGGCGCATTATGAATTGATTGACGAGATTATTAAGCTGCGCGATGAAATTGCCCCACAAACACTCCTGACTATCAACGGCGACATTCGCGACCGAGAACATGGGTTGGAAATTGCCAGAAAGCATCCTGGCGTGAATGGAATTATGATTGGGCGAGGCGTTTTCAGTGATCCGTTCTGCTTCCGCGAATCGAAAACTGACACAGAAAATCACAAGAAAGAACTGTTGGCGCTCCTTAATTATCACTTGGATTTGTTCGATTCTTACCAGCCGATTTTAGGGCGACCTTTTGAAACTCTAAAACGTTTTTTCAAGATTTATATTCGCGATTTTGATGGCGCAAAGGAACTTCGGGAGAAATTGATGCACACCACGACGACCGATGAAGTCCGCCTAGCTATTGCAAATATCCGTGATTTATGATATAAAATAGTTTATGCGTCAGCTCGAAGGATATTTATCTATAACACCAATCGCTATTGATGATACGAGGGATTTACGGGAACAAGTAGATCAACTGTATCCAGGAGATATTGCATTATTTGGCACCGACCAGTTGGGTGTGCCATTAGATTATCTTTATATAGGGTTAGATCCTCGCGACGATTACTCAGAAGGTCGCCGCAACAGCATCAATGAAGTTGGGTTTTATGATGCAACATCATACTGCTCGGGCGTACCTCTCGCAACCCAACCTTGGGCAATCAAGCCATATCTTACACCACGCGCAGCATTGAAAGATATTGATACGATGCGAGATATCAATAGCCTAGAACACCCTCAAGCAATTCGCACCTTCGAGCCGAAAGGCGTTATCCGCCTTGAGAATAGAGAAGTGGCAGTGATTACCGATTTTATACAAGGCGTGCGGAGCTGCGACAGCCTAGTCGACGAATACCGCGAAACTATGCTGCCTGAAGAAAAAGCACGGCTTATCGCCCGTACTGCATTCGCCACTATGCATTATTTTCACAGCCTAGAAAAACCGTATACAATGAATGACGCGCAAATAAAAAACTTTGCATTTACTATCAGCACTAAACCGTGGTGCATTGATACCGAAACATTTCAGCAGACCAACAAAGACTCGGCAAAAATCTCTAGGTTCGTGCGAGACGTTGAGAGTTGCGCCTATTCAATGAGCGGTCAATACAATTACGACGGTCAGCAGATGCTAGATCCAGAACTTATTATCAAGTACTTTATTAAGCCATACGAAGAGAGTATCTCTGATCTATATTCTTATGGCACTGTCGATATCGTGCAAGCGTCAATCGAAGGCCTCAAGCAAGACATAGCACGAGGAGCCTAATAATCAGGCTCCTTCGTAGTATTGCCGATATATAATTAGCGTCGTCGCTTACGTCTATGAAGATCAGCCACCTTCAATCGCACCATATGACGATCGATAAGCTGCTTAGCTTTCTCGCGCTCAACTTGATCGCCAGCTTCATCGCGAGCTTTAATAGCACGCTCCAGAGCCTTCTGAGTTTCCGCCTCGATGATGTCATCACCGTGATCAGCTTCATCAACCAAAATTTGCACCGACGAATAGTCAATTTTTACCACACCACCAGAGATTGCGAAATACTCCAACTGATTATCAGAATCTTCTTTATGTCGACGCACGGTAATCACGCCGTCCCGTGCAATCGTCACTAGCGGCTCATGGCTTGGGAAAACGGAAATTTCGCCGTCAGTAGTCGGAATTGACACCGAATAAACTTCTTCGTCAACCTTCGTACCGACAAGTGTGACTAATGACAATTTCATGACTATTTAGCTTTCTTTTCAGAATGTTTTTTAGCCTCGGCAGATTCAGCTTCAGCGTCGCGAGCAACTTGATCGGCCAGCGTACCCTGAACCATGTAGAACCAGTTTTCAGGTTTATCATCGTATTTACCAGCCAAAATGTCGGAAGCGTCGCGAATGGTATCTTCCAATTTAACGTAAACACCTGGATTTCCAGTAAACTTCTCAGCCACGTGGAACGGCTGCGCCAAGAATCGCTGAATACGACGAGCGCGAGCAACAATCTGCTTCTGATCATCTGACAATTCTTCCATACCCAAAATAGCGATGATATCCTGAAGCTCTTTGTATTGCTGCAAAATTCGCTGAACCTCACGCGCCACACGGTAATGCTCTTCGCCGACAATTTCCGGATCAAGCGAGTTTGAACTGGAATCCAAAACGTCAACCGCTGGATAAATACCGATTTCCGTCAAAGCACGGTTCATCACAATTGTAGCATCAAGGTGAGCAAAGGTCGTAGCAGGAGCTGGGTCGGTCAAGTCGTCAGCTGGCACGTAGACAGCCTGAACAGAGGTAATCGAACCCTTCTTTGTTGAGGTAATTCGCTCTTGCAAAGCACCCATTTCTTGCTGGAGGTTTGGCTGATAACCAACCGCGCTTGGCAAACGACCGAGCAATGCCGATACCTCAGCACCAGCCTGAGTATAGCGATAAATATTGTCGATAAATAGCAAGACATCTTTACCTTCGTCACGGAAAGCTTCAGCCATCGCCAGACCCGACAATGCCACGCGCAAACGTGCTCCAGGTGGCTCATTCATTTGCCCAAAGACTAGCGAAGTCTTATCCAAAACGCCAGCTTCTTCCATTTCATAGTAAAGGTCGTTACCCTCACGAGTTCGCTCACCAACACCGGCGAAAACAGAGTTTCCAGAATGGAACTTAGCGATATTATTGATCAACTCAGTGATAAGAACAGTTTTACCGACACCAGCACCAGCAAATAGACCGGCTTTTCCACCCTTAGCAAGCGGCGCAATCAAGTCAACAACCTTAATACCAGTTTCCAAGATTTCAGTCTTATTTGACTGCTCAGAAAGCGCTGGAGCAGGGCGGTGAATTGGGGCGGTTTTACCCTTCGGTTGAGGTTTTTCGTCAATCGCTTCACCAACGACATTGAACATCCGTCCTTGAGTTTCCGCGCCGACTGGAACGGAAATTGGAGCACCAGTCGCAACAACTTCTGCGCCACGGCTCAATCCATCCGTCGAAGACAGGGCAATTGCTCGAACAGTGTGCTCGTCCAAGTGCTGAGCAACCTCCAGCACCAAATTCTCATTGCCGTTTTTAACGTGCAACGCGTCGTAAATCGCTGGAAGTTCAATATCTCGTGGAAACTCCACGTCAACGACCACGCCAACGATCTGAATAATTTTACCTAAATCTTTTGCCATCTTTTTCTCCTTTATCATTGTTCCATCGCCTCCACGCCACCAGAAATTTCAGCAAGCTCTTGAGTAATCGCTCCTTGACGAGCTTTATTCATAGCTAGCGTCAAATCGTCAACCAAATCACTGGCATTATCCGTAGCATTCTTCATCGCCATCATACGCATAGAATGTTCACTGGCGCGAGCGTCAAGTAGCGCCTGCAACAGTCGCGCACCAACCAAGCGATACGCCACCGCATCCAAAACTTCTGGAATACTCGGCTCATATTTGGCGTCAGAAATCGTGTTAGAAACCTCACTCGGATCAACCAAGATTTTCGTTCCTGCTGGCAATAATCTGTCCAATTCTGCAGTCTGAACCATGCTATTGACAAAACGCGTATAAACAAGCGTAACTGCATCAACTTCGCCATTCTCAAACATATTTACTGCCGTATTCAAAATCGTATGGAACGTCAATCCAGACGGCTGATCTGGCAAATCTTCATACGTACCGATGATTTTCGTATCTTTAAGACGCGTTGCGAATTGCGAAGCTCGCCGACCAATCGTCAGGGTCAAGTTCTCAATTCCGCGTTCGTCATCACGCTTTAATAGCTCCAAATATTTCTTCAAAACGTTGGTGTTGTATGCGCCAGCCAAACCTTTGTCGCTGGCCACCACGATAATCAATCGCTTATTTATCTTTCGCCTAACGAACAGCGGGTGATTGTCGGTTGCGCCTTGGCTCGCCAGGTAAGACAACAACTCTTCCGCCGCCATTGTGTACGGCGCAGAAGCCTTATCCGCCTCTTGAGCGCGACGCATTTTACTAGCCGCCACCAATTGCATAGCCTTGGTGATCTGCTTGGTCGAGTCCACCGAACGAATGCGATTTTTCAGCGCGCGAGTGCTCGGCATGAATTACTCCTCAAATCCTTTCGCTATTTCTTTCGTAGCTTCGTCAATCAATTTCAATTGCTCATCCGAAGGCTTGTTACCCTTGTTTAGCTCACGCATAGCATCTTTAGAATTTTTCCAGAGGTAAGTCAATAAGGCAGACTGCGCGTCCTTAATCTTAGAAACTGGAACATCGTCAAACATACCGCCAGTCACCGCGTGAATACTGACAAATTGCTCCCAGACGCTCATTGGCTGATATTGTGGCTGCTTCAAAAGTTCAGTGAGTCGCTGACCGCGGTCAATTTGAGCTTTTGTCGCGTCGTCAAGATCTGAGCCGAATTGAGCAAATGACGCCAATTCGCGGAACTGAGAAAGACCAAGCTTCAAGTTTCCGCCGACAGATTTAACAGCTTTCGTTTGAGCTGCGCCACCAACACGAGAAACGGACAAACCAGCTGAGATGGCTGGGCGAATACCTTGATAGAACAAGTCAGTTTCCAGGAAAATCTGACCGTCGGTAATAGAAATCACGTTGGTTGGAATGTAAGCAGAAATGTCGCCAGCCTGCGTTTCAATGATTGGCAGAGCCGTCAAGCTTCCCGCGCCAAGTTCATCTGACAATTTAGCTGAGCGCTCCAATAATCGTGAATGCAAATAGAAGACGTCACCTGGATAAGCTTCGCGTCCTGGTGGACGGCGCAACAATAGCGACATTTGTCGGTAAGCTACCGCGTGCTTTGTCAAATCGTCATAAATCATCAATGCGTGACCGCCGTTATCGCGGAAATATTCTCCCATGGCGGTACCGGCGTAAGGTGCCAAGTAAAGCAGAGAGGCCGCGTCGGACGGGCTGGTTGCGACGATAATCGTCTGATCCATTACACCTTCTTCTTTCAATCGGTCGACCAACCTGGCAATCTTCGACAATTTCTGACCAATCGCCACATAAACGTTTACCACGCCAGTTTTTTGACGAGCCTGGTTGATCATCGTATCGATAGCAATTGCCGTCTTACCAGTCTGGCGGTCACCAATGATAAGCTCGCGCTGACCACGACCGATTGGGAACATCGCGTCAATCGACATAATACCGGTCATCAGAGGCTCGTGAACTGACTTACGACCCATCACGCCAATAGCAGGGCGTTCAATTAAACCACGCTTTTTCGTCTTAATCGCTGGACCATCGTCAAGAGGTCGACCTAGCGGGTCAACCACTCGCCCCAATAATTCTTCGCCGACAGGAACGTCTAGCACCGAACCTTTGCGGCGAACGCTAGCGCCAGCCTTGACCTTATTTTCACCACCAAGAATCACCGCACCAATCTCATCTTCCATCAAGTTCAAAGCAAACGCCTCAACCGTATCGCCGTCAGTTTCAATTTCCAGCACTTCGCTATAGCCAGCGCTACTTAGACCGTGCACCCAAGCCACGCCGTCACCAACGCGAATAACCACGCCAGCATCTTCCAAACCTTCTGTCGCCTCCAGCTGCGCGATTTTTTCCCGCAGGCTTTTGGCTAATTCTGTCACATCAATCTTGCTCATTTTTCCTCCTAGATTTTCTTCGCCCGCAAGTCGTTTAACTTCTTCGAAACCGTTGCGTCCAGTGTTGCGGTCGGCGTTTGTAGCTTAAATCCGCCAATTAACGTCGGGTCAATCGATTCCCTTAGCGACACTTTTGGCTTGCTATTTTTATCGCTCGCCGCAGTCGCCAGAAATTGCTCTATTTTACGCCTTGTGCTGTCATCAAGCGCTCTCGCACTCTCGACCGACGCTACAATTTCACCACGCTCAGCCAATTCAGCCTCAATATCTCGCACCAACAAATCAACTTCACGTTCGTGCTTTTCGTAAATCAAAAGACCAGCAATTTCTTCCAATACCGCATCATTGCCAGCTAAAATTTGTTCAGCTGCGTACTTTGCCAACTTTCTTCTGGACACTAATCTCATCTATTCAGCCTCCTCAAGCGCTTCCGAAATCAGCTTCGTATCTTTCTTCGCATCAATTTTCTCGCCCAAAACCTTGCCAGTCGCCTCAGCCACCAACTCTAATGTCGAATTGTGCAAATCTTTCTTTGCATTCTCAATTTCTTGAGCAATCGTATTATGCGCTTCTTTGATCAAAGCTTCAGATTTGGCGGTCGCTTTTTTAGCCGCTTCTTCAACAACTTCGGTCGCTTCTTCTCGAGCAGACGCCACGATGTCGCTAGCTTGCGCTCGCGCTTTTCGCATCATTTCGGCGGTCATTTCTTCAGCTCGATCGGCATTTTCCTTGGCAGATTTTGCCGCCGCGTCAGCCGCTTTCAAGTCTTTTTCTCGCTTGACGAGCATTTCCATCATTGGCGGATAAACAAACTTGCGAAGAACAAATAGCAAGATTAAAAATGCTACCGTCTGAAATGCCAACAGCGCCCAATCAATGCCTAGCGAATCAAACAAACCGGCTTTTTCCGATGCGCCAGAATTGGCAAATTGTGTTAATATTTTCTCCACAATTTACTCCCGAAAACTACATAACTTTGCCGACGATTGCTGCGACGAAACCGATAATAGCAATAGCGTCGATGAATGAAATACCCAAGATCATCATTGTGCGTAGGTCGTTGATTTTTTCTGGGTTACGACCAGCTGCGTTCATGGCTGCCGCGCCAACGATTGCAGCGCCGATTGCAGCAAATGCAGCTGGGATTGCGTAGGTAAGTGTGAATGCTAATGCTTCCATGGTTAATATTCTCCTTTTAATTAATTATTACCTAATTTAATCACTCTCTGATGTCGCTAATTTATTAGTTTCAACAGAGGAGTGAACTTCATCAATTGGCTCGTGTGAATCATGGTGAGCCAGCCCCAGGGAAATAAATACAGTTGATAGCATAAAGAAAATATATGCCTGAATGCCGCCAATAAATAACTCAAAGAAATAGAACGGCTGCAGAGCCACGGGCGACAAAAACTTCGTCATATAAGCGATAATTGCCAAGAGAATTTCGCCAGCCAAAACGTTACCAAATAGACGGAAACTCAGTCCCAGCATTCGCGAAAACTCAGCCACCAATTCCAAAATTCCGACAAATGACATAATTGGATCACGCAGCGGGTTAACGAAATATCGTCCCAAATTGCCCTTAAAGCCCAAATATTTAAACGCGTAAATCTGAGCCGCGACAATCGTTACAATTGCCAAGCCGAAAGTCATATTAAGATCTGCCACGCCACCGCGGAATAGGGGAGTGTGATGCTCGCCAATTGTAATTGGACCAACGATCGGCAAAAGCCCCAGCCAATACTGTGCAACGATAAAGAAAAACAACGTAATACAAAGCGGAGCAACTTTACGCGCCCATTTTTGGTCTGGAATAACTTGGCAAACTGTATTATAAAGTCCGTCGAACGTCCACTGAATTAGCCTCGTGATAAAATTATGTTTCTTTTTACCTAAAACCGCCGCACGAGTACGGAACATTGCCCACACCAGTACGATCAATCCCAAGAATCCCATCAAGTGCGAATTCGTAATAGACACGCCAGCGATATTGAAAACTTCGTCAACCTTTACTGAAATATGCGGACCAGCGCTTGCCATATAATCAATCATTTTTTCAACTCCTGCTGTTTAATTTTAGCAATTTGCAAAGCTACGAGAATCACTGAGATAATCGCGCCAGAAATAATTCCAGCAAGTAACCATCTCATCTTCATTCCGCTGACATTATCCAGCCACAATCCCAACAAAGTCAAACCAATTGTCGGCAAAAACATTCGCCACATCGTACCAATCATCGTCCTTGCCAAAATCATCATCACACCAGAATCGCCTGTATCATTAGCCGAAATGTCAGTTTCTTTTACCATTACTTTCCACTATATCAATCTGTTATACTATTTTGCAAGATGCCACGGCGAAATTATTCAAAAAATAGTCAAAAAACCCAAAAAACATCATTGATGTCAATTTCAGGGTTGGCTAATTGCCAGAAGAAACGTCGCTTCTCAACAGAGATAAAAGCGCGCCAAGCAGCAGAAATCCAAGAATTAGCAAACCCGAATTTGTCGATTGATATATATCACTGCGAATGGTGTAAAAATTGGCATTTGACGTCGAAGAATTCTAAATAGACGTAACCGTTATGCTATAATTGTAAGTGTTATTAAATAGGGGAATATATGAGCGAAGACACAACGAACAACCATCAAGACACAAAAGTTGTCGTATACAACACTAGCTGGTGTGCGTTTTGCCACACGGAAATGGAATGGCTGAAGAAGCTGGGAATTGATTTTGTTTCCAAAGATATCGAGGCTGATCCTGGCGCAAAAGAGGAATTGCTAAATAAAAATGGTGGCAATTTCCAAGGCGTGCCGGTAACAGATATCAATGGGGAATTAGTGCTTGGTTTTGATCGACCGAAACTACAAGATTTGCTACGAAAAAACGGCTTGCTGTCCGACTAATTTTCTTAAAACGATTCAAGATTTTCCGTCAAATTCTGGCGGAAAATTTTTATTCTGCGCCAATTTGCACAACTTTTCCGCCAAGTTTTTCGCGGAAATAATTATCGTGGCTGACGTAAAGAATCGCTCCGGAATACTTGGCCAACGCCGTTTCCAGCTCTTCGATGCTCGGCAAATCCAAGTGATTCGTCGGCTCGTCCAGAACTAGTAGTTGCGGGTCGTTCGCCAACATAGCAATAATCTGAAAACGCGCCTTTTGACCGCCAGACAAGCGAGCCAGTGGCGTCATCCGATCAGCGTCTGTGAACAAATAGTCAGCCAAAAGTTGCCGAATTTTCGTATCAGAAATCGACAAATTGCGACTCATATACAATTTTTCAATCGCTTTTTCTAACGGATCAGACAGATATCGCTCGTCAATTTCCTGCTCATAAACACCAATTCGAACCTGCGGATCAAGGAAAATATCGCCAGAATAAAGAATAGGACCGCCGTCAAAGCTCTTGCCCGACGCCAAAATCATCCGAATCAACGTAGTCTTACCAGCGCCATTGCGACCCCTAATTTCAATCGCTTCACCTTCGCGCAAATCAATATTCACATCCTCAAACAATATCCGCTCACCAATCCCAACCGCCACATTTTCCGCTCGAACCAACACGTGCTGGCTGCGACTGGACGCGTCTTTCATACTCAGGCGAATATTACGCGACTTAAACTTTCCGTAACGCTCAGCCGATTTATAGTCCAATTGACTAGCAGATTCTTTGTCAATCCAAAACGTCGGCTTTTCCATTTCCGACAATTCCGCTAACTCCGATCGCGCCTCGTTCTCCAACCGCTTAAATTTCTGAATAGTGCCAGGATTTCGCGATTTTTCCTTAAGTCTTTGATAGTCCAAAACTTTTTGTTTCAGGTTAACAATTCGCTTCTCAATCTGCTCAAAATTGTTCATTCCAGCTGTCGTCGCTTGAGCGTTCTGCTTCAAATACGCGTCGTAATTTCCACGGTAACTCACGGCTTGACCGTCCTTAATCTCAACAATTCGATCAACTTGCCCAAGTACATCACGATCATGCGTAATGATTAGCATCGCTTGATGCGGCTGCGAATTCATCCAATCAATAAACTGCTGTTTCGCCACATAATCCATGTGGTTTGTAGGCTCATCAATCAGCGCCAAATGCGCCTCCGAGTGCATAATTTTAACAATTTCCACCAGCCTTTTTTGACCGCCAGACAGGGAAGAAATCTTCCGATCACCAAAACCGTCTAATTGAAAATTGCTCAGCTCCCGCTCAATTTTTTCTTCAACTTGATAAAATCCTTTTTGGTCAAATCGCTCCAGAGCCTGTGTATATTCCTCAATTTTTCGCATATTGTCGCCCATGGTTAGTGGATATTCATCGATAATATTCTTTAATTCAGAATATTCTGGAAGTCCACTAAGAATGTACGCCATGACCGTTTGCTCGCCCAAACCATGATGTTCCTGAGCGGTAGTCGCAACCGTAATGCCGCGCCGAAAAATAACCTCGCCCGTATAATCAGTATCTTTTCCGCTCAATATTCCAAACAGCGTCGACTTGCCAACACCGTTACGACCAACCACACCAACTTTCTCGCCGTCATCCACACTGAACTTGACGTCTTTCATCAACGTCTTATCGCCAAAACTTTTCTCAGTAATGTGAATGTCGGCTATCATGCTTGAGATATTGTAGCATAAGTCATATTTCAGCCGCACCAAACTAGCCTAAATATACTGTCGCGTTAAGTTTTGCTATAATATAATCCATGTCAAAGCCAAAAGCTAAAAAACCAGCCACACAGAATATTGTCAATCGTCGCGCACGGTTTGATTATGAACTTGGCGAAGAAATTGTAGCCGGCTTGGTTTTAACTGGAATGGAAGTGCGAGCCGCCAGAGAAGGACACGTCCAGCTTAAAGGCTCATTTGTTAGCTTAAGAAATGGCGAATTGTGGCTAAATAACGCCAGCTTTTCACTGCGATTAAACGTTCGCGGAGAAGTAAATAGCCGCTCAGTCGACACTTCAGCGCGGAAATTGCTAGTCAGCAAAAAACAGCTAGCCAACTTCACCGAGGCCAAAAAACAGGGAATGACAATTGTCCCGACCAAATTGTTGACCAACGGAAAATTCATTAAAGTTGTAATTGCGCTCGGAAAAGGTAAGAAAAATTACGACAAAAGACAAACCATCAAACGCCGCGACCAAGACCGAGAAACCAGGCGACTTATCTCTAATAGATAGCCGCACCGATTACAAACTCAGCCTGAGATTTATTGATTTTCGCGCGCTTTAATCAGATTTTCATAAAGCTTTTCAAGTTTCTTCACTTGACTGCGCTCCGTAAACTTGTTGGCTAATTTTTTACTTTCAGCGCTAAACTCCGCTTGTTTCTTCGGGCTTTTTAGAATCGCAATTACTTTTTCCGCGACACTTTCTGGATTGTTCTCCGCAAAATAGCCATTAACTCCATCCTTCACTACCTCCGAAACTTCCTTGTCAATAATAACAATCGGCTTTCCAGCGTGAGCAGCTTCATGAAGAACCCAGCCTTGCGTATCTTTAAGCGAAGGAAAAGTAAACACGTTCATCACTTTATACGCCACGCCCAAATCTTCTCGTGGCATAGCGCCAGTAAATATAATCCTATCCGCAAAATCCGTCTCGGCTGCCATTTTTTCCAAAGTCTTTCGATATTCAAAATCGCCGACAAACAATAGCTTTGATTTCGGACGAGCTTCGGCAATAAACTCGCTAAATGCCTGAATCAAAATTGGCAAATTCTTTTCCTCGCCCAAACGTCCCACAAAGCCAAACACTTCATCTTTTTCATCAAGACCCCATTGCTCGCGAAATTCCGCAACTCGCTTCGCGCCCGCCCGCGGAAGAGCATTCACGCCGTTTGGCATTAAAGTAACATCGTAGGTGTAATCTTCGGTCTGCCAAGATTCCAATTGATCGCGGCTTTTACGCGACAGGGCAATCACCGCATCCGCCTTGCTATATAAAATAGTTATGACGCGCTCAATAATATCTTTATTCCATTTCGTTACGCCATTACGCGGACGATATAATTTGGCGACTTCCAGCAAATCCTGTCCATTCAATTTTACCGACAATGGAAAAACCACTCCCGCCAACGCCAAAACTCCTGGCAAAACCGCAGGATAATGATCGACGAACTCATATAGATCCGTACAATGCTGGATAATCAAAGGAATATTATTTTTCTTCGCCGCCTTCACACCCAATAGCCCAATTTGCGACGGCGTAAAAATATGAACAACGTCCAGATGCATATTAGCAATTTGGCGCTGCACCACAGGAGGGAAGAACACCGACGTGTCGTAATCGTCAAAGAATGCGCCCGTAATTGAACGGAAACGAATTATTCGACTATTCTCATCTTCGTGGAGAAGTTCGGCTTGCTTGGACGGACTAATAGACTTTGCTGGACAAAAAACATAAACCTCATGCCCCAAAGCTTCCAGCTCGCGCTTTAATGATTCAACAACATAAACGATACCGTTAATGGACGGTCTATAGCTGTCCGTAAAAAGTCCTATCCTCATAATAGCCCCATTATACCATTTATATCAGTGATCGATAAAATTCAACCAATCGCTCAGCGCCAGCACTGCTATCAAAACGCTCAGCAATCTTTTCTGCTAATCGGCATTGTTGGCTATAAAATTTCTTATTTCGCCTCAGTTTATCTACTTGAGCAACAAAATCGCTATCAGACGAAGCCATTACCGCCCCATCTCTAAATGTTGTGTCATAATCAGAAATATCTCGCAAGACAACAGGTAATCCTGCGGCAGCGGCCTCAACAACAACCAAACCGAAGGTTTCCTGCTCGCTCGGCAATACAAATACATCGGCCGCACGGTAATAATCAGCAACATCGTCAAGCGGTATCACACCGGTAAATTTCAAATTCTTTGGCGGATTATTCATCATTTTTTGCATAGCACCATTCTCAGCCGCAATCACTCCAAACGGCACGCCGCCGACCCATATAAATTCTACATCAGGCATCTTTTCTGCCATATTAAAAAACACATCGACACGCTTACGTGGCTGTACTTGACCACTTCCAACGACCACAAAAGCATTATTGCTAATGCCAAGCTTTTGTCTAGCAGTTTTCTTCTTCGCCGGTGAATTGGCATATTTTGCCGTATCTATAGTGTTATATAATATAGAAATTGGCTTCTTGACACCAATTTTTTCCAGTTCATTCTTTGTATAATCAGATACCGCTAAAACCAAGTCAGCTTTATTGTAAAACCATCGTAAATACGCGCGAGCAAGTGGCTCTAGCAACTTCGCACCCTTAATACTGCCTATAAAAGAAGCTGGTACAACATGAGCAGACACGACCTTCTTTCCGCCAGATTGACGCATTTTTTTCATCGAATACAGTCCGGTAGTTTGCGCATGGACTATATCCGCGTCTAACCGCGCCTTATTCACCGCAATATCAATATCATTACGATCTTTAAGCGCATTTGTCATCTCTACAAAGGCCGTATGCACACCATGACCCTGAACAGTAAATTCGCTCTCAGAAATCATATCAACAATTAGTTTTTTATCGTCTTTCTTACTCATACCTACAGTATAGCAAATAATTATTCCGCCAATATCAATTCGGCAACCAGCTCTGGACTATCCAACACCGACAAATGTCCCGTATCAAGCTCCACAAATTTATCAATTTTTACACCATCGGCGGCGTTCACAGGAAGCGAAATCTTGTCCCGTCGCCCAACTATCAATCCCGTAAATTCGCGCTCAGAAATAATAATTTTATTGCCTCGGGAAATGTCCCGCGCAATTTTCGATTGCTCCAAATACTGCCGCCGCGTTACTCGCGTATTTTTCGTCAGCCACCGTATCAAATCCACAGTGTTTTTCTGTCTATTATTCACCAAACACAGCCCACGGAACACCGAAAAGTAATAGTTCAAATAAATATATTGATTCATCCGACGAGTGCGGTAAAAGAACGACGAGGAAATTCTCGACATAACCGAAGTTTTCATCGGAGGACTGATGTACCAAATTTTCTGGCATTGCATTTTATTTGCAGCCAAACATCCAAGTGAATGAGCAACAACCTCGTCAATTGACACGCCTTTACCGTCAAAAGCCGACATCAAATTCATCGCCCAATTTTCAATATCGCTCATTTTCATATTTTTTATCAATTGGCTTCTGCCGTGAGAAGGCAAATCAACAAACACCAAATTCGCATCATTTTTCAGGTGATAAGCCAGCGGAATCATCCCGTGAAAATCGCCACCAATGCCGTGAATTAGCAAAATAGTTTTATTCGAGCCGCCTTGATAGAAATAACAAGCAGTTTTCACACCTCCGACGTCCATGAAATCGCTTGATATTTTACCCAAAAACTTATCGTACATTGGTAGCATATTCATTAAATTATATCATCACGGTATAATAAAATTATGAAGCTTTTCTCTTGGAACGTAAATGGTATTCGTGCAGTTATAAATAAGGGTGAATTCGCGAAGTTCATCGACACGTACGATCCAGATGTTCTGTGCCTACAAGAAACCAAAGCCACCAGAGATCAAGTTGAAATTGACCTGCCAAATTATCACGAGCATTTCTATTCCGCCGCCAAAAAAGGCTATTCTGGCACGGCAATTTTCTCAAAAATCCCGCCTCTAAATTGGCGCGACGGTTTTCCGCCGAACATCATTGAACAGTTTGATTTAACGGGCGACGAATACGGCAATCCAGCCGACGAAGGGCGAATTATCACCGCTGAATTTGACAATTTTTGGGTTGTCAATTGTTACACCCCGAACTCAAAAGGAGATTTGAGCCGATTGGATTTACGATATAAAAAATGGGACAAGGCCGTGTTGGCTTATCTGGAAGAGTTGGAATTGTCAAAGCCAGTCCTTTATTGTGGCGATATGAACGTGGCGCATCAGGAAATTGACTTAGCAAATCCGAAACCCAACGTCGGCAAGCACGGCTTCACCGACGAAGAAAGGGAAGGTTTTCAGAACTATTTGGACACTGGATTCACAGACACTTTCCGGACGGTTTTCCCTGAAAAAACTGGCGCGTACACTTGGTGGACGCATTGGGCGAATGCCAGAGCGCGAAATGTTGGCTGGCGGATTGACTATTGGCTAGCATCGCGTGAAATTGCAAATCGCGTTACTAATCCGCAAATTCATCCAGAACAAATGGGCAGCGACCATTGTCCGGTGAGTATTGAGGTAGATTTGTAATGGATATGAAATTTTGGCAAAAACAAGAACCAGGGAAACCACTTTTTCCAGATGTTGAATGGAACAAGCCAGAACGACGCGACCAAGCAGGAAAATTAGGAATCATCGGCGGCAACAAATTAGGCTTTTTGGCGGTGGCAGAAAGTTATCAAGAATCCCTTAAAACCGGCGTGGGCGAGGCTCGCGTCTTACTGCCCGATGCCTTGAAAAAAAATGTTCCCGCGAATATGACCGACGTTTTATTCGCACCGACAAACCAATCAGGAAGCCTGGCAAACGAAGCGCTCACCGAAACTTTGGCGCTGGAAAGATGGGCGGATGTATTGCTATTATGCGGCGACGCTGGACGAAATAGTCAGACGGCAATTGTCTACGAAGAATTGATCAAAAAGTCAGAAATTCCCGTTGTGCTGACGCGAGACGCGATTGACCTTGTGCAAAATAGTTTTCAGGAAATTCTGGACAATCCGCACGTAGTTTTCGTAGCAAGTCTGGCGCAAGTTCAGAAAATATTCCGCGCAATTTTTTATCCAAAAATGATTACGTTCAGCATTCAATTGTCGCAACTCGTTGAAGCGCTTCACAAATTCACCATCACATATCCCGTAACAATTTGCGTTTTTCATGCCGACAATTTAATAATCGCCCACAGCGGAGAAGTCGTCACCCAAAAATGGGACGCACCAATGGCAATTTGGCGGGGAACCGTCGGTGCCCGCGCCGCAAGCTACTTGATCTGGTCGCCGAAAGCACCGCTAGCAGCAATCAGCACCGCTATTTGCAAAATATAGCCTCGCATAAATATCTGCTTGACATTACGCACAATTAGTTGTATTATACTACTAAGCTTTCGTTCGTGATTTGTCAAGGGCGAGAGTAGCCCTTAGTCACGAGTGAACACTTATTGAAAGGAAGTGTCATGCGGATAGCGACGACAGTACTTGTCATGCGGATAGTGACAGTACTTGTCATGATCATCGCGGTTACATCAATCGTCATCACCTTCGCCCTGGTCGGAGCGGTGGTCGGGGCGCTAATCGCGCCCATACTCGCCATGGATGTCACCCCCACAGCACTTACTGGAGCGCTGGGCGGATCATTCATTGGCTCTGCGTTCCTGCTGAATGCGGGTCTAAATGGGGGAAAAGGTCTAGGGCTGTAAAGCCCGCAGAGAAGACAGCTCGCCTGGAAGGCTATAAAGCCTCGGCACAATGCCTTTCTGCGGGCTGTTTTCTTTGCATAAAAAAATCGCCCAAAATGGACGATTATCACCTGAAGCTGCCTCTGGTACCGCGGGCCGGACTTGAACCGGCACGAGCTATTGCTCACCAGATTTTGAGTCTAGCGCGTCTACCAATTCCGCCACCGCGGCACAAGAGAACGCTCCAAGCTACCGTATGATTGTAACACAACTAGCAAATTCTCACAAGCACGACTTTTATTTGATGTCAATTTGACGTATAATGAAATAAGTTATGTATCCGACGGATGATCAATCAAACGGTCGAGTGGGCATGCCGGTATCAGATCAGCGCCGATCTCTCACGCCGCCAACTCGCGATTCAGCAGCCTCACGAAATGCCGCTGCTGATGTTATTCGTGGGCAACTTGACGCTATTTATTCCAGATCAGAAGAGCAAAATTCTGAGCCAGAAAAAACTCAGCCACAACCATTTTCAGCTCAATTACAGCCAAAACCCGAAGTCCGATCAGAACAGCCCAAAGCACAAATAGCCAAACCTCAGCAAATTCCAACAACGCCACAGCCAGAGCTGGAAAAAGACTCTGCTAATCACGCTATGCGGACGACGCCAATTGCCCAAACCCAGATTCAGCCAAAGCCACAGATTAGCAATTCCGCACCCGCAAACCAAACCGCTCAAACTCAAAATTCAACCATCCACACTCAAGTTTCAGCCGACCAATGGAAGCAATACCACAGCGCTTGGCAGAAATATTATCAGATGTATTATGAGCGTTACTACGCTGGCGACATTGCGGCAAAAAACCGTGAAATTTCTCGATTGACGAAGGAAAGTCAGAATATCACGCCAGTAGTCAGCGAAGACGAGCCTCTGGACCCACAAAAAGCAGCCATAAAAGAACTCCGCAGTCAAATTCAGCAAAAGGTTCGTGACTCCGCAAATAAAGTGAAAAAATCCCGACATTTTGTTCCGGCGATTGCTGGATTGTCGGTGCTATTAATCTTCATGTTTCTGCAATATAACCGCATTATTTTCGGCGCGGTCGCAGCCTATACAACACCTGGCGCAATTAACCCGCAAAACATCATCGTTGACGCCTCCACCGACGTAACTGTCGGACCTGAGCCTAGGATTATCATCCCAAAGATTAACGTTGACGCGCCAGTTATTTACGGCGCCGCTAGTGACACGAAATCGCAATCAAAAGCCATGGAGAAGGGAGTGGCTCACTTTTCAATTCCTGGCGCCAGCGCCGTGCCAGGCGAAGTCGGAAATGCCGTATTTGCCGCCCACTCCAGTAACGACGCTTTTGCTGGTGGCGATTATAAATTCGTCTTTGCTCAGAATGAAAAGTTGGTCAAGGGCGACATTATTTACATGAATTACAACGGGAAACGCTACACTTATAAAATAACTTCAACAGAAGTTGTTATGCCGACCGAAGTTTCAAAAGTTCAGATTAATACAGACAAGCCAATGCTGACACTTGTGAGTTGCGTGCCTTTAGGAACCGCAGAGAAACGACTTCTTATCTTCGCAGAACAAATCAGTCCAGACCCAAGCAAAGCTACCGCGACATCAGAATCCAGCTCGAATCGACAACAGAGCAACAACTCAAATATCCCAGGAAAACCCGAGCCGACTTTGCTTGAGAAATTATTCGGCGGTCGATAAATTAGCTATTTAATTAAATAGCCCAACAGATCCATTGTCCATATTCATTTTACTCAGGACAATTTTTCCAGAATCGTTGGTCGTCAATCCGTAAACGTATCGCTGATTCGAGGACAAAACATAGTCCAAACCAGGCTTAACATTTATCAACGTATGAGCGTTCGTGCCGTCAAATTCGCGAATCTCCATTTTTCCCGACGCAGAAACGCTACGAATATAGAAATTGTCAAGCCACTTCACTTCCTGCGCCACACCGATGTTAAACGCGCTCGATAATTCTTTACGCTCCAAATCATAAGTCTGCAATACCGCGCCGTTTTGCGCCACGATAAATCGCCCAGCATTGTCCATCATCACGTTCGTAGTCGCATTGTCGGTTTTAATAATCTTTGCCGTTTTTAAGAACTCTTTTTGGCGGTCCTTAGAATCCGAAATGTCGCCTCTGTAAATTGTCATATTTTTACCATCAGTCAAAACCACCGTGTCTTTATTGAAATAGCGAGAAATTCGAATTACCGGAGTAGAACCAGTAGCAAAAGTGCCGATCACAAATGGCTCTTTCCAATCTCGCTTCCAAATTCCTGCCACTTTTTTACCGTCAATAACAGCCAGGTAGGACAAACGATCGTCGCCGTAAAGTTTGAAAGATTCGACGCCAACTAAAATTGGGCTGGAAATTGTCGAGCTATCAAGATCAACTCGCCTCAATTCGCCAGTTTCCTGTAAGGCGTAAACCGTGTGCGCGCCAGTCCCCGCAAAGCCAATTTGCTTAATTCCAAAGCCAGTCATCGCCGTTACATCAATAATTTTCTCTGGATTTTCTCTATCAAAAACCAACCACTGCACGCCTGTAGCGTTATTTTCTGCCGGATACGAATGCTTCACTAGCGCGTAACGAGAATCGCGGTCCCATTCCGACACGGTAAACGTATGATTGTCAGAAGACGGGGAATAGCCAGCCAAAACGCTTGTGCTTAATGCGTGCTCCGTAAATTTTTCCTTATCTTTGTTCGTGTCGCGAATGTCGCCAATTGTTAGAATCGGAGTTTTATCCTTAACGCCAAATCCCATCAAGAAATTACCAGCTGGCGACAGGGAAACAGATTGCAATGAGTCAAAAGTTTTTACTTCGGTGGTTTCGCGTTTCGTCGGAATCAATCTGGCGTAATTCAAATTCGTAACAGTATCAGATTTGATATTTAGCGTTTTTTGCCACGGTTCGTATTTATCCAATTTCATCGAAAAAGTGTGCTTGCCAGGAAGAACGGTGCTTTTCGTCGGAGTGCGGCGCAGCTCCATATCGTCAACATAAACCAGCGCCCCGCCAGGATGTGATTCATATTGGACGAGTCCAGTCTGTTGCAATTCTTTCGTATTTGGATCAAACGTATAGCCGAGCATTCTAAACGTCAAAAACGTAAGAAGAATTATAAGTGATAATGTCATCAGCGTATACACAAAGGTCCGCCGTGCGAGCTCTTTAGTGCGATTCTTTTTCTGGTACATAATTACGGAAATTATAACATATTTTTACACTTGAAAAAACCTTAGGCGATTTGTAATATAATATACAGGAATAAACATTAGGGGGATTAATGGCAAGTAAAAACTACGTGGTTATCAATGGACGAGCTTACAACACTATTACTGGAATGGTAATGGATGATATTAAGATTGAAAAATCTGAAATAGAAAAAGAACAATCAATCAGTAAGCGCGGCACATCTGTATCAAATATTCACGCCGCACACGTTCAGAAATCCAGCACATTGAATCGTCGGCACGTTAAAATGCCGCAGCGTACGCCATTGGCCGCCAAACCCCAGAAGGCTCGCGTCGACGTGAAACAGCATGTCGCCGTGAAGAAGTTTTCTACGCCAATTGTCAGCAAGCCAACTCCTCAGAAAATTGCTATTAACCGCCCAGCCGAAACCCACCCCGTTACTCGTCGCGCCCAGCAAAGACCTCTTAGCGTTGATACTAAATTGCGAAAAGAACGCCAGCCTCTGGCCATGAATAATAATCCGCTTGTCGCTACAGCTCCGCAAAAAATAGAAAAGCCAGTCGTAAAAACCGCTCACCAATTGAAAAACGAAGCGATTGAGAAAGCTTTATCGAATGAGATTATCAGCAATAAAAAAGCACGTCGACGCCAGAAAAAAGGCGGCGCATTACGCTGGTTGAATACGTTTTCTGTTGGTTTTGCAGTGATGCTACTCGGCGGCTATTTAACATACCTGAGTATGCCAAATATCTCCATAAAAATGGCAGCCGTCCAATCAGGAATTGACGCCAAATATCCAGGCTACAAGCCAGACGGCTACGCGCTGAACGGACCTATCAAATTCAAATCGGGCGAGGTCTCTATGAAATATGCCTACGCCGACGGAAGCTCAGGATATACCATAACCCAGCAAAAAAGTGGCTGGAATTCGTCAGCAGTGAAAGAATTTTTCTCTGAAAAACACAAGAATCCAAACACCACGATGATCGATGGATTGACAATTTACAGCGGCGGGAAAGAAGCGGCTTGGGTGAACGGCGGAATCTTATATCAAATCAGCGGCGACGCAAACCTCTCAAGCAGCCAAATTGAAAAAATTGCCACTAGTCTGTAACTCATCAGATAACGTGCTATAATTTACTCATGACTATTAGAACTCGTTTTGCGCCAAGTCCGACTGGCTATATTCACTTAGGCAACGTTCGTACCGCGCTATACACATACCTTGTCGCCAGAGCGCATCAGGGAGATTTTATCTTACGCATTGAAGACACAGACCAAGCTCGGTTCGTCGAAGGCGCGGAAGAAATGATTTTGGAAACCTTAAATTGGCTAGGATTAAATTGGGACGAGGGACCAACTCTTAACAATCCAAAAGAAGAGTCTGGCAATTTTGGCCCATATCACCAAACAGATCGCCGTGATATTTACATAAAGTGGGCGAAGAAAATGATTAGCGAAGAACTAGCTTACGCCGATCCGTACACGCCCGAAGAAGTGCAAGTTTTCCGCGACAAAGCCAAGGCTGAAAAGCGAGCATTTTTATATCGCGACCATCGTCCAGAAAATCCGCCAGAGTGGCAACTTGGAATGCCGCTGCGCTTCAAAGTTCCGGAAATTAAGCGATATTCTTGGAAAGACGCCGTTATGGGTGAATTGTCGGCTGGCCCAGAAGCTTTGGACGATTTTATTCTTATCAAAGCAGATGGCCTGCCAACCTACAATTTTGCGCACATTATTGACGATTTCGAAATGCAAGTCACGCACGTGATTCGTGGCTCGGAATATATTGCCAGCACGCCTAAATATCTGTCGCTTTACGAAGCGCTTAAAATTACACCACCAATTCTGGCGCACGTGCCACACATTATGGCGCCATCGGGAAATAAAAAACTTGGCAAGCGTGACGGCGCTAAAAGCGTAACTGAATATCGATCAGAGGGAATTTTGCCGGAAGCGATGCTTAATTTCTTAGCGCAACTTGGCTGGAATGACGGCACGGAACAGGAAATTTTTAGTAAAGCTGAGCTGATTGAAAAGTTCTCACTCGACCGCGTTCAAAAATCTGGCGCGCGATTTGACGAACAACGACTCATTTGGCTGAACGGCCAATGGATTCGCTCGCTTAGTTTGGATGATCTTTATTCTCGCTGCCAACCGTTCTGGGGCGAAGAAGCCAAAAATGCCGACGAATCTTATAAAAAGCGCGTTCTGGAATTAGCGCAAGATCGCTTGAAGACACTACAAGATTTGCCAAAATTAACAACTTATTTCTTCGTCGAGCCTGAAATTGACACGGAATTAATTGACGGAAACAAGCAACTTCGCAAATTGACCGACGACGAGCGACGAGAGTTATTGTCAATTGCCCGCCAAGAATTTGAGAAAATTACAGATTGGACGCCAGAAACAATTCAGAATTGCCTTAATCAATTGCTGGAAACGACAGAGCAGAAGCCGGGAATTTTGTTTAGTCTGGTGAGAATTGTGACGACGTGGGCGCCGTTTAGCCCGCAACTTAACGACACGCTGGCGCTAATTGGCAAGGAAAAAACTCTGCAAAGAATTGATAATTATCTACAAAAATAGTTTATTCGTGCGCCGAAAATGCTATACTAAGCATAAGCATGAATGTTGAAAAAATAGATAAATCAGGACAAAAAAAGAACGCCCGTTGGGAGTCGTTCAAAGAATGGGTAAAAAAGCATATTCTGGCAATCGTACTCGTGGTGAGCGCGATGGTTATTGCTGGAGTTTTCATAATTGCAATTCACTCCATAAAATACGAACAGACCGCTAGCGTGGATTTGAAATTGCCAACTAAAAAACCTGCGCCGAAGAAGTTTTATTCGCCGCTAACTGGCGTGGAAATCGCGAACGAAGCCGCCGCGAAGTTGCCCGTAACTGGCGTGATGATTGAGAATAGTCCAGCCGCCAGACCACAGTCAGGACTGAAGAAAGCCGGCGTGGTTTACGAGGCCGTGGCGGAAGGCGGAATTACTAGGTTTTTGGCGCTGTACCAGGGAGATAAACCTGCGTTGATCGGTCCAGTGCGAAGCTTAAGATTGTACTATTTGAGCTGGG
>CALFHE010000017.1 GCA_937875955.1 uncultured Candidatus Saccharibacteria bacterium | reverse complement strand
CAAATAATAAATATGCAAGTGTTTAGTATTGGATATGTTATTAGTTTTTTCTCAATCAACATGAATAAAAAGGTGTTGAATAGGCTGTCTGATGGCCCTTCGAGCGAATTTCAAAAGAAAGTATCTTTATATGCCGTTATTTTATTATTTATCTTAATGGTTTTGCTGGGCGGACCATTTTTTGCGACTGAAAATTGGAGATTGATTTGGCTGGGGGCATTGATGGCAACCGCACTGCATTTTTTCCCGTATTATTTTGTGCATGGAAAATCAATGATATATTTAGGTCTTATTTGCGCCATTAATATTTTTGTAGGGTATATTTTTACTGATATCCCATTAGAGGTGATAGCATATATTGACTCGGCAATTAAGCTTGTATTTGGAATATATTTACTATTTTTTTCAAAGCCGTCAAAAAAGACACCTCGTTTTTGATATGTCTTCATGCAACCGTCTTCAAGAGGCAGAGTAGGTTGACATATTATTATGATGTCAGCAGTTCCCTAATATTGTACAGTTCTGGTGGTGTTTAAGGGTAATATATCAGTCAAAATAAAATAAGACAGCCCGCGTTGCTCTAACATAAGAGGGGCGCTACTGTCTTACATTGCCATATTACTACAACCATCATTGAAAAATCAATAATATCGCCTTTCGTTATAGTTCCCTAACAATCTAAATACCGATATTCCCTAAGAGTCGCGTTTCACCTTTACTCCTGACGCCCTAGGGGTGATATAATTACTATAATATGCATGCGTCCGCGGTCCAATCTATAACCATAAAAGTGAGCGAAGTTGATTCTGCTTTGCTTAATGACGCGGATGAGCTGCAGAAAATGTTAAGAAATGTTACGGAATTGGCGGGCTTGCACTCTTTGGAGTCGGTAACGCATCAATTTTCCCCGCAAGGAATCAGCGCCGCATTGCTTTTGTCGGAGTCGCACATCGCGATTCATACGTGGCCAGAAAGCGGCGTGGCGTATATAGCGATGACAACTTGTAAAATGCTGGATGATGATAAATTGCAACAAATAAAAGAGTTGGTTGCACGGGTGTTGGGCGCGAAAAATATAATTATGAAAGAGATGACATTGTAATATGAAACGAACCAAGGCGCGACTTAAAATTAACCAGATTTTGACTGGAAAGAAAACTAATTTACGAGTTGTTGGCTGTTTGCTTTTTCGCGAATGGGATAAGAAAGACAAGCGATTTTACTACTGGGAAGAATGGGAGATTACAGGGCTGGCTGATTATGATAGCTGGGTGGAATATGACCACAGCGATCAAACCGTTTCTCTGTATGAGCCGATTCGCTTCACTCAGGCAATTGATCCAACGCAATTGGAAAAAGGTCAATCATTCACCGTTTCCGAGCAGGACGGCAAGGATCACGTTGTGGTGGTTGACGAGGTTGGAATTGGTGAAATTATGAACATCAAGGGCAAAAACACGTACCAAGTTTTCCCGAAAGAACTGATGGCGTATGCTACTTTGAGGGACACTAGCGCGCCGAAAAACCGTCAGTTGATTACGATTGAGAAGTATAATAATCGCGAATATGATGCTTATCGCAAGGTTCAGTTGAGCGACAAAGAGCAAAAGGAAATGTTCGGCAGGACTATTAAGCCGATTGACTGGACAACGATTATAGTTATTGCCATATTTATCGCTATTATTTTGTTTGCATTCATCTTTGACAACAATTCCGACAGCAGTAATGGCGGAGGTCACGGCGGATCGCGCAGTGTTTACGGTGGCAGTAGCGGCGGTCTTGGTAAATAAAAGGAGTTATAGTGTCACGATCAAGTACGAAAAAACGGGAGCAAATTGCTTTATTTGCGGCGGCAATTTTGGTAGCAATTGGCGGAATTATTTACGAGCTTATTTTAGGTGCAGCTGCGTCATATCTGGTAGGCGATTCGATTTTGAGCTTTAGTCTGGCAACTGGCGTGACGCTGTTCGGCATGGGAATTGGCTCATTGCTGGTCAATTACATCAAGCTTCATCCAGCGACCAGCTTCGCAACGAACGAAATTATTCTGGGGCTAATTGGTGGAAATTCGGTAATGTTGATGTATTTGGGATTCGTTTTTACGCGTTCGCATTGGCTAATTTTTGCTGTCATAAGTTTGGCAATTGGTATTTGTATCGGGCTGGAAATTCCGCTTTTAATGAAGATGTTTCAGGAGTTCGGACGTAAATCTTCGGTGAAATTGTTTAGTAAGATTTTGGCGCTCGATTATTTTGGGGCGTTAATTGCGTCGCTATTATTCCCGCTTGTTATGCTTCCGTATCTTGGCTTAATGCGCAGCGCGTATCTGGTGGCGGCGCTGAATATTGGCGTTGCGGTTCTGATTCTTAAGCAAATGAAAGCGTCGAAAATTGTGATGACAATTAGTGTTATTGCAACAATGTTGCTTTTGGGATTCTTTATTTATGCGACAGAAATTGAGCACGGAATTGACAAGCGAACGTATAAAGATCCGGTGATGTGGCAGCAACAGACGTCGTATCAGAAAATTGTCCTGACAAGATATAAAAAGGATACCAGGCTGTTTTTAAACCGCAATCTGCAGTTCTCCAGCCTTGACGAAGCGCGTTATCACGAAACATTGTCTACTTCCGCTCTGTCTTCAGTCGCCAATCCGAAGCGCGTGCTGATTATGGGCGGCGGCGATGGTTTGCTGGCTCGGGATGTTTTGAAATATCCCAGCGTTGAGCATATTACGTTGGTCGATATCGATGAGACGATGACTAATTTGGCGAAAACTAATCATCTTCTTACTGATATAAATCAGCGTTCGTTGCATGATCCGCGCGTTTCAATTGTCAATCAAGACGCTTTCCAATTCGCCTTCTCTACCAATGATAAATATGATGTTGTGTTGATTGATTTGGTGGATCCGTCGAATGAGAAATTAGCCAAGTTATATTCCGAGCAATTATATCGTCAAATCGGTAATATTTTAACGGAACGTGGCGTTATGGTGACGCAAGCGACGTCTTCATTTTTCTCTCCGCATGCTTTTTATATGGTGGCAAACACCGTCAAGTCTGCTCATTCGGGGCGATATGTGACGGCGTTTTCGGTCAATGTGCCGTCATTTGGCGAGTGGGGTTTTGTGTTGTCTGCGCCGCAAGCTGAGGTTGTGGTTAGTCAGCCATTGCCGAAAAATCTGCGATATCAAAACCAAAAATTGCTTACTTTTTTGACTAAGCAAAACGCCGTTTCTGTGCCGTCTGGGCCAACTTCTACGCTGATTTCTCCGCGAATCACCGACGTTTATAACTCTGATATGCATCAGTGGCGATACGAATAGTTTTTAGTCGGCGGTAGTGCTCTTTTTTCGTCGGCGACGTCGTCGCTTTGGTGTGGCCGAGGCTAGTGGCGTAACTGTGCTAATTGCGGTTTCTGTAGGTGTGTTATCATTGCCGCGAATTTGCAAAACAACTTCGCCGTCGTTTGCTGCGGGTTGCTGCTTTTCCGGTTGGCTATTGACCGCTGGAGCGTTGTTTGCGGGTTGCGGTTGAGGTTTGGCTGGTTGCTTTTTCTGATTGCGAACAGGCTTTATTGTGGCGTCAATTTCTTTCTCGACATCTTCCCTGTTTCGCGAATACATGCGACGCGAATGTTCAATAATGTGCGGCGTGTTGTCGGCTTGGCTTGGTGGAAGTTCCAATGTGCGAGCAGAAAACGCAGGAGTTTTCTCGCCGCCGATAACCATATTGACAACAAAATTACGATTGTGCATTTGAAGTAGATCGATTGCCTCGAAGTTTGGCTCAAATTGCTTGGCAAGAATCGGCGCATCGTCAGCGGAAACTCGGAAGGAAATCATGGTGCCGACGTTGCCGAAAACCGCGTCGCGAACCGTGTCGCTCATCTGGGAAATGTACTGGTTGGCAACGGTCAAGTTAAGGCCATATTTTCGAGCCTCGGATAGAATGGTCGCAAACGAATCGGTGGCGAAGTTCTGGAACTCGTCGACGTAAAGATAGAATGGGCGGCGGTCGCGGACGTCAGGAATGTCGCTTCGAGACATGGCGGCAAGCTGGATTTTTGTGACCAAAAACGAACCGAGGATGGCGGCATTATCTTCACCGATAAGACCTTTGGACAGATTGACAATTAGAATCTTTCCTTCGTCCATAATTTGGCGAATATTGAACGTGGATTTTGGCTGCCCGATGATGTTGCGGATGATTGGATTGGCGGTGAAAGCCCCGACTTTATTTAAGACTGGCGCAATTGCCTCGGCGACAAACTTGTCATTCCAGCTGGCAAATTCAACATTCCAGAATTGCAAAACCACGGTGTCTTGGCAATAAGTCAGCGTTTCTTTTCGGAATTCCTTATCTGTTAGCATACGAGTAATGTCAAGCATCGTCGCTTCTGGTCGGTCCAGCAAAGCCAGAATTGTATACCGCAAAATATACTCAAGCCGTGGTCCCCACGAATCGCCGAAAATACGCTTCAAAACGCCGATGATTTCTGATGAGATGTTGGTTTTTTGGTTCGGGTTCGTGACTTCCAGGGGGTTGAATCCCAGAGGATACGCAGTGTCGGCTGGATTGAAATAGATCACGTCGTTCAATCGGCTGCCAGGGATAAATTTCATGTTGTTGATTGCGAAGTCGCCGTGCGGGTCGATGATTGCATATCCTTGATTATGGAAAATGTCGCTTAAGGCGAAGAGCTCTAATAGTCCACTTTTTCCGGCGCCCGTTTGCCCGATTATGTAAACGTGGCGTGAGCGGTCATAGCGTAACATGCCGAATTGGTGGCTGATGCCGCGGAAGTTGGTGACACCAAAGGCAGAAATTTGGTCGTCGTTGACGTCTTCGCCGGTTAAGACTGGCAATTTGGACGGCGGTTCTGCGGTTTTGGAGCTTGCCCAGACTATATTTGGCGTTTCAACGTTGGTGTGCGGCAAATGAAAAACTGACGCCAATTCTTCTATGTTTAAGATGAACCCGTCGCCGATGAACGAACGCTTGCGATATTTATCAATAAATTCTTTACCAAACACACCCTTGACGGCGCGAAATCCGTTGAGATTTGTTGAGTTAAACTGCTTAAATGTACCGACAAGCGCCTGCATGCGAAGCTTAGCGTTTGTCTGACTTTCTCCCATATAAACCAGGCGGATTTTTACTTCATATCCGAGCTTGGTCGCTTTTTTCTCTGCTTCAGAAATGCGAGTTTTATCGCGGTCCGACAGCTCGATTTTGGCTGATTGCCCGACTCCCTGCTCTGGCGGTTGCCACAGCGCACCAAGTACACCAATTAACCACTGCATACTGCCGCCAAACCCTGGCAAGGAGAACATCCGTCCGTTTCTTATGCTATTGATATATCGATCTGCGGCGTTTTGCCAGTCGTCAGGAATTGGCCTGACCAGCACCTGAATCCACAATTCTTCACCAGTGGTTTCCAATTTTGCCAACGTGCCCGTAATGCCCGCCAGCGGGTCGACTTCGAAGTTTTGGAAGGTGCGAATCGGGAGAAATTCATCTGTGGTTAATGTCAATTCTGTCGAGTAAGCAACTTCGTGGTTGCGCTCGTGCTCGGTGTAATCTTCGTCGGCTTGGTGAATCTGAACTGTTGGATATTGAGAATAAATCTGTCCTTCGACGAAACTTTGTAAGGTTTTTGGCACCCAAACGTAAAAGCGAATTTGTCCATTAACTGAGGCGATTTCAAAGCTGATATGTTCCTGGTGTCCGCCAGATAATCGCAACTCTTTATTGTCGCGAAGAATTCCGTGCAGTGAAGCGAATAGCTGCTCGGCGGCAAGCTCTTGCTTGTCGTTAGTGCGTGGGATTTCCAGGACCAAAAGTACGCTCTCGACTGGGGTGAAATCTTCGATCTTTCGATAATTCCGCCACGTCAAAAACATCAGGACTGCCACGATTGGCATCCAAACGTACCATTGCAATAATGTGCTGATGATCCAAGAAATAATCTGCATTATGTGTAAATTATCTCACCTCTGAAAGAAGTTTGCAACTTAGCTTAAGCGGCTTCTTCAAAAACGTATGTGGCTTTAGCGACGCGTTTGAATTGTGGTTTTGACTGAAGATTGAGCAGAATCGTCGTTTCTTTGACTTGTCGTTTGTCGAGAACTTGGCGAACAATTTCATCGCGGTGAAGCGGAGTTTCGGAATTCTTCAAAATATCGGTAATGATATCTGCTACAGTTCCGCGACTGTAGCCCCAGCTGGCAAGCGCGTAAATACCGCGACCGATTAGAACAAAGCGCTTGTCTTTAATAAGTTCATTGTGAATTGCCTGCGTCGTGACGCTTCGGCGGTTAAATTCGCTATCCCGAATTCCCTTGGCGATGTCGGAAAAATGCATCGGCGAGCCGTTGGTGTCCAGAACAACGTAGATTTTATCGCGGATGTTCTTTGGGTTGACCGCTGGCCATTTGGCTAGTCCCCACTGATCGTTTAAGCTGGCCAATTTTTTACTAACGGTAGCCAAGGCTGCAATGTTTGAAGGATGTTCATAGTCCAATTTTTTGTGCAATTCTTCTGCGGTAACGGGTTCACCGTGCTTTTTGATTGTTTTGACAACTTCTTCGACTCGTGCTCTAATTTGCTTTTCGTTGCCGAGAGTGTCAATTGCTGCCGCCTGGTAATAATCGTCATTCTCTGTAACAATCGTGATGTTTTCTGCTAGCTCAGAAATGAACGCCACACGAGCACGGTCAATTGCAGTAGCTTCTTTACCGAGGAAGTGTGACGCCAAATCCTGCATACGCGCAACTCGTCCCATCTCAGACAAACTCGAAGTGATCTCTTTTTCCATAGCAATAACCGAAGGAAGTTCTCCCTCGGCGACAGCTGCACGTAGACGCGTTAAGATTGCTTTTTCTAGCTGACGAACGCGCTCGCGAGTAATGCCGAACATATCGCCAATTAACTCTAACGTTTCTTTTCGGTCGTACAAACCAAATCGTCGAGAAATAATCTCCTTTTCGCGCTCTTGCGGAATCTTAGAAATAATAGTATCGACGACAGAATTTAATTTGGCGCTTTGCTCGGTTTTTGCTGTCTCGCTCATGCTACTAGAAACATCCTCTCTGCCTCACCACAGGTTATATTGATTGAAAATATGTTTTTAATTATACAATTGCATTTGACAAAAGTCAATAGGTAAATGCCATAATTGCTGATATAAATTATAGCATTTATTTTACGTTTTTTGCAATAGATTATATGAAGAGTTTTTATTATTCGGAATTATTGGATAGTATAAAAACGCTATTTCTTTTTAGCGGATGTTTTGGTGGCTTTTTTAACTACGCGTTTGCGAGTTGGTTTCGCTGTTGTGGCGTTTAATAGCTCCAGGGCTTTTTCGTGAGTAATAGTTTTCGGATCCGTATCTTTAGGGATTTTGACGTTTTTGGCGCCGTTGGTGATATACGGACCGAATCGTCCATTGAGAACCTTAACTCCATCTGGAAACTCGACAATATTCTTAGCGGCTTCGGCTTCTAGCTTGGCGGCGTAAAGTTCGCGTGCTTTTTCTAAAGTAATGCTATGCGGATCTTCCGGCTTAATGGAAACGAACAATTTGCCAACTTGAATATATGGACCGAATCGTCCAATATTTGCCTTAATATCTTGACCGTCCTCTGTTTGTCCGACGACGCGTGGCAACTTGAACATCTTCAGTGCTTGCTCCAGAGTAACTGTCTCAATTTTCGCGCCCTTTGGCAGCGGCGCAAAACGTGGCTTTTCGTCGCCGTCAGTTTCGCCAAGTTGCAACATTGGACCGAATCGCCCAAATCGCGCGATAATTGGCTTATTTGTCTTCGGATCAATTCCCACTTCGCGATTAGCGCCGACTTTACTTCGGTCAATCCCGCCAGATTGCTCGATCAATTTATGGAAAGGCGTGTAAAATCCGTGCAGCATTGCGCTTTTTTCCAGATTGGCGCCAGCAATTTTGTCAAATTCCGTCTCAACGTTGGCGGTAAAATCGTAATCGACAATTTGCGTAAAATGGTCCGTCAGGAAATCGGCAATCAGTTCGCCGCTTGGCGTTGGAATAAGCTTGCCGCGTGTCGAGCCAGTTTTTTCCTGGACAATACTTCGACTAACTTCCTCGCCGTTATAGTTCAGGACAATTACATCACGCGGCTGACCTTCGCTGTCGCCCTTTTCAACGTAGCCGCGAGTTTGAATAGTGTCAATAATCGTAGCGTAAGTTGACGGACGGCCGATTCCAAGCTCCTCCAGCTTCTTAACTAGCGAACCTTCAGTGTAACGAGCTGGCGGTCGTGTAAATGTTTGGCGAGCCGTAATGTCGTGAGAATTGACTTCATCGCCAGACTGTAACTTCGGTAGAAGCTCATCTTTATTGCCGCCGTAAACGCGCAAAAATCCGTCAAATGTAATGACTTCGCCTTTTGCTTCAAACTGAGCGGGTTTTTTGCTCTTAGGTAATTTATCGCCTTTGATGTCAATTGTGATAGTTGTCTTTTCTAGTTTCGCTGGCGACATTTGCGACGCTAAAGTTCGGCGTCGAATTAGGTCGTATAATTTCTGATCATAGCTATTATTAGACGCGGTTTCCAGAGTGATGTCTGTCGGGCGAATGGCTTCGTGAGCTTCTTGGGCGGACGCGGATTTGGTCTTAAATTTGCGAACCGTTGAGTAATCTGGACCGTAAAGACGCTTGATAAAATCGGTGGCCGCCGCAATAGCTTGACCGCTCAAATTTACGGAGTCAGTACGCATATAGGTGATTTTTCCATCTTGGTATAATTTTTGCGCCGAGGCCATGGTTGCTTTGGAGCTGAAGCCGAGTTTAGAGTTGGCTTCCTGTTGCAGGGTTGACGTGGTAAATGGTGCCGCTGGATTGCGCGTTCCTGGAGTTTTTGAGATATCGCTAACAACAAATTCGGCGGGTTTCAGGCTATTCAAGAACTCGTTCGCCGCTTCTTCTGTATCGAATTTTTGATTAAGCTCGGCCTTGAATTCTTGATTGTCGTGAATAAAAATGGCGGTAACTTTGAACTGAGAATTGCCCTCAAACTTCATAATTTCTCGTTCACGCTCGACCAGTAATCGCACTGCTGGGCTCTGAACGCGACCAGCTGACTTTCCACCAGGAACTTTCTGCCAGACGACTGGACTAAGCTCAAAGCCAACCAGTCGGTCAAGAATTTGCCTGGCTTGTTGAGCCTGAACCAAATTCATATCCACGGTTCGCGGATTCTTAATGGCGTTAGTTATGGCATCTTTGGTAATCTCATGAAAAACAATTCGCTTAGTCGTCTCAATAGGAAGATCCAACACCTTACATAAGTGCCAAGCAATGGCCTCTCCTTCGCGGTCTTCATCGGTTGCGAGCCAAACATTTTCCTTGCCGACTGCCTTGACATTTCTCTTTAGCTCGGTGATAACTTTCTTTTTTTCAGGGTCAACTTCATAAATTGCGAAAAAATCGTTAGCCACGTCAATCGGCGGCGTTCCATCCTTCGTCTTTTTAACAATCGAGCGAATATGCCCCACGCTGGACAAGACGTGAAAATCCTTGCCGAGATATTTCTCGATGGTTTTAGCTTTGGCTGGTGACTCGACTATAACGAGATTTTTCATAACTTTATATTATAACAAATCACTATGTAGCTACAACCGCAAAGTGAATTATTACGAGCGACCACTGAGGCGACCGAGCATTGCCATTGATCCAAGACTACGCTTAACATCTGCTATTTGGCGTGGTTTTTCTTTTTCCGCGTCGCCTTTAATTGCTCGTTTTATGTATGTACATGTTGCGTGCGCAGCGAACGGAAGTGAAGCGGCGAATGCTCCAGCTCCTAGTTTGCGTAGAAGCTTGGCGAGTTTTGGATTTTTGTCCTGCTCGGCAATATGGGCTGCAATATAAGATATCAAAGTAACTGTTTCTCCTGCCATGGCTAGTTTTCCTGATTTGGTCGGTCGAGTTTCGGCTTTCTCGTCACTACGTAAATTAGCGATTCCCGTAGCTAGGGCGTTTATCAGGTTTGGTGCCGCAACAGCGACAAGAACTTTCTTTGGAGCCAACCTTTTTTTGTTCATTTCATAGAGGATTTTTGCCATAACTATTTTGTCTGTTGTGGCGTCTAAGGCTGCTCCAAAATTGCTAGTCTGTCCTGTCATGCGCGCTACTTTGCCATCCAAAACGTCAGCTAATCGCCCGACCGCGCATTCTGCCAGTCCTTCAGCTGTATTGATGTTCTCAGATCCGTGTATCGCTAAAGCGGCGCCAGCTACACTTATTAAATTAGGAAGAGTAAAAACGTCCTCAGCGACTTTACGGACGGTAGGAGATGCTTCTCGGGATTTTTTCATAGTCCGTATAATAACATCAATTTGTCAAAATAGCAATATTATCGTAATGTCCAGTTGTTTGCCCCGAGCGGCTTAATCACGCCGTTGATTTCCAGCATTGTGAGCGCCGTGGCGAAGTCTGACGCGGATAATCCTGATTTTTGTTGGATTTCATCGCCGTCACGCAGCCCTTCTGAGATGAGTTTTATGATAATAGCTTCTTCAATTGTTGCGCTGGCTGCTAATTCTTGGCCGTTGTCTTTTTGCAATTTTTCTGGCGCGATGATTGACAAAACGTCGTCGGCGTCTGTCACCAAATACGCCCCTTGTTTTAATAAAGTATTGCAACCCGCCGACAGTGGGCTGGTTATGTTCCCGGGAACTACAAACAAATCTCTTCCCTGATTCAGTGCGTGCGAGGCTGTATTTAATGTGCCGCTTCGCTCGGCGGCTTCGGTGATAATAATTCCGTCAGCTAGCCCACTCACTAGTCGATTGCGCTCCAAAAAACTCCAACGATTGACTATTTTATTATCGCCCTTCATCCATTCTGAAACGACCGCGCCGCCCTGCTCTATGATGCTCATGGCTAGTTGATAATTGGTCCGCGGTGAAATATCGGGAAGCTCGTTTGGGACGACCGCCACGACCGTTCCGCCAGCTTCAATCGCAGCTTTTTGGGCAATGCAATCCACACCTAGCGCCAGCCCGCTCACGATTACACATCCGGCTTTTGCCAGATCTGTTGCTAATCGCTCGGTTACTTCTTTTCCGTAGGCAGACGGCTTACGGGACCCGACAATTGACACGACCGGCGCCTCTGTTTCTGGCAATTTTCCCATATAACATAAGCTTTTTGGTGGATTGGCAATATGCGCTAATCTCTGGGAGAAAATATGTTCATCTGGTGTAATTCTATTGATTTCCATAAAAAATGTGGTAAAAAGTATTGACACTTTGTCAAATGTTTGCTATAATCAAGGACGATTGGTTAAGTAATCATTAACCAAACGCACCTTATACCCCCTATTCTAACTATATGTTAGGTTGCGCGCAATGGCATTAAGTATTCTTACCCTCCACTTTTTGCGGTTCAACGTTACGCGCATACTAACCCCTTTAACTGCCCTTTTTCAAAGGCGACCTCTGTTAATGTGAGTACGAAATTGTATTGATAGTCATCAGGCGCGGACTTTTGGAGTTTTAGTCGTGACGCTTCACTGATACGGTAGCTCGGGTGGGTTGAAGGGTAAAAAAGCGTCAGGTGATGCCCACCCTTACCTGGCGCTTTTTTGTTGGGGAAAATTATTTATTTTCTATAATATGTCGGCACTTTTCGCAAATACCTTCCAGCTCAAAGTGGTGTTTTGTGACTATGAAATTATGTTTTTTACCAATGAGATCTATGAGTTTTTCTAACTCTTGTGATTGTATAGGTTCGGCATTTTGACAATTGATGCAATATAGATGGTGATGATGCGGTATAAACGGTTCTGCTAATTCGTAATAATTCTTCCAGCCAATAGTTATGGTGTTTATAATGTTCAGATTATCGAACATTAGCAGTGTGCGGTAAATACTAGCACGGTTAATGTTTTTGCAGTTTTTCGCAATATCGCCGACCGTAAGAGGTACATCTGAATTTTGTAGGATATCAAATACTTGCTGGCGTGGTTTCGTCAGGCGAAGATTGTGACGTTCAAATATTTCATTTAGCATAATGCTATCAATAGTTTATAACTTATTGCAACAAGTGTGCAATAAGCTTACAGTCTGAGTAGTTCGTAAGGATATTTAGGTTGGTTGATTTTTGTGATGTGTGCGTCGGTTATGACGTATTCGGCTTGGCTATTAACGATTTTTTGCGACAATTTACCCTTGACGATTAGCCACGTTCCATCCTGGTAGTCTGTCGAAAAGTTTTTCTCGACCAGGATTTTCATAGGCACGCTGTCAACAGTGCAGCAACTTATAACATATCTGGCAATATTGAAGTAATTATAGCCATAGTTGTTTAACAGATCATTTGAAACGAAGCCGGTTATGGCGATATCTTTGCCGTTAAAATAAGCGGCCTCTTTGCAAGAATTTATAGCGGTTTTCCAGCGGTTTATTGAGATTGTAGAAGAGCCTTCTTTTGGTTGAGGTGTTTCGCAACGACTTTCGGGCTCAATAATCGCAGGGCTTTCTTTTTGCGCAAGGCTGCTCGGGGAGAGTGATTTTGGTGGCAATATATATCCGACTGATAATATAATTATCGCAAAATAAGATATTGGGGTAATTTTTTTCAAGCTAATTTTAGTTTTGTCTTTTGCGGATTTATTTTTTAATTGCAACATTATATCAATAAGCAAAAGTATAACACCGATTACGCTAATTATGACCGCGAATATGTGATAGCGTGGATGAACGTAAAAGCCAAGTTGGTCGCGCCAAGCTAATAGTAAAATATATGCGCAAACGATGATTCCACCAATTGATTTTGCAAGGTTAGCGTACATATAAATTAACTCCTAGTCCGACAATTAGAGATAAGATGAATACAGTTAAGGTAATTGTTGCAATAAATTTCCAGCGAAAAGTTGTTTTTAATAGCGTAATCATTTTTATGTCTATCATCGGTCCGAATAGCAAGAAAGATAAAATTGAGCCTGTTGTGAAATTTCGCACGTAAGCCAATGCGAAGAATGCGTCGATGCTGGAGCATATCGAAATGACGAAACTTAGCGTGATCATGGATATGACTGATAAGAAAATGTCGCCACCGACAGCGTTTATGATGAATCGTGGAACGAAGATTTGTGTGGCGGCTGCGATGCTAGCGCCTAAGGCTAACATAGTAAATAATTGCCAGAATTCATTACGTGATGAGCTGAATATGTTTGACAATTTTGAACCGTGATTATGAGAGTCGCAAAGTTTCTCAAACTCTGGATTAATGACGGAATCTTCCTTAAAAAAGCTGACGATAAAAGCGGTTATTTGTACAATAATTAGCGCAAAAATAATTCGCCACCAAACCATTCGGGTGTCAAAACTGAAGGCGGTCATGGTTGAAATTATGGTTATCGGGTTTATGATTGGCGCGGCGAAAAGAAAGCTAATAACGTCGGCAGGTTTCAGTCCATTTGCTATTAAACTGCGTGCAATTGGCACGTTACCGCATTCGCATACAGGTAAAATTAGCCCGATCATAGAGAGTGTAATTCGTCGAAGGAAGGTGTTTTTTGGTAACATTTTGAAGACATCTTTTGATGATAAAAAGTATCTGATAATCGCGGATATGATAATTCCTAAAATTAAGAATGGGACCGCCTCGACAATTACGCTTAGCGTCAGCGTGATGAAATCTTGTAACGACGGAAGTAATTTATTGCACAATTCTGCAAATTCTCCGTTTAATAACATGACGCCGAATCGTGAACTGAATTGATAGATAGAAATTATAAGGACACCAAAAACCACCCAACCGATCAATTCGCTGTTGGCTGATAAAAACTTTTTTATGCGACCATCTGGCGATTTTTGTGTCATATATAAAATTATACCCCATGCTTATGCTATACTAAATCAATATGAAGCATCTTTTACATTCACATCATCCGTTTCGGATTTTCTGGTTTTCAGTCCTATTGACTTTAGGTCTGGGCAGTTTGATTTTTAGCCATATGGGCGTTAGCGGCCTTTGGCTATTTACTATTTTGGTGGTTCTGGAAGTTACGTTTAGCTTCGACAACGCGGTGATAAATAGTAAGGTTTTGGCGGGAATGAGTCAAGTCTGGCAGAAGGTCTTCCTGACGGCTGGCATATTTGTGGCGGTGTTTGTCGTTCGATTTATATTGCCAATTGCTATCGTGATGATTGCGAGCGGTCACGGGTTTATGGATGTTGTCAATCTGGCGCTACATAAACCTGTCGAGTACGGCAAGATCCTGCACGAGGCGTCGCCGATGATTGATGCGTTTGGTGGTGCGTTTTTGATTATGATTGGGCTTAGCTATTTCATCGATTACAACAAGCGTGTTCACTGGATGCGACATGTTGAGCCGATCTTGGCGAAGGCTGGGCGATTTGAGAATTTTAAGGTGTGCATAATGCTTAGCGTGGCGGCTGTTTTGTATTTTACGGTTGAGGCGCCGCATAAATCTTTGGTGCTGATTTCGGCGGTTCTTGGAATTGTGTTGCATATTGGGTTGGAGCTATTTGGGTCATTTTTCCATGAAGATGACGCGAAATCCGTTAAGATTAAAACTGGCTGGGCGGCGTTCGCTAGCTTGTTATATTTGGAAGTTCTGGACGCCAGCTTTAGCTTTGACGGTGTGATTGGTGCGTTCGCCATTACCAACAGCGTGCTACTGATCGTGGCTGGGCTGGGCGCTGGAGCGATTTGGGTTCGATCGCTAACCGTATATTTGTTGCGAACAGGCGCGCTTAGCAAATATAAATATTTGGAAAATGGCGCTCACTGGGCAATTATGGCGCTCGGCGTGATGATGATTGCCAAATTATTCCACTTGGAGCTACCGGAATGGGCGACGGGTGGCTTGGGCTTATTGTTTGTGAGTTTGGCGGTCGGTAGCAGTATACTGGAAGCTCGATCGATTAATCTGCAAGAAGCTGCGGCCGCAAAATTACATCAAGCCGAAGAGCAATTGAAGAACAGCGCTTCAAAAATTGTGCCGCGAAAACGACGCTAGAATCTGGTTAATATTTTATACTGAACGGCTCGATAGTTCCGTTAATAAACTTCTCGATCAAGTTAATTGATTCGGGCAATATCCAGCTTTGGAGAATCTTTTGCTCGTCTGAGCTGAATTTACCCAGGACAAAATCCACGTCACCAACTTGACGTCTGAGCAAATTGTCTGTGCCAATACGAATATGCCAAAAATCTGATCCGACGTGAGAATGCAGCGACTTTAATCCGTTGCTGCCCGCGTCTCGACCGCCTTTGCGGGTTCGAATTTTACCAAAATCCAGCGCCGTGTCGTCGTGAATAATTAGTAAATCATCCAATGTCAATTTGTAAAAATCTAAAATTGCTCGAGCGGAAATTCCAACCTCGTTGTAAAAAGTAGTTGGCTTAACTAGTAAAACTTTTTCTCCAGAAATATTTGTTTCTGCGATATCTGCGGAAAATTTTGGCTTATTGCAAAAAACTGCATTATTTTCTGAGGCAAATTTATCAATAGCCAAAAACCCAGCATTATGCCGCGTGTTTGTGTATTTTTCGCCTGGATTTCCCAACGCTAAGATGACTTTCATAGACTTAGTATATCACCTTGTGAAAATGACGTATAATAAGCATATGGCAAAACGCGATGACGATTTGGAATTTAGCATTAATGCACCGTTTGATGATGGACGAGCGATTGTTGATAAAGTTCCGCTATATTTGGTGAATGGATCGCTGGGTGCTGGGAAAACTAGTGTCCTTGAGTTCTTATTGCAACAAAGTGACTATAAGGGTTCTCGGGTGATTGAGAATGAATACGCTAATGAAAACGTTGACGGTTATCGATTGGAAAAGCTGGCGGATATTGTGACGACTTTGGCTGGCGATTGTGTCTGTTGTTCGTCAAAGCATGCATTGACACGAATGTTACTTGACTTTTGTCGCAATTCCCCCGCCCCAGTGTTTATTGAGGCGACTGGTGTGGCGCGAACGATGAATTTAGTTGAGAAATTGATTAATGCACAAATATTCAATAAGTATGAGTTGGCGCAGAGTTTTTATGTTATTGACGCACATGAGATTTTATATGGAATTGAGCCGGCGCATGAAATTGAGTTGCAAGCGGCGGATATGATTTTAGTGACCAAAGAAGATTTGCTAAGTGACGACGAGCGATTGCAATATGAATCCAAGCTGAGCTCCCTGCCTTACGGAAAAATATTGAGCGCGCCACGAGGTAAATTTGATATCAATAAAATGACCACGCCGTCGGGGCTACTAACGTTTTTCGATAAGTATGACGGTGAGCTAGTCGTGCCAGATAATCCGACGTATGCCGTGCTGGATGTTTCTGGTATGAAAATTGCTGCGGCGACTCTGGAAAAAATTTGGCCGGAACTTTTTGATGCTTATAAACTCAGGCGAATGAAGGGCTGTTTTATTGATGATAATGGCGCGCGGCATCATTTGGAGGCGACGGAAAATCAGATTCAAATAGCTAATTCTGCGGCGGAAGAGCCAGCAAAAATTGTGCTAATTGGTGAACGTGCGGACGAAATTACGCGTGAAGTTTTGTCGGCGCAATTGATGATGTTTGAATAAAAGTTCGCTTTCGTCGTTTCCGACTCATCAGCATAGGTATGTATCTATGGAGCGGATACAGCTAAGATTCACTATAAAAGAAAATAGCCCGCTCGAAAACGTGCTCAAGCCGAAAACTGGATTCAATCCAGGAAATGCAAAACATGCATTTCTAACCGAATTGAGTCTATTTTCGAGCGAGCTATTTTCGAGCGGGCTTACTGATCATCAGCAGGAGGGTTGTTATCCCTCTTGCCTCCGTACCAGATACGCCGGTACGTAGCGGTCCCGGCTGCCCCCGCTCCGATCACCGCTCCAATCGGAGCAGTGATAGAGACAGGAGCCCCTGTCCCCATCGTGACAATACCTCCCGCGAGACCTCCCGCGAGACCTCCCGCGAGACCAGCTCCAGCGACCATCCCAAGCGCGATGATCATCATTGCTTTGAGCATCTGCTCTCCCATGATAACTCCTCTTCTGGAGTCGGGCGGAGAAATAAACTCTCCGCAGAACTGTGCGTCGATTTGACGCAAGCTAACACACATTGTGAAAGCTAGTGTATATACTATCACTAATAGTTCAAAATGTCAAGAGAATTTGTCAAAAAATGTGGTTTTATAGCTGTTTTTCGACGTTTTTGGCCTGCTTGTAGGCTTTGGTGACTGGTGCCAGACCGCGAGCAACGCGTTCACGATTGGCTTTTAATTGCTTTTCGTCACGGAAAGACATTTTAATCGGCGTTCCTGCAAAATTGAAAGCTTCACGTAAAGTTCGCTCCAGATAACGTTTGTAGCTCCAGTGGACAAATTTCAGATTGCTACCGTAAATAACAAACCATGGCGGAGCAACGTCAGTCTGGACAATGTAGCGCAGCTTCGGGTGTGAATTTTTCAGACCAGCTGGCGGATGTGCGGCGATGGCTTTTTGTAAAATGTCGTTTAAGGCGCGAGTTTTACATTCTTGGCGACGACGCTTATAGATATCAAGCGCTAGGTCGAATAACTTGGCGACATTCTGCCCAGTGACAGAAGAGGTGAATATTAACGGCGCGTACGGCGTGAACTTGAAGTTATAGCTGATTTGTGGCGCGATTTCATCGTGTGTGTAAGCATCTTTACCTTCGACGGAATCCCATTTGCTGACGACCAGAACAAGCCCCTTGCCCGCCTCGTCAATAATTCCAGCTAGGCGCTGATCCAATTGAACGTTAAGCTCATTGACGTCCATAAGAAGCAGACAAACGTCGGCTTCGTTAATTGCTTGCATGGTGCGAAGAACTGAGAACTTTTCAATTCCCGTTTCTTGCTTTCCTTGGCGGCGAATTCCAGCAGTGTCGAGCAGCTCAATCGTCTGACCGTGATAACGAACTTGAACGCGGTTTACGTCGCGAGTTGTGCCGGCGACGTTGGCGACGATGGCTTGCTGCTTGCCCGCCAAAGTATTGAATAGATTACTTTTGCCGACGTTTGGTCGACCAATTAGCGCAACGCGAATAATGTCGTCAGGTGCGGTTTCGGTGGCTGGCGGAATAAGTTCGGCAATGCTGTCAAGAAGTTCCGAAATGCCAATGCTGTGCTCGGCGGAAGTTTTTATGATGTTTTTAATACCGAGTCGCTTGAATTCGTCGATAGAAAGAGAGCCTTTTAAGTCTGCTTTATTGGCGATTAGAATAACTGGCTTGCCACTTTTTAGGGCTTTTTTGGCTAATTGGCGATCGGCGTCGGAAGGATATGCGGTGGAGTCGACGGTTACGAGGATTACGTCGGCAGCAGCAGACGCGTCAGCGATTTGGTCCTGAATGGTTGCTTCAAATTCGTCTTCGGCAGTTTTAAGTCCGGCTGTGTCGATGAGCCAAAATTGCGAATAATCATCTGACGGCGCAGAATCTACGTTGCGTCGTTTGTATGAGACTTTACCAACAACGTTGTCGCGAGTTGTTCCAGCTTCTCTGGCGACGATGGCCGTGCGAGAGCGCGTCAAGCGATTAAATAGTGAGCTTTTGCCGACGTTGGCTTGCCCGATGATGGCGACTGTTGGTAATTTAGACATGATT
>CALFHE010000016.1 GCA_937875955.1 uncultured Candidatus Saccharibacteria bacterium | reverse complement strand
ATATACTATATACGATAATTATATCTATATTAGTAGCTGTGTTCGCTCTTGCTATCGGCTTTATCGGCGCGTATCTCCTGGATAAGCAATTCGCACCGCAGCTTACGGCACAGGCGCAATATAGCTTCGGTTCTATTAATTCAAATAGAGTGATACGACTTATAGCCGTGGATATGCGACAGATAATCTTTATTGTAAGTACGTGTATTCTCACTGGATTGTTTAGTGCTATGTTGCCATTAATACGCAACATGCGTCGCAGTCCAATTCGAGACATACGAGAGTTTTAGTAGCTCTTTTACTACTATTACGTGTGCCTATGCGGGATACATCAGGACCTGTAGAATCGGGTAGCTCGTGAGAAGATCTGAGCCAAGTCTATAAACTGGCTCTTTTTTCCTGTCGAGGCACCATGTTGTTGAGCTGTATTTTGCAATGGTGCATGTTAGAGGTCAGCTGTTTTTTTGTTTCTTCTGAATTTGCTATAGTTGATTTTATTAAACGTATTCTCGATATTGAACAAGTATTATAAGGTTCCTTGGCGCCATTTTTCATCACTGTTATTTCGTGATATAATTTTAAAAATGAGTGATAATATATTTAAACGAACAAAAATATTAGCAACAATTGGGCCAGCAACGTTCAGCCAAGAAAAGGTTTACCAATTGTTGGAAGCCGGCGTTAACGGCATCCGTATGAACTTTAGCCACGGCGCTAATGAGGAGCGAATTGAGCAGATAGATTGGGTGCGCACAGCTAGTAAACAGTTGGGCAAGCCTGTCGCAATCCTACAAGATTTGCAAGGTCCGAAGATTCGCTTGGGCGTTTTGAAAGATAACATGCTGAATGTTAAGGTTGGCGATATGTTGGTCTTGGATTCAGAAATTACTGAGCATGACGGCAGCTTCAATTTGCCAGTGCAGTACAATTTGGCGGAGAAGATGAAAGTCGGCGAGCCACTTTACATGTTTGACGGCAAAATCAGGACGGTTGTACGAGAAATTGTTAGCCCAACTGCAATTCGTGTAGAAGTTCAGAACGACGGTTTTTTGATGAGCCGCAAGGGTTTGAATTTGCCAGACACAGATTTTGGCGGTGACATTCTTACTCAGAAAGATATTAACGATTTGGAATGGGGCGCAAGCCAAGATTTTGATTATGTTGCATTGAGTTTTATTCAAAAAGCTGATGACATTATTGATTTGCGTCGTCGATTGACAGACCTGGGCTCGACAGCCAATATTATTGCCAAGATTGAGACTAAGTCTGCCGTTGATCCAGAGAATTTGGAGGAAATCGTTAAGGCTAGTGACGGTATTATGGTTGCTCGCGGCGACTTGGCGGTGGAAGCTGGTGCGGAAATTGTCCCAGTTGTACAGCGTCGAATTATTGCCTTGTGCCGTAAATATTGCAAGCTAGTGATCGTTGCGACACAAATGATGGGTAGTATGGTTGATAATCCAGAGCCAAGTCGCGCTGAAGTAAGCGACGTTGCAAATGCCGTAATCCAAGGCGCTGACGTAGTTATGTTGTCTGACGAAACTGCCAATGGTAAATATCCTGTTGAAACCGTTCGCGCGATGCGCAAGACTATTATCTACACTCAAGAACACAGTGAAGTAATGTTGGTAGAAAAGGCTGAAATGCGTGAAAAAACTGACGCGATTTTAAGCTACACAGCAGCTCAATTGGCAAGGAGAATTAAGGCTCGAGCTATTATTGCGGAAACACACACTGGTGCTACTGCAATTAACGTTGCCGCATATCGTCCGAACCTACCAATTGTTTGTGTAACCGAAGATGTGAAGACCGCGCAAAAATTGGCGTTAAGGTACGCTTCTCGTCCATATGTTCGACCAAACGATTCAAATGCAGCAACTAAGCTAGCTGATGAGTTGAAACAAGAAGGCTATTTCGGCACAGACCCAGTTACTGTTGTGCTTGTTAGCGGCCACAATCCAGAGCCAGGCAAAACTGACAATATCCAAGTCAAGACGTTGTTATAAGGAGAATTTGGGTGGGCAGAAAATTTCCGAAGCAAACAATTCGCGATGTTGATCTACGTGGAAAAACTATTCTTCTGCGAGCAGATTATAATGTGCCACTAACAAAGCGTGGTCAGATTTCTGATGATCTAAGAATTCGCGCTTCGCTGCCCACGCTCCGATATTTATTGGAGCAGAATTGCAAGATTGTTATCATGTCTCATCTGGGGCGACCAAAAGGTAAGGATCTTAAGTTTAGTCTGAAAGTTGTCGCAGATCACCTATCCAAGTTGCTGGGCCGTCCGGTAGAATTGCTGGATGATTGTGTGGGCGAAGCTGTTCATCAAGCCGTTCGCCGCGCGCCACGAGGCAGTATTCTTATGTTGGAGAATTTACGCTTTTATGACGAGGAGGAGGCTGATGATTTAACATTTGCCAAGTCAATTCAGCGCGCTGTCCGAGCGGATTATTTTGTGCAGGACGGATTTGCGGTCGCACACAGGGCTCACGCCAGCACTCATGCGATTACATTGTGTGTTCCAGGGCTAGCGGGATTACTATTAGAAAAAGAATATGTAACTATCACTGAGGCGATGAATAAGCCAAAACGTCCGTTGGTTGCGGTTATTGGCGGCGCGAAAGTTAGCGATAAAATATTACTGATTAAGCGTCTGATTAAAAAGGCGGATCGGATTTTAATTGGCGGCGCCATGTCAAACACGTTTTTGCGTTGTCGCGGATTTAATGTCGGCAAGAGTGTGTTTGAGCCGGGAATGGAAAAGGTTGTCGCGGAAATTTATGATTTGGCGGCGGCTAAGGTTGGCGCAGAGAATGTTGACGATTTTTTGGTATTGCCGATTGATGTGGCGGTTGCACCAGAGATTTCTAAGGATTTTCCTCGTCAAGAAGTTAATATTGATAAAATAAAAAACTCAGATATGGCGCTGGATATTGGAAGTCAGACAATTGAGAAATTCACGAAAATACTGGACGGCGCGAAGATGGTTATTTGGAATGGTCCGTTGGGCTATGCTGAAATTGATAATTTTGCAATCGGTTCAGCGCGAGTAGCGTTAGCTATTGCCCAAAATAAAGGGGTTGTTTCAATAGTCGGCGGCGGAGATACAGCTGATTTTATATTAAAATGGGACGGGCATGACGGCGCCAATTTTACCCATGTTTCCACTGGTGGCGGAGCTAGCATGGCCTTGATGGCTGGTAAAAAATTGCCTGGAATTGAAAGTTTACTAGACGCATACGGTTTGAGGTGATAAACTAAGCATAAGGATTATCTCATGAGAAAAAAGTTAATCATCGGTAATTGGAAAATGAACTTCAATATGCAAGAGGCTAGCTTATATTTGCATAAGCTGATGAACACGCTGCCGTCGCATAGAGATGTTGAAGTGGTGCTGGCGCCTACTATTTTGACGCTGCAGAGTTTGAGTTTACAAATTAATCGTCGAATCGCTAAGTTGGCGGCCCAGAATTGCTATTGGCGCGATTCGGGGGCGTACACGGGAGAAATTCCAGCGGCGCATCTTCGTGGAATTGCTGATTATGTGATAATTGGACATTCGGAGCGTCGCTATATTTTCATTGAAAGCGAAAAAGATATTCGGCTGAAAGTTCAGGCGGCAATTCGAAATCGTATTCATCCGATTCTGTGTGTTGGTGAGACGATTCAAGAGAAGACTCTTGGCGAAACGAAGGATGTTCTGGCTGATCAATTGACTAGTGGTCTGGCTAACGTGACGGCGGACGAGCTTGATGAAGTAGTTATTGCGTATGAGCCAGTTTGGGCGATCGGTACTGGCGACAGCGCTAAAGCGTCTGATGTAAAAAAAGCTACACAGATGATTCGACGACATATTTCTCATTTGTACGGTAAAAAAGCGGCGGAATTAGTTCGAGTTGTTTATGGTGGAAGTATTACGTCAATAAACGCCGCGGATTATTTAGCAATTGATGAACTTGATGGTTTATTGGTTGGCGCAGCCAGTTTGGATGCATATCAATTTAAGGAGATAATCTCGAAAGCACATAAAGGTTAAAAAATAGGGGGCATATGACAGATATTGATTTTGATGAGTTGGATAGAGCGGTAAGCTCTCTTATGGATAAGCAGCGAGAAAAGGAAGCTCCAGTGGTGGCTAATGAAAATAATAGTGAGGTTTCTGCGTCTGTGCCTGTAGAGGAAAAACCTGTGTCAGAGAACTCTATTGGTACTAGTTTTGCACCTCCAGTAACTCCATTTACACCTTCGTCTGTTGCTTCTACTCCTTTATCATCGATCTCTCAGCCTGAAGCAAAAAAAGAGCCTTATAGTGATGATATGACTCCTAAAGAGATCGATAGTCCTACGAACGAGAAAATTGCTAACGATTCAATAGCTAACAGAGCTCCTGGTGTGGCTGCTAGCGAAGTTAAAGCTGCGCCAGTAATCGCGAGACGCTCGACTGGTCGTTTCATGGATGTTGTTAGACCTTCATCTGTTAGTGCTGTCCAAAAACCTGCTGCTCCCGCTCCATCCCGAACTGGCACAACGATTCAACCTTCGCCTGATTTGGTGGACGTGATTAGCACAAATAATAGACATTCTGCGGTAGGGAAAGAAATGTCTGACATAATTGCTCAATCAGATAGTCCTAGTGATACACCTGATCTTAAAGACGTGCATAATGAATCTACTTTTGCGGAGATTGAAGATGCGTCTGCTGAGGAATTGTCATTGACTGATAAGATAGCGCAATCATTAGCCGTAAGTAATAGCGAAGCTCCTGCTGCGCCGATGACTACGCCGCTGGAGTCTCCGTTTATTGCTAATGTTGAAGTGGAGAAGCGACCGCTCGGCTCTGTTAACCAAACTATGACTAGTTCTGAGATGAATAGCGATGAAGATGTGTCTATGTCTGCTGATTCTGAGGATGTAAAATTGGAACATCAATACAATACCAATTTATCTAATTACAGCATGAGCGAAAATTCTTTGGGTGATGCACCCGACTCACCAATGGATTTGAGTCCAGAAATTATAGCAATTGAGGAGGCTGGCGTTCCTGAAGATTCAGACGATAAAATGTCTACCGACATTGACAGTTCTTTGATTGAGTCTTCCGAATTATCCGAAAAAGAAACTATGGATTCTGAGCCGGCACCGATGTTTGCCGCCGTATCTACAGAGGTCAAACCTTCAGCCGACAAAGAAAAGAAAAAATCTGGATTATTAATAGCGTTGCTTATTGTTCTATTTTTGGCAATTGGCATGGCTGGCGGCGCTGTTTCGTACTTTTTGCTGATAAAATAGATATATGTCTAATTTTACTGACGGATTAAATAGCGAGCAGGCTCGAGCGGTGACGCACGCTGATGGGCCGCTGTTGATTTTGGCTGGAGCCGGATCTGGAAAGACTAAAACCCTGACCCATAGAATTGCCTATTTGATTGGCGAGTTGAAAATATTTCCTAGTCGAATATTGGCGGTTACATTTACTAATAAGGCCGCGAAGGAAATGCGTCAGCGATTGGCGCAGATATTAGGTGAAGATTCTGAAAATCGGCAATTTATGCCGTGGATGGGAACTTTTCACAGTATTTGCGTGCGAATGTTGCGGATGGATGGTGAAAATATTGGTCTGAACAAGCGCTTCTTAATTTACGATACCGACGATCAGATAAGCTTGATGAAGCAGATTATGAAGGCTCGCGGCTTGACGGATAAAGACATTAAACCTCGAGCTGTACTTTCGGCTATTTCGAACGCTAAAAACGAGATGAGAAATGCTGAGGATTTTTCGGCTTCGACTCGCGGCCCAAGAGAGCAGAAAATAGCTGAATTGTTTTTTGCTTACGAAAAAGCTTTGAAAGATGCTTCGGCGTTGGATTTTGACGATTTATTGATAAAAACCGTGGAATTATTGAGAAGTAAGCCGGATATTCGCCATAAATGGCAGCAGCAATTCGAGCATATTTTGATTGATGAGTATCAGGACACGAATGCGGTGCAATATGCGCTAATTAAGCTGTTGGTTAATTCGCGTCGCAATTTATGCGTGGTTGGTGATGACGCTCAGTCGATTTATAGTTTTCGCGGGGCTGATTATACTAATATTCTCAATTTTGAGCGTGATTTTCCGGGCACGACGGTGGTTAAACTGGAGCAAAATTATCGTTCGACTGGCGCGATTTTGAGCATGGCGAATGCACTGATTAGTCATAATATTCATAGAACTGATAAAAATTTATGGACGGCGAATGGCGACGGTGTTGAGTCGAAATTATGGCAATTATACAATGAGTCTGAGGAGGCTTTGGCGATTGCGAATGAGATTCAGGCGCAAATTGCGAACGGTCGTCAATATGGTGACGTAGCGGTGTTGTACCGAACGAATGCGCAAAGTTACGCAATTGAGCGAGCCCTGCGCCAGAGTTATATTCCGTATAAAATCGTCGGCGGTCTGCGATTCTTGGATCGAGCGGTCGTTAAGGATTTATTAGCATATCTTCGATTGTTATATCAGCCGAGCGATCGAGTTAGTTTTTTGCGAATTGTGAATACGCCAAAACGCGGTGTTGGAGCAGTAAGTATTTCTAAGTTTCTGGACTGGAATGACGCATCAGGGAAAGACATAATTAGTGGGTTGCTGGCGGTTGAGGAGGCGGATACTTTGACGGCGCGCGCAAAACGTCCGCTGCTAGAGTTTGGTCAAAAACTGCACGATTTGCAGCAGGAAATTGACGGATCTCCGGCCGAACTGATTGAAAAAATTATGAAAAGTACTGGCTATGAAGATTTTATAAACGACGGAACGCCGCAAGCTGAGGAGCGAATGGAAAATATCGGCGTGCTTTTGTCAGAGGCGAAGGCTTACGTTGACGTGGCGACGTTTTTGGAAGAGATGGCTTTGATGTCTTCGACGGATACAACTGCCGATCAGCAAGTAACGCTCATGACGCTTCATGCGGCTAAAGGTTTGGAGTTCCCGGTGGTTTTTCTGGCGGGACTGGAAGAGGGGATTTTGCCGCACGCAAGAGTGTTTGATAGCGGCAATGCTGATGACGTCGAAGAGGAGCGTCGATTGTGCTACGTTGGTGTAACTCGGGCGAGGGAAGAATTATTCGTTAGTTGTGCTAGCTCTCGGACGCAATTTGGTCAGATTGGCTATAATATGCCATCGAGGTTTTTGGACGAGATGGGCTTGATGGCTGGTGGTGTTGATAGACCAGCTCAGCCGATGGTAGAACCTGATTTTTATTCAGAAGATATTGGTTTGGAGGTTGGTGATCGAGTTCGCAGCCCGAGTTTTGGTTCGGGGGAAATTATTGATAGCGAAGGGCTGAGTGTTACGGTTCAGTTTGACAATGGAAATATTAAGAAATTGAACGTCGAGTTCGCACGCTTGGAGAAAATTTGATATAATAAGAATACCTACGTTGTGGGTGTGAACTTATGGGTATAAGATTACAAGCAAAACACTATTCTAAGAAAATTACGTTCGTTTCTGGCGCGATATTGATGCTGGTTGGCGGTTTATTTTTTGTCAATCAAGCATTGGCTGACGCCGCTAAGCCAGCAGCCAAGGCCGGCGAAAAGTTGGTAACGATTTACGACAGGGGCGCAGAAAAGACGATTGTTACAAAAGCGAGGACGATTCGCGAGGCTTTGAAATTGGCTAAGTTTTCTATTGATGAACGCCAAGACGTAGTCGAGCCGAGTCTTGATTCGGAGATGGTGGCAGAGAAGTATAATATTAACATTTTCCGCGCTCGTCCAATAACAATCGTCGATGGAAATAAGCGTCTAAAGGTAACTACCGCCGAGCAGACGCCGGCTTTGATTGCGAAGGCTGCTGGAATTGAAGTTTTTGAAGAGGACAAAACCACTCTATCCAATTCCGATAATATGGCGGTTGATGGCGCAAACATGGTGATGAAAATTGACAGAGCCTCGATGGTTAATTTTGTACTTTACGGCAAAGAATCTGTCATTCGCACACATGCTAAGACGGTTGGCGAGCTATTGAAAGAGAAGAATATTGATCCAAAGAAAGATGATACGCTATCCGTGGATCGTTCGGCAAAAATTATTCCTGGAATGAAAATTGAACTTTGGCGTAATGGCAAGCAAACTATAACCGCAGAAGAAGATGTGAAATTTGAGGTTGAAAAAGTTCAAGACGCGAATCGAGATTCGGGATATCGCGAAGTAAAACAGGTGGGCGAGAATGGTAAGAAAAATGTCACCTATGAGGTTGAAATGAAGAACGGCGTGGAGGCGAGTCGTAAGGAGATTGCTAGCGTTGTAACAAAAGAGCCAAAGAAGCAGATTGAGATTGTGGGGACGAAAAGCTCTACGTCATTTTCTGGCAGTTTTTCTGAAGCGCTTGCTAGATTGAGAAGTTGCGAGGGTAGTTATACATCGAATACTGGAAATGGATATTACGGCGCATACCAGTTTGACAAACGAACTTGGGGGAACTATGGCGGATACGAACTGGCTTCTGACGCTCCAGCTGCTGTGCAGGACGAAAAGGCGTGGCAAACCTATAAGGCTCGTGGATGGCAACCGTGGCCGACCTGTAAGGTTAAAATGGGACTTCAGGACATCTATAGATAATAGTTCCAAAATTTGATATAATTTTTCTAACACATTGTGTGAATTGTCAAATTATTATGCGCGCAAAAGGTTTATTTTTTGGAAAAATTATTGGATTGGCTGTGTTGGTTGCGATTGCGACTCCAATGATTTCGTTTGCTGACGGAAAGACTTCTGGTGAGCATTTGGTTCGTATTTATGATCGCGGCGAAGAAAAGACCATTGTCACGAACGCATTGACCGTTCGGCAGGCCTTGCGTGCGGCTAAGATTACGATTGATGAAAAGATTGACGCGGTTGAGCCAAATATTGATATGGAATTGACAGGCGCAAAATACCAGGTTAATATTTTCCGCGCTCGCCCAATAACAATTGTCGATGGAAATAAACGCCTAAAAATAACCACTGCCGAACAAACACCAGCTTTGATTGCGAAGGCCGCTGGGCTGACTTTGTATCGCGAAGATAAGACGCATTTTACGAATTCCGACGATCTTTTGGTGAACGGCGTGGGTCTGGTAATGAAGATTGAACGATCAAAACAGCGAACGATAACCGAAGAAGTTGATGTTAATTTTGAGATTGAGCAGATTAAGGACGATTCTCAGCCGATTGGATTTAAGAGTGTTAAACAACTTGGGGAAAAGGGCGTGCGGAAGGTAACTTATCAGGTTGATATAGAGAACGAGCGCGAGATTAGCCGTAGGGAGGTTGCTAGCGAAATTACAAAACAGCCGAAGAAGCAGATTGAAATAATTGGTACGAAGCCTAAAAATCCATTGACGAAAAGTAAGGGCGCACAGATATTTACCGATTCTAAGGGCGTGGCGCATCGTGAAACGTATTATGATTTGCCGATGAATATTGTGATAAAAGCTTGCGGTAGCGGCGGTACTTATACAGTGCGGACGGATGGCGCGAAGGTCGATAAGGATGGCTATATTTTGGTGGCGGCTAATTATGGTAATTATCCGCGATGTTCGGTGGTTGAGACCAGCATGGGTCTAGGCAAGGTTTACGATACCGGTGGATTTGCAGCCAAACATCCACACGGATTCGACTTGGCGACCGACTGGACGAATGGAGACGGACGCTAAATGGCTTCTTCTCATGGACCAAAAAAATCGCTTGGACAGCATTGGCTGAAAGATCCGGAGATTTTGGCGGATATTGCTGAAGCGGCCGAATTGACGGGCGATGATGTTGTGCTGGAAATTGGACCGGGACTAGGTACTTTGACTAGTCGTTTATTGGCTCGGGCTAATTCGGTGACCGCTGTGGAGTTTGACGCGGATTTGGCGCGAAAATTACCAGGGCAATTTCCTGGGAAAAAATTAACTGTCGTAAATCAAGATATATTGCAATTTGACCTGAACCAATTGCCAAAAAATTATAAAGTCGTAGCTAATGTCCCATATTACATCACCAGCAAAATTGTTGAAAAATTGATGACCGCGGAAAATAAGCCAAGCATTGCGGTGCTGTTGGTGCAAAAAGAAGTTGCCGAGCGAATTGCGGCAGAGGCTGGAAATATGAGTATTCTGTCTGTGAGCGTTCAAATTTTTGCCGAAGCGGAGTTGGATATTGAAGTTCCTAGGCAGTTTTTTACGCCACCACCAAAAGTTGACTCGCAGGTTGTGGTTTTGAGAACTCGCGACAATCTGTTAATTATTCCAGAAGATCAGAGAGGCTTTTTCCGCATTGTTAAGGCTGGATTTTCTGCAAAGCGCAAGAAGTTGCGCTCTAGTTTGAGCGGTGGGCTGGGGATTGATAAAAGTGTGGCGGAAGAATTGCTGAAAAATGCAGGAATTTCACCAGATGCTCGCGCTGAAGATTTGGCGATTGAAGATTGGAAGAGGCTACTGAAAGAGTGGCGGAATTTATAATTATTTAGAGACAGGTGACAATATCAAAAATAAGAACGACTCAGCGGTTTTAAACTGAGTCGTTCTTTATGCTAAAAGACTGAATTAATCTATCAAATTCTCGTGCTTTAAATCTTTAACGGCATTAGTAGCTTCTTCTTTGGTGAACCCCCATCCGTCGACAAGAGATTTTATTAAATCGCTTCTGCTGTATTTTATATTTTTTAGAGTATCTATAGCACGCAGCTTTGCTCGCTCGGTGTAATTAATATCATATTCTTCTAATACTTCACGGATGTATGATTCTGAATCCTTCATCTCTTGATCGCGGGCTATACTGATTATTATGGATTTTTTTGAAAGCATACCATTATAGTTACTGCTTGTGGTGTAATTTTTCTCAATAAGATTACGTATGCTGATCTTGAAGTCATAATTCAGACGCTGTAAACCTTCTTCTGCCTCTTCCTTAGTGAATTTATCGGTCCCTTGTAAGTGTCTTAGGATGAAATTTCTTGAGATGGTGGGTTTCTGTCCTGATAGCATATCGCTGGCTTTTAGTTGAGCGTTATGTGCAAAGTCAATCTTTACTGTATTAAGGGCATTGTCTATTTCTTCTTTAGTAAATCCTTGCAAGGTGAGAAGATCTTCATAGTTTACTTTTGATGTATGGTTGTAGGAATCTAGGGCTTTTAGAGCCTTTATAGCCTGCATCTGGAACATCTTAGCAACGTCGATTTCATGGTTTAGCTCATCAAGCGCTTTTTCAACCTCTTCCTTTGAGAATCTAAAATCACCTTTAGGTCCCGTATTGGTAAATCTTTCCATTAATCGGCTTTTGGAAGTCCATGCGTGAGGGTCTTTATTTATATCGGCTGATGGCATGAAAAATTTTATTGCTCTTTTTGCGTTATTGATGGGATTGTAATTTGGATATATTATCTCTAGTAATTGGAGTGCTGCAGTGTAGTCTAGTTTGTAGTAGGTTGAAATGAAGTGTGCAGCTGCAAACTTAGAGTATATGGCGTTATCTAGGTTTTGATATTTAGCTCTCTCTGCCAATTCTCTCGAAAACCTCTTGTCCCATTTTCCGTCGCTTCCAACTACATAGTTGTCTGGCGTAACAGTATTCTTTAACATGTCGCCATTTTTACCGATGTAGTAGTCGCCGACCCACTGGTCATGCAGCATGTGACCTTTAGTGTCGAAGTAGTACCACTTGTCTCTGATCATCTTCCAGGTATTTTCTATCATGTGACCGCTAGTATTGAAATAGTACCAGTGCCCGTTTATATATTCCCATTTACTGTGAATGATATATCCGCGCCCATCAAAGTAGTACCATTTGTCGCCAATCCTCTCCCATTTGCTCTTTGGGTAGCTGCCGTCCGAATTTCTATACCACCATCCGATTGAGTCTTTGCGCCAATCTCCGCTTGCCGCATGGGTTGTTGTAGGTGTGCTTGCTGTGACTATAGTGGCGCTTACGATCATTGCCGCCACTAAGCTTTTTAAAATTTTCTTCACAATCTCCTCCTGTTAAGTATTGTTTCAATTTTTATTATAACATACTATGATTGACATTTACGCCAGTGGCGGCACTCTGCTGAATCTGTTATAATTTCTTTATGACTAAGAAACACGCTTACATCACTACTGCTATTCCTTACGTAAACGGCTTGCCGCACATTGGGCATGCTATGGATTATATGTTGGCAGACGTGTGGGCACGTTATTCCAGACAAAACGGTCGTGAAGTTCGTTTTCAGGCGGGCGTGGATGAGCATGGCAATAAAATTGCTGCTAAAGCCGCCAGTCAAAATCAAACCCCTAAAGAATACGTCGATCAGACGCACGTTAATTTTAAGAAGATGATTGCTGAGCTGAATATTTCAGTGACGGATTTTATTCGAACGACTGACGCGCATCACGTTGCTGCGGTGCAGTATATTTGGCAAAAACTCGTTGAGGCTGGTTACATTTACAAAGGTTCGTATGAAGGCTGGTATTGTCAGGGGTGCGAAGCTTTCGTTACGGATAAAGAAGCTGCCGATAATAATGGGGTTTGTTCAGATCACCAAACTCCGTATCAGCGCTTGAGTGAGGAAAATTATTATTTTAAAACCAGTGCTTTTTCGGACAATATTCGTCAGGCGATTGAGTCAAATAAAATGAGAATCGTGCCTGAATTCCGTAAAAAAGAGTTTTTGGAACTGATGAAAGATGGCTTGAAAGATGTGTCGGTTTCTCGTCCGCGTAAAAATCTTAGCTGGGGCGTGCCGGTTCCTGATGATGACAATCAAGTCGTGTACGTTTGGTTGGACGCTCTGAGCAATTACATTACGGTTATTGGTTATCCTGATCGTCCAGAAGAGTGGCAATCATTCTGGCCAGCCGACGTGCAAGTAATTGGTAAGGACATTCTCCGCTTCCACGCTGGTATTTGGCCAGCAATGCTCATGGCGCTGGATTTACCGCTTCCGAAAGTATTGCTTGTCCATGGATTTATTAATTCTGGCGGAATGAAAATGGCAAAGAGTCTCGGAAATGGTGTTGGTCCAGCCGATATTATTCCAGATTACGGTGCTGAGGCGTTTCGATATTACTTCTTGCGCCACGTACCAACGCAAGATGACGGCGACTTTACTTGGGAAAAGTTTGAAGCTGCGTATAATGGTGAGCTTGGCAATGATTTGGGCAATTTGGTTCAGCGAGTCGCTAAAATGGTACAGAGTTATCAGGCTGGCGTTATTGGCGACGCTCCACAATCAGAGCACGACATGGGGCCGTATCGTCAGGCGATGGAAAGTTATATGTTCGATCAAGCGATGGACGAAATTTGGCTGATTGTTCGCTCTTTGAATCAATATATTGAGCGAGTTCAACCATGGCAAGTTGCTAAAAATCGTGATAAAGATCCAGAAGCAGAGTCGCATTTGAGTGAGATTTTGGCGCACGCTTGTGGCACATTATTGCAAGTATCTGACATGCTTCGTCCATTTATGCCGCAAACTGCCGAGAAAATTCATGATATGTTTGCTAGTGGTGTCGTGCCGTCAGAATTGACGCCTTTGTTCCCGCGCAAATATATTCACACGCCAGATCCACGCGCCCCGAAAACAGAATCTCAGGTTAAATAGTTTATGATTGAGGCTGATAAGAAAAGTACGACTGAGGGTTTACGCTTGATAGATTCGCATTGTCATTTGCATGATACGGAATTTTTTACGGATAATCGCGAGCAATTTTATAAAGAAACGGTCGAGGCGAATATTGGCATGATTTGTGTCGGTACTGACCAGCGAAGTAGCCGTCAAGCTGTGGAATTCGCCGCGAATCATGAGTTTACTTGGGCAGCAATTGGCGTTCATCCGCACGATACGAAAGATGGCTGGGGAGATGTCAAAACTTTGCTGGAGAATAAGACGGAAAATTCTCCGATTGTGGCAATTGGTGAGATTGGGCTTGATTATTATTACAATAACAGTCCGCGGGAAACACAAATTGAGGGCTTGGAGGCACAGCTTCAAATGGCGATTGATTATGATTTGCCAGTAAGTTTTCATGTTCGCGATGGCGCCGCGGGTCAGCCGTCAGTTTGGGATGATTTTTGGCCAATTTTTGACAATTTTCACGGGCTTCGCGGCGTACTGCATAGTTTTACGGACACGCGCGATAATTTGGAAAAAGGTTTTTCGCGAAATTTATATGTTGGACTTAATGGAATTAGTACGTTCACAAAAGACCAATCGCAGAAAGAATTGTTCGCTTCAATTCCGCTGGAGCGATTATTACTAGAAACTGATGCGCCATTCTTGACACCAGCGCCGTTTCGTGGTAATATAAACAAGCCAGAATATGTGAGATTGGTGGCTGAACATTGGGCAAAGCAGCGAAATATTGATTTTGATGTTTTAAGCCAAGCTACTCTTCACAACACAAAAGAACTTTTTGGCATTTGAAAGTGGAGAAAATGAATAGTACGCCGGAACGTGTTACGGAAACACCTGAAATTAAAATAGCTCGCGAGAAACTTGCCGTGATTTTTTCTGACGCCAAGAGGTACGATGGTAATTCTGGGGTAAAGCCTGAATTAGGGAAGGCTGCTATTGACGGGAAGGATATTAAGAATATTATCAAGGTAAACTCTGCTGATAATGAGGCGGTTGATTTTTGTAATCAAGCACTTGGTAGCTATGAAAAAAGTCTTGACTACATTAACAACAGTCCGCTTGAAACTGTGCAGGCAATCGGTAATTCACTCCAACGCTTACGTGAATATAAAACCAAGGAGATCTGCGAGTGACTAAGTTTTTGAAAAAAGTACGAAGTTTGGTTTTTGCTGATGATAGCGACGCGGTGTCTTTATTGAAATTCCGTAAAAAAGATCGCCCATTAAAGAAATTTACCGAGCGCGAGCTAATCCAATTGGAAAGTGAAATTGGCGCAACAATTTTTGGCGAGAAGCCGGCGTATGTTGCGCGACGAGAATTTTTTAATTTAGATAAAGATACTTGGATTTGGTATGAAGAAGTTGCTGATGGTAAGGGTGGTCGGCAAGAATTGACGACGCGTTATGAAGTGCAACCGAAGGGAATTTTGAAGATTCAGCCGAATTATCGCTATAGTTACTTGGAGGGCGACGAGCTTCAGAATTTTGTCTTGGCAACTAAGGAATATTACGAGCGAGTTTCTCGACAATTGTATAAGAAAGATCCGCAAACCGGTCGGCCGCTTTGATATAATAAAAAAGTGAATAAAGATTATATCTATCTTGATCATGCTGCTGCCACGCCAATGGATCCGTTGGTGATTGATGCGATGTTGCCATATTTTTCTGAAAAGTTTTTCAATCCGTCTAGTCCGTACGCTCCCGCCATATTTACAAAACGTGAATATCAAGACGCGAAGGCTCGGCTGGCACGCTGTTTGGGTGTGATGGCTGATGAATTGATAATGACAGCTGGAGCAACTGAGTCTGTCAACTTGGCGTTCAATGCGGCAAATGGCGTAAGTTTAATTTCGGCAATTGAGCATGACTCGGTTATTAATTCCGCAAAAGCACGTTCGGAAGTGAAGTTAATTCCGCCAATGAAAAATGGACGAATAGATCCGAACACTGTTAAAAAAATGTTAACGCCAGATGTTGGATTTGTTAGTATTGCGCTAGTGAATCATGAGCTGGGCTACATTCAACCAATTGAAGAGATTGCGGAAATTGTAAAAGCTGAGCGGCTCAGGCGCCAAGAAAATAATGAACCTTTACCGTTGATTTTTCATACAGATGCTTCGCAGGCGGCGGCCTTAATTGATGTGAAAATTAAAAGGCTGGGTGTTGATTTATTGACATTATCTGCGGCGAAAGTTTACGGTCCAAAGCAAGTTGGATTGCTGTGGGTGCGACCTGGCGTTACGCTGAAAGCCAATATTTTTGGTGGCGGTCAAGAATTGGGTCTGCGCAGTGGAACTGAAAACGTTGCTGGAGTGGTTGGTTTTGCGGCGGCTTTGGAATTGGCACAAAAACGACGCTCTGCCGAAGTGAAGCGACTGCGAAAACTACGAGAAAATTTGGTAAAAGAGTTGAAGCAGGCTTTTCCTGAGATGTTGATATCGTCAGATATGAAAAAAAGTTTGGTGAGTTTTTTGAATATATCATTTTCTGGAATTGACGCTGAAAGATTGGTGTTTTTATTAGAATCTCGCGGGGTTTTAGTAGCTACGGGGAGCGCTTGTGCGGCTAATTCTGGAACGCGTTCTCATGTACTAGCGAGTGTTGGTCTGAGCGAATCAGAGATTGACGGAAGTCTAAGGCTTACCTTAGGCAAGTTGAACAATGATGAGAATATAAAGCGAGCTGGCGAATTTATCATCGAAGCTGTGCAAGCGGAAATGAAGAGGACCCGTCGATGATCCATAAACTAGTTGGCTTAATTATTTTTGCTACTTTGGTGATTTTTGGACTTAGCGCGTATTTATCGCCGAATGATTTGGGAAAATGCCAAAGCGTGGGCGAAGGCGATTGTCGTAAGGCTGATGCAATAGTTGTTGTCAGCGGTGGCGATACGAATGCGCGAACTGACGAGGCTATTAAACTGTATAAAGAAGGTTGGGCGTCGTTGATTGTTGTGTCTGGCGCGGCGGCCGATAAAACTGGCCCGTCCAACGCTAAGGCTATGTATCAGCGAGCGATTAACAGCGGCGTTCCAGAGAAAGCCATTGTTATGGACGAGTCTTCCGAAACGACCAGACAAAACGCCACTGAAGTGAAGAAGATTGTCGATTCACGAAAAATTGAAGATGTGATTTTGGTGACGAGTGGATATCATATGCGTCGGGCGCAACTCGAATTTTCAGCGCAATTTGACGATGTGAAAGTTCGAAGCCATCCAGTATCTTCCGATAAAAACTGGAGTTCGTGGTGGTGGTTGACGCCGTGGGGCTGGTGGCTGGCAATGGGTGAATTAATGAGAATTGGGCTATTTGCTATGGGGTTATCTAGATGAGTAAGAAAGTTTTTGTTGGAATGTCAGGCGGTGTGGATTCCTCTGTGGCCGCGGCACTTTTGGTTGAGCAGGGCTATGATGTAACGGGTGTTTATATGAAAAACTGGTCGGAAGATCTGCCTGGAATGCATTGTCCGTGGGCGGAAGATGTTGCTGATGCTAAGCGTGTGGCGGTTGGTTTGGGTATTGATTTTCGAGTTTTCGATTTTCAGAAAGAATATAAGCAAAATGTTGTCGATTATATGATTCGCGAATATCAAGCTGGTCGCACGCCAAACCCAGATATTATGTGTAATCAAGAAGTGAAGTTTAAGATATTTTTGGAGGCTTCGTTGGCGGCTGGAGCGGATTATATTGCGACAGGGCATTATGCGCGTGTTGCTCATGAATCGTCTTCGTCGGCTAAATTATTACGCGCTCGTGATGACAATAAAGATCAAACGTATTTCTTATATCGAGTGACTTCGGAAGCTTTGTCAAAAACCATATTTCCGCTGGGCGATTTCACTAAGGCGGAAGTTCGCGAAATGGCGAAAGAACGTGGTTTGTGGACGGCTAGTAAAAAGGAATCAATGGGAATTTGTTTTGTCGGACAAGTTGGAATTCGTGAGTTTTTGTCGGAATATGTTAAAACTGCGCCAGGAAATATTATTGATCAGCAGACGGTATCCGTTGTCGGTAAACATGACGGCGCAATTTTTTATACGCTTGGTCAGCGTCATGGGCTGAACGTCGGCGGTGGATTGCCTTATTATGTTGTGGGCAAGGATATGGAGAAAAATGAGGTTTACGTGTCGCGATTAATTGACAATGAAAGTTTGTGGCGAAAAGAACTTAGGCTGGCGGATATTCATTGGATTAATCAAGCACCGCATAAAGATAAGAATGTACAAGTTCGGTTGCGTCATCGAGGCGCTTTATTCGACGCGAAAATTGACGGAGATATTGTGCACCTTTCTGCTTCGGAGCGTGCCGTAGCCGCGGGTCAATCGGCGGTAATATATGACGGCGATGAATGTTTGGGTGGCGGAATCGTGAAAACAGATTGACGTTATGGGAGAAATAGTGTAAACTGTTCTAAAGTAAGGAATAATAAAACGTAGAGTTAAAGGAAGAATTAATTTTATGCTAGCAATTCGTTTGCAACGTTTGGGTCGCAAAGGTTATCCAGTATATCGCTTGGCGGTACAAGAAGCACATCGTCATCCATCAAGCGGTCGTGTGGTCGCTTATGTCGGTAGCTACAATCCACACACTAAAGAATCAAATATCCAAGTTGAATTGGCTCAGAAATATTTGGACAATGGCGCACAGCCAACACCACGCGTAGTTAAGTTATTGAAAGAAGCTGGTGTTAAGTTGCCAAAGTGGGTTAAGGAAGTATCAGCTGACAAACACAAAGCTATCCGTAATCCGGAAAAACTTCGCAAGAATCAACCAAAAGAAGAGCCAGCTGAAGAAGTAGCTGAATAATCTGTTGAGATTGGCGATTTGACCTATAAACCCCATCTGTAAGGTGGGGTTATTTTATGGTATAATAACACTCATGAATGCCCAAAAAATACGTAGTAAATATCTTGAATTTTATAAAAAACAAGGTCACGCCGTCGTTGAGCGTGCGCCGTTGATTTTAACTAATGACCCGACGACTTTATTTACGGGCGCCGGAATGCAGCCGATGATTCCGTACTTGCTTGGTGAGACACACCCCGAAGGTAAGAGAATTGCCGATTCTCAAACGTGTTTGCGAGCGCAGGACATCGACGACATTGGCGACAATCGTCATACAACGTTTTTTGAGATGCTTGGAAACTGGAGTTTGGGCGACTATTTTAAGGAAGAGCAAATTGGCTGGATGTGGACGTTTTTGACCGAGGAAATTGGTCTTGATCCGCAGAGATTGTACGTAACGTGTTTTATTGGTGCACCGGAATATAATATTGAGAAAGATGTTGAAGCGGCTAAATTGTGGCAGAAAAAGTTTGCAGAAAAGGGCATCGATGCAAAAATGGCGGACATCGGCAGTGAAGAGCAGGGCGCGGCGCGTGGTGTAAATCCAGGTGAAAGAATTTTCTTTTATGACGGCAGTAAAAACTGGTGGAGCCGTAATGGTGGTCCAGAAACTACTCCTGTTGGTGATCCGTGTGGTCCGGATAGTGAGATGTTTTATGAGTTTGATTTCATTGAGCACGATCCAAAATTTGGTGAAAATTGTCATCCGAACTGTGATTGTGGTCGATTTATGGAGATTGGCAATAATGTATTTATGGCGTATAAAAAAGTTGCTGAGGGTAAATTTGAGCCACTTGATAAGCCAAATATTGACCATGGGTCTGGACTTGAGCGAATCGCAGCTGCAGCAAATAATGATCCTGACGTCTTTAAGATTAGCTTGCTTTGGCCGATTATTGAAAAGCTGCAAGATCTGAGCGGCAAGGATTACACTTCACACACCGAAAGTATGCGAGTGATTGCTGATCATTTGAGGGCTGCGACGTTTATGGCGGTTGATGGGTGCGTGCCAAGTAATAAAGAGCAGGGCTATGTGATGCGTCGTCTGCTTCGTCGGGCAATTCGCTATAGCTTTGATTTGGGTATCGAGCAGAATTTCCTGCAAGAAGTTGTGCCGGCGATTGCTGATTTGTATGAAGCCGATTTTCCAGAGGTGAAGAATAATCGCGACAATATAATTGCTGTCCTTGTTAAAGAAGAGAAAGCTTTTCGCCAGACTCTAAGAAAAGGTTTGCGACAAATGCAGCGCTACATTGACGATGGCTTGACCGGTGAAGAATTGTTCACTTTGTACGACACTTTCGGTTTTCCGGTGGAGCTCAGTACGGAAGAGGCGTATAAACAAGGAATTAAGCTTTCGGACAATTGGCGCGAGGAATTTACCGCGAAAATGGATGAGCAGAGGCAGCGCTCTAAGACGGCTCGCAAGGGGCAATTTAGCGGCGGTTTGGAAGGTCATGACTCTATTCATCTGAAATATCACACGGCGACGCATTTGTTGGGCGCGGCGTTACGTAAGGTTTTGAATGCGCCAGATTTACAGCAGCACGGAAGCAATATTACCGCCGATCGATTGCGCTTTGATTTTAATCACGATAAATTGACGCCAGAGGAAAAGCAGGCGGTCGAAGATCAGGTTAATGCTTGGATTGATGAAGATTTGCCAGTTAGTTTTGCTGTTTATCCAACGAGTGAGGCGCTAAATATGGGTGCAATCGGCGCATTCGGTGAGCGTTACGGTGATGAGGTTAAGGTTTATTCCATTGGCAAGGATGATAATGTCGTTAGCTTTGAAGTTTGCGGCGGTCCACACGTCGAACACACTGGAGTTTTGGCTGAAGATGGCAAGCGATTCAAAATCACCAAAGAAGAATCTAGCTCGGCTGGAATTCGTCGAATCAAGGCTGTTTTAAGATAGATAATTAACTGTTGCTCTAAAATCACAAGCGTTATATAATATTTCTTATATGGCATTGAAAGACATGTTAAAGAAGTCTGATAAAGATAGTCGCGAACTATTGGTTAGTTTAGATATTGGTACGGAAGTGGTTAAGGCGTTGATTGCTGAAGTTAAAGATGACGAGCTGAAGATTATTGGTGTTGGTCGAAAACAGCAGGAAATGGGCGATATGCACAGCGGTGCAATTGCTGATATTGCTGGGGTTGTGGCGAATTGCGAAGAGGCTCTGTCTGAGGCTGAAGATCAAGCTGGCGTTCAGGGAAAGCGGGTTGTTATTGGCATTGCGGGTGAACTGGTCAAAGGTGTGACGAATACTATTCGCTATCGCAGGCCGCAGCCGAATAAGCCACTAGACATTGCCGAGATGGAGTTCATCATTGAGAAAGTTCAGGAGCGAGCTCAGGGAAAGGCTCAGGCTCAAATTGCGCTGGAAACTGGCAATGAAGATGTTGAGGTGAAATTGGTCAACTCGGCGCTGGTGAGTATTCATATTGATGGCTATAAAGTTTCGAATCCGATTAGTTTTCAGGGGCGAGATGTGGCGGTGCAGATTTACACGGCGTTTGCTCCGATGGTTCATATCGGCGCGCTAGAGAAGGTCGCGGACGAGCTTGCGCTGGATTTAGTGGCTGTGGCTGCTGAGCCATTTGCGGTGAGTAGGAGCGTTTTGGGATCGGATACGGATAGCAATTTTACGGCAATTTTAGCGGACATTGGTGGCGGTACGACAGATATTGCGGTTGTTAATGATGGCGGAGTCGAAGGCACAAAGATGTTTGGCATTGGTGGACGAAGTTTCACTAGGACTATTGCAGCTGACCTGGATTTAAGCTTCAAAGATGCGGAAAAGTTGAAGCTAAATATTGATAATGAGAATTTGAAGCCTAGCGTAAAGAAAAAAGTTGACGCGGCGATCGACAAGACCTTGGAAGTTTGGCTATCGGGCGTTGAATTGGCGCTGAGTGATTTTGATAATGTTGATTATTTGCCGAATAGGATTTTACTGTGTGGTGGCGGATCGAGCCTAAAGAAAATTACTGAAGCTCTGAAAACTCGACGCTGGCCAGAGGATTTGCCTTTTACTAAGAAGCCAGTAGTTCAATATATCAATCCGAGTGATATTACAGGGATAGTCGATGAAACTGGAGATATTAGCGATCACACATTTGTAACTGCAATGGGCTTGTTGCGAGTTGGATATGATACAATTATCGGTAGTCAAGACGGTAATAGTTTAGTTGAAAAAGTAAATAGGTTGTTAAAGATTTAAAATGAATAAAGACGTTATTTATATCGATGTAGAAGACGACATTACGACGATAATTAGTAAGATTAAGGCGTCGAAAGAGAGAATTATTGCGTTAGTGCCGCCTCGAAGAATTGGCGTTTTACAGAGTGCAGTCAATATTCGATTACTGGCTCGGGCGGCAACTTCGGCGGATAAGAGAATTGTGTTAATCACGAATGATTCGGTTTTGGCTGGATTGGCGGCAACGGCGAAAATTCCTATTGCAAAAACGCTTCAGAGCAAGCCAGAAATTGCGGAGATTCCAGTTCTGAAAGTTGATGACGACAGTGATGTAATTGATGGCGGCAAGCTGGCGGTTGGAGATATGGCGGATTCCGCGAAAAGATCAAAGAAATCTGATGAAGACTCTGCCGTAGATAATGTCATAGCTGACGCAAACAAGAAGGAATCTAAGGGGCTGGACTCTCTGAAAAAGATTGTTAAAAAACCGAAGGTCCCTGATTTTAATACATTTCGTAAGAAGTTCTTACTGATAGGCGGTAGCGCATTACTTTTCGTTGTATTTTTGGTTTGGGCAATTTGGTTTGCTCCACACGCCACGGTCGTTATTTCAGCAAAGACTACTAGTATGACAGTCAGTGATACCGTCAGCTTGAATGAAACAGCCACTACAAGCGCAAAATCTAATGTCATTAAGTCTGTAAAGAAAGAATTAGCAAAGGAAGTTAGTGTTGAATTCTCTGCTACGGGCAAGAAGAATGTCGGAGAAAAGGCGACCGGAGTGGTGGTTTTTAAGAATGTTTCCCCAGATAGTGTTACTATTGCAGCTGGTACAATTTTAAAGAATAGTGGACTATCTTACACTTTAAATTCTTCTGTGACTGTTCCAGGCGGCTCTTATCAGCGTAGTTGCCCTGGGTATATTTGTCCGGGATCTGCTTCTGGCGTAATTACCGCCAGTGAGGGCGGGGCTCAGTATAATGCAGCCACTGGTAGTATGAGTATTTCGGTTGATGATATTTCTGCGTCGCTACGGTCTGCTACTAGTGGCGGCACCGATAAAACTGCAACGGTTGTGACGGCTAGTGATATAGAATCAGCCAAAAGCAAGCTGAGCGAAAAGAAGATTGATGGATTAAAGGAACAATTGTTGTCATCATTCGGCGATTCGGCAACGGTTATAACGGAAAGCTACGTTGAAAATCGATCAGATCCTAACTCAAGTGTAGCGGTAGACGGCGAAGCGACTGGCGCTGTAACTCTGAAGTCAACAATTACCGCCAGTGCGTTGGCTATTGATAAGAATGAGCTAAAGAACTTTGTGGAATCAAAGCTTAAAGAGGAGATTTCTGGTAAGAAGTCGCAGAGAATTTATGACAATGGAGTAAGCAAGGTTGCGTTCTCACAATTTTCTAGGGCGCATAATACACAGACTGTGCGCTTAACTACGAATGGCAAGGTTGGCCCAGATATTAAAGAAGCGAACGTAAAGGATCAAGCCAAAGGCAAGAGCTACGGAGAGGTTCAGTCTGCTATTGAATCTATCGAAGGTGTTGAGGATGTCGATGTTAAATTCTCACCATTCTGGGTTAAATCTGTTCCAAAAGATATCAATAAGGTTAATGTCGAATTTAAGATAAAAGATGTCAAGTAAAAACTTTTTAGCGCTAGATGTTGGGTCGCGGCGAATTGGCTTGGCCATGGCGGATTCGCAAGTGAAGATCGCTGTGCCGTTTGGTTGGTTGGAGAATAATGAAAATATCGTCCAGGAAATAACAGAGCTAGTATTGAGGCATGATATCGATACGATCGTAGTGGGCTATCCACGAAATCAATCTGGTGAACCAACGAAGCAAACGGAATTTGTGGAAGAATTTGTTAAGCAATTTGAAGACATTGAGCTTGATACAGAGATTGTTTTTCAGGACGAATCTTTAACAAGTGTGCAGGCCGAGCAGAGATTAGGGAATAAAATTAAAGATAAGGGCGAGATTGATGCGGAGGCTGCTAGTATAATTTTGCAGGATTTTTTGGAGGAGAATTATGAAAATTCGTAAACGACGTATTTGGTTGTTGGTGTTGTCAATAGTTGTGGCTATCGCTGGAATCGGCGCTCTCGGGGCAACGGTGTGGTATAAGCAGATGCTTTCTCCTGCCGACGTAAATAGTCAGCAAACCTTCAGAATTAATATTAAAGAAGGCATGGGGTCTAGTGATATAGCTAAAACTTTAGAGGATAATAAAATTATCAAAAACTCTTTAGCGTTTTCTATTTACACAAGGCTCCACAATTCAGCGAGCAAGTTTAAGGCTGGCGTTTATTCTGTAAAAGCATCCCAATCTGTCGATGAGATAATTAATCATTTGACTAGCGGTAAAACTGATGAGATTGCTATAACATTTTATCCTGGATCGACTTTGAATAAAAAAATAAAGAATTCTGACGGTAGAGAGGTTGAATCTGTACTGCTTAAGGCGGGATTCTCGGATGAACAGATAAAAAAGGCATTTGCCGCTAAGTATGACAGTCCAGTTTTCGCGGGTAGACCGGAAAATGCTGGTCTTGAGGGGTACATTTACGGTGAAACATTCTATATTTCCCCGGACGAAACTGCAGAACAGGTTTTGCAGCGCTCAATTGATCATTTGGAGAAAATTGTTAAGAAATATAATTTGGAGGAGAAATTTAAAGCTCGTGGGTTGACCTTATACCAAGGGATAACACTAGCGTCGATTATTCAGCGCGAATCGATTGGCTGTGGGTCTGGCGCGGAAACTTGCGAGGATCAGCGTAAGATTGCTAGCGTATTTTACAATCGCCTGAAAGCCAATATGCCGTTGGGCTCCGATGTAACATATCAATATATTGCTGACAAAACAGGTGTAGAGCGCTCGCCAAACCTTAAGTCGCCATATAATGCACGTATTCAAAAAGGCTTAACTCCTGGACCAATCGCTTCGCCTAGTTTGAGTGCGTTGAATGCCGCCGCCGATCCGATAAACTCTGATTATCTATATTTCCTGAGTGGCGACGATGATATTACGTATTTTGCAAAGACCAACGAAGAGCACGAGGCTAATGTCAAGGCTCACTGTCAAAAGAAGTGCCAGATTTCTTGACAAAAACGCATTTTATAAAATTTATTGACTTTATTGTCAATATTGTGTAAAATAGATGTTAGATCATTTGTCTAATTTATCAACAGGGGTGAATTACGATAAATGACCTGCCAAAATTGTCGCTACGGATATAGCAAAACTAATGTAGAATAATAATAATCAATTAGGTCGACAACATATCCTGTTCTGTTGCGAGAAGAAAGACAATTTGGTAGAGGTGCTAGTGGTAACATTGGCGCAAGGAGAACGATTATTCGTAACCATTTTACAACTCTTCGGAGTAAAAAACGTAAACTGCAATCATTTGCAATCTACGGTGGAATATTTTTATTGACTATATCATTTTTGATCTACGGCAATAGCGGTAGTAACGTATCTGCTGAAAGGTCAAAAACTTTGGCATCATCTGAAACTACTAATGTTTCGTCGGCATCTAAATCTGTTAAGTCTAAAACAGCTTCAGTAGATGAATTAACGGCGGCTAATGCTGTAACTAACTTGGCGGAAACGGCGGAATTGCCTTCGGCTGGTGATTTACGCGAGTCTGAAACTTCACTAACGATTAAGAAGAATCTTTCTCAGAATGATGCAGAAGTTATAACAAAACCTGATATCGTCAAGCCGGATACTTCGGCGGCGCGCGGCATTTCGTCTTATGTAACCAAAGAAGGTGACACGATGGAATCTATTGCTAAGAAATTTAAGATTTCATCTCAGACGCTTCGTTGGGCTAATAATACAACTTCGGACGCTGTAGAGCCAAATAAGACTCTAGTCGTGCCTCTTGTTGACGGTGTTGTCTATACTGTTAAAGATGGTGATACTGCCCAATCTCTAGCAGAAAAGTATAAGACGAGCGCTGAGCGTGTTGTCCTATATAATGATATCGATGACGGTGCTAAGTTGTCTACTGGCTCTAGAATTGTGTTGCCTGGTGGTGAGCTTCCGGAAAATGAGCGACCTGGTTATGTTGCTCCACGAAGTAGGTCGTACGGAAATCAATACTCTTCGGCATCCTCTACTACTACGAGCGCAAGTCGAAGTTGGTTGACTGCTTCTGTCGGCAACCGCTATGCGGCAGGTAACTGTACATGGTATGCATACGAGCGTCGTTTGCAGCTTGGTCGTCCGATTGGTAGTTTCTGGGGCAATGCTAATACTTGGGCTACAAGTGCTCGTGCAGCTGGATTCGTAGTTAATAATACGCCAGCACCTGGTGCAATATTCCAGACTACTGCCGGATATTATGGTCACGTTGGTATTGTTGAGCGAGTTGAAAACGGTGTGGTTTACGTTAGCGACATGAACTACGCAGGTTATGGGATTATTACTCACCGTACACTCAACGGTGCAGGCGGTTATCTATATATCCACTAGGATTAGTTAATATTAGCACCTCCGCTATCTCTCGGGGGTGCTTTTTGGTATACTAAAGATATGTTTGTAGATATTGCAAAAGTTTTAGTGCGCGCCGGTAGAGGCGGTAATGGTGTAGTCAGTTTTCGTCATGAGAAATACGTCGATAAGGGCGGTCCCGATGGCGGTGATGGCGGTCGTGGTGGTGATATTGTTTTCTTGGCGACGAAGGATCTTAATACACTTTTGAATTTTAGATATAAGCCGGAGCTTAAAGCTGAAAAGGGTGGTGATGGCGGAAAACGTAATAAACGAGGAAGAAGTGGTGCGCCGCTAATTGTTAAGGTACCAATAGGTACTCTAGTGAAGCGCGACGGCATGGTAATTGCGGATTTGACCGAAGATCAGCAGCAGGCAGTGGTGGCTCGTGGTGGAGACGGTGGATTTGGAAATGCACACTTTACGTCTAGTACGCGCCAAACGCCTAAAATTGCTGAACTTGGTGAGGCTGGTGAGGAATTCGAGGCAGAATTGGAATTGAAATTATTGGCCGATGTTGGTTTAGTTGGTTTTCCGAACGCCGGTAAGTCGACGTTTCTAAGTGTGGTTTCTAATGCGCGTCCAGAGATTGCTAATTACGAATTTACGACTTTGACGCCGAATTTGGGGGTGGCTGATGTTGACGATGGGTCGATTTTGATCGCTGATATTCCGGGGTTGATTGAAGGTGCGTCAGAAGGTAAAGGCTTGGGCGATCAATTTTTGCGCCATGTTGAGCGAACGGCCGTGCTGCTTCATATGATTGATGTGTATAGTGATAATCCGGCAGAGAAATATCAGGCAATTCGTCGCGAGCTGGAAAAATATTCTGAATCATTGGCGGAGCGTCCAGAGATAATAGCATTGACCAAATGCGAAGGTTTGGATGATGAGATTATTGCTATGCAGTCGACTGCCCTTCAAAAAGTAGCTAATGGCGCGCCAGTCGTAGCGATTTCTTCCCAGACACACGACGGAGTGACTGAGCTTCTACGAATGTTGCGCGATGAAGTTGCTAAATATCGAGAGCATGAAGCTGAGATTGTTGATGAAAAAGAGGAGGATTTGCCGACAATTTCGTTGGACGATCAGGTCATTTCTGATGCTTGGTCTGTAAGGCGAGTTTCTGATGCTGAATCTAATGAGACTGACGATGAGGCTGAGAAGATAGAGTTTATTGTTACGGGCGCTAAGATTGAAAAATTTGCTCGTCGTACCAATTTTGATCAGTTTGAATCTGTTAATCGCTTGCGAGATATTATGCGAAAAATGGGAATTACTCACGAATTATTGCGTCAGGGGGCGATTGGCGAAAGCTTGATTCAGATTGGCGAATCTATGCCGTTTACATTGGTCGAACAATAGATTTTGCTGGTGTAAATTAGCGTGAGCTTGATGGTATAATATAAATATGGCGCAAACATTTTTCTTCTACGACCTTGAAACTAGCGGTCTTAATCCCAGGCAAGATCGAATTATGCAATTTGCCGGTCAACAAACCGATATGGATTTGCAACCGATTGGCGAACCATATAATATTCTCGTGACGCTAAATGACGATACGCTGCCGAGTCCTGATGCGTTGATGGTGACGGGCATAACGCCGCAAAAAACTGTCGAAGAGGGTTACACTGAGGCTCAATTTGCGCGTATGTTAAGCGAGGAAATATTTACGCCTGATACGATTGCTGTTGGATTTAATAATATCCGTTTTGACGACGAGTTTATTCGTCATTTGTTTTGGCGGAATTTTTACGATCCATACGAGTGGACTTGGAAAGACGGTCGATCCAGGTGGGATTTATTGGATGTGGTGCGCTTAACCAGGGCGCTTCGACCTGAGGGAATTGAGTGGCCAATTGACGATAAAGGTGAGCCGAGCAACCGCCTGGAGCTCATCACGAAAGCTAACGGAATAGAGCATGAAAACGCCCATGACGCGCTAGCGGACGTGACCGCGTTGATTGCTGTAACTAAATTAATTAAACAGAACCAGCCGCAAATGTACGACTATTTGCTGAAAATGCGCGACAAGAAATTGGTCCAAAAACTGGTGAATGTTGATGATAAAAAACCTTTTGTTTATGCGAGTGGTCGTTACGACAAGGAATTCGCCAAAACGACCGTGGCTTTTCCGCTAACCACGAGTCGAAATGGTGGCGTGATTATTTATGATTTGCGTTATGATCCGACGCCGTTTGTTGATCTGAGCGTTGAGGAATTGTCAGCGAAGATATTTGCAACGTGGGAAGAAAGGCAAGCTGAGGATTTCGTTAAATTGCCAGTTAAGGAATTGCAGTATAATCGCTGCCCGGCAGTTTCGCCACTTGGCGTGTTGACTCAGGGCGATGGTTGGCAGAAGATTTCTCTGGATGCGGAAACTGTACAGAAACACAAAGATATTTTACTTTCTCATCCAGATTTTGCCGAAAGGCTGCGTAGTATATTTGAAAATAAGCCAGAGTTTAAGAAAATGACCGATCCAGAAGCGCAATTATATGATGGTTTTTTGGATAATAGTGATCGAGTTCGTGTTGAAGCTGTGCGTAATGCTGGCGAGCGCGAGTTGGCTGATTTTCATCCGGATTTTCAGGATGAGCGATTGTCGCCACTATTGTTGCATTATAAAGCGCGAAGTTTCCCTAATTTGCTTAGTGAAGATGAGCTGCGACAATGGGAAGAATGGCGCACTGAGCATTTACAGGCGCAACTGCCGCAATTTATGAAATCTTTGCAGCGATTGGCGCCTAGTGCGACTGACGAACAGCAGTTTATTTTGCAAGAATTGCAGTTATGGCTGGAGTCGGTTTTACCTTCTGTTGACTCCTGAAATGCGGTTATGCTAAAATTGAAACAATTAGATAAAAAAGTGGAATATTAATTAGGTAATTTAATTTAAGGAGGGTGGCTCTGATGTCATTTAAGAGTAGGGGTCATAAACTATATGTGGGTGTAATGGTATTTGTTTCCATGTTTGCACTTTCTTTATCCGCAATATTAGCACCGTTAGCCAAGGCGGAAGATGCACCGTTGTATACTTGGAGGGATATAACCATACCTGGACAGGGGGATATTTCGGAGTCGCGCGTTAGTCCTGACGGATCAAAACTTTTTGTCTTGCGTAGAGATTTAGCTAGCGGTAGTGTTAATCTTCTGGTCTCTGCGAATGATGGTGTAAGCTGGAGTACTTTCGCTGCACCAGAGGGCGCGAATGGACTACTAGTTAGCTCCGATGGCTCTAAGTTGGTCGTAAAGGGGAAGTATGGTGAAAATGCCATCTATGTTTCTACCGATGGTGGTCGAACTTGGGTTAAGCGTAATTCGTCTGTTCCTTATACTGCGCATGTATTGATGAGCCCAGACGGCTCCACGCTGGTCATGTACTTTGAACATAGTCTCTATAATGATCCTATGGCAGTATCTACTGATGACGGCAATACTTGGGTTCCAAAGGGAGATGAATACCCCGACTATGTCTTTAATGGCGGAAAGATGGCTCGCCGGAGTAACGACGGTACATTACGACAATCTACCGACTATGGTATGACTTGGTCTACGATTGGACATTCTGTTGATCGTGTCAGCTTTAGCCCTAATAGTAAAGGTGTATTTGATGGCTCTCACACATCTGTAGATGGTGGTGCCAACTGGGTTCAGTTGCCCGAGTATCCTATAGACGACATACGTAATGTCGTGTTGAGTGGCATTAGTAACGACGGTAAAAAACTATTTGCTACATTTGATGGTACCCCAACTGTACCGGTTTTTGTATCTTCAGATGGAGGTAAAACTTGGCAGAAATGGGGTGACGAGAGGGTTTCTTTCTCATCAGTTTCTATGTCTGCTGATGGTTCTAGAGTATTCGCAACAGCACAATTTACAGATCCAGATTATAAGTCCGTCTATCGCCTAGCAATTCTACCAAGGCCTCAGCCTGTAACTCCCGGTGGTACCGGTACAGGTACAGGTGGAACTACCACTCCATCAGCTCCTACCACTCCATCCACAGGCTCTGCGTCTTCGGGTGCTTCAGTCACCGCATCATCATCCACTTCCAGTAAAAAACTAGGAAAATCATCATCAAACCTTGCTGAAACAGGAGTTTCTGTTTGGGTAGTTGGTGGGGTAGCTGTTATAGCTGTCGCAGCTGGTGCGTTGGTGCTGAGAAAACGGCTGTAGATGTTATTGTCAGTCTCGCGAGCCTCTATACTTCGTTGACTTTTGGTATATGGTTATGCTAAAGTTGTGGTAATAATTGTGTATGCTAAAAAACAGCAAATTGGAGGGGTAATGTTAACTAAGAGTAAAAAATACATAATGCATAGGGGGATGTTATCCTTAATATTTGCATTTGCGCTATCAGTGTCTGCGATCCTGTCGCCTTTGGTTAGGGCGGAGGAGTCTCCTAAATATACGTGGAAGGATATAGTTATACCGGGAGATGATCGTCTGCAAAGCGTGAGTATTAGTGGGGATGGGTCAAAAATATTTGCCCTACGTATAAATTACGGAACTAATAAAGCCAAGCTTTTTGTGTCTTCGGATGACGGGGTGAGTTGGGATAGTTTCAATGTTCCAGATGATCCCGGCTGGTATATTAGTTCAAACACAGATGGATCCAAGCTACTTATGGGAGGGGGTGACGTTACTTATTTGTCGACTAATGGCGGTCGCAATTGGTCTGTCTTAAGTACGCCGACGAGTGAAGACTACGGGGTTTATATGAGTCCCGACGGATCTACTCTGGCTAGGTGTGGTCGGTGGGATGCTCCACCTCTTTACATTTCTACTGATAACGGACAGACGTGGATTCAGAAGGGTAATAAGTGTCCTAGTAGAATATTTAATGGCGGGAAAATGGTGTACAGAGATTATACCAGATCTTTTTTGGAGTGGTCGACTGATTATGGTCTGACTTGGTCGGTCATTGAAGAGGAGGTGTTTCAAAATGTGGTGTTTAGCGATGATGCTAATAGTATGACTGATGGCTGGAATATGTCTTTGGATGGAGGCGCCAACTGGTCTTTAATCCCAGAGTACCCTCATGTAGGTAGTGACTCTGCTAATAAGATAGAGTATATCAGTAATGATGGTAAAAAAATAATAGCTACACTACAGCCTACCGCCCCAGATGATCCGGCTGGACCGATGCTTATATCAACTGACGGTGGTAAAACTTGGCAGAAATGGGACGATGAAGTTTTTGAGACTCGTCATGGCGATAAGGTTGATATGTCGGCTGACGGTCGCAAACTGTTGGTCGTGTCGCCAAATAACAATATCTATCGCCTAGCAACTCTACCGACACCTCCACCTGTAACCCCTGGCGGTGCCGGCTCAGGTACGGGCGGAGCTGCCACCCCATCCACAGGCTCTTCATCTTCGAGTACTTCAACTACTGCGGCATCGTCATCCACTTCCAGTAAAAAACCAGGAAAATCTTCAAGCACTCTTGCGGAAACAGGAACTTCAATCTGGGTAGTTGGCGGAGTAGCTATTGTAGCCGTTGCGGTTGGCGTGCTGGTACTGAGAAAACGACCGTAAAATTAACTCATAGACGGAGCGAGCTTTTGAGATTCGACTTCATGATCAGGCTCGCTCTTTTTCATATTGGAAAGAATATAAATTGATAATAAAATAAGTTCGCTTTTTTGATTTGGTGTAAAGTAGCGGATTTTTCTGTTGATTCGCCGTTGCGCGATTTCGCTGGCAATGTCAATGGACTTCCAAAACAGGACAGAAAGTGATTCTCTGAGGATGATTACTAACGGTACGATAATTGCCCAGAAAATAACCATTAAAATTGCGGGTAGGCTGATGTTCGTGAATGGGATTTTTCCTAGGAAAAAGAAGAAAAATAGCTGGTCGATCACAAAAGGCGCGAGTAGTATCGCTCCGATAATCATAATTAAGTAAATGCCCAGCTTTCTCATAGATCTAACTGTAGCAAATAAGATATTGACTTGCAATCATAAGCGTAATGTGTTTTAACTCTGATTTGCGTCGACGGTTGGACTGGAAAAAATAGTTAAAAACCTGTATAATATAGCGGTTATGACAGAGGTAATTCGTGTTAAAGGTGCTCGTGAGCACAATCTGAAAAATGTAGATATTGAGATTCCGCGAGATCAGCTGGTGGTGATTACGGGGCTTAGTGGGTCTGGGAAATCCAGCCTGGCATTTGACACGATTTATGCCGAGGGTCAGCGTCGTTATATGGAGAGTCTTAATTCGTATGCGCGTCAATTCTTGGGGACGATGGATAAGCCTGATGTTGATTCGATTGAAGGGCTTAGTCCAGCGATTTCGATTGACCAGAAATCGACCAGCCGCAATCCGCGTTCGACCGTGGCTACGGTGACAGAAATTTATGATTATCTGAGGCTTTTGTTTGCGCGAATCGGCGTGCCGCATTGTCCGATTTGTGGCAATGAAGTGACGCGTCGCACGACCGAGGTGATTATTGACGAGATTCTGCGGCAATTTGTTGATAAGCGAATTCTGTTATTGGCGCCAATTGTTAAGAATAAAAAAGGTGAATTTGCGCATATTCCGGAGCAATATCAGCGACTTGGTTATGCCAGGGTTCGCGTGGACGGCGTGGTGTATGCGCTGGATGAATTTCCGGAGTTGCAAAAAAGTTACAAGCATAATATCGAGCTGGTGGTTGATAGGTTGGTGTTGGCGGCGGAAATGCGATCTCGGCTAAGTCAGAGCGTTGAGCAGGCGCTGGATTTGGGTCAGGGAGTTATCGAGGTTTTAGACGCGGACAGTGATGAAGTGAAGACATTTTCGCAGAGATACGCTTGTGTTGATCATCCTGATGTCGATATCCCAGAGCTGGAGCCGCGACTGTTTAGTTTTAACGCGCCGCAGGGAGCTTGTCCCGTGTGTACGGGTTTGGGGTCGAGGCTGGAGGTTGATCCAGAATTGGTCTTTAATAACAATTTGACAATTTCCGAAGGCGCAATTCGACCTTATAATCGAATGAATTCTGACGCTTGGAATATGAAGCGATTGGCGTCTGTTGCTGAAGCTCACGGCTTTAGTTTGAAAGTTCCCGTAGGCAAGCTTTCTGATGATGCTAAACATAAAATATTATACGGAACTGGCGACCAAAAATATCGCGTTGATTTGGGCGGCGGTCGGCATTACGATACGACTTACGAGGGCGTTATTCCTAATCTGGAGCGACGCTGGAAGGAAACTGATAGCGATTTTATGCGACGAGATATTGAGCGATTTATGCGCGAGAGGGATTGTTATGCCTGTAAAGGTGCGCGCCTGAAACCTGTGGTTTTGGCGGTGACGGTTCATGAATTGAATATCGTTGACGTGTGCGATTTGAGTGTTGATGACGCGTTGGATTTGTTTGACAATAAGCTTCAATTGACTGAGCAAGAAATGACGATTGCTCGCTTGATTGTGAAGGAAATTAAATCTCGTTTGGCGTTTATGAGCAACGTTGGGCTGAACTATTTGGAGCTAAGTCGAGCGGCTAACACGCTTAGCGGTGGTGAGGCGCAGCGAATTCGCTTGGCGACGCAAATTGGCGCTGGACTTCAGGGCGTGCTTTATGTGTTGGATGAGCCGTCGATTGGACTTCATCAACGTGACAACGACAAGTTGATTGATATGCTGAAGCGCCTTCGTGATTTAGGAAATTCTGTGCTGGTGGTTGAGCACGACGAGGACACGATTCGACAGAGTGATTTTCTGGTTGATATGGGGCCGGGCGCTGGTGTGAATGGCGGTCAAGTAGTGGCAATGGGGACGCCTGAAATTGTTGCGAAAAATGAGAATAGTATAACGGGTCGTTATTTATCTGGGGCGGAAAAAATTGCCGTTCCGAAAAAGCGTCGCAAAGTTGTGAAAGATAGGAAGCTGATTGTTCGTGGCGCTCGCGAAAATAATCTTAAGAACATTGACGTGGAGTTTCCTCTGGGATTGATGACTGTGGTGTCTGGTGTTTCTGGCAGCGGAAAGTCGACGCTGGTGAATGATATTGTGGCGCGGGAATTAGCGGCGGAACTTAATCGCGCAACGACAGCGCCAGGATTGCACGACGCTATAGAAGGTGTGAATTTGCTTGATAAGACGATTGTCATAGATCAGTCGCCAATTGGTCGAACGCCGCGCTCTAATCCAGCGACTTACACTGGGATTTTTACGCCGATTCGCGAACTTTTTGCTAGTACGCCCGAGGCTAACGTTCGAGGCTACAAATCTGGACGATTTAGCTTTAATGTTAAGGGCGGTCGCTGTGAAAATTGTCAGGGCGATGGTGTGATAAAAATTGAAATGCACTTTTTGCCGGATGTTTACGTTCAATGTGACGAGTGTCACGGCAAGCGTTACAATCGCGAGGCGTTGGAAATTAAGTATAAAGACAAGACAATTGCCGATGTTCTGGATATGACAATTGATCAAGCGGCGGAGTTTTTTGACAGTGTGCCAAATATTGCGCGTAAACTTCAGACGCTGGTTGAGGTTGGGCTTGGCTATATTAAACTTGGTCAGCCGGCAACTACTTTTTCAGGCGGTGAGGCGCAGCGAATTAAATTGGCAACGGAACTCTCCAAGCGTTCCACTGGAAAAACTATGTACATTCTGGACGAGCCGACCACTGGGCTTCATTCTGCTGACGTAAAGCGACTGTTGGGGATTTTACAGCAATTGGTTGAAGGTGGCAATAGTATGATTATCATTGAGCATAATTTGGATGTCATAAAGTCAGCCGACTGGATAATTGATATGGGTCCAGAGGGCGGAATCGGTGGCGGTACCGTTGTGGCTTGCGGTACGCCTGAAGATATCGCCAAGGTGCCAAATTCGTTCACTGGCAAATATCTGAAAAAGATGCTTTAAGATTATTTTTTACGCTTAGTTTTTGAGAGGAGAACTGACAATTGTTTTCTTAATAAAGCGCGAGTATTTGGTTGTTTCAAAGCGTGAATAACCATTGGTGAGACGGACAGGAAAATAATGAGGATTGCTGCAACTTCAATGTTTACGCCTGCTTTGGTCAAAAACTCGCCAGCGTAGAAGCCTAGATAAACGAATGCTGACGACCAAAGAAATCCACCGATAAGATTGAAAGTTAAGAACGTTTTATAGTGCATTTTACTAGCGCCGGCAACGATTGGGGCGAAGGTTCTTACAATTGGTACAAACCGAGCCAGGACGATTGTCGCTGAGCCGTGCTTGTCGTAAAACTTTTCTGTTTGCTCTAAATATTTTTTCTTGAAGAATCGGGAATTTTCTTTTTCAAACAGCTTGCGTCCAACTTTATGACCAAAACTATAACCAACACTGTCGCCCAGCACTGCTGCCGCAAAAACCAAAAGCGCGAAAATGTGGATGTCAATGTGTAAGATGTTTTGCTGAACCATATATCCAGCGGTGAAAAGCAGGCTGTCGCCAGGTAAGACAAAGCCGATCAGTAGACCGGATTCTGCGAAAATTACTAATAAAATTGCGAATACGCCGAAGCTAGTTATCAAGTGAATAAAAGATTCCATATCTTAATTATAACATAATTAGCGTATGCAGATTGAGCTATTCTTCAATAAATCCGCCAGATTGCCGCGCCCATAATTTTGCGTAAACACCGCGTTTTTTATTGATGAGCTCATCATGCGATCCGTCCTCGACAATTTTTCCATCCTTCAGGACAATTATACGATCCAACTTAGCAATTGTAGATAAGCGATGGGCAATGACAATTGAGGTTCGATTCTCCATCAACGTTTCCAGAGATTTTTGAATCAACGCTTCCGACTCAGAATCTAGTGCTGAAGTCGCCTCGTCGAGGACTAGAATTGGCGCATCTTTTAGGATTGCCCTGGCAATTGCAACTCGTTGTCGCTGTCCGCCAGATAATTTGGTTCCGCGCTCGCCAACCATTGTGTCAAAACCGTCTTTAAGTCCAACGATAAAATCGTAAGCGCCGGCTTTTTTGGCAGCTTCTTCAATTTCTGCGTCGGTTGCATCAGGTCGACCGTAAGCGATGTTTTCGCGCACGGAGCGGTGGAATAGCAATGGCTCTTGCGGCACGTAAGCGATTTTGGCGCGCAAACTTGCTTGGGTGACTTCGGAGATATCTTGTCCGTCGATGGTAATTTTTCCCGAGTCAATATCAGCGAAGCGTAATAGCAATTTGGTGAGCGTAGTTTTTCCAGAACCGCTCGCTCCAACCAAACCTATTTTTTCGCCTGGCTTGATATCCAGATAAAAGTCGTGGAATAGCGTGTCGCCTTGACCCTCGTCGTGCGTGAAAGTTATTTTATCCATAGAGATTTCGCCGTTTGTAACTTTTAGTTTTGAATCGCTTTTATCAATCAATGTTGTTGGCGTTTGTAATATCTCCACCATGTCATTTGCGTTACCGATAATTCGGTTGTAATTGCGCATAATTCCGTTCATGTTCCACAATTCATGTGCGACACTTCCAGTGTAGGTGATAATAAGATAGACAGACGCCACTGACACCAAATTATTCTGAGCTGCGTACACTGCGAAGGCGATTGCTCCAATTTTAATAACCATGTTGATTGACGAATACACGGTGCTGACTTTTAAGAATCCGCGCATTACGTCGAGGCTTGAATCTCGCCAAGAGTTGACAGTTTTTGTGAAAAATTTCTGTTCCGTAGCTTCGGCGCCAGATGACTTGACTGCTAGAACGTTTGAGATTACGTCGGCTAATTGACCGTTCAATTTATTGCTGGCTTTGGCTTCTTTTTTTGTCAATTTCGCCATTGGCTTGGATCCGTAATAAACGACGATGCTGAAAACAATTGAGAAGATGAGTAAGAATAACGCGTATTGCCAGAGAAGGGTTGACAGGACAACTATTGAACCGACCAGTGAAACAACTAGTGGCAAAACTGACCAAATTATCGTGTCCCAAAAACTTTCTACCGCGCCGACTAATTTATTTGTTTGGCTAACGAGCGACCCGCCGAATTTATTTGAGTGGAAGAATAATGTTTGGTTGGTCAGTTTGCTAAAGCATCGAGCGTACAAATCTCGTTGCATGGCGGTTTCGAATGTCCAGGCGAGATATAAAACTAATCGCCAGCCGATGACGCTTGACCATAATTCACTGACGCCATATAAAGCAATTAGTGTCCATAGGTTTTTTGCGTCGTGCAGCTGATTATGTTGGATAATACTAAGAAGTTGAGCAATTATGAGCGGCCCGACAAAAATAGTAACCACGAGAGTCAGTATTGCAAAAAATATTGCCAAGTTTCGGCGATGTTTGTATGGTGCTGACGTTTTCCAAAATAGACGAAATATTTCTTTGCTGTTCGGTTTGTTTTTCAAATCAATTCCTTTCGATGATAGATTAATATTTATAAGCTGCACAGAAAACTGAGTGTTCTTAATTATTCAAAAATGTATATTAGAGGAACTCGTCGACGGAGTTCATAGACTTTGACTATTATATGGAATATATAGATATAAGTCAATTTGTGGAGCAAAAGCCTTGTTTATTTATTGTAAATACTTTACAATAGGAACATGACGCAAATTGTTAGGCGATCAACAAAACACACGAATGATGTGATGGCAATTTTAAAGAGCAAACATCACGCGACGAATGCGGAAATTGCTCAGGAATTGCGGAACATTCATCCTGAAGTCAGCGACACGACGGTGCATCGAATAACTCAACGCCTGTGTGGCGACGGGATGATTGGTTTGGCGCCATCGACCAAAAAGGGTTGCTTGCGATATGATATTCGTAAGGACGATCACGATCATTTTGTGTGTAGTGACTGCGATGGCTTGATGGATATTAAAATTGCCGATGAGATGAGAAAGCAGATTGCGCATGAAATTAGCGATTGTTATATTGACGGCCCGTTGGTTGTGACGGGAGTTTGTAAAAAATGCCAGAAAAGGAGGAAATAATGGCTTTATATGAAATTACAACGAAGCAAGAATTCGAAGATAAGGTGCTAAAAAGCGACGGTCCTGTACTAGTTGATTTTTGGGCGCCGTGGTGTCCGCCATGTCGTGCAATGGCTCCGCTTTTGCATCAAATTGCTGAAGAAACAGAGTTTGATATTGTTAAGGTTGACACTGAAGCGAGTCAGGAAAATGCGCAATTGGCTATGGAATATCGCGTGCAGGGAATTCCAAACATGAAGATTTTTGTTGGCGGCGAGGAAGTTGCTGAAATGATTGGCATGAAGCCGAAGCAGACGTTGATTGACGCTTTGGAAAAAGCTGCAAAATAAAAAATAGAAGGGGGATTTATGAAGGGTTTTAGTGGAAATATCGAAGAGCTTACATTGGCAAATAATAATTTTCGTCAAGTTCTATACACTGCCAGGCATTGCCAATTGGTGTTGATGAGCCTGCCTATTGGCGGGGAAATTGGTTCGGAGATTCACGAGGAAAATGATCAGTTTTTCAGATTTGAGTCTGGCGAAGGTAAGGTTTTGATTGACGGCAATGAATATATTGTTTCCGACGGTAGTGCGATTATTGTGCCGGCGGGCGCTGAGCATAATGTGATAAATACTGGCGAAGAGCCGCTTAAGCTCTACACGATTTATAGTCCAGCGCATCATAAAGATGGAATCGTTCGGGCGACTCGCGAAGAAGCGGAGGCTAACGAAGAAGATTTTGACGGCGTAACCACCGAATAAACTGTCGCCAAAGGAGAAAGTTTTTACTAATTATGCCCCACAAAGGATCAATCGTCGGCGAGATGTTTAGCTTATTTGGGCGGGCAATTTTTCGTGGAATTGCGTGTGTCGTATCGCTAATTTTTAGGATTGTACCGAAGAAGGACCGCGTACGGGTGATTGTTTATCGTGATGATGGTAAGATTTTATTAGTTAGAAGCCGCTTTAGTCGTCAAGAATGGGCTTTGCCAGGAGGCGGGGTGAAATATAATGAGAGTTATGAGCAGGCTGCCGTTAGAGAAGTCTTGGAAGAAATTGGATTAAAGATACATAATCTGCGATATCTCGGAAAAGCTAATTCTCATGAATCATATGCCAAATTTTCAGTTCGAGTTTTTGCGGCGCACGCGTCTGATTATGACATAAAATGCAACTTTGAAATAATGGAAGCCCGGTGGTTTAATAGGGATTATCTTCCTGAAGAATATTGCGCTTTGTATATTAATAAGCGTCAGTAGGCGACGCTGTTTTTATGTTATAATCTATACAATTATATTTTTTCATTTGAAGACGAAGCAGAAGTATTGGAACCTGAAGAAATTAGAATGCAAATTAAAAAAATGATAAATAAAATGGCAGAAAAATATATAATATGACAAATGGTGTCAAGTATTCTCTTGTATAATAAAATTAACCAAATGTAAAGGGAGGACCGGATAATGAAATATGAGTGGAGAAAACAAGAAAAGAATCTTTATGGTGTAAAGCAAACACCTATCATTGTAGAAGTGCCAAAGCAAAAATTTATTTTGGTAAAAGGTAAAGGAAATCCGAATGAAGTAGATTTTTCAGATAGAATATCCGCATTATATTCTCTTGCTTATGCCATTAAAATGTTGTTTAAAAATGCAATGAAAAATAAAACTGATAACGAGATTGCAGATTTTACGGTATATCCACTAGAGGGATTTTGGAAAAAAGTAAATGGAGAAGAGCTTGATAAAAATAAACTGGAATACACATTGATGATTAAACAACCTGATTTTATTACACAAGAGATATTCACAAAGGCACTTGAGAATATAAAAAAGAAAAAGCCTGACGCATTGTATGATGAGATAAGTTTTAGAAATATAGAAGAGGGTAAATCTATTCAGATTTTACATGTTGGAAGTTATGATGATGAGCCAAAATCATTTGAACAGATGGATGAATTTGCAAGAAAACTTGATCTTACAAGAATAGGTGATTTTCATAAAGAAATATACCTAAGTAATAAAAACAGGACATCAGAAGAAAAACAAAAAACTATATTAAGATATTCAGTGAAATAGGAGGAATATTTACGTGGTGTCGAATAAGTATTGAAGAATGGTTAGCTTTCGCTTTTTATTGATCTGATCAATAATCTGTAGTTATATGAAATTATGACAAAGTATAAAATTGAACGGATTTATGAGTCGACCGCGTCGGACAATAGTTATCGTGTGTTGGTCGATCGATTGTGGCCACGCGGAATTAGCAAGCAACGAGCTGCATTGGACGAGTGGAATAAAGAAATTGCCCCGACCGATGAATTACGTAAATGGTTTAACCATGATCCAGAAAAATTCCCGGAATTTTCTCGCCGTTATGCGAAGGAGCTGGATAATAATCCTGCGGCTGCCGAGGCGAAGAATAATTGGAGTAAACAATCTGCAGTTACGCTGTTATATGGCGCCAAAGATACGGAACACAATCAGGCGATAGTTCTCAAAAAGTGGTTGGAAGATTAGTCAATCGATAGAAGAACGCTTGCATAATTGCCGTGTTTAGATTGTAATATATTTAATGAATCAAGCATTACAAGCCAAGCTGAAAACTTTGCCGCGAACGCCCGGCGTTTATTTTCATAAGTCGGCGAGCGGCGAGGTAATTTATGTTGGCAAGGCGGCGGTTCTTAAAAATCGCGTACGTCAGTATTTTCAAGATTCACGCGGACGAGATAATAAAACCATGGCGCTGGTGGCGGAGATTTTTGATACTGATTGGATTGAAACTGAGAGCGAGGTTGACGCACTATTTTTGGAAAGCGAGATGATCAAGCGGTATATGCCACGATACAACGTTCTGCTGCGCGACGATAAGTCTCAGATGTATGTTCGGATTGATATGAAAAGCGATTGGCCGACGGTCAGTTTTACGCGGAATCCTGCCGATGATGGTGCGGATTATTTTGGTCCGTTTTACAATGGTTTTGCGCTGAAAAAAGCATTGCGTTATTTGAGGCGAATTTTTCCGTATCTCACCCATCAGAGACGACCTGGGCAATCAAAGTTGGATGAGGATTTGGGTTTAAGCCCGAAAATAAGTGATGGCTCGGACGCGTATAAAGCTGGTTTGCGTAAATTGATAAGTTATATCAAGGGAAATCGCAAGGCTATTGCTGTGGAGTTGGAGCGTGATATGAAAACGGCTGCGGGGCTTCATGATTTTGAGCGGGCGGCAAGTCTGAGGAATAAGTTGCGCGCCATGCAAGAACTTCAGCGACGCGTTATGTTTGGCGACAAAGAATTTTTGGATATTTCAAAAGACAAGGCGCTGGCTGATCTAGCAAAACTGCTTGGCTTAAAAAATATTCCAGTGCGAATTGAGGGTTATGATATTTCGCATATGAGCGGACGTCAGGTTGTGGCGAGTATGGTGGTCTTTACGAATGGCGCGAGCGATCGTGCGGAATATCGAAAATTTAAGGTGGGTGAAAAAAACGACGATACTGGAAATATGTATGAGGTGATTTTTAGGCGGCTTGGCGAGCGAAATATCAAAAGCTGGGGTCGTCCAGATTTGTTGTTGATTGACGGCGGAAAGGGTCAACTTTCGGCGGCGATTAAGGCGAGGGATGAGCGCGGAATAAAATTGCCGATTATTAGCATCGCCAAACGCGAGGAAGAAATTATTATTCATAAAACTGGCTCGCAAATTGACGTAACGCGCATTGAAGAGTTGCAAAAATCTATTCATCAGGATGTCGCTATTCACGAAGACAATGATGTGTATGTGGTAAATTTGCATCCTACTCAGCGCAACGCCGGATCTCATTCAAAGAATCTACGAGGCTCTGCTATTGATGACGGCTCCAGTCGGGACAATTTTACAAAAAGTTCTATTGCGACGATAGATATTGTCAAGCTTTTCCAGCGGATTCGTGACGAGTCGCACCGATTTGCTGTGAGCTATCATACAGTGCTGAAGCGTCAAAATCAGACGAAAAACCAGCTGGAAGAAATTCCAGGGATTGGCCCAAAGACACGTGCGAAATTGTTGAGGAAATTTGGCAGTGTGAAAAAAATCATTGAGGCGGATTATGCGGAATTACAGGTGGAAGTTGGTGTGAAAAAGGCGAATTTGATTAAGCGCTTGTCTTAATTTTGGGCGACCAATCGACAATAAAGCATAAATTATATATAATAAGACTAATGAAAAGACAATTTGCAACGTTTTTAATTCGGCTGATTCTTAACTCGGTAGGTATTTGGGTTGCAGTGCGGCTGCTTGGAAATGAAACTCCGGGCGCAACTTCTGCGTGGACGTTTATGATGGCGGGGTTGATATTTTCGGTAGTGAATAGCGTATTGAAGCCAATTGTTACAATTCTAGCTCTGCCAGCAATTCTATTGACCTTAGGGCTGTTTACCTTAATTGTAAATGGTTTTATGGTTTACATTTCATTAGCTTTGGCGCCAGGAATTTCTATGACTTTTGCGCATTCAATTATTGCCGGGATTATATTGAGTTTGGTAAACTATATTATAAGTAGCGCGCTGGTTTTGCAGCGGGAAGAAAAGGAGTAATATGTCAATTGATACAATTTTACCGTACGTGACGCTTGGATCTGCCGTACTAATGATTATCGCAATTTTGTTGCAGCAACGAGGCGCAAGCTTGGGCGCAGGATTTGGCTCGTCTGGGGAATTATTCACTACTCGTCGCGGATTTGATAAAAACTTGTTTGACGTAACTATTGTTTTTGCGGTGATTTTTGTGCTATCGATTTTGGCAAGTATGATTTTGCCGGGATTGCAAAAATAGGAGAATAGATTTGAGCTCGGATAATTCGTCATGGAATCGTTTTGCGCGGCTAAAAGTTTCCAGTAAAGATGTCAATAAGCGTCTGCGCAAGATTGAAAAGGGAAGTTTGCGTCATGCGCATAAATTCGTGACATCCAGGTTAGACCGTTTGTCTAATGTGCGACGTCGGGTTTCTGTCTGGATTATTCTAGTATTGGTGATGATTGGCGCCAGTGCGGTGCAGTGGCATATTTCTCGCAATTCTTTCACGACAATGGCGTACACTTCTGGCGGATCATATTCTGAGGGTGTGCTGGGTCCTTTGGAAAACTTAAATCCGATTTTCGCAAAAACCAATGCTGAAAAATCCGCCGCGAAATTGCTATTTTCAAGTTTGTATCGATATGACTCAACGGGCAATATAAAGGCTGACATGGCGGATAGCGTCAGCGTAAACGATAAAGAAACTGAATATACAGTTAAGCTGAAAAAGGGTTTGAAGTGGTCAGACGGACAAGATTTAACGGCGGATGATGTAATTTTTACATTGAAACTATTAGCGAATCCAGAAGTTGGAGCTGAGATATCTGGCTGGAAATCTATAAAATTCGAGAAAGTGTCTGACGATTCGGTGAAGTTTATCTTGCCGTCGTCATATTCGCCGTTTGTTCACGCTTTGACATTCCCGATTATCCCTAAGCATATATTAAAAGATGTTAAACCGTCGAATTTACGTGAACATGATTTTAATAAATCGCCTATATCCAGCGGTCCGTTTGCCTTTAGGTTGCTACAGAACGTAACGAGCGATGGTAGTAAAAAAGTGCTATATTTGCAGTCGAATAGCAATTATTATGGCGGCACGCCTAAGTTGGAGCGATTCCAGTTGTACGCGTATCCGACGCAGGATGATATTGCGAAAAGTTTGCGTACGCGAGAAATTACAGGAACTCCAGAATTGATTTATAACGATCAATCCGCCGAGGTAAAATCTATGTACGCCGCAGAAGCGCATTCTTTAAACAACGGAGTTTACGTGCTGTTTAATAACAATAGTCAGTTCTTGCGATCAAAAGCAGTTCGTCAGGCTCTATCGCTCAGTGTCGATACGTCCAAGCTACGCCAATCTTTGTCGTTGTCTACAGAGGAATTATCTGGTCCAACGCTTAATAAATTCCTGGGAAAGAGCTCGAACTCGTCTAGTTATGACGTCAAGAAAGCGAAATCTCTACTCGACGCTGAGGGCTGGAAGAGTGTGAATAATGTTCGTCAGAAGGGAAATGATAAGTTAAAGCTCAACGTAGTTGTTTTGAAGAATAGCAATTACGAAAAGGTTGCCAGGTATTTGGCTCAAGTTTGGTATGATGAACTGAATATAGAATCGGATATTAAAGTTGTCGATCCGAACGATGCCACTCAAAATATTCTTCAGACAGTTTTGCAGCCGCGCAATTTTGATATGTTGGTTTATGAGCTCTCCTTGGGCGGCGACCCCGATGTTTATGCCTATTGGCATTCTTCGCAGGCAACCAATAATGGTTTGAATTTCTCCAATTACAATAATGCGATAGCGGACGATGCTTTGGAAAGCGGCCGATCTAAAATCTCGGCAAAGCAACGCGCTGATCGCTATGCGAAGTTCACTGCCATTTGGCAAGCAGACGCCCCGGCGATTGCCTTGTATCAACCGAAGTTTGACTATATTCATATTCGGAACGTTAAAGCTCTCGACGCAAGCACCGAAGTTGTCAATCCCGTCGATCGCTATGTCGATGTTCAATATTGGGCGACAGAGAAAAAGTCCGTTTACAAAACCCCGTAATCGGGTATAATGGTAAGTGGCTATGCGGGCGTGGCGGAATTGGTAGACGCGCTAGCTTGAGGGGCTAGTGAGCATTGCGCTCGTGGAAGTTCAAGTCTTCTCGCTCGCACCAAACATATTGCAATTATTGGACGAACTGTTTGTGATATGTTTTATAAAATCTGATATAATAAAAGCGGTGGCGCGTTGGCGGAGCGGTTACGCAGAGGTCTGCAAAACCTTTTAGACGAGTTCGACTCTCGTACGTGCCTCCAATTTTTGATAAATAGTCCTGAGTATTGGGCTATTTTTATTTTGCGAAATTGTACAATTTACTTAGCGAATATAGTATAATATAAGTAGTCTGGCGCGCGGGCGTCTGGATTGTATATAAATAAGCGCGAGTGGCGGAATTGGTAGACGCGAGGGACTTAAAATCCCTTGACCAAAAGTCGTGCGGGTTCGATTCCCGCCTTGCGCACCAAAGTTGTAAAGAAAATAATATTGAATAGGAAAGGGACAAGGTAAGAAATGAGTCCATTGGTAATTGTACTTATTGTTACAGTGGTAGTTTTATTAGTACTCGTAGGAGTTGTAATCGGTGCGTACAATGGTTTAGTTGTGTTGCGCAACCGCGTAGAAGAGGCATGGAGTGACATTACTGTTCAGCTAAAGCGCCGAACTGATTTGATTCCAAATTTGGTCAATTCAGTAAAAGGCTACGCTACACACGAAAAAGAAGTGTTTGAGAAGGTCGCAGAAGCTCGTTCAGCAATTATGAATGCCGGCAGCGTGGCTGAAACCGCCAAGGCTGAAAATGCTTTGGAAGGCGCGTTGAAGAGCTTGTTTGCCGTATCTGAGGCTTACCCAGAATTGAAAGCAAACCAGAACTTCTTGCAATTGCAGCAGGAATTGGTTGACACTGAGGATAAGATCCAAGCAGCTCGCCGATTCTACAACGGTGGCGTTCGCGACCTGAATACGAAGATCCAGACTTTCCCAACAAATATCATCGCGGGAATGTTTGGCTTCCAAGCTAAGGAATTCTTCGATGTTGAGGATCGCGCAAGCGTCGAAAATCCAGTTGAAGTAAAGTTCTAATTGAACCCTGAAATGAAAATCGCTCGTCTATTTTTAGCGGGCGATTTTTGGTATAATTAACATATGTACAATGCAGTTTCTCAAAACAAACGCAACACAATATTAATTATGTCTGTGTTTGTGATAATTATTGGAGTCATCGGTCTGTTTATCGGAGCGGCGACTGATAGCTATTCATTGGCGCTCATCATTTTTATATGTGCAATGTTATATGCTTGGCTGCAATATTTTATAGCTGGCAAGTTGGCCATGATGATGACTGGCGCTCAGGAAATTAGTAAAAATGACGCTCCTGAACTTTGGCGAGTGGTAGAAAATCTGTCTATCGCCTCTGGTATGCCGATGCCGAAAGTCTACATCATCGACGATCCAGCTCCAAACGCTTTTGCGACCGGTCGCGACCCAAATCACGCTATTGTTGGCGCGACTACTGGGCTTTTGGATATTATGGACAAGCGTGAGCTGGAGGCCGTTATGGCGCATGAAATGAGCCACGTGCGAAATTACGACATCCGTGTGAGTATGATTGCTTTTGGTTTGGTTAGCGCAATTGGGTTGTTTGCGGATTTGGCACTTAGAATGATGTTTTATAGCGACGACCGCGACAGAGATGTTAATCCTATCATCTACGCTTTCGGGTTGATTGTGGGTATATTGGCGCCGCTTTTGGCAACGATAACTCAATTGGCGGTTAGTAGACAGCGTGAATATCTGGCGGATGCTTCGGGTGTATTATTGACACGAGATACTGAAGGGCTAGCAAGCGCGTTGGAAAAGTTACGTCAATACGGCAGACCAATGCAAAAACAAAGTTCTTCCACTGCCAATTTGTTCATGAATAATCCTTTGAAACCCGGATTTTTCTCAAAACTATTTAGTACTCATCCACCGCTAGAAGATAGAATTGCAAGGCTGAGAAATAACGCAACAAAGATGTAATTATGGCAACAAAAACCCCAAAAAAACGAGTAGTCAAGAATCCTAAGAAGTCAAATGCTGATCATAAAAAAGGTGTATGGCCTGGTATTAAACGTGACTTTAGTAAATTAAATCAGCAGCGGCGTAATTTTCTGCAGCGTCGCCCTCATCGTAGTTTTCGGCTGACTAAACGGCGAGATTACCAACGAGATCTTAAAATTCCAGGATATTGGTCGCTGACTAGCGAAGCTTGCCGTCTAGTGTGGCGCAATAAGAAAACTTTTCTGGCGTTAATTATCGTTATGTCGATATTGACGTTTGCCTTAGCCAGCGTCATGTCGCAAGATACATACCAACAACTTAAAGACGTGATGAATCAGGCTGAGTCAAATGGGTTCGGCGGAATTTATACAACAATTAGCCTATTTTCTGGTGTTGCAGTTAGCTATATTTCTGGTAGTGGAACGGCTGGTGGAAATGTGCAGCAAGCGGCGGGAATTTTTCTGGGGCTATTAACTTGGCTGTCGTCCGTTTGGCTAACGCGAGCTATTTTAATTGGTAAAAAACCGAAAATGCGTGATGGCTTATATAGCTCTGGATCGCCCATAATTGCGCTAATAATTGTCATCGGAGTTTTCCTAATTCAAATGGTGCCGGCGGCAGTGGCGGTGATTATTTATAGCGCGCTTAATGCTTCGGGAGTGTTAAATCAAACGCCGATTCTGATGGCGGCTGGCGGTGCGGCGATTCTAATAGTGGCGATGTCCGTCTATTGGGCGACTTCTACGGTTTTTGCGATGATCATCGTAACGTTGCCGGGGATGTATCCGTTTCACGCGCTGCGTTTGTCGGGCGATATTGTGACGGGGCGAAGACTAAGAATTTTGCTGAGATTCGCGTGGGCTGTTGTTTTGGCTGTGCTTTTGTGGGCGGTCGTTCTGATTCCGGTAATTCTGCTTGACGGCGCGCTGAAGGGATGGATTAGTGGCATCGACTGGCTGCCAATTGTCCCAACAACTGGCTTAATTTTACTTTACGTAACGATAATTATGATTTCCGTGTATGTCTATTTGTTCTACAGAAAGGTGGTTGAAAGTGACACCAAAAAAACCAAGAATTGACGAAATTAAAGACCTGTTAAATCGTTATAGCTACGAATACTACACCTTAGACAAGCCAAGTGTGAGCGATGCGATTTATGACAGCCTGATGGATGAGCTGAAGAAAATTGAATCGGATCATCCGGAACTGATTACTATTGACAGTCCTACGCAGCGAGTTGGAAATAAGTTGCTCGACGGTTTTCAAAAAGTCGAGCACGCGCGCCGAATGGTCAGTTTGAATGATGTTTTTGATAAGGGTGAAGTCGAGGCGTGGATTGAGCGAACTGATAAATTGATACCGGGTCAGCGACATGAATTTTTTACGGATATAAAAATGGACGGCTTGGCGTGCGCGTTGATTTATGTCGATGGCGTGCTACTCCAAGCTGTGACGCGTGGCGATAGTTTTGTTGGCGAAGATGTAACGAATAATGTTCGGACTATTAAAAACGTACCGCTTCGTCTGCGTGAAGCGGCGGGTTTTGAGGATTTTTTACATGGTCGGACAGAGATTCGTGGCGAAATTGTCATGCTGAAACGGGATTTTGAGGAGCTTAATGAAAAGCAGAAATCTTTAGGATTACCCACATTTGCCAATCCGCGCAATTTGGCTGCGGGGACAATTCGTCAATTAGATCCCGCGCTAGTAGCGGCGCGCCCGTTGCATTTTCGCGGATATGATGTGATTCGCGATGATAGTTCGGAAGTTCCGACGAATAGTTTTGCTTACGAGGCTTTGACAGCGCTGGGAATTTCTCGCAATCAGCAGGCTAGTGTCTTTGATAATTTGTCCGACGTGATGAAATTTGTCGACGAATGGAGCGACAAGCGTCATGACTTGCCGTTTAATACGGACGGGCTGGTTATTAAGATTAACGATCGAGAGATATATGACAATCTCGGGATGGTGGGTAAAAATCCGCGTGGGGCGGTGGCTTATAAGTACGCGGCCGAAGAAGCTACAACGATCGTTCGAGATATGGTCATTTCTATTGGGCGAACTGGCGCGGCAACTCCGGTGGCTGTGTTTGATCCAGTGGTGGTGGCGGGAACTACGGTGCAGCACGCCAGTTTGCATAACGCCGATGAAATTGAGCGTTTGGATATTCGGCGAGGCGACACTGTGGTGATTTTTAAGGCTGGCGATATTATTCCGCAAGTTGAGAGTGTCTTGAAGGAATTGCGACCTGCAGATTCTGAGCCAATTGATTATAAAGCAGAGCTAAAACGGCAATATCCGGAGTTGGAATTTGTGCGACCGGAAGGTGAAGCTGTTTACCGAGTTAAGGGCTCTAGTGGTCCGCTGATTTTGAAGCGAGCTCTGGCGCATTTCGCGTCTAAGGGTGCGCTTGATATTGATACGCTTGGTGAAAAAAACGTGGAGGTTTTAATTGACAATGGTTTGGTCGGCGATTTGGCGGATATCTTTACGCTTACTAAGGACAATTTGTTGAAGTTGGATCGGTTTGCTGATATTTCTGCGCAAAAGTTAATTTCTGCAATTGCTGATAAAAAAAGTCCTGAATTAGAGCGATTTTTGTACGGTCTGGGAATCCGTCATATTGGCGCGCAAACGGCGATTGATTTGACGAATCATTTTGAAAGTATGGAAAATTTGGCGAAAGCGACGATTGACGATTTGCGGCAAGTTGATGGCGTGGGTGAAATTGTCGCCGAATCTGTAGTGGCGTGGTTTGCTGATGAGGATAACGTAAAATTGCTCAATAAATTCACCGAATTAGGTGTTGTTCCTCAGTTCAATAAAAAATCTGGCGGTTTGAGTGGAAAAAGTTTTGTCATCACGGGTACTCTGAAATCTATGGGACGCGACGCTGCTGCGGATAAAATTCGTAATCTCGGTGGAGTTTTTCAAACCGCAGTTTCTAAAGACACGACATATTTGGTGGCTGGTGGTAAGGTTGGTGCTAGCAAATTGAAAAAGGCTGAGCAATACAGCACGAAAATTATTGACGAAGAAGCGTTGTTGAGGATGATAGAAAACGCGGGATGAAAATAATATATAATTTGCATATGGATAAGATTAAAAAACCGAGACTCTACTGTTTTTCTCCAGCAGTAATGTTGGCGACGCTGACGATTGAAATTATTCTGGCGATATATACTTTTTGGAAATATAAATTGAATGCCGTGACGAAGATTGTGATCATGCTGTTGATTTGTTTGGCGCTGTTTCAATGGGCTGAATATAACGTTTGTGAAGGTGCGATACTTCTGGACAATCTCGGCTGGGCTAAACTTGGCTATATTGCAATTACCATGCTTCCGCCTCTGGGCATTCATTTGATATATGAAATTTCTGGTGATAAGAGGCGATGGATTCCTGTGCTTGGTTATACTTTTGCCGCAATGTTTATTAGCTATTTTCTATTGGAGGCTAACGGAATTAAGTCTGGGGCTTGCCTGGGTAATTATGTGATTTTTGAAAATCAGCCGGGCCTCGGAATGTGGTATGGTTTGTATTATTACGGCCTATTATTTGCAGCAATTGCTTATGCGTATGTTAGGAGTAAAACCTCCAGCAGACATATTCGGCGCTCTCTAGGTTCGTTGATTGTGGGATATGTTCTATTTATGGCACCTACGACGTTTGTCAATATCATCGATCCATCGACTATTATCGGAATTCCGTCAATTATGTGTGGATTTGCAGTTTTGATGGCGTTAGTTTTAGCTGGGAAAGTTTTGCCAGAATATGTAAATGAGAAATGATGCTTGTGTTTTTTGGGGCGATAATGCATAATTAAACATGAGCTGGTACGCATAGGGGCATTCTCCTATGCTTGCCAATTGAAAGACAAACACACATTCAAATATGCCCCGGGTGGGCGCGTAGCAGCTCTTCTATAATGCTTATGGTATGATATAGTTATGGTTACTGTTTCAAAAAAGAGGGAAGAAAAACTAGCAAAGTTAGTGCGAGAATTTTTTGCTGTTCATCCAGATGTAAAGCTTGTGGCAATAACTGGTAGTGCCGGAAAGGCTAGTGCAAAAATAGCTATCGGTACGGTTTTGGCGCAACAATTTGATATTCAACTTCGCAATGAAGAGCCGAAGACGAAAGCTGACGTTTTCCTTCAGATGATGGGCGTGAAAATGCCTGAAAAAGGCTTGTTCAAATGGTGGAAAGTGATGCGTGCCGTAAAGAAGAGAATTAAGGCCGAAAAACCGGAAGTCCAAGTGATTGTTCAGGAATTTAATCCAAAGGAGCTTGGCTACAACGATTGGTTTAAGGCTTACGTCGTGCCGGATATTACGGTTGTAACCTCTGTGACAAATGGTCGAATGCAGGTTGAATATTCCTTGGAGGAAGTGGCGAATGAGATGATTTCGCTGGCGAATTTCTCGCGAATGGCGATGATAAATCGTGATGACATTGACGGGCGTTTTGCTAGCTTTTTGACAAATCCTAATATCACTACTTACGGAAGTGATCCAGTGGCGGAGTATAATTTTGACGATCGTAATTTTTCTCTGAAAGATGGACATCACGGCTTTATTGTGTCGCCAGAAAATCCTAATGGATTAGAAGTCAACGTTAAGCTAATTGGCGAGCATAATATTCGTCCAGCGATCGTGGCGGCAGCTATTGGGTATGCGTTTGGTGAAACTGAGGAGAATATAAAAAAGGGTATAGAGAATTTGCGTCCACTGCCTGGCAGGATGAATTTGCTGAAGGGCGCGGATAATACTTGGTTGATTGACGATAGCTATAGTTCGACGCCGTTGACTGCTTTGGCGGCTTTACAGTCTTTGTATCGAATTGAGACTCCGCAGCGAATTGCTGTACTTGGCAATATGAATGGCTTAAAGGGGATTTTCGAGCAAGCTCACGCTGAACTTGGTTCTCATTGTAGCCCGGATTTGTTGGATTGGGTTGTGACGGTTGGTGAGAAAGCTAATCAATATTTGGCGCCGGCCGCTCGTCAAAAAGGTTGCCAGGTGAAGGAATGTAAGAATGCCATCGAGGCTGGGTCTTTCGTGCGCGACAAATTGAAATCTGAAGGCATTGCTCTGTTTAAGGGTTCAAGCGGCGGCGTATGGCTAGAGGAATCTATAAAAATCAACCTTCATAGCACTGAGGACGATAAATACTTAGTCAGGCAAACGCCGGAGTGGATTGCTAGGAAAAACCAATTTTTCTCACAATTTAAAGATTAATGTGATATATTAAATTCAAGGTATATAAAACAAGGGGGAATATGGATCAAGGTAATCAACCTGCACCGCAGCCGCAATATAATGGCGTGCCGATGCAACCAAAAAAGAAGAAAACGGGATTGATAATTGGCATAGTGCTGGGAGTTATAGCCCTTATTGCTATTATTTCTGCTGTGCTAGTTTATTTCTTGTGGTGGCAGAATCCAGAAAAGATGGTTACGGACGCTGTGTCTAATGCTATTATGGCAAAGAAGATGACTGCCGACAGTAAGGTAGTTATTGACATGCGCGACCAGGGGAAAATAGAGCTAAACGTAAAGACTGCTACTGAGTCGGGAAAGTCAAAGGCTAATATTGACGCTAAGCTTGATGTTAAGGGAGTTGAGAAAAATATCCCTCTTAAAGGTGATGTGGTTCTTGATAGTGACGGAACGATATATGTGAAGATAAATAACTTTAAGGATTTGTATGGCACTTTGCTTGAGATAGTTATGGAATCTTCATCTGGCGGGAGTCTATCAAGATCTCAAATAGAAACTTACCGTGATCAGACATTGGAGAAGATGGGTTCTGAGATAGATAAAATGAGCAATACATGGATGAAGGTTTCTCCAGATGAAATTGGTAGCGAATATAAGTGCGGAATTAACGCCCTGAAGAAAATTCAAAGTGATGAAAGTGTCCGCAAGGAAGTAGCTCAACTTTATCAAAAGAATAGCTTCTTCACTATAAAAGACTCAAAGATTAGCGATCGTAATGGTGGACATGGTTTTGAACTAAAGGGTGATAACAGTAAATTGTCGAAATTTAATGATGAGTTTAAAAATTCATCAGCAGGCAAGGCACTCAGTAAGTGTGGAAAATCTAATAGCTACAAGAGCAGTGAATTATCATCTATTGACACAGCTTCATTGAAGGTGTGGGTTGATAGGTCATCTCATGAACTGAAGGCCTTGGAGTTGAAAGGTGATGGCAAGAAGGCTTCTGTAGAAATTTCATTTGACATTAATATGAACAAGTCCGAGGAAATTAAGGCGCCGTCGGACGCTGAAAGCTTGAAAGAGTTTGTAGAAGGTTTTATGGAAGGGTATTCGAGCGGATTGTCATCAACCTCGACTAGGTAAATAGCTTAATCGCCTAATAATAATCCCGTTCGTAATGAGCGGGATTATTTGCTATAATTACAGATATGAGACGCTATAATCCGACAGAAATTGAACAAAAATGGCAAAACAAATGGGAGGCTGACGGTACTTACGCGGTTGATTTTAACGACACGACTCGGCCGAAATATTACAGTTTGAGCATGCTTCCGGGGATTACAGGGGCGGGAATTCACATTGGTCACGGTCGTACTTTTCAATTTGCCGACATTAAGGCACGGTTCAAGCGTCAGCAGGGCTATAATGTCTATCATCCAATCGGCTGGGACAGCTTTGGTCTGCCGGTTGAAAATTACGCTATTAAAGTCGGAAAAACGCCGCGTGTAGCGCACGATGAGGCGAAAGTTCACTTTAAGGAGCAATTGAAGCGACTTGGGTTTAGTTATGATTGGACAAAAGAAATTTCTACAGCCGATCCAGAATATTACAAATGGACTCAGTGGATTTTTACGCAATTATATAAGCACGATTTGGCATATCAAAAAGAACAGCCACAATGGTGGTGTGAAACTGATAACACGGTGCTTGCTAACGAACAGGTTGAAGGTGGCAAATGTTGGCGCTGCGGTAATCCTGTAACCAAGCGCAACCTTAAGCAGTGGTTCTTCCGAATTACGGCGTATGCAGATGAAATTTTAGAGGCAACCGATGCGCTTGATTGGACGGAAATGGTTAAAACCATGCAGAAGAATTGGATTGGTCGATCAGTTGGCGCGGAAGTTGAGTTTGCAGTTAGTGGCCAAGACTCCAAGATTACAGTTTTCACAACTCGTCCTGACACGTTGTTTGGTGCGACGTATGTAGCTTTGGCACCGGAACATCCTCTGATTTCTCAATTGGTCAATTCTGATACGCGCGAAAAGGTTGAAGCGTATATCCAGGCTTCGCAACAAAAATCTGATGTTGAACGTCAAGAGAATAAAGAGAAAACAGGCGTATTTACCGGCAGTTATGTCATAAACCCAGTTAATGGTCAAAAATTGCCGATTTGGGTGGCGGATTATGTTTTGGGTGGCTATGGAACCGGCGCAGTCATGGCGGTGCCAGCGCACGACGAGCGCGATTTTGCGTTTGCCGAGAAATTTGACTTGCCGATTATCCAGGTCATTGATAAGCCTGAGCATTCAGCCGATGCTGGTTGTTATTCTGGTGAAGGTGAGTTGATAAATTCCGGACAGTTTAACGGGACCAGGAGCGAGGATGCCCGTGAGCAAATTGTTGCGTGGCTGGAGCAGCAGAATTCTGGGCGAAGCAAAACCACGTATAAAATGCGCGATTGGTTGATTTCTCGTCAGCGCTATTGGGGCGCTCCGATTCCAATTGTTCATGTTGATGGTCATGCGCCAATTGCCGTGGCTGATGAATGCTTGCCGGTGATTTTGCCAGAGGTGGAGAACTTTAAACCAACGGGCGGTAATACTTCCGTTTTGGCCCAGGTTGATGATTGGGTACGAGTCTGGGTGGATGTTGAAACTGGAAAAACTGTGCCAATTACAGAAAATAAACCTGACGGCGATAATTGGGTAGAAGGTCGACGTGAGACTGACACTTTGGATGGCTATGCCTGTTCTAGTTGGTATTTCTTACGATATCTCGACCCGCACAATGATAATGAAGCATGGAATCCTGAGAGAATTAACCATTGGATGCCGGTTGATTATTACAATGGCGCCGACCACGCCGTGGCTCACTTGCTATACAGTCGTTTTTGGATGCGATTTTTCTATAAGCTCGGTCTTGTTCCGACTCCAGAGCCTTTTAAACGAATGATGTACAATGCATATATTATGGCACCAGATGGTCAGAAAATGTCCAAGTCTAAGGGCAATGTTATTGATCCAATGGAAATTATGGATAGTGGATACGGCGCCGATGCGCTGCGAGTTTATGAAATGTTTATCGCTCCTTATGACATGGACGCGCCATGGGATCCTCGTGGTGTTCCGGGAACTTACAGGTTCTTAAATCGAGCATGGAATTTGGTTCAGGAGTTCGTTGATAAGAATCCAAACGACTCTCTTGGTGCGGATGAAAAAACAGCTCAAGAATTATTGCGATTAACTCATTTGACGATTAAAAAAGTTACTCGTGACATTGAAGATGAGAAGTTTAACACGGCCGTGGCTTCGATGATGGAAATGGTCAATGGTCTGTATAAGATAAAAGAATCGCACGGAATTGACATGTCAGATGAATGGCGATTTGCATTAGAGAGCTTGATTCAGATTTTGGCGCCTTTTGCTCCGCATATCACAGAGGAATTGTGGCATGAAATGAGTCATGATGATACGGTTCACGTTGGTCACTGGCCAAAGTGGGATGAAAAATATCTAAAGAGCAGTGTGATGACTATTATAGTTCAAGTGAATGGCAAGCTTCGTGCGAAACTTGAACTGCCGAGTGGTACTGATAAGCAAGGTGTTGAAGCGGCGGCTCTGGCTGACGAAAATGTCCAGAAATTCACAAACAATAAACCACCTAAAAAGATGGTTTATGTTCCAGGTAAGCTGGTGAATATTGTGGTTTAGTTATTCGGGTTTTCGACTTTCTTTGCTGCAGCCGCTCCAGTGGTAACAGTAATCTCGACTTTGTCTCCTGGATCCAATCCTTCTTTGGTGGCCATGTCGGTTGTTCCGTCGCATCCTCGAAAACTATCGTAGCTGGTAGATTTAGGCAATCCTAGACTCTCTTCTAGTGTAGCCTGTGTGTCGCATATCTGCTCTCGTGCCTTTTCTGGGTTGTGAATAGTTATTTCTGCAGAAGCAGTTCTTCCTGTGAGTTTATCCAACCCAACGATACCGCCTATGGCCACAGCTGCAGCTAGTGCTCCTACGGCTATTTTGGTTGGTAGGTTTTTGTTGTTTTTCTCTGGGGTGTCACTTATTTCCTCGTCCGTCCGAGTCTCTGGTATCATACTAGTGCTATCATAGCTATCTGATTTAGTAAATACAGCATCCATTAAGGCTGTTATTTCCGTGGATTTTTTTGAATAAATCTCGTCTATCAATGCAGTTAAATCATCTTTACCGTTACTTTGTGATGTAAATTGTTTTTCACTCATGTCTTAACATTAACATAAACGACATAAAAAGTCAATATTATTATCTAATTTGCAGACAAGCTCTTGAGATTGTCCAATAAAAAAGGTATAATAGTACGTAAGTTTTATGACAACCTAAAAGAGGAGAATAAATTATGGCACAACCTAAGAAACAGAGTAGTCCACGTAAAACTGGTCTTCGTCGCAGCCACTTGGTATTAAAATTAGCACGTCGTGTTAACGCAACTTCACCAGTTAAGGTAAAAACAACCAAGCGTGAAACTGGTAAAACAACAAAATAATAATTACGAACAGGACGCTTAATAATGGCATCAAACCGTCATTTGGGACGAATTGTCGCACTGCAAACACTTTATGAACATGAATTTCGCAAAGAGGTTGGTGATAGCGATGTTGATTATAAGACTATTTTAAAGCGTAATTTGGCTGAATATAAATCATCGGTTGACGATATTGAATTTATTGATAATTTGATCAGTGGCGTACTTTCGACGCAGAGTCAATTGGACGAGAAATTGCAACCATTGGCGCCAGAATGGCCTATTAGTCAGTTGCCGCGAATTGATCGGGCGGTACTTAGAATTGGTTTATATGAATTGCTATATTGTGCAGATACCGTTCCGCCGAAAGTGGTGATTAACGAAGCGGTAGAATTAGCGAAAGCGTTCGGTTCGGATAACTCGGGTAAGTTTGTGAATGGCGTGCTTGGCACGGCACTCCGTACTCTCGTGGAGGAGTCCGACAGTGAGAACAAGCAACTTTGATAAGATAAAAAAATATTTTGGTGGCAGCAAGAAGCCATTGATTCAGGAAATTGTACGCGAGCCAACTGCTGGTGGCGTGATTTTTCGTCGTAATAAAAAGGGCGAGGCGGAATTTTTGCTTTATCAAGACGCTCGCGATCGCTGGACAATTCCGAAAGGGCACATTGAACCAGGTGAAACAGCTCAAGTGACGGCTCGTAGGGAAATCGGTGAGGAAACTGGACTGAAGAAAATTGAACTGCACGGCTGGCTGGGCAAGGTTAATTTTCGTTATCGTCGAATCGATAAATTGGTATTGATGACAACGCAAGTTTATCTGGTTAAGGCACTGGATCCTAATGAGAAACTCCAAAAGGAAGAGTGGATGAATGGACTTAAATGGTTTAGTTTTCATGAGGCGCTGGATGAAGTTGAATATGAAGATATTGGCAAGCTGATTCTTTTGGCAATGAAACGAATTAGACAGGAGAACTTATAAATGAACGGAATGAACACTGCGCCATATCAAGATTTTGCGCGCGAAAAATTAGGTTTTGAATTTACGAATTTGGATTTGCTGATTACAGCTTTGACTCACCGTAGTTATGTGAATGAGCATCGAAAATCCGTCCATCACCACAATGAGCGCTTGGAATTTTTAGGTGATGCGGTTTTGGAATTGGCGGTAACGGAATATTTGTTTACGCATTTTTCTGAGCCAGAGGGAATTTTGACTGCTTGGCGAGCAGCTTTGGTACGAACGGAAAGTATTGGTGATGCTGGCGATAAGTTGGGCTATGGTCCGCTGATTCGCATGTCAAAGGGCGAGAAGAACGGCTCGGAGCGAGCGCATTTACAGATTTTAGCTAATGCGTTTGAGGCGGTAATCGGCGCGATTTATTTGGAGCGCGGCTTTGACGATGCTCGCGATTTTATTCACAAGCATATAATTGTTAAGTTGGATGGAATTTTGGAGTCTGGCAGTTGGCGTGATCCGAAGTCGTATTTGCAGGAGATTTCTCAGCGAGTTGACAATCAAACGCCAATATATAAAGTCCTGAGCGAAGAAGGTCCAGATCACGATAAAGTCTTTACTCTTGGGGTTTTTGTTGGCGATAATATGATGGGGCGAGGCATTGGTCCGTCAAAGCAAGTTGCCCAACAGCAAGCCGCTCGTGCTGCAATTGCTAAATATAAAGAATCTGGCGAGAAATAATTAAAGTTTGCACGGCGTAAACTGCTCGTGTATAATGAAAATACAGTTTAATTCCAGGAGGAGGGGCAGAATGTCAACAATAGATCAGCAGTTTGTAGAATATACTGTAAAGGCGTTGGTTGGACATCCAGAAGATGTCGTAGTAGACCGAACAATTGATGAAAAAGGCGTTTTACTAACATTAACAGTTAATCCAGCAGATTTGGGTCGAGTCATTGGTAAGCGCGGCAGTACTGCGCAGAGTTTGCGTACACTTCTGCGAGCTTTGGGTGCAAAGAATGACGCTCGATATAACTTGAAGATCGTTAACAATGATGGTTTTTCTGGCGCACGCGAAGAAAATGATTATAACGGTAATGCTTCTGTGGATAACTCAACAGATGAAGCTGTGGAAAATGAATCATCTTACGCAGAAAACACCAGAAAAGAGCTTGCAGAACTCGACGATCTTGATATATAATTAAAACCAGTTCAAGCACAGACATTATGCGAGAACAGCTCTATGCGAGACAATGGGAAACCATTGAGAGCCTTATTTGTGCTAAAAAACCGTCCTTAGTGGGGCGGTTTTTTGGTGGGAAATAATTTCTGTAAAAAGACATGAAAATAGCCCGCCGAGTCTCAAGTTGAGACTTGGTGTCTCAACGAGCTATTTTCTCAGCGGGCGTTAGCCCTCTTGTAGGATGGGTCGGGAGATCCAGCCGTCAACATCTTTCAAGGGATATGGCATAAAGGATGCCTCCGCCACCCAGGGGAATGCCTGTGCCAGATGTGGCAACAGGTCTTCGTAAACCTCTCGGCTGTTAATGCGAATAACTTCGTGCCCCGGACCGTGCCGGAGCAATTCCGCGATCGCTTTGTCGGGCATCCAGGAGAATGTCTTGATGATCGAGAGTAGGTTAAAAGTGGACCCAGAAATGCATTCGGCGTAGACACGCTCCGCGCGTCCGTCATCATTCCCCTGATGAATCAGGGGGTAATGATTGTCGCTGTGGATGTTGTGTCCTTCAGGAAGGAGGACGTCAGCACCGACCGTAATGGCGATCCCGTTCCCTGAGAAGGCCAACTGCCAGTTTCCAGTGGAGTTTTCCTCCCATACGATCTTATCGATGAGATAAGCCAGCTCGCGCTGGATATCACCATCAGCCCCACGAGGAATCTGTGTTCCGCCGTTGATGATCAGTGGGGTCTGGACTTTGACTATGCTGCCGCCATACAGGTCGGCGTAAGCATGCGACCTGGGGCTTAGTCCGGCTACATTAAGAGCATATCTGACATCTTCCAGTGAGGGTTCTCCGGACATATTTATGTCCTTTCTACTATGTAAGGGCTACTTCTGTTCGGTTGAACAGAAGTTAATATATATATACCATACCTGGACAATCACGTCAACACTTGCTACACTGTAACAGATGAGAAAATTTCAAGTAATTACACTTTTCCCAGAAATGACAACGGGAGTTTTTAACAACTCCATGATGTGGAAGGCTCAGAAAGACGGTATTGTAGAGCTTACGACGGTGAATCTGCGGGAGTTTGGTTTGGGCCTTCGTCGCCAGGTTGATGATACTCCTTATGGCGGCGGCGACGGGATGCTTCTTATGATTGAGCCGTTATGGAAAGCGGTAGAATTTGCTAAATCTCAGGATGAAACAGCGAAGGTGGTATTAATGAGTCCGCGAGGGCAACGCTGGAAGCAGGCTAAAGCCCAGGAAGAAGCCGATGACGACAGGGGTGTGATATTTATTTGCGGGCGATACGAGGGTGTTGATGAGCGAATTTTAGAGCTAGTTGATGAACAATGGAGTATTGGCGATTTTGTGCTGACGGGCGGAGAGCTGGCGGCAATGATGATGATTGATTCTATTGTTAGGTTGATTCCTGGAGTTTTGGGCGGCGAAAAGTCTGCGGAAATTGAAAGTTTTTCAGATGGAGAAACGTTGGAGTTTCCACAATATACACGACCTGAGGAATTTAAAGGTTTACGTGTGCCGGATGTTTTATTGAGCGGACACCACGGAAAAATTGCCGAGTGGCGCGCTGAACAATCGCGAATATTGACCAATAAAAATACCCCATAGAGACGGGGTATTTTAAGTTGTGGTGGATTTGTCGTAGAGCGAAAGGTACTGTTTGGTGTTTATTTTTGTAACGTTCGCTGATTTAACTTTATGACGTTTTTATAAAAAGTGCAAGTGCTTTCGTAAAAAATACAACAAGCTTGAGCTTTTTTGACGCGCAAGCTATACTGAAATTATGTCTAGAAAAGTGAATAAAATTGTTAAATTGATTACAGGACTATTAATAATGGTGTCATTATTATGTCAATTATTTACGTTTGAGAAGTTTTCTGCGGTCCTTACTTCTGCGGGGGTTCCGTCATCTTTAAGTCTTCTGATTGCGATAATATTGGTGATTGTTGAGCTAACGTCGTTGCCGTTTTTAATTGATATGGATATGCCAAAAAGAATTACTCTGACGAGCAGAATGGCTGGTTTTTTGAGTTTGGGGATTATGACGGCAATTGGTTTTTTGGCATTTGCGAACGGTCACGCGGCAGTGATATTTGGTGCAACGATAAAGAATGTGAATAATGTGGCTGCGATTTTTCTGGTATTCATGATGTGGATTTTGTTGATTTGCGCAAATTTATCGACGAAAAAAACAGCCAAATAATTGGCTGCTAAATTTCAAACTTGGCTGGGATGGAGGGATTCGAACCCCCGAATGGCGGGACCAGAACCCGCTGCCTTACCACTTGGCGACATCCCAACGGCAAGCATAATTGTACTATAGAAAAATGATTTCCGCAAGCGTTTACTGGTGGTCGTTGACGCGATATACTTATAGTATGGATTTGCAATGGATTGTGAAGCTAATTGCTGACGGACTAGTGGTGCCGGTCGTGCTAATTGGTGCGTACGCGCTGATAAAATTGGTTCCAAATAAAGAGAAATATCAAGTTTATAGTCAAGTTTTGATGGCTGGGTTGACTGCTTACGTGGCGGCAAAAATTATCGGGTCAATTTATCAACCAGATCAAACGCGCCCGTTCGAGATTCTGGGCGTATCTGCCGGCGCGTCATTCCTTAATAATCCGGGTTTTCCGTCTGATCACGCTCTATTTACAATGGCAATTACTTTGGCGGTATTTTTCGGAGCAAAGAGCTGGCGGCTGGCTGTTGTTTGTCTGGTTATGACAATCTTAATATGTGTCGGTCGGGTTATTGCTCTGGTGCATACGCCACTTGACGTTATTGGCGGATTATTGATTGCTTGCGTAGGGATTATTTGGTATAAACCGATGAATCTCCTGAAAAAGCATAATATTTAAGCATATACATTTGCAATATTGACAAGTTTACGTTACAATTTACGTATGAAATTATTGTCAGCTATTTTCCGTGAAGAAATATCAGATTACACATATCCATTTTCAAGGCGAGTTTTCTTGAGGATTTTGGCGATTTTAGTTGCTAGCGGCGTGGCTATCTGGTTGCTGGCGCTTGCGTTTGATAAATTTATGATTACGCCTGTATTTTGCGCGAACGCTGAGCATATTTCTATTTGCGCAAACAGCACGAGCATTGCATCTTACGTCGCACTGGTTTTGGCGGGAATTATGTTGGTGCCGGTGTTGGCGGTATTTGGCATTAAGCGACCTCTGCTGGTAGTGATCGCGGCAACTGTGTCATTGTGGGGCGCTACATTATGGGCTGGCGGATCTTGGATTTTGTCATTGCTATGGGTAGTTTTGGCGACAGTTTTGGTGTACTTGTCGTTAATTTGGTTGAATAGAATTCGCGGTAACGGCGCAGCAATTTTATTTATGACTTTATTTGCGATCTTAGCACGAGTTGTCTTGGCGTTATAATCACTGTACACTAAGTGTATGGAAATCATTATCATTATTCTCTTAATTATTATTACTATTGGTTTGGGCGCGACTTTATTTGTCCTGCAATCAAAAATCAGCGAGCTAAAAAATCAATCATCCGTCGAGCTAATTAAAACCGATGTCGTAGAATTGGGGCGGACTATTGCGAAACTGAATGAATCCGTCAGCGATAAGTTGGAGCGAAGTAACGCGCAAGTTCAGACTTCCGTGCAGAAACAATTGTCAGAAAGTGCGAAGTTGGTGGCTGACGTGACGCAGCGATTGGCGAAATTGGATGAGACTAATAAGCGTGTGGTCGATGTGGCGACCGATCTGAAAACCTTGCAAAACGTGTTGCAAAATCCAAAGCAGCGCGGGGTCTTTGGTGAGTTTTACCTGGAGAGTGTGTTGGACAACGTTTTGCCAGCCAAGCAATATCAAATGCAATATCGCTTCAAGGATGGTGAAATTGTTGACGCGGTTATTTTTCTGGATAAGGGGCAGATATTGCCGGTGGACAGTAAGTTTTCTTTGGAGAATTACAATCGGATGATTAATGCTGAGACAAAATCTGAGCGTGAAATGTGGCTGAATAAGGTGAAGGCTGACCTTAAGGGGCGAATTGACGAAACTAGCAAATACATTCGTCCGCGCGAAAACACCATGGACTTTGCTTTTATGTTTATTCCTAGCGAATCTTTGTATTACGATCTTCTGATTAACAATGTTGGTCAGGGTGGTTCGAGTCGCGATCTGATTGAATACGCGTTTCGAGATAAACGAGTGATTATTGTTAGTCCTACTAGTTTTCTGGCGTATCTACAGACCGTTCTTCAGGGGCTTCGTAGTCTACAAATTGAAGAGCAAGCTAAAGACATTCAAGTTCGAGTTGGGCAATTGGGCGTTCATATTAAAAAGTTTGATGAGTTGATGACGAAAATGGGCAAGAGTCTTAGTACGACCGTTGGTCATTATAACAATACGTACAAGGAATTGGGGAAGATTGATAAGGATGTTGTACGAATTTCTGGTGGCAATAACCAAGCGCAGCCGGAGCTGATTGATCGGCCGACTCAGGAAGATTGACATAAAAAATACCCCGCCGATTAAGCGGGATATTTTATTGTGAAGTTATAATCTATTCTTCGTCTTTGTTTCGGTAATTGACGAGTAGAAATAGGTTGCCGCCTAATGCTGCGCCGATTAGGGTAGCGGCAATTACTTCCAGGCTAAAGCGTGAATAGCTTTTTTCGCCTTCAGCCGGCAATACTCCATTGCTGCGTAGTTGAGAATCGGTTTTCTCTGTGACAGCCAAAGAAACTGCTGGGTTCAAAGTTGCGCCTGAGATGTAGATCTCGCGTGGGTAAGTGCGGCCGTTTTTCTCAGTTTGAGCAGTGCTTTGATCTTTTTGGATTTTTGCAATAGCAGTACTTTTAATGTACGAAGAGATTGAGCCAGATACGACAAGACCAATCATCAATGCCAAGCCAATTCCAAAAGCTTGACCAGCTGCTTTGATTTCTTTGCGCTGTAACACTGCGGCGATGCCAAATACAAATACAGCAGTGCCGACTAATTCCATCGCAAAGATGTTCCAGGAGAACGCAGTGAATTGGTCAAAGCTTAGGGCAAATCCGCCGTTTGTTAATGAGCCAACAAGCACGATAGCCGCCATTGCACCGAGGAATTGTGCACTCCAGTAAAATGGTACGAGTATGGTTTTTAGCTTACGCATTGTCCATAGACCAAACGTGACAGCTGGGTTTACGTGTGCGCCAGAAATGTTGCCAATGATTGCAACGATGAACATCAATGCAAAACCGACATACATTGATGACAAAATATCTGATGCGAATAATGCGGCAAGCGTCAAAATGAACGTGCCGATAACTTCCGCAATAACGATGTTAATTAAGTTGTCTGGTAATTTAGAATCTAGTTTGACACGCTTGCTTTTAGCGTTAGATTCAGTAACGACGTACTTGACGGTCGTTTTGGTTTCAGTTTTAGCGGCAGAGGTTTTCTTTTCTGCGGCTTTAACTGGGGCTTTCTTTGAAGTTTTCTTCGTAGCCATATTCCCTCCTTAAAGTAATATCACGACTATTATAACATAATTTGCTATACTGTAGTTATGGGATTATTTGTAAATCAACAGGATCAGCGCAGTGAATTGCAAGAGCGAATTGCGGCGGAATTAAGAGAGAAGGCGAAGGCTTCGAGTTTGCAAGAAAAGGCAACTATGGACGGCGTCGACGACATAAGATATTTGGAAGGCACGAAACAGACGACGACTTTGGCGTGGGCGTGGATTTTAATTGCTATTATGGCTGGTGCGGTGATTGTAATGTTTTTAATGCAAGGACGATAAAATGGTTGACTTAGACGAATTGAGAAGAGAAATAGTTTTGGCGGTTTCACAATCCAAGTCTCCGCGTGAGTTTTTACGTGATCGACGACTTAGGGAATTGTACGAGCAAATCAAGTCATTGCCGCCAGTTGAGCGTGGTCCGTTCGGCAAGCGAATTAACGAGTTGAAGCAGGCGATTGAACAGGCTATTGCTGCGCGGCTGGAAGAGCTGGAAAAAGTTGACTTGAAACCGATTGACGTTACGGCGCCGATGGATGTGAATTCGCCAAAGCCTGAACTTTTGCCGAGCGAACAAGGCACGATTCATCCGCTGAGCGCTGAAATTGAGCGCATTTCTGAGATTTTTAATCGCATGGGTTTTGTCACGGAAGAATCCAGAGAAATTGACGATCAATTCCATATGTTCGAGAGTCTGAATTTTCCAAAAGGTCATCCAGCGCGCGACGATTACGATACGTTTATGACCGAGGAAACTGATTCTAATGGTGATCGTTTGATTGCTCCGGCGCATACGTCGACTATGCAAAATCGTGTGTTGATAAAATATCGCGACAATTTGGAAAAAGGCGAGGCTATTGCCGCTATCGTTCCTGATCGTGTTTTCCGTAACGAAGATTTGGACGCGCGCCACGAGCATACGTTTTATCAAGTCGAAGGCGTGTACGTTTCACGCCGAGTTAATATTGGCAATTTGATCGCCACATTGCAAGAATTTTTGCAGGAATATTACGGCAAGAAGCTTGACGTCCGTGTTAATCCATTTTACTTTCCGTTCACTGAGCCTAGCTTCGAGTTTGCGTTAAGCTGTCCGTTTTGTGAAGGCAAAAATCCAGATTGTAAAGTCTGCTCTGGTGAAGGTTGGATTGAGCTATTGGGCTGCGGAATGATTCATCCGAACGTTCTTCGAGCGGCGCAAATTGACCCGAATAAATATACGGGATTTGCTTTTGGTTGCGGAATTGACCGCTTGGTTATGATGAAGTATGGAATCGAAGATGTCCGTCATTTTGAAAGTGGCAAGTTGGACTTTTTGGAACAATTTTAGCAATATGAAACTTCGACAGATTAAGGATTTTTTATACAAGAATCGCCTTCAGGCGCTCTGTATTCTTAATGGTGTCGTTTTGGCTGTGGGCTTGGTTGTGGCGATGCTGCTTTCTGATGATACTCGGTGGACGAACTGGAGCTTGAGCAGATTGGGTGAAACCACCTCGAATCGTTTGTCTGCATTTTCGTTCAATTCGGGAGTGTTTTTATCTGGTTTGATTATGGCAACGATTGGATTTTTTATGAATCACGGTTATCTTAAGCTTGGTCAAATTCGCTCTGCTCGGATATCTGGCTGGATACTTTCATTGTTTGCGATTTGTATGATAGGAGTGGCGCTTTGCCCGAACGACACAATGCACGCGGCTCATTTTATTTTCTCGCGCGGCATCGTGATATTGATGGTGCTTTTGATGTTTCTTTTACCGTCAAGTTTGAGCTATTTAACTCATCGCGAGCGAATCTCATCTTTCAGTTTTCCGATTTTTGCGACAATTATAGCGGCGCAAGGTTACGCTATGGGCAAGTTTTGGTTTGTGATAGTAGAAGTTTTATTGGGGATTTTTGCGACGATATGGCTAGTTCTGATTTGCCGTAGGATGGAACTTAAATTGTCCGACCTGAAAACTTCGTAAAATGCTATAATTACTTCAAAAGGAGTAATTATGAATCACACAATTTTTGACAACATCGTATAGCGGTAAGTTGGATTTTTTGGAACAGTTTTAAGGAGCTATTACACATGATAATAGTAGTAGCTCAAAAACTTGTAATAAAATAGGTAGTTCTGTGTGCCGATAGAGAATTTGTTGCAGCGAGAGAGATCGCTAAAAAAGATAGGAGGAGGTAAAATGGATACACAACAATTTGACGCACTCATCATTGGTTTTGGCAAAGCTGGCAAAACATTGGCGGTAGCGCTGGCAAATGCGGAAAAAAAGGTAGCGCTAGTGGAGCGGTCGCCAAAGATGTATGGCGGCACCTGTATTAATATTGCTTGTATTCCTACTAAGGTGCTAGTCAATGCAGCCGAACATCATCAAAGTTTTGATGAGGCGATGGCACATAAGACAACAGTGGTAGCGCGGTTGAATGAGAAGAACTATCATATGCTTGCGGATCGTGAAACAGTGAGCGTCATTGAGGGTGAGGCATCGTTCGTAGATGATCGTACTGTGAAGGTTGTGGCGGGTAGCGACGAGCTAGTAGTTAGTGCACCGCAGATTTTTATTAACACCGGTGCGGAATCAATCATCCCAGATATTCCAGGTGTTGATAAGCCGTTTGTGTATACCAGTACTGAATTGCTGGATAGAATGACGCAGCCAAAACAGCTAGCTATCATTGGTGGCGGTTATATTGGGTTAGAATTTGCCTCAACTTATGCCAAACTTGGTACAAAAGTAACAGTATTTGAGAGGGGCGATGCTCTGCTTGCACGTGAAGATCCAGCAATTGCTCGGGCTGCTACTGAAGCATTGCAGGCACAGGGTATTGAGATTGTGTTTAGTGTGGATGTGACAGCGATTGAGGGTGAGTCTACTGCGACGATTCGCACAGTAAATCATGATGATTACGCTGGTTATGATGCGGTTTTGATGGCTACGGGCCGTCGCCCGGCAACGATGAGCTTGAATTTACCAGCTGCTGGTGTAGCGACGGATGAGCGCGGGGCAATTGTGGTTGATGAAACACTTCGTACTAGTCGGTCGCATATTTGGGCAATGGGCGATGTAACGGGTGGGCCACAATTTACCTATGCGTCGCTGGACGATTTTCGGATTGTGAGAAGCCAGTTGCTGGGTGACGGTCTGTACACTCGCGCCAAACAAAAAACCTTGCCGTACACGGTCTTTATGCAAACGCCGCTAGGTCGGGTGGGTATGACAGAGGCTGAGGCGCGTGCGACGGGGTGCGAAATTATCGTAAAAGAGCTGCCTGCTATGGCGATTCCACGCCTGCATGTTGATAATGCTACAACAGGATTGCTGCGTGCGGTGATTGATGCAAACACTGAACAAATTTTGGGTGCTAGTTTATTGTGTCGTAACTCACCAGAAGTCATTAATATTATCAAAACTGTAATGGATAATGGCCTGCCATATACTGTGCTGCGTGACCAAATATTCACTCATCCAACGGTGAGTGAGGCATTAAACGATTTATTTGCATAAAGGAGTAATTATGAATCACACAATTTTTGACGACATCGTATCTGGAAAAATGAAATCTTGGAAGATTTGGGAAGATGAGAAATTCCTAGCATTTTTAACACCGTTTCCGAATACGCCAGGTTTTACTGTGGTGATTCCGAAACAGAATCCGGGTGATTACGTATTTTCTTTGGACGATAATTTATATTCTGAAATGATGCTGGCAGTGAAAAAGGTTGCTGGTATTTTGGAAAAAGCATTTGACACGCCGCGAGTAGCGCTGATTTTTGAAGGCACAGGCGTAGCACACGTGCACGCCAAATTGATGCCGCTTCATGGCGATTTGGCAAAGGGAATTGGTTCGCCAGTGTCGCACGAGCAAGCGTTTTATGAGGAATATCCTGGCTGGCTAACTACGGCTGACGGTCCGAAAATGGACGACGCACAGCTGGACGAAATCCAAGCGCGAATTTTGGCCGCCCAAGATAAATAGTAATTTTCTATTTTGATTCTAATTTTAAGTCTTTTCCTTCGTACATATCCAAATAGAACGGATATAATTTGTCAGCGTGCTTTTTAACCTCGTCTTGGTTTAAGGCTACAATGTCGTGACCGATGCCAAATGAGGCCGGAATTGAATAATATTGGAATTTGGCGCCAGAAGCTGCAGCCATTTGCTTAGGTATGTTGACCGCGAGATTTTTATCAATTGCGGTATCGTTTTCGCTCGTTACAACCCCGACGTATTTTAGTCCTGGAGCTTTTAGGTCAGATTTATAGTTCTTGGCGATTATTATATATTTTCCAAGAGCGCGATATGACAAATTGCTACCCGTGAACGAATCTGGAAGAATATTTCGTCCGTAAAGATTTCGTAAAAGCGGAATTTTCCAGGAAGGGGTTTCTGACGCTGAAGGCTGATAAAAAGGTGATAGAAGTAGCGCTCGTGATATGGTTTGGCTGTTATATTGCGTAATCCAGGTCGCCATATTTGCGCCGCCAGAAAGTCCGACAATTCCCGTTTCATCACCCAAACCGCTAATTATGCTGGTGCTGGAGTTCATAAATTGTGCCATTGCTGGAATGGTAATTTCTCCGTGTCGTTTGTTGTCTGTCAGACCGTGGCTGGGAACGCGGGGAATATAGACGTTATAGCCGGCATTGAAAAAGGTATTGCCCAAGTCTGCGAATTGTTGTGGGCATGCGCTTACGCCATGAATCATCATAACGGCTTTGGTGGTTCTTTTGCCGTGGGTTTTAATAATCGATCGACATTCTGGTCTAACGTCGGTATTTGAAGTGTCTTCACTAACAGTACGATTTGCAGCGGCGATGGCGTCGTTATAGCTTAATTTTTCAGAGCTTGAAGATTGCAATTGCTTGGATGCTGCTGGCCAAAAGAAAGCTGCGGCGACTAATAAAGCAGTTATAACGATAATTGAGCAGACTGCCCAAATAGTAATTTTTATGATGCGATTTTTTCGTGAAGTATTCATGAATGTATTATATTGGTTGCGAGTGGAGTTGTGAAGTTTTGTGGCGATCTTCTTAATAGTCCATACAAATGTCTCTATAAGGTCGCGTCACAATTTCCATTGAATCCAGACCGAGTTTGGTTTCAATTTCACTAATCGTCATCAGCGCACTGGCCTCGTCATTCGACAAAACCTCAACTTCCACGAAAGTCCCAGCGTCTTTGATTTCATCGATGGCTACCGTTGCTTGCGGAAAGTCAGAGGACTGAAACGAGCGACGGTATTTGTTGACCTCGACCAGTTGCACCATACCGAGGCTTGTCAGTAGCTGCTTGGCGGTTGCTGTATCTTCGGGTTGAATTGGCAGGTTTGTCTCGGGCTTAATGATTACATTATTTTCTGTATGTGTTGCAGCAGTCGTTGCTGGCTTATATGTTACCTCAGCAAAACTATCACGCTGGCGAATCCGCAAGCATTCAACCGTCTGCATAAAGTCGATATCAGGACGAGAATAATACGTATCAATTTCGCGTAGATTACTCTTTAGCTCAAAACCGATGTTTTGCAGTCGCCCGATTAGCTCTTCAATATTGCCCGTTAGCTGGCGCTTGCGTTCGATTTCTAGTAATTTTTTGGTCATTTGATAGCCTTTCTTATGGAAGTGCAGATATTTGAATATTTATTTATATGATGGTTTAATTATAGCAAGAAAGGCAAATAATTTTATGACCACACACCAATTAAAATTGGCGACTGAGCCGTTTAACGCTATTATTTCTGGCAATAAGACTATCGAGTCGCGACTATATGACGCCAAACGACAGAAAATCCAGATCGGGGATCGGATTATTTTTACAAATAGAGATAATTCCGAGCAAACTGTTACTGCTGAGGTTGTTGGTTTGCTTAGATGCGCGACATTTCGTGACTTATTTTCTCACAATAATCCGCGAAAGTTCGGCGGTGATAATGTCGAATGGTTAGAAAATCAAATTTCTGAATTTTATTCTATTGAAGACCAAAAGATTTATGGCGTGATTGGTATTGAGTTTAGGGTTTGTCAATAAGCTTGCGTATTGGTGGCGTTAATATTTCCTCTTCAGAATCTTTTCTTTCTGCTAGAAAATTAGTTAGGACTAATAATCCAGGATTATTGTCACCTTTACTTGTTTTAGGATTGCGTTCATATTTGCGACGTTTATAGTTTTCGCTAGACCATTTCTGGATAGTGGCGTAGCGGTTTGTTGATAAAAATATATGGGCACTGAAATATAAAATGGGTCAGACGTGAAAGCTTCGGCAAGATTTCTTAGGTCGGTTGCGTGCGAGGATATGTTAAAGTTTTGTAAATATGTTTGTATAGTTTCACTTGAGCTCAGTCGAGCAAGGTCTGTATTTTTTACGGTGTAGGTTTGGCTGATGTAATTGCCGTCATAGTACGCTATAAACTTTCCGGGGCTGGACGGGTAGGATGAGATTTTATCAAAACAAATGTCGCGCACTAGATCTAAAAGTATTGGGTATGTGCAGAAAAATGCGGCAGTCAATTCATCGCTGGCGTCAGCAATTTCTATATCAATCTTAACGTCTGTAAAATCCTTCGGACTATGGCTTATTTTAAGAGGAGAAATCTTAGATTTTGGGTGTGAATTGCTGGGAGTGGTTTTTTGACTATCGATAAAATATTTTTGACAAAGAGCGAGCTGTTCTTGTAGTAGCGTCATGTCTGCTATATCAATGTTGGACTGCATCTCTCGGCTTCTAGGTGTGAGATGGACTGTTGAATAAGAGGCTTCTCAAAAGGCGTAACATCGTTGATGATTTCTTCAAATAATGTATTAGACTCGCTTGTGAATAGTGCGGACGTAAAAAATACGCTTGATTCACTAGTCGTGCCATCCAATTTTCCAACGAAAGCTCGGTTACTGCCAACTTTTTCCGTTTCTTTTAAGAACCGCCTAATAATCAGATGCTCAAACAGGTGACATGTATCGTGGTTTGCTGGTAAAGAATATGCTGAATACAAGTTGTGGATCATGGGTTTATTATATCAGCATGGGAGTTATCCTAAATCTTATAAGCTTGGTGGCGTGTTCATATGAAGAAAAATCATTCATCATAGCTAAACAAGCTTCCAGCTCCCGCCGCCTTATATAAAGCATCTATCGCTAAGAGCATATCATTCTGAATTGCTGGTTGGTTGTCGATATTTTTATCGTAAAAATCCCGCAGTGACTTCGGATAGTGTTCGTCGGGCATATTGTACAGGAATGTATTCTGTAGCAGTTTCTTCTGTTCGGGTGAAATATTATTAAAAAACTCTGGATGAAAATCGTAAAACCATTCTAGGCGAGTTTGTAATTCTAGATATCTATCGTAATCCATAGCTATATTATAATTCAGGGGATGACCCTTCTCCAAGTCTGAAGAGAGGAGTGCCTTTGAGGATTATCTCCCGCTTGTTCAAGGATGGCTGTATTTTGCCCTAGAGCAATTTTACCTTTGTTATTTGTAGTTTTCTAAGGTCGATTACTTGCCAGTAAAATGATATAATTATATCAGTATGAAAGTTAGCTTAAATCTTATAAAACAATTGATTAATTTTGAGTTGCCGCCAGTTGGTGAGCTGGTGTCGTGTGTCAATCAGCAACTTGGTGGTGTCGAGGAAGTGATTGACCTGAAGGCCAAATATGGTGGCGCGCGCATTGTGCGGGTTGTTGAGTGTGAAAAGCACCCGAATGCGGATCGTTTGAGTGTAGCTAAAATTGACGATGGTGGTGTAGCGGACGTTCCAAGGGATGACAATGGTTATGTGCAAGTGGTTTGCGGTGCGCCGAATGTTCATGCTGATATGTGGGCAATTTGGTTGCCGCCAAAAAGCACCGTCCCAGCAAGTTTTGATGACGCCGAGCCGTTCGTGCTGGATGCGCGACCGCTGCGTGGAATCTTAAGTCAGGGTATGCTGGCGGCGGCTGACGAGTTGGCGATTGGTACGGATCATGAGGGAATTATCGAGATCAATGAGCGTGATATTCCGGCTGGCGTTACACTTCAGGCTGGCGCAAGTTTTGCGGAAGTGTTTGGGCTGGATGATTACGTGCTGGAAATTGAAAATAAGATGTTTACACACAGACCGGATTGTTTTGGGCAACTCGGCGTGGCGCGCGAAATTGCTGGCATTTTTCATCAGCAGTTTAATAGTCCTGACTGGTATAATGCTATTCAAGAATTCGCAGATAGCGATGGCTTAGAGCTTGAAGTGTTTAATGAAGCTAATGAGCTTGCACCCGCATTCTCTGCGATTGCTATAAAAAATGTAGATATTTATTCAAGCCCGTTGTGGCTGCAATGTCAATTAGTTGCAATGGGCGGAAAGCCTATCAATAACATCGTTGACGCGACAAACTACGTGATGTTTATGACGGCGCAGCCAACTCATGCTTATGATTACGACAAGTTGCGCGGGCATAAACTTGGCGTGCGAATGGCACACGATGGAGAGAAAGTTGGTTTGCTTAACGGCAAGGAATATGAATTGACGGCTGACGATATTGTGATCGCTGATGGCGAAGGTGTGATTGGGCTAGCTGGAATTATGGGCGGCGCTGATACGGAAGTTTCGGCTGAAACGAAGAATATTGTCCTTGAATGTGCCAATTTTGATATGTACGCACTGCGACGTACGGCTATGCGCCACGGGATTTTTACAGATGCGCTGACCCGTTTCAATAAGGGACAGTCGCCAGCACAAATTGACCCTGTCTTAAAATGGTTAATTGGTATGGTTGGTGGTGAGCAAGCTAGTCCTATGCTATTTAAGAATCATTCTTCATTGCGACAAGTGTTGGTCGATGGTAAGCACTGGCACGGTGGATTGTTGATTCCTAAAAGGTTTGTCGAAGAACGTCTGGGTGTTGACTTTGCCGAGGATGAGATTGAGGCACTACTAAAGAATGTTGAATTTATCGTTGACGATGGTAATAAATATGGCGAAGCTGGCGTGATGGTTTACAGTCCATTTTGGCGAACAGATATTGAGCTTCCTGAGGATATCGTTGAGGAAGTTGGGCGATTATATGGCTTTGATAGATTGCCGCGTCATTTGCCAGAGCGAAGCATCAAGCCTGCTTTGAAGAATGAGCGTCGTGAATTGAAACAGAGAATTCGTCAAAGTTTGTCGCGAGCTGGAGCGAACGAAGTTTTGACGTATAGCTTTGTTCATGAGCGCGTTTTGAAAAATTCCGACCAAGACCCGAGTCGTGCGTATCGCTTGAGTAATGCGCTTAGTCCAGACTTGCAATATTACCGAATTAGCATTTTGCCTAGTTTGCTGGATAAAGTTCATGCCAATATAAAATCTGGACATGACGAATTTATGCTGTTTGAAATTGGCAAAATTCACGATAAGAAATTAGGATTTAACGATGAGAATTTGCCGATTGAAAAGGCCTTTATTGACGGAGTTTATGCGAATAAAAAACCTCAAGCTGGCGCGCCGTTTTACAAGGTGAGGAAAATTGCTGAAAGGCTGATGAAGGATTTGAGTATTGAGGTTAATTTTGTGAAGATTGCAGAATCTGACAGTGACGTCCCAGCGCCATTTGATGCGAAACGCAGCGCTTGGATTGTGACGAAGAATGGCGACAATTTGGGAATTGTTGGCGAGCTGGTCCAGCCTGCCCGACGCAACTTCAAATTGCCAGATTACACCGCGGCGTTTTCTATTGACATTGAAAAATTGCAGGAAAATCTGAGTAAAAATCAGGGCTATAATTACCAGCCGTTAAGTCGATTCCCGTCGACTGCCAGAGATATTTCATTGAAAATGGATTCGAGTGTTGATTATGCGAAGGTTTATGTTTGCGCTGAAGAAGTTGCGAGAAAACACGGTGAGCTACAAATTGACATAACGCCAATTGCGATATATCAGCCAAAAAATGACGATTCGACAAAAACTGTAACTTTGAATGTAAAGTTTACGAGCGCCGAGCAGACGCTGGAAGACAGAGATATTGCGCCGATTATTGAGGAAATTGCCGCGATGGCTGCGGAAGAATTCGACGCCGCTCAGGTTTAATGTGATTTGTTGCGTTTGATAAAAATTGCTATAATTGAAAGGTAAATAAAGGAGGAATATGGCAACTACAAAAGGCCAGAGAATAGGTATTTGGGTTATTGCCGGCATGATGTTTTTAGGGACCGTTGGCGGATTTGTCGCTATGATGGTAGCTCCTGGAAATGAGGCCAAGGACCAAGCCGCGCTTAAGAAAGCTCAGGATGAATACACCAAGGCTACTAACGAGCGAAAAAAGAAAGTAGAGGCTCAGGCTAATGAATTGAGCCAAAAATATTACGGCAAGTTTTCTGAGTTTAGTTCACGAGTTGGCGCGTTTGAAGCCGGTGATGTGAAAGAGCTTGTTAAGGAAGATTTGGTTGAGGGCGAAGGCGCTGAAGTTAAGGACGACACCAAATTGGCTGTTTATTACATTGGCTGGAACGCGAAGGGTGAGATTTTCGATCAATCAATCGCTGACGGCAAACTGAAAGCTCCGCTCAATATGGATGGACCGGCAAATACTGCAGTCATTCAGGGTTGGAAAGAGGGTTTGATTGGTATGAAAATTGGCGGCGTGCGTGAATTAACAATTCCGGCCAACAAGGCTTACGGTGACAAAGCTCAGGGCGATAAAATTCCTGCAAATTCTCCACTTAAGTTCGTGGTGATGGCTATTGAAAAGCCAGCCGATATTCCAGAGCCAGAAATGCCAGAAGTGATGAAGCAATATTATCGATCGCGAGGTTTCAATGTCTAAAGATGTTGTTATTGTTGGCGCTGGTCCAAGCGCGTTAACGGCGGCAATTTACTTGTCGCGTGAAGATGTCGATACGACATTGTATGAGCGTGGCGTGGTCGGCGGAATGGCGGCGATTACTGATCAAATTGACAATTATCCTGGATTTGCTGAGGGCGTTACGGGAATGAAATTGGCGTCTGAATTGCAACAACAGGCGGAGCGATTTGGTGCGAAGATTGAGTATGGTGACGTGACGGAATTGAAGCAAGTTGATGGCGAGTTGGAGTTGACAATTGACGGTCAATCTGTTCGCGCGAAGTCAGTTTTGCTGGCGACTGGCTCGAATCACCGCAAATTAGGCGTTCCGGGCGAAGACGAATTATATGGTCGAGGCGTGCATTACTGCGCAACTTGTGACGGCGCGTTTTATCGTGATAAAAATCTAATCGTTGTCGGTGGTGGAAACTCAGCAGTGCAAGAGGCGATATTTTTGACGCGATACGCTAGTCATATTGATCTGCTGGTTCGCAGTAAGTTGCGCGCCAGTGATATCTTGCAAAAAGATTTGCAGAAGTATGTCGATGATGGAAAAATTACCGTTCACATCGGTGCAGCGACTGATGAAATTATTGTCAAAGATGATAAGTTTTACGGCGTTAAATCGACCCAAAACGGCGAGCAGAAAGAATTTACCGCTGATGGGTTATTCGTGTTTATCGGGCTAATTCCGAACACGCAATTCCTGGTAAACTCGGACGTTAAGTTGGATTTGGGTGGACACATCATTACTGACGAACATCTGCACACTAATATTCCTGGCGTTTTTGCTTCTGGCGATGTACGCTCGGGGGCAACTATGCAAATCGCTTCGGCAGTTGGTGAAGGTGCGGTGGCAGCGCTGCAGATTCGTGAATATTTACAAGAAAAGGCCAGAGAGGAGTAAAAAGATGGCAGATTTTAATCAAATTTTAACACCTGGTGATGTCGAAAACGGCATCGTAAATGTAGTTGTTGAAATTCCGCAGGGATCAAGTCATAAAATTGAGTGGAATCGTGAGCTTGCGGTGATGCAGTTGGACCGTGTTGAGCCAGCTATTTTTGCAAAGCCAACAAACTACGGTTTCATTCCGCAGACTTTGGATGAAGACGGCGACGAATTGGACGCGCTAATTATCACTGACGAACCGTTGACGACCGGTATTTTTATGGAAGCAAAGGTTATCGGCGTGCTGGAATTTGTTGACGATAATGAAGTTGACGACAAGGTTATTGTTGTACCAGCCGACGACCGAAACACTGGCAACGCAATCAATTCACTAGAAGACCTACCTCCACAATTGTTGAAGCAAATTGAGCACCATTTCAATCACTACAAGGATTTGAAGAAGCCTGGCTCAACAGTAGTCAAGGGATTCGGCGACGTAGAAAGAGCAAAGCAAATCATCCGCGAGTCAATTACTCGTTGGAATGAAAAATAAATCGCGTTTGATTATTGATTAAAACCGAGAGACTGGCGAGCGTTACTTGTGTCGGAAGAACGAGGAAACGCCGCCAGTTAATTGTTGTAAGATGCCGTTTGAGTGGGATAATTGTAAGCGTAATTTATCTTTGGCGTGTGGCGTAATTATGACGTCTCGCCAATCTGGTTTTGGACGAGCGGATTTGCTTGTTAAGACTTCAATTGTGTCGCCGTGTTGCAATTTGTAATTGAACGGTTTCATCACTCCATTGATCTTAAATCCACTTGCGCGCGCCGCGATGTCGGAGTGAATTCGATAGGCATAATCCAAGGGAAACGCTCCGCGAGGCAAATCATAAATGTCGCCCTTTGGTGAGTACACGAAAATCCTATCAGAAAACAGCTTCATTCGGAATTTGTTGGAGTCGAACCGCTTTCCTTCGCTAATTAAAGCGGCGGCTTCTTGAAGCTCGCGAATCCACGATAAATCGGCTGGCATAGTTCCGATTTTTCCTTTTTTATAGGCGTCGGTCAATTTTTGCTCATTATAATGGAAACTAGCCGCTAATCCACGCTCGGCGTATTCGTGCATTTCTTTGGTTCGAATCTGGAACTCGACAATTTGTCCGCTCGGAGTTTGTACGGTTGTGTGCAGGCTTTGATAGCCATTTGGCTTTGGATTGGCAACGTAATCTTTTATCCTTTCATACATGGGCTGGTACATATCATGTAAAATTCCCAAGACCAGATAGCCGGTCGATAAATCATCAACAATTATTCTTAGGGCAATCAAATCATAAATCTTATCAATATCGCCAACTTTGTCCAATTTCTTAAACAGACTATAAACGCTCTTAACGCGCCCGTCCATCTGAAAAACTAGCTTTTCCGCCTTCAGTCGCGCTTCAACTTCGCGGCGAACGTGATCCAATTTTCGTTGCGATTTTTTCAGTCGACTGTCCATCAAATTTTTGGTTTCTTGAAAAGCTTTCGGCATCAAATATCTAAAACTCAACTCCTCCAATTGAACACGAACTCGTCCCATATTTAAGCGGTCAGCCAGCGGCGCAAAAACTTCAATTGTTTCTCTGGCAATTTTTTTCTGCTTTTCTGGTGTCATAAATTGTAGCGTTCGCATATTGTGCAGGCGGTCGGCTAGCTTGATAATTATCACGCGCACATCTTCGCCCACGGCAATCATCAACTTGGTCAAATTGTCCTTCGTGTGTGGCAAATAACTATCCAGGTTTCGCATCCCGGCGCGAGCTTGTGAAACTTTAGTCACGCCATCCACCAGAAACGCCACATCGCGTCCAAACAAACTTTCCAAATCGTCTAAAGTCGCGTCGGTATCTTCAACGGTGTCGTGCAGAACTCCTGCCACAACCGTATCGATGTCCATGCCCCATTCAATTAGAATTCCCGCCACCGCCAATGGGTGATTTATGTAGGGTTCGCCACTTTTGCGCTTTTGCCCAGCGTGCTTTTCCGTGGCGTAATCGATTGCGCTCGCTAAAACTAATACTGGCACTTCGTCGTATTTTTGTTCAGCAATTGACAATAACTCTTCGCGCGTCATATTTATATTATACAACTTTGTAGTATAATTAAAAAAAGCTAAAGCGAAAATATCTAACAGGGAGGGCGATATGGCTGTAACGAGAATAGCAATTAACGGCTTCGGGCGAATCGGACGCAATGCGTTTAAGATTGCTAACGAGCGAAGCGACTTGGAAATTGTTGCGATCAATGATTTGACTGACACGAAAACTTTGGCGTATTTGTTGAAGCATGATAGCAATTACGGCGAGTACGGACGTCAAGTTGATTTTACGGAAAAAGAGCTGATTATTGAGGGTAAGCCGGTTAAGGTGCTGGCTGAGAAAGATCCAGAAAATCTGCCGTGGCGAGATTTGAATATTGATGTGGTGATTGAATCGACGGGATTTTTTACCGATAAAGATGGTGCGGGCAAGCACTTAACGGCTGGCGCAAAGCGTGTGGTTATCAGTGGTCCAACGAAGTCTGAGGGAGTCGATACGATTGTTTTGGGAACTAACGACGACAAGGTAAAAAACGCGACGCCAATCGTGTCTAACGCTAGCTGTACGACCAATTCTTTGGGTGCGGTTATGGCGATTTTGGACGCGGAGTTTGGCGTTGAAAAGTCAATGCTAACGACGGTGCATAGTTATACTGCTAGTCAAAAGCTTCAGGATGCGCCATCCAAGGATCTTAGGGAAGGTCGTAACGCCGCCGAAAACATTGTCCCGACTACGACTGGCGCCGCAATTGCTGTAACTAAAACCTTGCCGCAGTTAACCGGAAAATTTGACGGACTTAGCGTGCGCGTACCGACTCCAGTGGTGTCGCTTAGTGATGTGACGGCGCTTCTCAGGAAAGATGTGACTGTCGAGCAGGTAAATGACGCGTTCAAAAAAGCCGCCCAGAGTAATTTCTATCAAGGCATTTTGGGTGTTTCCGAGGAACCTTTAGTCAGCCGCGACTTCATTGGCAATTCATATTCTGGAATTGTCGATCTTCCGTTGACGAAGGTAGTTGGTGGTAATTTGATTAAGGTTATGGTCTGGTACGATAATGAATGGGGCTATTCGAACCGGCTGGTTGAACTGGTGGCGGATGTGGCGTATTATCTGAAAAAGAGTGAATAAGGACATCTTCCAAAAAGGAAATAACCCCGCACTATGACAGTGCGGGGACGCCGGGATTTCCGGCGGTTTCACAGAATACTTATTGTCTCGCGCCTTCTGCTGGCGCGGAGCATCTCAATCTCAGTCCTCCTCGGACTTCTCAGGCTTAGTGTCCTCATTGCCCCCAAAGAGGTACTTCAAGAAGGCCGCCATCTCCCTTTCGGCGGCTCTCCTACGCTTCCATTCAATGGCTCCGAGCACGACGCTCATCATGAAAGAAATGATGGCCGCCCAGGCAGGAGCGTCGTATATCATCGTCGACAAAGACGAGATTGGCGGCCACGCCACCTCCCACCGTTGCACCGTCAGAGGTGCGTCCAGGTACGCGATCGCCAGCTCCGACCAAGCCAGGGCGACGAACGTGATATGGATCGTTGCGAACAGCCCCGCCGCCGACAGGGCCGCCGTCGACAGTCGGTGTCTGTACAGTGACACGATGGTGAAAGCAAGCAGTCCAGCAATGAGCGTGACGCTAATGGCCACGGTCAGAACGGCAGTGGACATAACTTTCTCCTTCCAGAGAAATTTTTGAGGTGCGGCCTTTCAGAACCGCGACCTCAACCGGGGTGAACTCCCCGGTTAGTTGCTTTTCACGGTTTGAAAAGCTGATATATATATCATACCAGCCACAAAATGTCAATACTTTTTGTCAAATATCTACACCCTACCTCTGATAAAATACCTAACTTTTCCTTGCAAAAATCACCGAAAACGCTTATACTAAAATTATGAAAATCTACCTCGGATCTGACCATCGTGGCTTTATATTGAAGGAAAAAGTTTTTGCCTATTTGGTTAAGAATGGCTATGACGTTCAAGACGTCGGCGGTGTAGAATTAAATCCTGATGACGATTTTCCGCAATTCGCGCAGGCGGCGGCATTGAAGGTCATTGGTGATGATAGCGAAGATCCGCGTGCGATATTAATTTGCGGCGGCGGTCAAGGAATGTGTATGGCGGCGAACCGCTTTAAGGGAATTCGTGCCAGCGTGATTTGGGATGCGTTTGAGGCAAAGATGACACGCCAAGATAACGACTCAAATGTTTTATGTTTGCCGGCGCGAGTTCTGGAAGACAATGAGTCTGCTTGGAAGGGAATTGTGGAAACATGGCTGAACACTCCTTATGCGAATGCTCCGCGATTTAATAGGCGTAATGCGCAATTGGACGAATTGTCATGAGTAATTCTGTAATCGCACCAGCAATTTTGGCGGAAAATGCCGAACAATACAAAGAGCAAGTTAATAAAATAACCGGGCTTGTTGAGCGTGTGCATATTGACATTTCTGACGGTGAATTTGCTCCGACGTTGACTGTCGGAATTCCAGAATTATGGGCGCCAGAGGGTTGGATGATTGATATTCACGCAATGGTTAATGATGTTTCTGACTATGTTCCGAAGTTAATTGCCTTGAGGCCACATATGATTATTATTCACGCGGAAGCGACGGGAGATGTGAAGGCTGCGCTTATGCAGATTCGTCAAGCTGGAATTATGGCGGGATTAGCGCTACTAAAGCCGACAGTGCCACGAACCGTTGAGGAATTGATAAAAATAGCAGATCATGTGATGATTTTTAGCGGTGAGCTGGGGCGATTTGGTGGAACTGCTAGTCTTATGCAACTAGAAAAAATACGACTTATTAAAGCTATTAATCCTAGTGTTGAAATCGGTTGGGACGGTGGAGTGGCGGTAGATAATGCGTATAGTTTGGTCCAGGGCGGTGTTAACGTTCTGAACGTTGGCGGCGTTATTCAGAAATCGTCAGATCCTCGCGCCATTTTCTCCAGATTGCAACAGGAGATTAATAAAACGAGCGTGCTTTAATGGATGTCGACCAAATAGTGAAATTGAAGAAAATATCGCAACAGCTGCGAAAGTCTGTTATTTGTGAGTTATCCGAAGCTGGTTCGGGTCATTCGGCTGGCTGCTTGGGATTCGCTGACGTTATGGCGATTTTGTATTTTCACGCCATGCGACTAGATCCTGAGAATCCTAATTGGGAAGATCGGGACATTTTCGTAATGAGCAACGGTCATTATGCGCCGCTTTTATATGCGACGCTGGCGGAGCGGGGATTTTTCGATAAAAAAGAGTTGGCTAATTTGCGAAAATTTGGCTCCAAGCTTCAAGGTCATCCAGAACGCGGCAGTTTACCGGGAATTGAAACGACTAGCGGTCCTCTGGGCTGCGGCCTGAGTCAGGCGGCCGGCATGGCGTATTCATTGCAATATTTGGGTGGCAATTCTGAGCGATTTGTTTACTGCAGTTTGGGCGACGGCGAGCTGGATGAAGGGAATATTTGGGAAGCGGCGATGTTTGCGAAAAAATATAATCTGTCGAATTTGATTGCGATTGTTGATAGAAATAATATTCAGATTGGTGGCGATACGGAAAAGGTGATGCCGCTAGGGGATTTGGCGGACAAATGGCGAAGTTTTGGCTGGGATGCGCAGGAAATTGACGGGCATGATCATTTGGCGATAATTCAGGCGATTGATAAGTCAAAGAATTCTCGGCAGCCGAGCGTGATAATTGCGCATACAATTCCTGGTCGTGGCGTTGATTTTATGGAATACGATTATCGCTGGCATGGAAAATCTCCAAACGTTGAGGAGGCGGAGCGAGCGCTTGCTCAATTGAGTGAAGGAGGCAGAGAATGAGTTTCTTAATGGAGAATTGGCAGAATTTGGAACTTGCGGCAATTCGGATGGGTTTTGGCGAAGGCTTGGTGGATATTGCGAAGAAGAATAATTTGGTGGTGGCGCTGAGCGCGGATTTGATGGAAAGCGTTGGCTTTGGTAAGTTTTATGAGGAAATCGGGAAGCCGCGGGCAATTGAAGTTGGCGTGGCGGAGCAGAATTTAGTAACCGTGGCGTCTGGGTTGGCGGCTATGGGAAATATTCCGTTTGCGGCCAGTTATGCGGCGTTTAGTCCGGGTCGCAATTGGGAGCAGATTCGAACGACTATTTGTTTGAACAATCAGTCAGTTAAGCTGGTGGGTTCTCATGCCGGGTTAAATGTCGGTCCAGACGGTGCGACACATCAAATGCTGGAAGATATTGCGCTGATGCGAAGCTTGCCTAATATGGTGGTTTTGGCGCCCGGTGATGCTAATGAGGCCAAGCTAATGGCAGCGGCAATGGCTGGAGATAAACGCCCGAATTACGTAAGATTGCCAAGAGAAAAAACGCCGTTATTCTTAAACCAATCTACTTTTGAGATTGGAAAAAGCTACACGCTGAGGTGTGGTAAAGATGTTGCTTTGTTTGGAGCTGGTGTGATGACTTATCAATTGTTGTTGGCAGCAGAAAAGCTCGCGAATGAATATGACATTCAGGCGGAAGTGATTCATTTTCCGACGATTAAGCCGCTGGACGAGGATGCGATACTTGACGCAGCTCAAAAATGCCAAGCCGTCATTACGGCGGAAGAAGGGCAGATTGCCGGCGGATTTGGCTCAAGCGTGGCAGAAGTTCTTGGTGAGAATTTGCCGGTGAAGATGAAGCGAATCGGCGTTAATGATACATTCGGCGAGTCTGGCAAAATGTCTGAATTGTGGAAAAAGCACGGTTTGGATGTTGATTCAATTGTTCATAGTGTTGTCAATTTTCTCCAGTGAAAAACCCGCCAGGAGCTACTGCCAAGATCTAATAGACCTCAAAGCGGTAGTCCTGACGGGTTGTGTGTGTCACCTATGATCGCACCTATGGTGGCCGTGGCGCTTCATCCCATAAATGATCGCGATAAGAGACACGCTTCCTATGGCGAATGTCAAGGATTCGAACAATCCATAGGCCAAGAAGAAATAGATAAACGCCGCACACCAGATTGCGAACGCAATCAGGATGATAAAGATTAAGCCATTAAGCATTAGCTTAGCGGCTCGCACGATGGGACTCATTGTCCTCTCCTCTCCTGACGCTCAAGACCAAAGGGCTCTTTTGCCCCTAGGAAATCCCCGAGCAAAAGTTATTTTATGTTATCACCAAAACAACATAATGTCAATTCTCTTGGCATAGTGGGCGGTAATTGATATAATTACCATAAGTATTTTAGGGGGCAGTATGGGATTATCGATTTCAGAGATTCGGAAAAACACGACGCGGGCGCGTCATTTAATGCAGCGAACACGAGCGCAGCGTTTTGCGGTTGGGGCGTTTAATATTGACAATCAAGAGACGCTGATTGCGGTGGCACGCGCGGCGCAAAAACTTCAATCGCCAGTGTTGGTTGAGGTTTCTGACGCCGAAGTGAAGGCTATGGGTCTAGAGAATGTTCGCGATTTGGTAGACAATTATAAAGCTGAGTACGGAATTGAAATGTATTTGAATCTGGACCATGGCCCGACGGTTGAGGGCTGTAAGCGAGCGATTGACGCAGGGTACGAATTTATCCATATTGATATTTCTCAGGCAAATCACGACGCTTCGGACGAGGAAATTATTGCGAAAACTCGTGAAGTTGTTGAATATGCCAAGTTTACTGGCGCACTAGTGGAATCTGAGCCGCATTATTTTGGCGGAAGTTCAAATGTTCATACGGAAGATATAAATTACGAAGAAATAAAAAAGACTTTTTCTACACCAGAAGGCGCGCGGGCGTTCGTTGAGGCGACCGGAATTGACACTTTTGCGGCGGCAATTGGCAATTTGCATGGCAAATATCCAGTTCCGAAAGTATTGGACTTGGACTTGTTAGCTGATATTCGTGAGGCGATTCATTGTCAGATTTCGTTGCACGGTGGGTCTGGCACGCCGCTGCATTATTTTGAGGATGCTGCGAAAATTGGCGTTTCTAAGATTAATATTAATTCTGATATGCGCTATGCTTTCCGAACGACTTTGGAGAAAACCTTGCGAGAAAATCCAAATGAGTACGCTATTGTTAAATTAATGCCGCCAGTTTATGCCGCTGTACAGGAAGTAGTGGAATCAAAGATTAAGGCATTTAATTCCGTGCGAAAGGCGGTGGTTTGATGGCAAAAATTATCACCGTTGGTGCGGCGATTCAAGACGTATTTTTAAGTCAATCGGATGCACTGACGCCAGTTTGTGAAAGTCCAGAACACTGTTTTGCGCGACTAGATTTGGGGGCGAAAGCCGACGTAAACCAGATTCATTTCTCGACTGGTGGTGGAGCTACAAACGCCGCGGTAACGTTTTCCAGGCAAGGGCATTACGCTAGTTTTATGGGCGCAATCGGTCATGATCCAGCGGGGCAAGCGGTAATTGCGGATTTGGACAAGGAAAATATTGACACGCATTTGGTGAGGTATTCGCCAAAATATAGCACGGGATATTCGGTGTTATTATTGGCTTCAAATGGCGAGCGGACAATTTTAACATACCGTGGTGCTTCAACGCATTATCATGAGGCGGATTTTGATTTATCTGAAGAGGACGCGGATTGGCTATACGTTTCAACTTTGGCGGGAAATATGCCGATGCTTCACAAATTATTCCAACAAGCCAAGCGTCGCGATATGAAGATCTGTTTTAATCCTGGAAAGAAAGAGCTGGCGCAAAAAGATAAATTGCTGGGACTTTTGTCTGATGTTGACGTTTTAACTCTGAACAAAGAAGAAATGCAGCAATTGGTGTCTGGTGAGGATTTGGAAACTTTGGTTCGGCGAGGATTGAGATTGGTTCCGGTCGTTTTGGTGACGGATGGAGTAAATGGCTCAATTGCAAGCGACGGAAAAACGATCGTACGAGCGCTGATGTACGACGACAGGCCGTCAATTGACAGAACTGGCGCTGGAGATGCGTTTGCGTCGGGATTTTTGAGTGAATGGGCGCGAAGCGGCAATTTGAAAAACTCTGTGATTATGGGTAGTGCGAATGCTAGTTCAGTGGTTATGAAAATTGGAGCAAAAGCTGGAATTTTATATGCCGGTACAACACTCCGCTCTATGCCAATTCAAGAAAGGGAAATATAATGGCGCATAATTTGGGAAGATTACTGGGTGATGATATGAAGAAACGTCGAGCGTTGACAGAGCTCAGGCAGATGACTAGGGACGATAGCGATGTGCGATTGATTGCGGAGATATTGGCTAGAGCACATTCGATTATTCGCTCTTTAGGCCTCGATCCGTCAAATGCCACGGCAGAGGAGATTTATCAATCTTTGATGGTTATCGCACCAAAGGTAAATGAGTGGGCGCCGTTCAAGGCTTCTGAATGGGTACTTTTGGACGTTGATGGGCAAGTGATTTCGTTTAATCCAATTGACATTATAAATAATTATCATTGCCAGTTACCTCTGGGGAAGCAGCAAACAACGTATGGCAAGCGAGGCCTGGGATTTGAGATTACGCGCCGATATAAAAACCACCCGCGCACATATAATCCAGCTGTGGAGCGAGTGGTTTGTCAGGGCGGAATTTGTTGGATTGAGCCGAAAACTAAGAAATAATTATCGGTCGCAACAAGTTCGCTGATTCTTAATTAGTCCAACTACTTCCGTAATATCTTCGGTGATTGTGTAGGTTTTTTCATCGCCGTCAGATATTAGCTTGTTTGGTAGCATGTTGTCACGAATAAAATCATCCCATTTACCCCAGAATTTTTTATCAAACAGGATAATTGGTACTGGCGCCATCTTCTTAGTTTGTGTCAATGTGATAATCTCGCAAATTTCGTCCATTGTGCCGAATCCGCCAGGGAAACAAACATACGCATCGGCCAGAAGTGTCATAACTATTTTTCGTGGTGCGAAGTGGGTGAAGGCGAATGAGTCTGTCGTATAGCTGTTTAGAGATTGTTCGTGTGGCAAGCGAATGTTGAATCCGACTGATTTTCCGCCAGCTTCCATGGCGCCGCGGTTTGCTGCTTCCATAATTCCGCCACCACCGCCGGTGATGATTGTGTAGCCTTCTTTAGCTAATTGAAATGCTAAGTCTTTAGCTTTTTGGTAATATTCGTTATCTTCAGTTATTCTGGCTGATCCAAAAAAAGTCACGGTTTTATGATATTTTTGGAGAATTTCATAGCCAGCATGAATTTCATCATCGACTTTTCCTAATCTGAACATAGCAGCCTGAAGCTGTAATTCGCGCGGAATACAAACATTTTTCGGTGTCATTATTGTCCTTTTTATTTTATGATTTTAACTTTATTACTATATCATAAAATGCCTATGGTTACAATACGTTGACGGCAAATAATCCATCATATACAATTAAAGCACAATCTAAATGGAGGTTTTATGGAAAATAGATCAACGGCTAATAAATGGCTGATCGCGGCGGTGATTGTTATGGGTATAGTCATTGTTGCTATGACTACTTGGATAATTGCTGGCGCTGTGTATAAAGACAAGGATTCTAGCGCTTCAGTAAAAAGCAGTCAGACAAAGAAGGATTCATCTGACTCAATAGAAAAAGCACGCGGTGAAGGTGAGGAGCCATCAAATGAGGCGAAGAAAGAGTATAAAGATTTCCGAACCAAAGGCGACGGCACGGGCATTCGTTTAACTTTAGCAAGTGATGTTGATAAATTGGATATTGACAGTTCTTTGAAGAAGTTCTTGAAGTCTAAAGTCGGTCAGCCAATTCCAGAACGTGAAGGTTCTGTGTATGAGCCAATCATTGACCGTGCATACGGAAAATATGCGGCAGTATATGGCTTGACGAACGCTTATACTATTATCGGACCAAAGAACGGCACGGGTGAAATTGCAATTGTTGCGGGCACACAGCAAGGCGGCATGCCGTGCTCAGACTTGAAGTCTGCGTCGGTTCCGAGCCGCTTGGTTGATGGCAAATGTGAAGTTTCTGGCTCGTCTCAAACTTATAATCAAGACTAGTTTTCATAAATATAGTAAAATAGAGAGGTGAATAAATTTCGCCTCTCTTCTTCATATCAGCCCACTGGCGATCAGCCGCGAGCAATTGCTCAGTTAGTCGATGGTTTGGAAAAAGGTCAGCGCGAGCAAACTTTGTTGGGCGTGACTGGTTCAGGGAAGACATTTACGATGGCGAATATTATCGCTGAGCGCAATGTGCCGACGCTGGTTTTGGCTCATAATAAGACTTTGGCGGCACAACTTTTTTCTGAGTTTAAGGAATTTTTTCCGGACAATGAAGTCCACTATTTTGTTAGCTATTTTGACTACTATCAGCCAGAAGCGTACATCGCTTCGAGCGACACTTACATTGAAAAAGATTCGAAAATCAACGACGAAATTGATCGGCTTAGGCACGCTGCAACTTCTGCGCTGCTTACGCGCCGCGACGTAATTATCGTAGCGAGTGTGAGCTGTATTTATGGCATTGGTTCGCCAGAAACTTACGCCGATATGGCTATTAAATTGACCGTTGGCGAGCGCCGAGTTCAGGACAAGTTTATCCGTCTATTGACCGACATTCAGTATAAGCGCAACGACATCGATTTTGCGCGCGGAACTTTTCGGGTGCGCGGCGATGTCGTGGATATTTTTCCGGCAGGTCAAGATACTGCGGTTCGCGTGGAATTCTTTGGCGATGAAATTGAGCGGCTGACGAAGATTGATCCTTTGACTGGCGAGATTTTGGATCGGCCAGACCAATTGACAATTTTCCCGTCCAGCCACTATTCGACGCCACGTGAGCGAATTGAAAAAGCGATTGTCGGAATTGAGAATGAGTTTAATCAACGGCTGAAATGGTTTGAAGATAATGGCAAGTTTTTAGAGGCGCAAAGGCTGAGTCAGCGTACCAAATATGATTTGGAGATGTTGAAGGAAACTGGTTTTGTGAAGGGAATTGAGAATTATTCGCGCTATTTGACCGACCGAGAACCTGGCGAGCAGCCTGCGACTTTGATTGATTATTTTCCGGACGATTGGTTGCTTTTGGTTGACGAATCGCACATGACATTGCCGCAAGTTCGGGGAATGTATAATGGCGATCGCGCCCGTAAGGAAGTTTTGGTTGAGCATGGTTTTCGTCTTCCAAGCGCATTGGACAATCGCCCACTTCGATTTGATGAGTTCAATCAGCATATTCATCAGGCAATTTATGTTTCCGCCACGCCGGGAGATTATGAACTTTCTCATTCGCCAAAGCCAGCTGAGCAGCTTATTCGACCGACTGGGTTGCTTGATCCGCCGATTGAAGTTCGACCGACCGACGGGCAAGTCGATGATTTGATGGAGGAAATTCGCCAGACGATTGCGAAAGGTCATCGCGTGTTGGTGACAACATTAACCAAGCGAATGGCGGAGGACTTGAGCGCTTATTTGACGGAAAACGGCGTGAGGACGGCGTATTTGCATAGCGAAATTGATACGCTGGAGCGTGGCGATATTCTGAAAGATTTGCGACTTGGGACGTATGATGTACTGGTTGGAATTAATCTGTTGCGCGAAGGTCTGGATCTTCCAGAAGTCAGTTTGGTGGCAATTATGGACGCCGACAAGGAAGGTTTCTTGCGCAGTGAGCAGGCGCTAATTCAGACGATTGGACGAGCGGCGCGGCACGTTGATGGGCGGGTTATTATGTATGGCGACAATGTTACGGATAGTATGCGTCGAGCAATTGACGAAACAAATCGACGTCGAGCGATCCAGCAAAAATATAACGAAGAGCATAATATTACGCCGCAAACTATTCAGAAGAAAATTGACGATGGTTTACGTTCGATTATTCCGCAAAAAGAGTCTGATAAAAAGCCAAAGCTTAACCTGAAGAAAATTCCAAAAGACGAATATCCGGCTTTGATTAAAGATCTGACGGCGCAAATGGAACTGCATAGCGCTAATTTGGAATTTGAAAAAGCGGCAGAACTGCGTGATTTAATTGCAGAAATTCGTCATACGATGTAGAATAAAAATATTATTAGATTAGGAGGGATTATGGCAACAAAAGAACAACCACAGCCAACAAACGTCGCGCAACCAGAAATGCCGATGCAACCAAGTGCTTACCAAGCATATCCACAATATGCATATGAAGACCCAAATAAGGGCAAGGCTAAGATGCTAACCTTGGAATACGCTTTGGCAATGGGCTCAGCGATTATTTCAATTATGTTGCTGATTGACATCATAACCAAGGTGTTTGGTTTGTGGACGAATTCAACGTCAATGTTATTAAGAAGTGTTGGCGGATTTTTCGCCCCATCAATGGTAACTCAGGGAACGGGAATTGTTGCAGCGTCAGTATTTGCTGTGCTTTTGGCTGTATTGTCACTAGTCCTATTTTCACGCGTATCAAAAGCTGTTCCGGAGCGTGAAGGTTATACAAAGCGAACAGCTTACAAATTGGTAACTTACGGCGGTTTGGCGGTTTTGATTATTCCAGCCGTTGACTTGGTTGCTCGATTAGTAAGTATTTTGATCAACTCATTGCTGTTTATCGGCGTTGGTGACGGCGGCGAATTCTATAAGAGTTTGTACTTGGGCGAATTCTTGCCATACGCATTAGCTCTTGCAATTGTTGCTACTGGCGCTTACTTCATTTGTCAAATTGTCAAAGGTCGCAACATGTCAAAGGCTTTGTCTTTGATGTTGATTGTGGCTTCTTCTGTCGTACTATTGACTGGCGCTATCACAATTGCTGTTAAAGCGCACGACACGGGCAGCTCAGCAAAGACTATTCCATCAGACTACAGTCGCTACAAGAACTACCAAGATTACTCAATGTAATAAAACTTGGAAAAATAAAGTCGCTCACTTTGATGGGTGGCTTTTTTTAGTGGTATAATATTGATATGATAACTATTTCTACCAGCGATATTCAGCACTTGGCGAGTTTGAGTAGTCTGGCATTGACTGATGACGAAACCGACGGACTGCGCCAAGATTTGGAAAATATAATTGGCTATATTGAGCAGTTGGGCGAGCTTGACGTGTCGGGTGTTGAGCCGACTTATCAAGTTACGGGACTGAGCAATGTTTGGCGCGAGGATGAAGTTCAGGCGGGAATTCCCGTTGAGAAATTGCTTGATTTGGCGCCAGAAAAACAGAATAACCAAGTGAAAGTTCCGCAGGTATTGTAATGAGTAAGATTAGTGATTTTATCGGCAAGAGCGCGGTCGAGAACGTAAAAGAAGCGTTGCGACGAGCGCGTGAAATTGAGGAATATAATGCGCTACTTAGCTTGACGGAAGAGCGCGCGCTGGAGCGAGCAGAAAAAGTTGATGCTGGCGAGATTTCTGGACGATTGGCGGGCGTGCCATTTGTTGTGAAGGACAATTTTTTGGCGTTTGGTGCGCCAACAACTGCCGCTTCAAAAATGCTAGAAAACTTTAATGCGCCACTACAGGCGACGGCTGTTGAAAAATTGGAAGCGGAAGGTGCGATTTGCATTGGTAAGGCGAATTTGGATGCTTTTGCGCACGGTGGTTCGACGGAAAACTCGGCATTTGGTCCAACTAAGAACGCTGCAGATGAAACGCGAGTTGCTGGTGGATCATCTGGTGGATCGGCGGTAGTTACGGCGCTTGACGTGGTTCCGTTTGCGCTTGGTACGGACACTGGCGGTTCGATTCGTCAGCCAGCCAGCTTTAACGGAGTGGTTGGAATTAAGCCGACTTACGGAGCGGTTAGTCGTTATGGTGTAGTGGCGATGGCATCAAGCACGGACACAATTGGCTGTTTTGCTACGAACGCTGAAGACACTGATTTGGTGATGGAAATTATGGCTGGTCGCGATGATAAGGATATGACGACTTTGTCTGATTTTTGGAATAATCAGCCAGAATTTGCAAAGAAAAAAATAGGTCTAGTCAAGCAGTGTATGACAGATGATGTGGACGCGGAAGTTCGCCAAAAAACGCTTGATTATGCGGAGAAATTGAAGCAGCTTGGCTACGAAATTGAAGAAGTAGATTTGAGTATGATGCAGCATTCTCTGGCGATGTATTACATAATTGTGCCAGCGGAATTGTCCTCGAATTTGGCGCGATATGACGGCGTGCGATATGGTCATCGAGCAGCGGAAGTGAAAACTTTGGCGGAACTTTATGGTCGCAGTCGAAATGAAGGTTTCATGACTGAGAATAAGCGACGAATTATGATAGGAAGTTTCGTATTGTCAAGTGGATTCTTCGACGCTTACTACATGCAGGCTCAAAAAGCCAGGACGTTGTTGATTGACGAATTTAAGAAGTTATTTACCGAATATGACGCGCTATTGATGCCGGTTGCGCCGACTCCTGCGTTTAAGATTGGGGAGAATGCTAGCGATCCGATAAAAATGTATTTGGCGGACATCATGACTGTGCCAGCAAGTTTGGCTGGACTTCCTGCGGTTTCGGCGCCAGCTGGAAATAGCGATGAAGGGCTGCCAATTGGCGTACAGCTTATCAGCGATTATAAGTCGGACAAGAACTTGCTGAAGCTGGTTTCGGGAGTGGAGAAGATTTGATGGACGGATTGATAGTCGCGATAGTTGTTGCGGCGTTGATTATCGGCGCCTTGTTGATGATTTTCATTCAATTGACTTCTCGTGGTCGCGGTCAAATTGACAAGGAAATGTATCAGAGGGTTTGGCGGCAAATTTTGCGCAATGTTGAAACCAGAAAATCGGAAAGTATGCAGATGGCGATAATGAAGGCGGACAAGTTGCTGGACAAAGCTATGCGCGACTGCGGCGTGGCTGGTGAAACGATGGGCGAACGTATGAAATCTCGCAAGGGATATTGGAGCGATGAAAATGGGCTTTGGGCGGCGCATAAATTGCGTAATCAAATTGCCCACGAAACCAGCGTAACGGTAACGGCGCAGAGTTTTCGTCGAGCTATGGCGAGCTTTGAACAGGCATTAAAAGATTTGGGAGCATTATAATGAGTGTATATGACGATTATGAAATGACAATTGGTATCGAATGCCACGTTCAACTGGCGACGAAAACCAAGCTATTTAGCCCAGCCGATAATGACGCTCGCGATGCTGAGCCGAATAGTAAGACGCATCAGATTGACTTTGGTTTGCCGGGGATGTTGCCAGTTTTGAACAAGCACGCCGTTGAGTTGGCGGTTCGTGCTGGAAAAGCCTTGAATTCGCCAATTGCGCACGTTAGCCGATTTGATCGAAAGCATTATTTTTATCCAGATTTACCAAAGGGCTATCAGACTTCACAGATGTATAATCCGATTATTTTGGCTGGATATGTTGATGCACCGCTGGAAGATGGTTCTTTGAAACGCGTGCGAATTGACCATGCTCACATGGAGGAAGATGCTGGTAAATTGACACATCACGATGGCTATTCGTTGGTCGATCTTAACCGCGCTGGCACGCCGCTGATTGAGATTGTTTCTGAGCCAGATATGCATTCGGCTGAGGAGGCCAAAGCTTACGTTTCGGAGCTTCATAAATTGATGGTTTACGCGGGCGTGACTTACGGTAATTTGTATCACGGAAATATGCGATTTGACGTTAATATTTCAGTGGCAAAAAAGGGTGCGACAGAGCTTGGAAAGCGCGCAGAAATTAAGAATCTCAATTCCTTCCGCAGTGTCGAAAGAGCCGCTGAGTATGAGTTTAAGCGCCAAGTCGATATCTTGGAACGTGGCGAAGAAGTTGTCCAGGAAACCAGAGGCTGGAATGATGACAAGCAGATAACTACTTCTCAGAGGTCAAAAGAAGACGCGCAGGATTATCGTTATATGCCAGATCCAGATATTCCGCCAGTTGTGTTGACTGACGAGGTGATTGCTGAAATTCAGTCCAAAGTGCCGATGCTTCCGGGCGAATATAGGGAAAAATGGAGCGCGCTGAACTTGGATAAATCTGTTATCAATTCGCTTTTGTCTAATCAGGATTACGCCCAGATTACATTGGAAGTTCAGGAAAAGTCTGGCGAGGCGTCCGCTAAGCGAGTCGCGCATTGGTTTGCGAGCGCATTGACAACTTCCGATGAAAATGACGCGCAAACGGACAACGAATCTGCACGCGTGGCGGTTGACGATTTGATAGAATTGGCTGAAATGACAGAGAAGTCTGAAGTTTCCAGCACGAATGCGAAGGAGTTATTTAATGAGCTTCTGGCTGGCGCGAAAAATCCGCGTAAGCTTGCCGAAGAGAAGAATTTGTTGCAGGTTTCTGATGAATCGGCGATTGCTGCAATCGTTGACGAAGTTCTAAACGATCCAGCTTCGGCGGCTTCAATTGCAGATATTAAGGCTGGAAAAGATAAGGCTATTGGCTATTTGGTCGGGCAAGTTATGAAGAAGTCTAAGGGCCAAGCCAACCCAAGCCTTGCGCAAAAACTGATTCGCGAGAAACTTTAGAATTGCTGAAAATAATAGGGGATAGGAGCTGAAATATGAGAAAACCAACTAAAGCTATCATCGCTGCTGCCGGTTTTGGTACGCGATTTTTGCCGCAAACCAAAGCAATGCCAAAGGAAATGTTGCCACTGATTGATAAGCCGATTATTCAATACGTCGTCGAGGAATTAGTTGAGGCTGGCATTAAGGATATCATCATTATTGGTAGTGCTAATAAACGGGCGATTGAAGATCATTTTGACGAGCCGAATGAAGAGCTTTTGGCTAATTTGCGCGCTGGCGGCCCTAAAAAGCAGCTGTTCATTGACGCGGTGCAAAATTTGGCTGATATGGCGAACTTTATTTATATTCGCCAGAAAGGTCCGTACGGCAACGCGACGCCTTTGGCTTGCGCCTCGCATTTGATTCATCATGATGAGCCTGTGATTTACACATTTGCAGACGACTTTATTGCGGCTAGTCCAAGTCGTTTTAAGCAGATGATTGAGGCGTCAGAAAGCTTAGATGGAGCGGTTCTATCGTGTAAGAAAATCACCGATGATGCGGAATTTGATCGTTATGGAGTCATCAACGGTCAAGGAGTGAAAGACGGCGTTATAAAAATGACGAACATTGTTGAAAAGCCGGGCAAGGAGAATGCGCCTTCTGATTTAGCTAGCGTTAGTAGCTATTTGCTTCCAGGTGAAATTTTCGGCTATCTAGATAAAGCCAGGAAAGAATTTGACGGCAATGGTGAATTTACAATCCAGCCAATTATGCAACAAATGATTGACGACGGATTTGATTTCTATGGCGTAGAGATTACGAACGGCACTTATTATGATACTGGCGACAAATTGGAATATCTAAAAACGGTGATCGACTTTGGGCTGCGTGACCCTAACTTCGGCGATAAATTGCGCGCTCATCTGGCGGATCGCCTAAAATAATGTATAATGAATAGCATGAACGGATTGCTTATTATATTAGTGATTTTGATGGTGATTTTTGTCATCATGATGATTGCTATGACAATTTCTATCATTAAATTAACGCGTCAAATTCGCCAAACTCAGCAAAACGTGGAGGCTATAAGCCAGAGAATTGCTAGTCTGAATGGAGTTGTAAGTACGGTTTCAATTGGCGTGGAATTGGTTAAAGGTTTCGCTTCAAAGAGTGGATTTTTCTCAAAATTTTTCTCAAAGAAGAAGGTAAAAAAGAGTGAAAAAGTCAGTCAAAGAACAGCCGAGTAGGCTAGTGAAAAAAGTCGTTCGCGATAATGAAAATGATGCGCGTCGGGCGATTTTGGAAGATTTATTCTTTGATTTTCATAAATCCCGGCGCCAAGTTTATTTGATGAACTTTGTTCGAGGAATTTTCTTTGGATTGGGGAGTGCTTTGGGCGCAACACTGTTGATCGCACTATTGATTTGGATTTTGGGGCAATTTGCCGATATTTTCCCGCCGTTGGCTGATTTTATCAATCACTTAATTGAGACAATGCAACGCCGTCAATAGCGTGCTATAATTGTTATTAATGACTGAGGGGACAAACGAACAATCATCGTCGGCGGCTTTGAAGCCGTCGGATTTCGTGCATCTTCATAATCACACTTTTCATTCGGTGCTGGACGGATTGACCAAGATTCATGACTTGGTCGATAAGGTTAAGGAGCTCGGAATGGAGGCTGCCGCCGTAACTGATCACGGCACGATGAGTGGTATTTTAGACTATTACAAAACTGCCAAAAAAGCGGGAATTAAGCCGATTATCGGAATTGAAACTTACGTGGCGACTCGTTCTCGATTTGATCGCGATCCAGGTAAAGATAAGCAGCGTTTTCACTTGACTGTGCTGGCGATGAACAACACAGGTTTTCACAATCTGATGAAGTTGTCGACGCGCGCCAATCTGGAGGGAATGTATTATAAGCCGCGAATTGACCATGAACTTTTGGAGGAATTGAACGAGGGATTGATTGTTCTGAGTGGTTGTGCGAGTGGTGAAATTGGCGTGGCGCTGAAAGAGGATGATTATGATCGCGCTCGTGAGATTGCCAAGTGGTATAAGTCAATTTTTGGCGATCGTTATTATTTGGAGCTGCAGGACCACGGACACCCGAAGTCGAACACGCACTGGGACGTGCAGGCGAAGATCAACGAGGGCTTGATTAAGCTTTCAAAAGAGCTTGATATTGAAATGGTGGTGACTTGTGATGGTCACTATTTGACGCACGAATATCAAGATGCGCACGAGATTCTGCTTTGCGTTGGGACGGGTTCGTATCTCAGCGATGAAAAGCGAATGAGCTTGAAGGATTTTGAGCTTCACTTGACGGATCCGCGCGATATTATCGATCACTGGGGTGAGGAATTTCCTGAAGTTATTCGTAACACGAAAAAAATAGCTGATCGCTGCGATGTTGAGATTGAGCTTGGGCGAATTCTTATTCCAAAATATCCATTGCCAGACGGCGAGAATGAACATTCGTATCTGCTCAGATTGACATATCAAGGTTTGTTGCAGCGTTACAATGGAGCTTCGAAGGAGGAGGCTGAAAAGTTGGATCCTGATGAGATCATTCCGAAGCTGTCTGATGAGGTTCGTGAGCGCGCTAAGATGGAGCTCGGCGTGATGGGGAATATGGGCTATGAAGGTTATTTCTTGATCGTCCAGGATTTTATCAACTGGGGAAAATCTCAAGGAATTGTTTTTGGTCCGGGGCGTGGTAGCGCGGCTGGCTCGATTATTGCGTATGCGCTGAATATTACAGATCTTGACCCGCTGAAATATGGACTGCTGTTTGAGCGATTCCTGAATCCTGATCGTATTTCTATGCCCGACATCGATGTTGATATTCAGGATACGCGTCGCGATGAAGTGATTGAATATTGTGCGAAAAAATATGGCGAAGATCATGTCAGTAATATCGCAACGTTTGGTAAAATGTTTGGTCGTATGGCAGTGCGTGATGTTGCTAGGGTTTTGGAAGTTCCGTACGCTGAGAGCGACCGCTTGGCGAAGTTAGTTCCGCCGCCAAACCAAGGGCGTCATATTCCGTTGTCCGTGAGTATTAAAGAAGACGCAGATCTTCGGAATGAATATGAAAATAATCCGACTGCGAAGGAAGTTCTGGACTATGCAATTCAGTTGGAAGGGACGATTCGTAGCCACGGCGTTCATGCCTGTGGCGTGGTGATTGCGCCAGATACGTTGGCTAACTATATTCCGCTTGAAATGGCGCAAAAGGGCGTAGTAGCAACTCAGTTCCCGATGGGCGAGGTTGAAGAGTTGGGTCTATTGAAGATGGACTTCTTGGGTCTTTCGAACCTTACGATCATTAATAACGCCATGAGGATTATCCGAAAAGCTTACAAGAAAGAGATTAATCTTTCGGAGCTGCCGCTTGATGACAAAAAGACCTACGAGCTGTTTCAGCGCGGCGACACGACTGGCGTATTCCAGTTGGAATCGGCGGGAATGAAGCGATATTTGCGTGGACTAAAGCCGACTACGTTTGAAGATATTATTGCTATGGTGGCTCTTTATCGCCCAGGTCCGATGCAGTTTATTGACAGCTTTATTAGGCGCAAACACGGCGAGGAAGAAATAACTTATTTGCATTCTGGAATGAAAAACTCGCTGAAAAATACTTACGGAATTTTAGTCTATCAGGAGCAGTTTATGCAGATTTCTAAGGAATGGTGTGGATTTACTGGCGGTCAGGCCGACACATTGCGAAAGGCTGTTGGTAAGAAGAAAATTGACTTGATGAAAAAGGTCAAGCCTGAATTCGTCGAGGGTGCGGTTAAAGTTGGTGGCGCAACTAAGGAAATTGCGGAAACTTTCTGGACTCAGCTGGAAGAGTTCGCTAATTATTGTTTCAATAAGTCGCACGCCGCTTGTTATGGTTTGATCGCTTATTGGACGGCTTATTTGAAGGCGCATTATCCTGACGCGTTTATGGCGGCGCTTATGACTAGCGACCATGATGACACTGATCGTCTGGCAATTGAAATTACCGAATGTAAGCACATGGGAATTAGCGTGCTGAGTCCTGATGTAAACGAGTCGTTCGTTGAGTTTGCTGTGGTGCCGAATGAGAATAAAATTCGCTTCGGTATGTCAGCAGTGAAGGGTGTTGGCGTTGGTGCGGTCGAGGAAGTTCTGCGAGCGCGCGAAGACGGGCCGTTTACGTCGGTTGAGGATTTTGCTAGGCGTGTTTCAACCAATAAGTTCAATAGAAAAGCTTGGGAGTCGCTTATTAAATCTGGTGCGTTTGATGATATGGGCGATCGATCTGATTTGCTGTTCAATCTGGATTCCATTACGTCATTTGCGTCCAAGCTCCAAAAAGAAGCCGCCAGTGGGCAGACCAATTTGTTTGGAATGTTGGGCGGCGATGATGCGGTGAGTGTCCAATCGACTCTTCATCTCCAGAAGGCTCCTGTGAAACACGACGATAAAGAGCGCTTGATGTGGGAGCGAGAATTGTTGGGGTTGTATATCTCGGCGCATCCGCTTGATAGGTATGAAACGTATTTGAGTGAACAAACTCAACCGTTGACGCAATTAGTTCCTGAGTACGACAGCCGAATGATGACGGTCGGGGGAATTATTAGCACCGTTCGTACAATTGTCACAAAAAGCGGTTCGAAGATGGCGTTTGTGGGAATTGAGGATAAATTCGGCGAGGGTGAGATAATTGTTTTTCCAAATCTGTATGAGAAAGTTGGCGCTAAGCTGGTTCAGGACGCAGTGATTCGAGTTTCTGGTAAAAATTCAGCTCGAGATCGTGACGGAAATTTGGGCAATGAAAGTAAGCTAATTGCCGATGATATTATTGTGATTACGGATAACGATATCAATGGCTATGAGTCGACTGGCCGTAAAATGGATGCGCCAAAAATTAGCTCTGCTGTAAAAAAAGAGCGCCGTGAAGCTTATCGTAATCAGAAAAATGGAGTTTCTCCGAAGTCTGCCGTAAAGAATGACGCCGCCAGACCACAACCAAAAACTCATTCAGCGCCTGTTAACGTTGCGCCAGAAATTCCCGCTTCAAAGTTATTTGTGTATATTAAAGACCCGAATGACCATTCGCGGTTAGTGAAAATGAAGTCTGTTTGCGGCGAGAATGCTGGCACGACTGATGTGGTTTTGGTATTGGGCGAGAAAGAAAAATCAGCCATGCGTCTGCCGTTTAAAGTGGATGCTAATGACAATTTATTAAGCCAATTAAAAAACACTCTGGGTGAAGAGTGTGTAGTTCTAAAGTGATAGTTAGCCCGCTGACAGAGCCTCAGCCGGAGCTGATTGCTCTGGCGGGCTAACTATCTGTCAGCGGGACTTATTGTCCCGCAGTTCATTCCTCACCTCTGTCTTACCCCTCTCTTGTAGGGTAGTGTAAGTGGCCGCCGTCGTGCAGTAGAACAAAGCCACCAGCACCGTGTGGTACATCGGCCGGTGTGGCGATTCTGCTACCATGAAGTAGATGAAAAAGACTGTCATCCACACGCCAGCCGCGGCGGCTAGCGTGTGCCGTATGTGACTAACCCCCGAAGGGGCCCTGTAGGCGTACCATACAACATACATGGTTGCTAGAATTGTGAGAATAAAGAAAATGTCAAACATTTCCTCTAACCTTTCATGTAGGGGACTACTTTCTCCGGGGGATTCCAGAGAAAGTTCATACAAATATAACACATATGTTTAATAAAGTCAATAATCAGACTTGAGGGATTTATTCGTTGTTGAGATTATTTCATTCTCGGGAAAACCAGTCCAAATAGTGCAATTCCTGTCGCTACCGACACGTTGAATGATTCTTTTTGACCGAACATCGGGATTTCTACGGTGAAGTCACAATTGTCCAAAAGCTCCGACGTGATTCCGTGAACTTCCTCGCCAAGCAGCAGCGCAAATTTTTCAGGCGGCTGAAATTCTGGCAACATCACACTGTCTTTTGATTGCTCAAGCGCGATAATTGGCAAGTTTTCTGTTCGTTGATTTTCTTTAATCCAATCATTGATATCTTCATAAAACTCAAACGGCACCAAACTTTCCGCACCCAAAGCAGTTTTATGAATTTGGCTGGTGATTTTTTCGCGAATATGCGGCAGGCGAGGGTCTTCAGATCGAATTTCTCCATCGATAAGCGCACAAGCAGGCGCCTTGCTACATAAACTCAAATCTGGATACGGCGTGTAACCACTAAGAATAATCTTCTTCACGCCAAATCCCTCAGCCGTGCGGAAAATTGCCCCAACGTTATGTGTTGAGCGAATATTGTGAACTAACAGCGTGATTTCTGGGTGCATATGACTATTATATCACTCGTCAAACCGTAAGCTTTTTGGTATAATTTTCATATGGACGAAGATAAAATTCAGGCGCGGCGCCGTGAGCAAGATGAGGAAGCGACTCGTCGTCGAGCGTCAATTTTAGGACTTCAATATCTTGATGGGCGGGAATTTGAAGAAACTTTACCTTTACTTAAGGGTGTTTTGACGATAGAAGAAATGTATAAGGGTCGGCTGGTTCCGCTGGCTTTTAATGAGGAAGATCAGTCTTATAGATTTGGCGTTACGTCGCAAACTTCTGAGTCGTTGATGAAGAAAATGCAAAGCCAATATGTTGAAAACGGCAAGCGAATCTTCTTCTTCTTGATTTCTGGTTCGGCATTTCGGTCAATTATGCTTAGGTTTGATCCGCCAAAAAAAGTGATTTACGATAACATCGAAATTGCTAAGGAGGGCGATAGCGATACTCTGGCGCAGGTTACGCAGACTTTGGCTTCCGTGGGCACAAATGACGTGTTTAATTATTTGATTGACCAAGCGGATCTGTTGGGCGCGTCGGATATTCACATTGAAAATCAGCGTGAGTCGATTCGAATTCGTATGCGTGTTGACGGAGCTCTACATACGGTGGCGGAACTTAGCAGAGATAGATATCGAGTGATTATGGCGACTTTGGCATCGCGCGCGAATATTTCTACCGCTTCCAGAGAGCCTCAATCTGGGCATATGCAGCAGGAAATTCATAGAGACGGCGCATCGCATGTGCTGAATTTGCGTGTGGAAGCCGTGATGACGGTGTATGGCTTGGACTTGGTGCTTCGATTGTTTAACTTTGATGAATCAATGTTGAACTTGGATCTTTTGAATATTTCAAAGAAAGAGCGCGAGCAGATTGATGAAGTTATTTCTCATCCGCGAGGGATGTTGTTGATGGTTGGTCCTACTGGTTCGGGAAAGTCTACAACGTTATATAGCATTTTGAACGCTCTTAATACCCAGGATCGAAAGATTATCACACTGGAAGATCCTGTAGAAAATACGATTCCTGGGATTGCTCAGATTCCAATTGATACGACAAATGGACAGAGGTTTGCTGATGGTTTGCGCAGTGTTTTGCGCCTTGACCCAGATGTGGTGATGGTTGGTGAGATTCGCGACAATGAAACTGCGAAGACTGCGATTCAGGCGTCAATTACGGGGCACTTGGTGTTGTCCAGCTTTCACGCCAATTCGACTGCGGCGGCGTTTAGTCGTATGATCGATATGATTGGGCAAAACCCGATTTTTAGCTCGGCGGTTCGTCTGGTGATTGCTCAGCGACTAGTGAGGAGATTGTGGGATGATAGCAAGGAAGAATATGAGCCAGATGAGGCGACTCGCAAGTGGGTGAAAGAGGTTTTGAAAGATTTGCCGGAGAATGTTGATTGCCCAGATTTGGATACGTTTAAGCTTTGGCGTGCAGTGCCGACAGACGACGTGCCGTTTGGCTATAAGGGGCGAATTCCAGTAATGGAGCAACTGGTCGTGAGCGAGAATATTCAGAAATTCTTGCGCGGCGATGTTGAGGATGTTCACACGGAAGCAATTGAAAAGGTTGCAAAAGAAGACGGTATGGTGACGCTACTCCAGGCTGGCGTGTTGGCGGCTCTTCGTGGCGAAACAACACTAGAAGAAGTCAATAGAGTAATATAATTGACTTTATATCCATAAACTGATAAAATATTAGTTTATGAGCGAAAGACAACGGGATGGTTATGTTGTTAAAGATAAACTATCTCATACAGAGGATCTTAATAAAAACTACATAAGTCAAATTATAGATTATGTAAAGTCTATTATTAAGCATGTACCGTTTCTTGTTGAAGGTGAGGAGTTGCGCGGTGAATATCAAGAATCTTACGGGGAGGTTCTTAGGTTGTTTCAGCAAATTGAGGAGGAATATAACAGGCTTCCAGATTGCATAGAGATAGATTTTGATATAGAGGAAGTCAAAGAATCATTAAGAAGTATATTTAATGGAACATACGAGAAATTTATAAGGGAAAATCTTAGTGTAGTTTTTCCCGAAAATCTGGCGAAAGTGAATATTCCAAAATTTTGCAAAGCTAAAGAGTATGTGATTCCCGACGTAAAACGATGGCAGCACGCTAATAAAATAATTAGTCCTGAACTTGCAGATCGTGAATATATGAACTTTATCGCAGAGGCAAGGGAGGCTGTGACTGATAGCCTTACTAAGGATGGGGCTTTTGGTTTACCTGATGATTTTACAATTACTAGACCTGAATACATTCCAGGTAATGATGGCAAGATGAAGTTGAGTAGTTTCTTGGAGGACTTTAAGCGTCGGAAACTTAAGGAGGTTGAAGATGAGGAATGTAATGGTATTAATCCTGAGGGTGATTTAAAATTTGCCAACAGTGTTCTTGAGTTTATAAAATCCATAAAATTGCCAAGCGAAGAGGAACTAGCCAAGCAGTATAAAGACGCGACAATTAAGGAAAACAGTCCAGTGGTTCGTAGTCTTGCTGAATCTATGGCTAAAGAGCATCTGAGTGGGGCTTTAGACAACGCCCTGAGGGTGCTTTCGGAGAAATTGAATAGCTATGAAGTGGCACCTAAAATCGCTACTGAATCTTTGAATAAGGCGAAGAAGAGAAAGAAGCAATCACGCCAGGATAATTGTGAGGTGAGTGATCAGAATATTAAGGCTACTGAGGTTAACTTGAAGGTCGGGGATTATATAGAGCTTAGTCACGAAACATTTCCGTGGTTAGATGATGAAATGGCTAAGGTTTTATATATTAAGAGAAGCGGTAATGGCGTTACGGTAGTAGTCGATGCTCGTACTGAAGCAGCCAAGAGAATTGAACACAGAATGTCTGGCTATGAGACAAAGAAAAAGCAGAAGAGTATTTTGCCCAGTCTTTATAATAAATTAAAATTAGCGGCAGAAATTGTTGCAACGTCAGATTCTGGATTACGTGATTCTTGGACGACCTTAAGATATCGAGATAAAAATAAGTATCCTTTTAGTATCTTTAGCTGGAAAGCCCAAACATCTGACGCACTAAGGATGTATGTGTCGCACATCGCTATGGATAAGGTGGATGATGAGTCTGTGAGAAAGATACTAGAAGAGAACGGTGTAACTCATTTATTAATGCTTTTGGGTGCTTGCGACAAAAATAACCAGGAAGAATTATTGCCAGTATTTACTGGGCGGACTAGGCGCATTGAGGCAGCTGACGGTGCTGGTGTTTAGGCTTATCTAATGACATTCGCAACAGCTTCAACAACGCCTTCATCAAATGCGGTTGGGACGACTTTATCGACGGTTGGATTTTCGACTAGGTTAGCCAATGCTTCAGCAGCCGCCAATTTGTGCTGATCGGTGATTTTCTTAACTCCGTGATCTAATGCGCCGCGGAAAATTCCAGGGAAGGCCAGGGAGTTGTTGACTTGGTTTGGAAAGTCGCTACGACCCGTGCCGATGATTGCGACGCCGGCTTGTTTGGCGACATCTGGCATAATCTCTGGAACAGGATTTGCTAGTGCGAATACGATTGGATCTTTCGCCATTTTTTGGACTAATTCTGGAGTGAGGAGTCCTGCGCGCGATACGCCGATGAATACGTCTGCGTCGGTGATGGCGTCTTCAATTGAGCCAGATTGCGATGCGTCGACGTATTCCAATAGCGCGGTTTTTTCAGCGTTCAAATCTGTGCGTGGTTTTCCGACAATTCCTCGGCTATCCACCGCTACGATGTTTTTTGCTCCATAAAGATTTAACAATTTGATGATTGCTGTGCCAGCCGCGCCCGCGCCGATGACTACGAATTTGCAATCTGCCAGGTTTCGTCCTGTCAATTTGGCGGCGTTAATTAAGCCCGCCAACACAACGACAGCCGTACCGTGTTGGTCGTCGTGGAAGACTGGAATATCTAATTCTGCCTTCAATCGCTCTTCAATCTCAAAACATTTTGGTGCGGCAATGTCTTCTAGATTGATAGCGCCGAAGCTTGGCGCGATGGCTTTAACGGTGGCAATGATTTCTTCTGGCTCGTGAACGTCTAACACAATTGGCACTGCGTCGACATCGGCAAAATGCTTAAATAGCAAAGCTTTTCCTTCCATAACTGGCATGGCGGCTTTTGGTCCCAAATTGCCTAAGCCCAAAATTGCTGAGCCGTCTGAGATTACGGCGACTAAATTGTTCGTCCAAGTGTACTTTGGTAAATCGGCTGGGTTTTCGGCAATTGCTTGGCTGACTGCGCCGACACCAGGGCTGTAATAAGCGCTAAGCTTGTCGCGATTAAGCTCCTCTTTATCTCTGAGGCTAGTCGTAATTTTACCTTTGTATTTTTCGTGTAGTTCGAGTGCTAATTTATTGTAATCCATAAATATATTATACCCCAATTTTATTTAATTGATATTTCTTCAGATTTGTGTTATTATCTTATGTAATTGTACGAGAGTTAAATATTCGAGCCTTGTTTGATGTGGAGCCGCAGAGGTACAACTGCGTGGCCAGTCGGAGCGAGTTCGGAAGATAGGAAAAATTATGAGTTTTGAGTTAATCAACAAAATCAACCAAGCACAAAAAAAGCAAGCAGTTGTCGATGCTCGCAGTGGTGACACAGTTCGCGTTTACCAGAAAATTAAGGAAGGCAACAAAGAGCGTATTCAGATGTTCGAGGGTGTTGTCATCCGTACCGACAATAAAAAATCGCACACATCACGCATTACGGTTCGAAAGATTGCTTCAGGTGTTGGCGTTGAAAAGTCATTTTTGATGCACAGTCCGCTGATTGAGAAGATTGAGATTGTTCGTCGCGCTAAGGTTCGCCGCAAGTTCTTGAGCTTCCTTCGCCAGCGTAGCGGTAAGTCAGCTCGCTTGACGGCTAAGAATTTCGATCGCGCTGCTGTTAATGACATTCATGACGCTAAGGCAGAAGCGGAAGCTGAACGCTTGAAGGAAGAAGCTGCTCAGGCTGCTGCTGCAAAACAAGCTGAAAAAGATGCCGCTCAAGCTGAACTTGACGCTAAGGCTGCTGAAGTTGCAGCTCGCCACAAAGACGCGTAATTGTCAATTGGTTAATCGTTAAAACCGTCTCTTAATCTGAGGCGGTTTTCTCATGTTATAATCTCAATATGGCAATATTTCATTATATATCCGTCCTTGTTCCGACGACTTTGGCTGTGGCGACGCCTTACGTTTTGAGAAGAAACGGCTTTGACAATGAGAAAAAATATCGCTGGCTACTTTATGTAGCGTGTTTGTTGTTTTTCATATCTTGGTATTTGCCATCGCTGTTAATTGACGGACAGGACACTAGTTTTACGACTCACTTTGTGGGCGGTGGGCTATTTACGGGGCTATTCTGGGTGTATTTGGTTTCGTCGATGAAATGGCGGGCGCATTGGCTGGTGACGGCGTTTTTAGTATTTGCTTTAGTTTCGGCGCTGGGTTGTGTTAATGAGTTGGCGGAATTATTTATGGTCAAGGTGGGCTTGGCGAGCATAAAATTGGACGACACGAATTGGGATATTTTGGCGAATACATTAGGCGCGGCAACAATTTGGATTGGCTGGATTATTGCTGATTTTATGACGAAAAAGGGAAGATTGTCGGGTGATTCTGGGAATTGATGAAGTCGGGCGCGGCGCGTGGGCTGGGCCGTTGGTGATTGGCGCGGTGGTTTTGGGTGGCGCTGAAATTGAGGGGCTTGATGATAGTAAAAAATTGACCAAAAAACGACGTGAGTCGCTTGATGAGGAAATTCGCGAGCAAGCGTCGGCTTGGGCGTTGGGCTGGGTTTCTGCTGAGGAACTGGATGAAATAGGGATGAGCGAGGCGCTTAAACTGGCAACGCGGCGCGCGGTCAAAGAAATTCAAGCGAAATGTCAGAAAAACGGCTCGACGTTTGATGAGATTATTATCGATGGGACGGTCAATTTTTTGGCGGGCACACCGCTAGAAAAGTACGTAACAATTATAGCGAAAGCCGACGGCCTGATTCCGAGCGTTTCGGCGGCGTCGATTATTGCTAAGGTGGCTCGCGATAAATTCATGGCAGAGCAGGATAATGTTTATCCGGGATATGATTTTTCTTCGCACGTTGGCTATGGTGTGGCGAAGCATCGGGCAGCTATTGATAATCTGGGCATAACGCCACTTCATCGGCTGAGTTTTGCGCCGTTGGCTAAATATGCTAATGTTGAGATGAACTCGCAGAATGCGTCTGACGACGGAAAGTTTAAAAACCAGCAAAAAGACACGACGCGTCAAATTGGCGACAAAGGTGAACAGGCGGCGGCGGATTGGTTGGTGGCTGATGGTCATGAGATTATAGAGCGGAATTGGCGGACGCGGTATTGCGAAATTGATATTGTTAGTAAAAAAGATAATATTTTATACTTTACAGAGGTCAAATATCGTAAAAATGACAATTTCGGCGATGGCTTGGCGGCGATTACAAATAAAAAACAGCAGCAAATGCGTTTTGCTGCTGAAATGTTCATTGCCAAAAATGCGCAGTATGAAAGCTGTGATATGCAAATGCTGGCAATTTCTGTCGATGGAAATCCGCCCGTAGTTGAAGAGTGTGTAGCACTAGATTAGGGTATAAAAAATAGCCCCAAATGAGGACTCCTTAACGTTAAGTGTATTAATTATAGGGAATGTACGACAAGGCAGTCGTGGTGAAGAACAGTCTGCTTCATCGCACATTCCATGCGCGGATCAATCCGCAAGCTCAGCAAGCTTTCTGGCGATAGCCAGGTTGCTCTTCTGATACAAGGGGACCTCCGTTGCGATGAGCTCTCTCAGGCCATGCAAAAAACCACTGTACTGGCTCCAGTAGCATCCTGGCCAATCGGACACGGGCGACTCCCCTTCCGCTATGGATGAGACTGCGCCTAGTATTTTGTCAATCTTTCCTTGTACTGCCTCCAATGACCCTTCCGGGCCATTATGGCAGATAGAGTCCAGTAGATCTCGAAGGGCCTCCGAATCCTCCTGGATGTGCGTCTTCTGGAGGTTAGGGTAATCACCCATGATATCGCTGATTCCATTAATATAGGCGTTCAGCGTGGATACCTTACCCTCCAGGATGCTTGCGTACACGGAGATTGCCTCCGTGTTTTTCGCGTACATGCGTTCAAGGTTCTCTTTTGTGAGTTCCATTGTTCTTTCTTTCTTCTCATCCCCACTCGGCTGTGGTGAAGCACTTTTCTTCAGTGCAGGATGAGATCCTATCTCTTTTTGATATTTTAAAAAAAAAGAAATAGAAACTCATCCCGCAACGACTACCTTGTCAAGGTTCGCTTTCGGACAAGGATTAAATCTCAACTCGTCAACAAAAGCTGTATTAATTTATACCACACTTGTGTAAAAAAGTCAATAGAATTTGTCAAAAATGCGCAATATGAAAGCTGCGACATGCAAATGCTGGCGATTTCTGTTGATGGAAATCTGCCTGTAGTTGAAGAGTGTGTGGTGTTGGAATAAATTGTTCGCTTTCGTCGTTTTCGACTCATCAGCATAGACACGCATCTATGGAGCGAACATGACAAGTGAGAGAGTTGGGAGTCTCTACAGACTCGCCATGTTCGTTTAGGGGACTAGATATCTAGAACATCTAGCCTTTGGATGTCAAATCGTACATGTACGATAGCCGATCCCGGAGTGTGTGTGCTCTTCTGCCAGTCGGGGACCCAGCCTCCCCGGCCGTCGTATTCAAAACTTACGTCTTGAATACGATCGTCAACCTGCCTGAGCTTCTGTAGCAGTTTGATTTTGCATTCCTCGCTACATACAACTGACCATGTAACTGTTGGAGTATCGACTAGTTGGATGCCGGGGTACCTGCCATGATCAAGATAGTATTTCCTGACCAGAAGGCTGAGATGTGCAGCGATTGACGCTAGGTTGTCGGGGCGAAGAAATATTTCTATTTCTTGCCTCTCCGCCTCATTCTTTCTGGCGAGGGCTGTCTTACGTTCTTCAACGATATCTTTCGTAATGATAGACATGGTCAAACTCTCTCCTCATCTGGGCGAACGCCCGTGCTGGAAGCACTGATCGACGCCCGGATGGCGCGACCGAAGATGAGGTTTCGGGATACTTCTTAAAATATCGCAAAATCTCACCTCCGGTTTATAAACTCTCTCAACTTGTCAAGGTGCGCTTTCGGACAAGGATTTACTCGACTTGTCAATGAAAGCTGTATTCATTTATATCACTAATAAAATAAAATGTCAATAGATTTTGTCAAAAACCGTAAAATAATGCGACCAAATTATTTACAACGCGGAAATAACCGCCTCTTTGTCTCGTTTAATCAGCTCAACTCGCGCGGATATTTCGGTAATTCCCAGCTTAATCGTTCTGGTGAGAGCTGGAATGTCCATCATCGGCTCAAAGAATTGTCGGAAATCGTCAAGCTCATTAGGTGTCAGTAACGCCGTAGCGGCATAGCGAATGAAGTCGTCGTAACTTTTATCTTCGCCAAACGTACCTTCGACCCACGCCCAGTTTTCTTTCAGCCAATTCCACGCAATCTGGCGGCTTTCTCTGGTGCGAATCAAATACACAAACCAACGGCTGGCGTCTTGCGGGCGGATAACATTGGAATCTTTAATGTTGGCAAGAATTTTTTCTGCTGTTTTGGGGTTTTTGGTAGAAGTTAGTCCAATTGCAATATAATTCTGCAAGTCATTTGACGGCGTGTTCTTATATGCGGCAAAGAGATTTTCAATCATCTCTGGCGTCTCGAAATGCCTTACGTTTGCGCTGATGATTAAAGCTCGAATTTCTGTCGGTAAGTTTTCCAGTTTGTTGCTGTCAAAACGCGTTTTTGCCTCGTTCAAGACTTCTTCATCTTCGCTATACATCATCAAACCCAAAGCCGTGGTGCGCCGTTCACGGTCGTCATCCGATTCTCCATCTTTTTCATCCCAGCCAAGCTCTTCAAATGTGGCGCGCGCAAATTCTCCAGAAATTCGCTTTAATGAATCTCTGGCAGCGTCATTGTCATCGACGAATTTTCGCAGTTCCGTCAAGGTGCCAGCCGCCATACCGAAGACTTTTTCGTTGGTTTCGGTTTTTAGCGACAATGTCAATGGAAGTAGTGACGCCGAGTTTTCAAATCCAGCGCGGGCGAGTATTGTTGCGTCTTGTAAGATGCAAATCTTATCCAAGGTTGGTAATTCTGTAATGTTTTTCAATAAATATTCGCGAGTGGATTCGTCATATTTGGTGACGAAGTGGGCGCTTAAGCCGCAGTTTAATTGCAATGGTTTTTCAATAGAAATGGTGGCTTCTTTTTGATTCAAGATTTTCACGTCAAGCGGTTGGTTTGCGAATAACGGAATCGGCCATAACGCGTCAGATGGTTGGTGCTTGCCGATGAAGAATCGTTCCTGACTTAAAATCGCCGCGTCGTGACTGTTTGAAACTGATACGACAGGAAGGCCGGGTTGGGAAATCCAAGTGTTCATTAGATTGACGATTGGCTGACCGCTCGCTGACTCCAATTCTTGCCATAAATCATTTCCGACGGTGTTTTTATACGCGAATTTTTCAAAATATGATTTAAGTCCAGCGCGAAACGCCTCTTCGCCGATAAGTTTTCTAACCATAACAAGCAGCCGTCCACCCTTGGCGTAAACGATTGCTGGGTCGAACAAAGTGCTGATTTCATCTGGGTGATTGACGTCGGCTTGAACTGATTGAACGCCGTCTAAGCTGTCGCGCCTGAGTGCGGCTGTTACTTCATTTGTGGCAAAATCTTCCCACATATGCCAATCCGGCTGGAGCGCGTCAATTGCTACATATTCCATCATATTGGCGAAGCTTTCGTTGAGCCACAAGTCATTCCACCACTGCATGGTAACCAAATTGCCAAACCATTGATGGCTAAGTTCGTGCGCGATAACTGTGGCAATGAAGCGCCTGGATGATTCTGGGGTCAATTCTGGGTCCGCAAGCAAACAGCTTTCGCGGTAAGTAATTAATCCCCAGTTTTCCATTGCGCCAGACGAAAAGTCGGGAAGAGCGACGTGGTCGGATTTTGGCAATGGATATTTGACGCCGAAATATTCGTCATAAAAATCAATTGAACGAGTGGCGATGTCTAACGCAAAATCTAATGTATTTTCATTCTGAGCTGGCGTTGCCCAGACGTTGACCTCGACGCCAGATTTGGTGCGGGCGGTTTTTTTGTGTAATTCGCCGATGACGAGAGCCAGAAGGTAACTGCTCATTCGTGGTGTTTTTTCAAATGTCGTCGTGAGAGAATCGCCATTTTCTTCTTCGCTTTTTACGGGCATATTTCCCAAAACTGTTATCCCTGGGCGAGTTATTAGCGTCAAATCATATTCAGCTTTGGCGGCTGGTTCGTCAACGCAAGGGAAAACTTCGCGGGCGTGGTGTGATTCAAATTGAGTTGCGAAAAGCTGTTTCTTAACGCCGTCGTGAGTGAAGTAGCAAGGATACAAACCGTGCATTGCGTCGGTGATGGTTCCAGAAAAATCGATGCGAATTGTGTGGTTTCTGTTTTCAAGGTTCGGCTGGGATAATCTCAATTCGTCAAACTCACCAAATGAAACGTCGGCGGGCTGATTGTCGATTGTGGCTGATTGAATTGTTAAACCCTTGGAATGTAGTAAAATCGATTCGCTGGTGGACTCGCCAAAAATGATAACTGTGCCGGAAAATTCTTTTTCCTCGGCGCGTGTTAAATTGAGAGTTAAGTTGTAATGATTTGGTGTGAATGTGTCAAGTAAGCGTGGAACTTTAGTCATAGTTTAATTATAATACAGTCATGAGGGTGAATAAAATACGACGTCGGCAAGTGGTGATTGCGCTGGTAATTTTGATAGTCGGCGTGGCGGTTTGGGCTTCGCGAATCTCACAACCCGAACCTCAGACAATTCAAACTTCAACGCAACGAGAATTATTTGGCAATTCGAACGTCAAATCGGAATTGGAAAAGATAGAAGTTAAAGGACGTGCGCCAAAGACTGGTTATTCTAGAAAACAATTCGGCAATGGCTGGGGCAAAATTAACGGCTGTTCCGTACGAGAAGTGATTCTGGCGCGAGATTTGACGGATGAGAAAATTGATGAAAAATGTCGAGTTTTGTCGGGTATATTGAATGATCCGTACACTGGTCAAACAATCCAATTTCAGCGCGGTGAAAAAAACAGTTCTAAGGTTCAGATTGATCACGTCGTGGCTTTGAGCGATGCTTGGCAAAAGGGCGCGCAGCAAATTTCTCCAGAAGAGCGAGAGAAATTAGCGAATGATCCGTTAAATTTATTAGCGGTTGATGGTCCAGCGAACCAAGCCAAAGGTGACGGCGACGCGGCAACTTGGCTGCCGAGTAATAAATCTTTTAGGTGTCAATATATTGCGCGACAAGTGGCTGTGAAACGCAAATATCGCTTGTGGGTAACGGAAGCCGAGAAAGGCGCGATGTCGGGAATTTTGGAAAAGTGCGCGGAAGTAAATTGACAGAATAAAATCTTTCCGCTACAATAGAAAAGTACTAATCCGGCCGGCAGGTCGGAGTTTTTCGTTTATGGAAGTTTGAGACGGAAAAAGATATAATTAATAAGAAGGAGAATGTAATGGAAGATTTGAATATCAAGCAGTTGACGTTGGCAGTGCGTACGATTGCTGAGGAAAAAAACTTGCCAGAAGAAACAGTTTTGAGCGTGATTGAGCAGGCGATTGCGGCGGCTTGGCGTCGTGATAACGGCACGCGAGATCAGTTGGTTCGTGCTAGCTTGAATATCAATAACGGTACGGCTGTCGTGTCGGTTGTTAAAACTGTTGTTGAAGAAGTTGAGAATGACGCCAATCAAATCGACCTAGAGGAAGCTAAGGAGATAGATCCTGCGGCTGAACTTGGCGGTGAAGTTGTGATAGAAACTCATAACGTGACGACTTTTGGTCGAGTTGCGGCTCAGACTGCTAAGCAAGTGATTTTGCAGCGTTTGCGTGAAGCTGAGCGTGAAGTTGTTTTGGCGGAATTTGAGGATAAGATCGGTACGGTTGTTATCGGTACAGTTCAGCGAGTTGAGCCACGCGTTGTGCGAATTGAGCTGGGTAAGGCTGTCGGAATTATGCCTCAGAGCGAGCAAATTCCTGGCGAATATTACGGCGTTGGTCGTCGAATTAAGGTTTACATTAAGGACATTGAGCGCGAAGGTCGCGGTCCGCAATTGATTCTTAGCCGCGGCAATGAAGAGTTTGTGCGATTCTTGTTCAATCAAGAAGTCCCAGAGATGGAAACTGGCGCGGTTGAAATTAAGGCAATCGCTCGCGAAGCTGGTCGCCGAACCAAATTGGCGGTTTCTTCAGCGCTACCTGGCGTTGATCCGGTTGGTACGTTTGTTGGTGGTCACGGTGCCCGCGTTCAGGCTGTGATGAATGAAATTGGCGAGCAGGAAAAAATTGACATTATTCCATATGAGGAAGATGCGGCTGGATTTATTGCTAATGCGATGAGTCCGGCAGAGGTTTTGAGTGTGACTGTCAATGAAGACGAGAAGCGTGCGACGGTTTATGTTAGCGAAGATCAGCAATCAATAGCAATTGGTCGCGCTGGACAGAATGTTCGCTTGGCAAGTCGATTGACTGGCTATGAATTAGATATCGAAGCAAAAGCTCCTGTTAAGGCAGAGCCAAAACCTCGAAAGAATATTGAGGATAGCTTGATGAGCGTAGTTGAGGAGGTGGCGGAATAAGCTGCCTTCTGCGAATCGCCGAAAACGAAAGGAGGGCGATATGTCAGAAGATTTTTCTGAATTAGAACCTCGGCTGACGGAAACGGCTCGGGCCAGTTTGGGGCGGGCTGGTTTTCTGGCGCATAATGAGGGGAGTGAATATGTCGGCACGGAGCATATTTTGCTTGGTGTGTTGGCACAAAATTCGTCGCTAGGCGCGAAGATTTTGGCTGAAAACGGCGTAACTTTGGATCGTGCGGAAATGGCGTTGAATCTGACCGCAAAGCCGCTGGTGATTACGATTGTCAGTAAGGGTTTGAGCGCTGAAGTTGTTGAATTGATAAGAATTGCTTGGCAATTAGCGGTTGAATTTGGGCAGGAAAAAATTGGCACGGAACACATAGTTTATGGAATGCTGCAGCAGCACGAGGCGCGAGCGACTAAATTGCTGCGAGATATGAATGTTGACATTGACAATCTGCGTGGAAATCTGGAAGACGTGTTCGATAAACAGCAATTTGAATCTCTGCAGAGCGAGCGCAGCACGACAAGTAAAAATTCTGGCGATTTGCGAGTTTTGGAGAAATTCGGTGTCGATTTGACGCGGCGTGCCAGCGAAGGATTTTTGGATCCGGTGATTGGTCGAGCGTCGGAAATTCAGCGAATGATCACGATTTTGGGTCGGCGGAGCAAGAATAATCCAGCGCTAATTGGCGAACCTGGCGTCGGTAAAACTGCGGTCGTTGAAGGATTGGCGCAAAGGATTGCTGATAATAAAGTTCCCGAATTTTTGAAGGGCAAGCGACTTTTTCAATTGGATTTGACGGCGATGATTGCGGGGACGAAATATCGCGGGCAATTTGAGGAGCGATTGCAAAAAGTTCTAGCGGTCGCCAAAAAACATCAAGAAGTTATTTTGTTTATTGACGAATTACATCTGTTGGTTGGCGCTGGTTCGGCTGAAGGCTCGATGGACGCGGCGAATGTATTGAAGCCAGCGTTGTCGCGAGGTGAAGTGAGACTAATTGGCGCGACGACGTTTGATGAATATCGAAAACATATCGAAAAGGACGCTGCGTTGTCACGGCGTTTCCAATCGGTGACGGTCAATGAGCCATCATCGGAAGAGGCAGTGGAGATGATGCGAGGTTTGAGAGGAAAATTAGCTAAGCATCATCAAGTTCAAATTCCTGACGAAATGCTGACTGAGGCGGTGGATTTGAGTCAGCGTTACGTGACGGAGCGATTTTTGCCAGATAAGGCGATTGACGTGATTGACGAGGCGGCGAGTTTATTAAAGTCTAGTTCGCCAATAAAATTGTCGCGCAAGGATAAGTTGGCTCGCCAAATTAAGCGATTGGCTGGAAAAATTGACGCCGTGGTCGAGGCTGAGGATTATGAAAAAGCCGCAGAATTTAAGATGCAAATGAGGCAATTGGAATTACAAGCCGAAGCGCTGACGGATGAAGCCAGTGATAAACCTATGTTGACTGACGAATATTTGCGTCGGGCGGTTTCGGCGATGACGAATATTCCGATTGACAGATTATCGTTAAATCAGATGAAAGATTTGATTCGCTTGGAAAAACGACTGAGCCAGAGTGTTCTTGGTCAGGATGAGGCGATTGAGCAACTGGCGCGCGCGATTCGCCGCAATAAAGCTGGGCTAAATCGTCAGAGTGGGCCGCTTGGGTCGTTTATCTTTCTGGGTCCGACTGGAGTTGGAAAGACGGAATTGGCGCGAGTTCTGGCGCGGGAAGTTTTTGGTGGCGAGGATAGTTTGATTAAAATTGACATGAGCGAGTTTTCTGAGCGTCACACGGCTAGTCGTCTTGTCGGTGCGCCGGCTGGTTATGTTGGCTATGAGGACGGCGGGAAATTAACGGATAAAGTTCGTCGTCGACCGTATAGCGTGGTGTTGTTTGATGAAATTGAAAAGGCACATCCTGACGTTCTGAATTTGCTTTTGCAGATTTTGGAGGATGGCAAGCTGAGCGATTCTCACGGGCGAACGGTGAGTTTTCGGCAGACGATTGTCATATTGACAAGCAATGTCGGCGCTGAGCAAATGATTCAGGATTCGGAGCTGGGATTTGGTATGTCTGGGCAAAAAAAGTCGGCTAGCGAAACTCGTCACGAGAAAAATTCACGCGCCGCTCTGCGTGAGCTTGAGGAATTTTTGCGTCCAGAATTGATTGGTCGATTTGATAACGTGATTACGTTTAAGCCGCTGTCTCGTTCGGTCGTGCGAAAGATTTTTGACAATCTCACGTCTGATTTGGTCAAGGCTGTTGCTCAACATGGAGTGACTCTTGATATCACTTCTTCGGCGAAGCGTTGGTTGATTGATCGGGGATTTGACGAGCAACGCGGCGTGCGAGTTTTGAGGCGAACAATTCAGTCGGAACTGGCGGATCCATTGAGTGATGTTTTACTGTCCAATAAAGCAAAACCTGGCGATACGCTGGAGGCTAAAATTGATAATGATAAGGTGGTGATTAATGTCAAGCGTGCGTAAAATATTCAGCGTCCTTACGCCGATAATTGTACTTTCTGTTGCGGTTTTTGTGATGGCGAATCGTCAGCAAATTATTGATGAGATTACGCTGTGGCAATATAAGCCGAGTGCGGAAATTGTCGCTATTGCTGACCGCGTGAAAATGTCAAACACTGGCAGAAAAATGTTCTATGTTTCTAATCCGCAGATTAAATCGGCGAACGAATTTAACGAAGATTGCCGTCGCGTGGAAAAGGGAAATGCGATTTTGGGTTGTTACAATCCGTCGTCTAGGGATATTTATATTTATAACGTGACCAATTCTGAGCTTGACGGCGTGAAGGAAGTGACGGCGGCGCATGAGATGTTGCACGCTGCCTGGGAAAGGCTGGGTACGTCGGAAAAATCTCATTTGAGCGAGCTTTTGGAGCAGGCTTATAATAATGTGAAAAATAAGAAATTGTCCGAGCGTATGGAATATTATGATCGTGCGCAACCTGGGACGAGAGCTAACGAGTTGCATTCGATTTTAGGGACGGAATTTGCCAATTTGGGCGATGAGCTGGAAGAATATTATCGACGGTATTTTACTGATAGATCCGAAGTCGTGAAATTGCACGCGCAATATCAAGAAAAATTTGAATCCAGAGAAAATGAAGCGCAGAAATTGAGCGAGTCGTTGAAGGTTCGAAAGGAAAAACTGAACAGAGAATTATCGCAATATTCAACTGATCTGGCGGATTATAATAGTCGCGTGGCGGACTTTAATCGGCGAGCGGGCGTTAGTGGCGGATTTTTGTCGCAGAGTGATTTTTATAGTCAACGCCAAGCCTTGAAGGCGGAACTCTCGGAGTTGAACGAAAGGCGTGCCAATTTGAATTCTGAGATCAATTCTTACAATTCTGACGTTTTGCGGCTCAGGGAATTAGGCGTGCAGATTGATGAGTTGAACAAAAGTTTGGATAGTTTGGAGGGGGCGAAATAATGGCGAAAGTTAGAAGTCAATTTGTTTGTCAGCAGTGCGGGGCTAGTTTTTCAAAGTGGGCTGGCAGGTGTGAAAATTGCGGGGAATGGAATTCGCTAGTCGAGCAGGTCGTTTCTTCTGGCGGGTCATCTGTTGTCGATAAATCGGCTGGGCGCGGCAAAGCCTTGAAAACGTCTAGTATTCGTGAGACTGTCTCTGAGTCTGGACTAGAAAGATTAAGCACTGGAATTGACGATTTGGACGCTGTTTTGGGCGGCGGTTTTCTGGTTGGCGGCGTGGTGCTGGTGGCGGGTCAGCCGGGAATCGGGAAAAGTACGCTGTTGGCACAAGTTGCGGCACATATCGCCAAGACAAAATCGGTGTTATATGTAAGTGGTGAGGAATCGGTTTCTCAAGTGAAGCTTCGTGCGGAGCGTTTGGGTGCGGCTGATTCGGAAAAAATGCAGCTGGCGTCCAGTAATAGCGCGGAAGATATTGCGGCGTCAATTCAGCAAGGCGGATATGATCTGGCAATTGTCGATTCGGTTCAGACAATTTCTCTCAGTGAGATTTCTTCGGCTCCGGGGTCGGTTAGTCAGATCACCAACTCGTCAAATGTAATTATTCGTGCTGCCAAAGCTTCGGGCACGGCGGTGATTTTGGTTGGTCACGTAACCAAAGAGGGTTCGATTGCTGGTCCGAAAATATTAGAGCATTTGGTGGACGTTGTGCTGAATTTTGAGGGCGATCGATATGGTGGTTTTCGAGTTGTTCGGGCGCAGAAGAATCGATATGGTTCGACTAACGAAGCGGCAATTTTTGAGATGGATGAGCAGGGGCTAAGAATCGTGAAGAATCCGTCGGCGGAACTTCTGGCGGAGCGTCAGAATCTGGATGGGTCAATTGTGCTGGCGACCATGGAAGGCGCACGTCCGCTCTTGGTGGAAATTCAGGCGCTAGTTAATCCGACGAATTTTGGCTATCCTAAGCGCACGGCGAGCGGTTTTGATCTGAATCGATTGAATTTGTTGGTGGCAGTTTTAGAGAAGCGAACGAAGTTGAAATTGGCGGACAAAGACATTTATGTCAATGTGGTTGGCGGATTAAAGCTGAATGATCCAGCGGCTGATTTGGCGGTGGCGATGGCGATTGCTAGCGCTAGCGCTGGGCGAAGTCTGGATGAAGATGCTGTGGTGTTTGGCGAGATTGGTTTGGGTGGCGAGGTTCGCTCGGCGACGAATTGGCAAGCTCGAATTAAAGAGGCGAAGAAACTGGGCTTCACTTATGCGATTGCGCCAAAAGTTCATAAAGATAAATTTATAAAAGGCGTCAGCGATATGCGGCAGGCGCTAATTGACTATTTACAATAGAAAGGGAAAAAGTGAAAGATTTTTACGGATTGATAATAATTATAATGTTGCTTGGCTTGGCGGCCGAAGTTTATTTCTTGGCAAAACCGCGACGAAATTCGTCGGTAGGCGCGGCACCGATTTTGGTCGACACATCAGTACTCATGGACGGGCGAGTGACTGAACTAGCGAAGACTGGATTTCTGCTGGGCAAAATTATCGTACCAAGGAGTGTTTTGACTGAGCTGCAATTATTAGCCGACGGTGCAGACCATGACAAGCGTGAAAGAGCGCGATTCGGCATGGATGTCGTGAAGGAGCTCAAGGATATTTTGAAGTCTTCATTTGAGCTATATGACGACAATATTCGCGTCCCTGAAGGCGTGGATTCTCGCTTGTTGAAATTGGCAAAGGAGATGGACGCGGCAGTGCTGACGCTTGATTACAATTTGAATAAGGTGGCGCAAGTTGACGGCGTTAAGGTTTTGAATATCAATGAGCTGGCGAAAAGTTTGAGGATGAGTTATTTGCCTGGTGACGAGCTGGATTTAGAACTGTCGCAGAAGGGGCAAGATTCTCATCAAGCAGTTGGCTATTTGAAAGATGGAACGATGGTGGTTGTCGAGAATGCCAAGCGTTACATTGGACAAACGAAGAAGATTGAGATCATCCGAAGCTTGCAGACTGACGCTGGAAAAATGATGTTTGCGAAGCTTGTGGCTGAACAGAAAAAACCTGTAAAGCAGAAGACCAGCGTTCCTAGAAAGCGCACAAATGGTCGCTCAAAAACATCAGCTCAACACGAGGCTGAGCTGATTAATTTGGTGAATAAACAATAGTTTATTTAGTTGACTTGAATGCTGCCAGTTGAAGTGGCGGTGTAATATGCAGAGTCTCTTACAGTTACAGAAACTGTGTGCGATCCTGCTGTATCAAGTTCTACTGTGGCGGTCTGCTTGCCGCTTGAAGTAATTTCTGAACTCTTAATGCTCTTTCCATCCACGGTAATTTCGATTGCCGATAAGCCCCAAGTTCCTGCTGTAACATCAACACTTATCGTATATTTCTTACCGCTGTTGGTGTATGATATTGCTCCAATTTGCGGTTTAGTGTCGTCGCACTTGTGAACGTCATCTTCTGCGTTTGCGTCGTAGCCTGAAGGGACGGTAATTGATTCTTTCTTAGTCAAAGGATCGATAATCTTTGTTACCTCAATCTCTTCCTTTGCGCCATCCGGAGTACAGTTTGTCGCCTTTTTCTTAGAGACTTTATCAAAGGTGATTTTTTCTGTAGATTGACTTTGCCTCTTATTCCACCATGACGGGTAGAGTTCGCCGTTGACAGTTTGGATTCCGCTTGGTCTCTCGTACCATTGACCTGACTTCCATTTGCCTTCTTTGGCGTAAACTTGGGTGTGGGCAAATTCCATAACGCTTCTAATTACCGGCATGCCGTAGTTGGAGGCTGATGTACCAATCACGCTAGTGTCGGAGTTTCCGAGCCACATTCCCATAACCAGAGCTGGGCTGTAATTAACAATCCAAAGGTCTTTTGGCTGCGATCCCTTGTCTGACGTACCGGTTTTTGCAGAGGTTCGAACGCCATTGACACCCATCCAGCCATGAAGTCCAGGAGTTTGGTCGGACAAGATGTCGTTCACGATGTATGCTGATTGCGAATCGATAACTTGCTTGCCTTCATCTTTCCATTTTTTCAGAGTTTCACCTTGGCTATTCTTTACTTCAATCACGCTTGAGACGTCTTTTTGAACTCCCATTCGCGCCAATGTTGAGTAGGCGTTCACCAATTCTGTTTGTTTGGTTCCACATGCGCCGATTGCTGCACCGAGTCCGTAACCGCCGGCATTTTCTTCCTGGCGGCAATAGTTGGTGTCGCCCATTCTGCGAATCCCCTCGACGACAGGCTTAGCGGATCCGTCGCCAACAATGTAAGCGGCTTTAATGGCTGGAACGTTTCGGGATAGAGCTAACGCTCTTCGAATATTGATGGCGCCCATAAACTTGTTGTCCCAGTTTCTTAGAGTTGCGCCGTATAGTTTATCGATATTTTCATCAGCTAAGACGGTGCCGCTACCATATGCTTGCTTGCTGTCGTGTTTGTCGAATAATTGAGCAAAGACAAGCGACTTAATCGTGGAACCTGGCTGGATATAGGAAACTGCGGCGTTGTCTTGACCAAAGCCGGTGTAGTTAAAATCACGGCTGCCAACAAGCGCTACGATTTGTCCAGTCTGAACGTCTTCGACTGTTGCGGCGCCGTTACTAATTCGCACAGCATCTGGTCGACCAGTTGCAAAGAATGACTTCATCTCATTTTCAAGTTTCTCCTGAATTCGCCAGTCGAGGGTGGTTTTAATCGTCAATCCACCGCGTCCAACGACTGACTCTCCAAGTTCTTTACTCAACTGATTGCGAACCATTAGTAGGAAGTGAGGAGCCTTAATATTCTCCAAGTGCTCGGTCTGTGGCTTAAGCGTGCTTAAAATGTCAATCTTTTTAGCTTTTTCAGCCTCGTCCTTGGTAATAACGCCTTGCTCGGCCATGTAATCCAGAACTGTATGTTGTCGGGCAATCAAAGCCTTATTTCCAGCGGTGTTGTATGGATTATAGTAAGTTGGATTCTGTGGAATACCAGCAATTAGCGCCGCTTCCGCTAGCGTCAGATCTTTAGCGTGCTTACCAAAGTATGTCTGGGCGGCAGATTCTGCGCCGTTGCGACGACCGCCGTATGGAGACTCATTCAGATATAATGACAGAATTTGATCCTTGCTGTACATACGCTCGACTTCGATTGCGAGAATGATTTCCTTGATCTTTCGAGGAATACCGCTAATTGATCGGTCGCCGGCCTCATCTGCGAAGAAAACTTGCTTGACTAGCTGCTGTGTCAGAGTCGATCCACCCTGAACTTGGCGGCGTGAAGCAGTCGAGAGCATTGCGCGCAACATACCGCTAAGACTGATGCCGTGGTGATTATAGAAGTTTCGGTCCTCAATTGCGACAGTGGCTTTTTTCAAATAGTCGCTAATCTGGTCAGATTCGACAACCAATTGATAATTGCCCGTACCTTTATCTTCCCAAAGCAAATTGTCATTGCGGTCGTAATATTTAGTGACGGTCGTTTGAACGCGCTTAGCAAGCTCGCCAGGGCGAATTTTATCGAGGTCTTTACGGAAATAGGCGAACATTCCGCCGATAAGTAGCAACATCAACAAAATACCGACGCCAAGAATTTTCAGCGCCATCAGTCCGCCGCGCTTGGAGAACCAATATTTCGCTAGTCGCTTCGGATGTAGCCGATAAAAGAATCGCTTTACGGGATGTTTCGGCAAAGTCGCCAAATATTCCGCTCGTTCGCGCGCGTCCTTATCTTTTTTAGTCTTATGTTTCTGCGCCAAATTGGCATATAAGTTCATCCGTTTCGACGGAGATTTCTTATCGCTTGAGCCGTGTCCGGCGGTGCTTATCGTAGTCTTTTTCTTCACAATTCTATTATATCACGCATATGTTTCGCTTCAATTGTAAAATTGCTATACTAATATATAGAAAAGGAGTGATATGAAATTATCAGAAGAATTACAATGGCGTGGATTCTGGAATCAGACCACATTTACTGACGACAAACTTATCGATTCGGAGAATTTCACGCTCTATTTGGGGACGGATCCTTCGGCGGACAGTTTGCATGTTGGGCATTTGGCAGTCTATATGATGGTTCGACATTTTCTGGAGCGCGGACATAAAGTGTTTTTGCTCGTTGGCGGCGGCACGGGAATGATTGGCGATATGCGCGACACGGAAGAGCGAAATCTGCTTCCGTATGAGGAAATTGAGCATAATAAGCAAGCCTTAAAGTCTCAAGTTTCGCGAATCTTTGCAGGGCGAGATTTTACTTTGGTTGATAACGCTGATTGGCTAGCTGATCTGGAATTGCTGCCATTTCTTCGCGATATCGGTAAGAATTTCAATATGGCGGATTTGGTGAGCCGCGAATTTTTCAAGGCGCGCATTAATAATGGCAAGGGCTTGAGTTTTGCGGAATTTACTTACACTTTACTTCAGGGCTATGATTTTTGGCATCTATTTAATCAATACGGCGTGAATTTGCAAATTGGTGGATCGGATCAATGGGGCAATTTATTATCTGGCGTGGATTTGATTCGTAAAAAAGAAAACACTGAAGTTTATGCAATGACTGCACCACTGCTTATCAATAAGTCGACTGGTCGTAAATTCGGTAAATCTGAAGGTGGCGCGGTTTGGCTTGATGAAAATAAAACCAGCGTCTATAAATTCTACCAATTCTGGCTGAATGTTGATGACGAGAGCGCGATTGAATATATGAAGATATTTACGATGTTGGATCGCGATACCATTGAAGCTATTGCTGAAAATCATGCCGTAAATCCTGGTGCGCGCTCGGCGCAGAAGGTTTTGGCTCGTGAAGTTACTGACATTGTCCACGGTAGCGCGCGTCGTGAATCTGTTGAGCGTGTGAACGAAGTGTTGTTTGGTGGCGGCGATTTTAAGAAATTGTCGGACGATGATTTAGGTGCTTTGGCTGAAGAAATTCCTTGCGTTGATGCTGGAATTGATGTGATTGGAGCGTTGGTAGAATCCGGTGCAGTTGGCTCTAATGGCGAAGCAAAGCGATTGTTAAAATCTGGCGCCATTAGCCTAAACGGCGAAAAACTTGCCGAGAATACAATCGTCAACGGCACGTCGCTACTGAAGAAGGGCAAAAACACGTTCGTATTAATTATGGAAGGGGACGAATAATGAAAAAAATTATCGGTTTTGATTTGGACGATACGCTAGCAATTACAAAATCGCCAATTAGCGACCGTATGGCGGAGATTCTTAGTCGATTGCTTGAAAATTATGACGTTTGCGTGATTACTGGCGGCACGTTTCAACAGATAAAGAAGCAAGTGATTGATAGGCTGAACGTTACTCCAGAGTTGCTTCAGAAGTTCCACGCGATGCCGACTTGCGGAACTCGATATTATCGATTTGACGCCGCCGATGATGAATGGAAAATTCAGTATGCGAATGATTTGTCTGACGAGCAAAAAACTCAGATAACCGCGGCGTTGGAAGAAGTTGCGAAGGAAATGGGCATTTGGTGTGAGAATCCTGCGGGTGAAATAATTGAAGATCGACATAGCCAGATTACTATGTCGGCTTTGGGTCAGCAAGCTACACCTGAAGATAAATATGCATGGGCTGAAAAATATAAGGATGTCCGTCCGATATATCGCGACAAGGTGGCGGAGAAATTGCCTGGACTTGAGGTGCGAATTGGTGGGACAACGAGCACTGACATTACACTTCCGGGAATTGATAAGGCTTATGGAATTGGCAGATTGCTTGAACTGAACGGCTGGTCGAAAGAGGAAACACTGTTCTTTGGTGACAAAATTGAAGAGGGTGGCAATGATTTTCCGGTGAAGCAAATGGGTGTAGATTCAATCGGCGTAAGAGGTTGGGAAGATACGGCTTACGCTTTAGAAGGCATCAACGCCGTTTCGTAGATGAAACTAACAACCCCTCTCGAGCAAATTAAAGGCGTCGGGCCGAAAACTGCTCAGGCTCTAGCGGCGGCTGGCCTTAAAACGATTTCTGACGCTTTGGATTTTTTGCCACGAGCGTATGACGACTATTCAACCGCGGTTAATATCGCAGATCTTCAGCCGGGAAAAGTTACGGTTAAGGCGCGCTGCGAGTCGGTTTCGACGCGTATTGTTCGGCGCGGACTTAGAATCACGACCGCGGTTTTGGCGGATAAATCAGGCAAAGTTAAGGCGGTTTGGTTCAATCAGCCGTACCGCGAAACGCAATTAAAATCTGATGCAGAATTTATTTTTTCTGGTCAATTTGGTATGCAATATAATCGCTATCAAATCAATAATCCGTCCGTCGAGCTGGCAAAAGAAATTGCCAAAACTGCTGCGGAAAATAATTCTGGAATTCAGCCAGTTTATAAGTCGATCAAAAATATCCGCCCAAAAACCGTGCAAGATTTGATGAAAAATATTCGTCCAATTATGGATTTTTTGCCTGAGACTTTGCCGGAAAATATTATTCAGCGCCAAAAATTGGTTAGTCGTTCCGAGGCGGTTAAGTTTCTTCACGCGCCAAAAACTCACGAGGAAATTTCCCGCGGTCGTGAGCGTCTGGCGTTTGAAGAGCTGTTTGAGATGATATTGGCGGCACAATTTAATAAGCAAGAACAAACCAGATTAACAGGCTGGAAAATTCCGTTCAATAAGTCGGTCGTGAAGAGTTTTGTCGATCAATTGCCGTTTCCTTTGACGAACGCTCAGCGCCGAGCTGCGTGGCAAATTCTGCAAGATTTGGAGTCTGATCATCCGATGAATCGGTTGTTGCAGGGAGATGTCGGCTCAGGAAAAACTGTCGTTGCGGGATTGGTGGCTGTGGAAGCGGCGAAGGCTGGTTTTCAGACGGCAATTATGGCGCCGACGGAGATTTTGGCGCAGCAACACGCGAAGACGCTTGACGAGTTATTGTCACCATTTGGCGTGTCAGTCGCGCTTCTGACGGGTCACGTGAAAGGTGCGGCACGCAGTCAATTGTTGGACAATCTGGCTAGTGGTAACATTGACGTTGTGGTCGGCACGCACGCACTAATTCAGGAAAAAGTCGCGTATCATAAATTGGGATTTGCGGTGATCGACGAACAACACCGATTTGGCGTGAAGCAACGACAAGTTTTGTTGGAAAAGTCTGATTTTATGCCACATCTTTTGAGTATGACTGCCACGCCAATTCCGCGCAGCTTGGCGCTGACATTGTACGGAGAATTGGACATTTCTATTCTGGACGAGTTGCCTTCTGGTCGCCAGCCGATTCAGACTAGGATTTGGTCGCCGGCGTCAGCTCCGAAGCTTTATGAATCGATTGAAAATGAGTTAGCCAAAGGCCGCCAAGCTTACGTTATTTGTCCGTTGATTGACGATAATCCAGATAATGATAAGAAATCGGTGGAGGCGGAATATAATAAATTGTCCAAGACTATTTTTAGCCATCGTCGAGTTGGGTTGTTGCACGGAAAGCTTCCTGCTGAAGAAAAAGCTGAAGTGATGCAGAAATTTGCGGACGGCGAGCTGGATATGTTGGTCAGCACGACTGTGGTTGAGGTTGGTGTGAATGTACCGAATGCGACGGTGATGTTGATTGAGAATGCAGACAATTTTGGATTGAGTCAATTGCATCAATTGCGCGGGCGAGTTGGGCGCGGGAAACATCAGAGTTTTTGTCATTTGATGATGAGCGGCCACGATAAGCCGAGCCAACGCCTTCGGGAGATTGAGAAATCGCAGGATGGATTTTATTTGGCGGAGGTTGATTTGAAATTGCGTGGACCTGGCGAGATTTACGGAAAAATGCAGCACGGGGATTTGAACTTGAAAATTGCCTCGCTGGCGGATACGGCACTAATTGCTCGCGCTCAAACCGAAGCTGAACGCTTTGTCAAAGAGGGGCAAGATTTGCTACAATATAATCATCTGGCGCACGCCGTCAGTCGCTATCAGCGATTAACTGTTTTAAATTAATATGTACGCAGGAACAACAATTAGAGATGGCTCTGGTCGATTTATTGGCGTCCACCAGAAAATAGATCGAGTCGCAAGGAGAAATATAAAACCAATTCTTCCTGATTGGTGTGATTTTCCTGACATTAAAAACATTCTTCATTTTGAGGGCAAGAATGGTCCTGATGGCGTTAAGCGAAAGAGTCCGGCCGTGGACGAACCGTGGCATTTTATAAATCCGGACGATCCGAACGACACTGCGCTTCTGGAGATGATTGACGGACATATTGGCAATTTAGTCGAGGCTCTACGAACAAATAATCCCGAGCGAGCGGCGTTTGAGGCGGCGTGGATGGCGCACGCGATTACCGATGGTTTGACTCCGGCTCATCATTTTCCTCTGGAACAAGCCATGGCAGAACTTCGCGGCGGTGAAGGGTTGGAGACGCGAACTTCAATTTTGAAGAAGAATCTCATGAAGGGCGATAACGGAATTGAACTGATTAAGAACAACTGGAAATTCTGGGGCGCCAAAGGTATGATGACAACGCACGTGGCGTTTGAGGCTGGCGTAGCTAGCGTGGTGGCGTATCCGCGTTTTAAGGATGCAATTCCGAGCGACGATGAGATATTGCAAGTGAAAAATCACGGCTATCGTGAGTATTATTTGGATCAAGTTCACGCCGTAGCATCAATGAAAATGTATGACAATTTTATCAAGAGCGGCTGGACGACGGACCTTGCTTGGCAGACAAATCACGAGCTGATGCCGATTATTATAAAGTCGGTGATGCTGGGCTGGTTGGCGTCTGTTTGGAAACTTGAGGCAGAAAAAAGTGAGAGTTAGAATTATCTCTGGCGAATTTGGCGGACGATTCATAAAAACTCCGCCCGGCTCAACGACGCATCCTATGGGCGAGCGAGTACGTTCAGCTATGTTCAATTCTTTGGGTGAATCAATACGCGGCGCGCGAGTTTTGGATGCTTTTGCGGGGTCTGGTGCTGTTGGACTAGAGGCATTAAGTCGCGGCGCAGCGTCGGCGGTTTTCGTGGAGCGAGATCGAGTTGCTCAGCGAGTAATTGCTGAAAACATAAGTATTCTAGGTGTCGAAGAAAAATCTATTGTAATAAAAACAACGATAGTAAATTGGTTGGAAAGTGCAAGTTCAACAGGGGAGTTTGATATTATTTTTGCCGATCCGCCGTACCATAATCCACAGTTTTCCACAGTTTCCAAATTAATGAGACTACTCAAACCGGGTGGATTTATGATATTATCACATCCAGGAATAGGTGAGGTGCCGGTTCAAGACAAAACTGTTGTGGTGGACAGTCGTAGTTATGGGGAGGCGCACCTCACCAAGTTCCTGCGATTGAAATAAGTTTGATGAGCGTTCTGATAAATATCAGAGCGTTTTTAATAGAAAAAAAGTAGGTAAATTATGAATGAATTTATTTTAGTAGCAATAAAATTATTGATCGGATTTTTTGCGCTGACGATAATAATTAACATTACGGGAAAAGGTAATTTGGCGCCGTCTTCCGCTAGTGATCAAGTTCAGAATTACGTACTTGGTGGTATTATCGGCGGCGTTATTTATAACAATGATATTAAGATTTTAGACTATGTTGGGATTTTGTGCATATGGTGTGTGTTGGTGTTGACTCTGAAGTGGATAAAGAAACATAGCGTTAAGGCTAAGCAGCTGATTGACGGGAAGACTTTGATAATTATAGACAATGGGAAGATAAATATCGAAAATTGCGAGAAGGTCGGCTTAAGTGCTCATGATGTTTCTTTCAAGCTTCGAACCCATAATATCTACTCGACGAAAGACGTGAAAAGAGCTGTTGTTGAACAGGATGGCGAGCTCATTATTTCTCGCAAAGGTGAGGAAAATCCGAAATTCCCGTTAATAACAGACGGTCAATTGCAAGCTGATATCTTGGATGTAATCGGAAAAGACGAAAAGTGGCTGCTTGGTCAGCTTAAAAAACGAGGCTTAGAGTCTTATGGAGATGTGTTTTTAGGCGAGTATGTCGACGGTGATTTGATTCTGACTGCTTATAATTAAAGGTGAATTAACTGGACGGGATGAAAAACGTCGTTGTTTGATAGTGTTGTGAAGTTAACTCTACTACTACATCTGGTGGTGTCGTATAATGGTTTATAGACAAAGTGAAAAGAGGAGGAATGTAGAAAAATGCTGTACGATGGTCATATTACTTGTGGGGCAGATATTCTGAGTGAAGATACTTCTGATGAATCGGATAAATATAAAGATTACGAGGAAATTGCAAATAATGAAGATTCACAAATTAACGTCGGCGAGGATTCATCTGAAAACGCAGACGTTATGACCACTCCTGACAGGGAAGAGCTGCCGTTAATTTCTACTGAGAAACGTAGAGCTATAGGAAAAGCGGCGATATTTGGTGCGTATATCAACTATATGTCTGCTGCGAACGAGAAAGGTGAACTATTCCCATATTCCCAGAAAGCTGGGTTACTGGACAATAAGCAAAACTCCGCAATATTCTGGAATCGTCATTTGGAGATTTTCTGCAGTAATTAAATCGACAGAGTGAGTCGAGGTGATGATCTTGGCGTTTTCTGGAATGGAAAAGCTTTGTTCTGCATCTGCGAAATTGATGAAAATGTAAGCACGTTGACCAGCCAGCTCTCTTTTTAATCCGAGAATAAATCCGTTGCCAGTGTTTTGCACGATGTTCAAATCGCCATTTTTAAGAATTAGGAAGGTTTGGCGTAATTTTAGCAATTTTCGGTGCATGTTAAGCAGGGAATCGTTTGTGATTTTTTCGCTATCAACGTTAATTTTTGTGTGATTTTCATTAACAGGAAGCCAAGGTTTTACACTTGAAAAGCCCGCAAATTGCGAATCATTCCACTGCATTGGCGTGCGTTCCAAATCTCGGCTATCAACAATAGAATTGGCGGGACTGAAATTATCTTGAATGTCATCAGTGGTCAATTCTCCATTCGTCATGCCAATTTCGTCGCCGTAATACACTACGCTAATTCCTGGAGTGAGGAGATTTAAGAAGCTGAGGGCGCGGGCGCGTTCTTCGCCCAATCTGGATGCGACTCGCGGCTGATCGTGATTTCCGATGCAGAAAAATGGCGTGGTTGAGCTCGCTGATTGTAGATAGTTATCGATTTTTTTCTCAATATTTTTAGCGTGCCATTCATTGTCACGATATTCCATGAAAAACGCCGAGGCTTTCGGGTGGACTGTCAGGATTTGGCTGTATTGATGATAAATATCACCCAGCTTATCGTCGGGATAAAATTCAAACACCATTTGCTTGTCGTCGTATTCGTCGCAGACTGACGCCAATTCTTGCAGATATTCCTGAAAATGCGGTCCCATTTTACAGTGGTCGTGGATAAATGCTCCGTAATCGTTTGGATTACCATAAAAATCAGGATTTGGAGAGTCGTCTTTGAGGTCAGGGTCTTTGGAAATTCCCCAAATTGCATCGACGCGCATTCCATCGACGCCCATATCAAACCAAAATCGCACTATGTTTTTTATTTCAGCACGCACTGCGGGATTGTCCCAATTCAGATCTGGCTGCGTTTTCAGGAATGAATGTAGGTAAAATTGCCCAGTGCGCTCGTCAAATTCCCATGAACTGCCGCCAGACAAACTTCGCCAATTGTTAGGCTCGCTATTATTTTTTCCGTCGCGCCAAACATAGTAATCACGCTTGGGATTGTCGCACGAAGATTTGGATTCTTGAAACCACGGATGTTGGTTCGAGGTGTGGCAGGGAACGAGGTCGATCATAACTTTAATGTCGAGATCGTGAGCCTTTTTAAGTAGCGCTTGGAAATCTTCCATTTGACCAAAAGTAGGATCAATAGCTCGATAATTTGCGATATCATAGCCAAAGTCGGTCAGTGGCGATACAAAGAATGGGGAAATCCAAATCGAATCGATGCCCAGCCATGATAAATAATCCAGCTTCTCGGTAATGCCGTTCAAATCGCCAATTCCATCGCCATTCGTATCCAGAAAACTGCGCGGATAAATTTGATAAAGAGAGGCGACGTCTTGCCAGGTTTTCATGATTTAAGTATAAGTGAGATGAGAGCAAAATACCAGCAGCTAATCTCTTGTTCGATTCTATCCATGGCGTGAGCAGAGGATTCATTATTGAGTTGGCTTTGCTATTTTAGTACATTTATTGCATTGCAAAATGTAACAACTCCATAATAACTTATTCTGTATGTCATTGTATAATAAAGATATCATGGTAGTTTTCTTTACAAATATTCAAAAATTGATTTCGTGGCTATATAGAATGAGACTGCGTATTCGAAACTTCATTAAGGATAGATTTCTTGAAAAGTTTTCAACTAATTGGGTCGTGGTGCCTATATTTCTATTTCTAGCCTGGTTAATAATTTGTTTTGATTACTCTAGTGTTATTTTAAGGCCTGAGGAATTAAGCTCACTCTTTTTTAGTATTGGCACGATTACTGGGTCTATGCTTGCAATCGTTTTTGCATTTACGTCTCAGTTAATATCTAGATCAAACGAAGCTCTTTCCACGAGATTCTATAAAGCATTTGCGCGAGACATAAAAATAGATCTAAGCTATATCCTATTGGGGGCCATAACGGTTGGCGAGTTCGTTCTTGGTACTATTAATAGCGGGGGGAATAATAATACTAAGATTATTCTACTTAAAACCGGTATTTTATCGCTTTTATTCTCCATCATGATTTTGTACTATTCTTACACCAGGCTTATTAAGCTTATGGACAATGACCAGTTAGTACTTATACTGGCAAAAAAATATAAAAAAGAAATTGATGAGATGAACTATCTTGCAAAAAGAATCTCTCATATTTTGAATATTAAACATAATAAAACATCTGATAAAGATAAACGTGCTATGCAAGCTTATGTATACACTACTCAGCTTCATCCTAAAGTCAATAGTTTACAAAATCATCTTGATGGATTAATTGAACTATATTCTGTCAGCAAAGAGAAAAAAGATACGTACGCTGCATATAACTGGCTATTCTTAGCATTTAACTTAATAATAGTATATACACTGTCTCGAAAATATAATTCATCAATTAAGTATAACCCCAAAGCTGGTCTAATCTCTGAGAGCGATGTGGCGGCTTTTATCCAGGCAAGTCTAGAGAAAATGTACTTTATATGGGAAAAGGCGTTAGCTGAAAATGATGTTGTAACAATAAGAAAATATATCAGGCATGTTCAAGATGTGGTGATAGCAAGCCTAGACGTTCAGCATATTGAGCGACCGGAAGAAAATCCTGCTTATCATGCAGCAATTTATAATTTTACGGAAGTCATAGAAAATAGCATTAAGCAGAAAAATGTTGACGCGCTATTTGAAGCCTCTGATGCGTTGAACCAAATAGCTAAAAAGGCTCTGCAATTCAAACATCGTATTGACCCAACAGAGAATATCCTAAAATATCTACATAAGATAATAGCTCAAGCTTCCGGATCTGATGATATGTATCCTGTCTTAAAGAATGGGATTGATAGTTTAACTAGTGTATGCAATCACATATTTGCCCAAGACGAACTAACTGACCGTAGGCTACGTATCATGCAAGATTATGTTCCAAACTGTATCATCCTGGGTGTAATGAGCGACCGTAGCTTGGTCGATATTACTTTGACTGTGTTTGGCGATAATATATTTGCATATGCCTCACAAGGGATTGGAGATAATATATCTGAAAACCAGGTTAAGAAAATTATAAATACCTCGGATCTTACCATTTCTATACTAAAAAGCTTGGCAATTTTGTCTATAGGAATGCGTAACGGAGTTCAAAGTATGAATAGAAACATACTCGTTATGCCTGAGTTTTTATTTAAGATCTTAACTAACGATAAGGTCAATGAAATACATAAACAGAAAATCAAATATTTATTATCAGAGTTGGCAACATTACCTTCTAGCTTACCTAAGCTGGAGGCTGTAAAAAACTTTAATGGCATAGAAGATTTTCTCGATAAACTCCTTCAAAGCTCGTTGATTGGGGTAGAAAATAATCAATTAGATTACTCAGGCAAAGTTTTAAGCTCTATTTTTAAATACCTTGAAGATGCGGTAAATAGCAAGGATAGTAAAGTCAGCATAATGGACGTACTAAGGTGCGTAAATAAAACTAAGACGATCGGTGCAGCCGCACAATCCCTCGGACATAAAGACATAAGTAAGAAAGTTATTGAATTTATTAAAAAAATCGAAGAGCTGTATCATGATAAATACTTTCCAGACGGATTCGATGAAAACAAACAACATACTCCTTCACCCTTATTTCTTCGTTCTTATCAAGATACAGCATATGACAGTGGCGTTGGGCTACCTTCGTACTTTGATGGCACATATGAACTGTTCTTCAGACACCACAGTCAGAGTGCTTTAGATGAGTTTGAAAAAAGCATCTGGAGATTTGCCGACGAAAAACAACAAAGCAATCAAGAACATTCATCTCAAAATAGTTAAACCTATACACTGTCCGATAAAGCCTCTGTTGCTAATGAGTAAATCGAACAGTATGTCTTGATAATTAAGAGCGCTTTAGAAGCTAAATGAACCCTGGAAAGGGTTCATCGAATCGAATGATTTCGTTTGTGGTGCGGGGTAATGTGCAATTTTACACGAAATAGAGGCTGAAATCTGTAGGTGGGATGATATTCTTCGCATTGGTTATGCAAGATATCTGAGGGGGGGTCGAGTCATACTCCTCAAGAGATTTACGCGTAGTTATTATATGAGTTTTTCAAAGTATCTAGTTGACCGTATCAGTCACAGCTTGCAAATATATCTTGCATTCCCAGTTTGTTCTTGCTAAATCCTAAGATGTTTAGATTTAACTCGAGACATGATTGCGAAGTTGACTAATAGACTCTAAAGCGCCAAATAGGCATAGTAAGTTTGCTGCTGTAATGACCCTTATTGTAATACACGAGATTGAAGCAATATTGCAGCTAGGGTATAATTAAGGTAAGTAAGTACCGAGGAGAATATGACTAAAAGTAAATTAACAAAGATTGTATATTTTGATGAACAAACCGCCCTTGATTTTGTTGAAATACAAGACAAGGGTCGCTACATACGGGAAATTGATAATGAAAATAAAGGTGAGGTAGGCACAACCACAGAGGTCTCGGCAAAAACGCCAAAACTACTTTCAATGTTTCGGCTTGAGTCTGATATTCACGCTTCTGCAGAAGCGCAAAAAATTGTCCGAAGTACTATCTCAAACACAATACTCACTGACTTCATCGAAAAAGCCGAACAAGGTAAAGGTGTCGAACATTTATCGGGCTACGATATCCAACTAACGGGAGAAACTCTTCTAACAATCTATACGGCGATTACAGACGCTGCAAGTGGTAATGTTCCTATGGACCGGCAAGGAATGGGCATGGAAATATCAAAGCTCGGTTCCGTACTGAAGAACTTGCAAGGATATCTCGAATGTAATGCCGTAAGGGATGGCAAGGCAAATGCAATTCTTCGTTTCAACGGTACATCATTCCGAAATAACTATCGTCTTGCGGATATTATTAATATGGACCTTCAATACTATGGTGTGAAAGTAGGCACAACAGATACTTCAACGCTTCGTTCTCTAGGTTTAGACCTAAATCCTAATGATACGGAAGATGAGCTTAATCGCATTCTTGAAAACAAGGAGATCACTTCAGGTGACGAAAAATTAAATGTCTACGATATTATCTTAGCTGGTGTATTCAACGATGCGACAAACTAGAGGGGCTGTGGAGGTCAGTTTTTTCTATGGACCAAGTGATAAGTTTGGCGAGACTTACGACCTTCAATCCGTCGACTCGCATATAACATTGTTGCAGCTCGCTTCAAGGCTTGATGCTGCACGACTATTATTTAAAAAGGAACCTCTCATTTTTGAAGAAGATACTCTTATCGTTTGGCCTGATGAATTCTTTAGCGTGAAAGACAACTTTACAAACTCTCTATGGAGAAATGTTCTGGAAACAAATCTACAAAAAGTTTATGTCGTTAATCCTCCAAAGCTTCTTGTGAAACAGGCTAAGTTGCTATTTGGGTCTGGGTCGGTTACTGAGCGTAATTACCTGTATAAATCTATCAGTCTCGACTTAATAAAGGAGGTGTCTAGTAGTCTAGAAAGCACTATAGTTGGACAAGATAAAGCCATTAAGTCGCTTTCACGTTGTTTAGTTCCTTTAATGAATAGTAAAAAGAAGCCTGTAGTTGTTATGCTTTATGGACCAACGGGTGTGGGAAAAACTGAGTCTGCAAAGATAATCGCCAAGATTCTTGGTGGCGAAGCTAGTCGTATACAATTTTCAATGCTTCAAACGGGTTCTCTAGCAGATTATCTTTATGGCTCAAGTGTTAGTGGCAGATCATTCGCTGCAGACCTACTCGAACGACAATCCAATGTTGTTATCTTTGATGAATTCGACAAGACTGGGAGTGTCTTCCATAGTGCGTTCTATCAGTTATTTGATGAGGGCATTTTTGTCGATAAGAATTATAGCGTCGATATGACAAACACTCTCATAGTCTGTACATCAAACTACTCTTCACCACAAGAAATACGACAGCATCTCGGAGAACCCCTTAGCTCACGGTTCTCAGCATTTATAAAGTATGAATCGCTCAATCAAGCATCAAAAACTACTATTATTCAGCAAAAGATTAATGAAGCCTACAAGTCTTACCCTGAGAGTTTTCGGCAATCCATTAATAAAAATGAAATAGAACAGCGATTTATGTCTACGTTACGCAAATCAAACAACGTCAGGGAGATAACAGCTTATATTGAGCAGATAATGTCGAGTTTTATTCTTGCGTCTGTGGAGGAGAGACCAGATAGCGAGAATACTTCTCCACCAAAGATCGCTGAGCTGATATAAGATATTGTATGTTTGGTCGGCTAGACACCATCCTATTAATGATATCTACTGTTTCAGGCGTTACTACGCCTACCTTTTGAAAGTATTCTGGTCCATTAATTACGATACACACATCTTTAGCTATTGGGAAAATAATATCTTGCCTGGACAACTCACCGGTAAAATCGGGGGTTTCTTTTAATAGCTTTTCAAAACGTACAGGATCATCCTTTTTGAACTCATCCATCATAGCTTTTCGAGCATTGTCATCGAGCAGTTTAGACAATTCATCTTTTAGGGCGTCCTTTAGGAATTTTATTCCCGTCTCTTCAAAAAATCCATAGTACCTGGTACTCGTAAATGCTGAAAGGGTAGTAAATGTCGAAATATCTGCTATCGTCGTCTTGTCGATCCATTTACCTAGCCTTACCGTATTTAACAAACCCTGATATTTTGGCTCAATATCCTTTGCTAGCATTTCTTCAATCTCATCTGAGTCGTTGTCATCCTTGTCCTTTACTCTGTACAGATAACTCTGTGAGCATATTTTATTTATTTTGGTTGGCGTAATCAAATTGGATCGTGAATTGTATGCATAGACCCTTTCCTTCTTTTCGTCAAAAAGAAAGCCCCTCAAGTAGGTTTGCGGAACGAAGTGTGCTTGCTTTGTCGCCATAGTATTATATACGCTATAACAGGAATGTTACAGGCTTACCACATTAAGCAATACAATTTTTCGCATAGCGGAGCTCTAAGAATAATATGCCGTAACACACTTTCTGGATACAGAAAGAGCAAAGATAGAGGAAGCAGCCTCAATAATTTACACGTATTGTCATTTTAGGCGTAGCATACTAGTAAGCAACAGTCGTGAATATGAGGCTGAAAAACAATGTAAATACCTGAAATCAAAATACACGTACAGATGAACAAAGATGGCCTAGCGGCCTATGTGGAGGAGCTGGTGATGAAGACAGTGAGCAGGTGCTCAACCTTAGAGAAAGAGTATTTTATTGCATTTGCCCGATAGTGTGGGCGGCACTTTATCGAACTATCAAAACCTTGTCTCTTACGGTATAAACAATTGCTAATTCCTGCTGGATTCTGGGTTGATGAAAACGAAAATGTTTACACTCCTGAAATCAGCGTACTTTACAGATTAGCTACAAACAAAAAAGACCTTTCAGAGCTTGAAAAGTCTTTCATGGTGCGGGTAAGGAGACTCTAACTCCTGGCCTCTTCCATGGCAAGGAAGCGCTCTAACAACTGAG
>CALFHE010000015.1 GCA_937875955.1 uncultured Candidatus Saccharibacteria bacterium | reverse complement strand
AAGTAGCTTTCGCTGATGAGTTGAGTAAATCCTTGTCCGAAAGTGAACTTTGACAGGCAATCGAATACAAGATGAGTTTTTATTTCTTTTTTTAATAATCGTTAAGAGGAATGAAATCTCGTCTTGTGCTAAAGAACAGCACATAGCGCAACTCCGCGGATGAGAGAACACCAACCAGAAAGGTAAAGACCATGCCTACCTATGCCGTAGAGGCGATTAGTCATCTCATCAATGACGCCTATTCGAATTATCTCGAATTTAGTCGTCTCCTTCGTCAATGGGGAACTGCATCCCTGTCCCTAAAAGTTCCATCAGAGGAACGGCAGAGGTTTCGACAGATGAATCGCGATGCGATGGAGGCAATGAAGTCGATGAAGGACTACGCTGAGTCTCTGTGCCGCGAAAATTACGGTTCTGCATTGACACAAATCGGGGAAGAAGTTTACTCTCAGGCTCAAGTATGCATTGATGCTATTTCAGCTCGGTCTGAATGGTGCATCGAGGAACTGCCATACAGAGAGCATGCGTATGAAACTTCTGTGGACAGTTATACGAACGCACTCCTTGAGCTACTCCGAAGGGTCAAGCGTGCAGGTGACATCCTGAAAAAGTCTGATGAATTTGAGTCCGTTCGGACTTACCAACTTTATCAGTACTGCAGGTGTATCTCGTAGACGCCCCGTGTCTTCTACATGGCAGGTGATTGTTCTTTTACGATTGCCTGTCATGTAGACTCTGAACTTACGATATTAAAAATCACCCAACTCCAGGGTGATTTTCTTATGGTGAAAAATTGTCAAATATTGGTGCGGATGAAAGGACTTGAACCTTCACGCCGTGAGGCACATGCTCCTAAGGCATGCGTGTCTACCAATTCCACCACATCCGCATAATCCGATTATATCAAAACAAATTCTACTTATCAACTGTCCGCGCTTATGTTAAAATTGAAGTAACATGCTAAGGAGGATTGATGAATAAAGTTGCGAAATATTTGAATGAGCATCTTAGCGGCGAAGTCGCGTCGCAGGATTTTGCATTGAGTCAAGTTGAAGTTGACAATGGGCTTTTGGCACGCCGACCAGAAATGATTGTTCGTGCGGCTAATATGAACGATATCAGGAAAGTGATGCGATTTTGCTCTCAATTGGCAGAGAAAGGTCATGTTTTACCTGTGTTTGTCCGTGGCTGTGGCAATGATGAAACTGGCGCAGCGACGAATAAAGGCATTGCGATTGACGAAAAAACGTATATGAATCGTGTGGTTGGTATTGATCCTCGCCAGCAACTGATTCATGCCCAAGCGGGAATTTCTCTTTCGGCAATCAACGCAACTTTGTCTACTCATAAAGGCTTGGGTTTGCCGCGAACCTCATATGTGGCGGAAGAAGGCACGATTGGTGGCGCAATTAACACGGCTCCGTCTGGAATGTTATCTGGCGCGCATGGTCGTTTTGCTGATGCCGTTCAGCAGCTTGAAATTGTCCTAAGTAATGGCGACGTGATCCAGACTGGTCGCATATCTCGACGCGAATTGAGTAAGAAAAAGGGCTTATCGACGTTTGAGGGCGAGATTTATCGAGAGATTGATAATTTAATCTCAGATAACGCCGAGCTGATTTCGCAAATGGATCCAGCTTTGCCAGATACAGTTGGTTATAGCGGGATTTCTCGAGTGAAGCAAAAAGACGGGTCGTTTGACCTGACACCGTTGTTTATTGGCAGTCAGGGAAGTCTGGGCGTGATTTGCGAAGTTATTATGAAGGCGCAATTTATTCGTCCAGAATATTCAGTTGTTGCCGCATCATATAAAAAGTTGTCAGACGCGCAATCAGCCGTGGAATTAGCGATGAAAAATAAGGCGTCGGCAGTGGAAATAATCGACGGGCGATTCTTCCGCCAGGCTGCGGTCGTCGGTAAAGTTGTTGAGTGGGCGCCGAAAGAATGCTTTAAGGGTGCGGTAGTTTTGTCTATCTTTGATGATTTTTCCGACAGGGCGCGCAATAAAGCCGCGAAGAAATTGACTAGAAAGTTAGAGCCTACCGAAGCAATTGACATAAAAACTCTACATTTGGAAGAGCAGGATTTGTTCAGTTTGCATTCTGTTTTGGCTTTGGCGGAAACTCCAAGCGAGCCGCATATGATTACACCACGCGTATTTTCTGGGATTTTAATGGCGCCAGAAAAGATTGATAGTTTCCTTAGCGAGTTGAAGTCGCTGGAGGCTAAGTACGGCGTGGATTTGCCAGTTTTTGTTGATTTTTCAAGCGATTATATTTCTCTACATCCGACGTTTGATAGTAAAAAGGTGAGTGAACGCCAGAAGATTCTTCAATTGTTGGCGGAAATTTCTCAGATTGTTAATAGGTACGAAGGTTCTTTTGCGGGCTTTGGTGGTGACGGAAGGCTGAAGGCTAACTTTATCTATAAAAATCTGCCAGATGACGAAAAACAATTATACGCAAAGGTGAAAAAAATCTTTGATCCAGCTGGAATTTTTAATCCAGGAATTAAAGCGGAGGCTCAACCAAAGGAATTGGCGGCGGAATTAAACGCATGGTGTAAGCTTCGTAATCAAGCTTGATACTGGGTGAAAATTGGGCTATAATTGACGCGTAGCCCATGCGGATGTGGCGGAATTGGTAGACGCGCTAGCTTCAGGTGCTAGTGTACGCAAGTACGTGAAGGTTCAAGTCCTTTCATCCGCACCAAGGATTGTAATTGTTCACCATGAGAAAATCACCCATTCTCAGGGTGATTTTTAGTATCATAAGTTCAGAGTCTACATGACAGGCAATCGTAAAAGAACAATCACCCGCCATGTAGATCATGTACCTTCAGTCAATCCAGGGATTGTTACCAAGGGTACATCTCGTCATTCCTGGCGCACTCATACAAAGCGGCATTAATAAGCCGCCGCTTCGATGTGGTATCATTGAGACCGGTGTCGATGGCGTGCGGCGGGATTGCGTAAATCACACCATAGATGTCAGTGTCACGGAGCTCGTTCATCTCTTCTGCGACCTCATAGGCCGCGGAGATGTTTTGCATAGCGGTATCGAAGAGTTTTTCTTCGACTTCCGCGTTCCCCTTAACAACGACGCAGCCATGGAGACCGCTGATAGAGTCTTCGAGATCGTGAAGAGCTACTTTGAGCTTGTAAATGGCCAATGTTGTGCTGTAGTCATGGTCACCGCAAAGGAGATCTGCGAGCTCCACAACCTTCCGGAGTGAAGTCGTATGGTCCTTCTTGCTGCGGCTGAGATCTTCCCTCGCGGATTTCGTGAAATCAGAAAGGTCGATCGCATTGATGCACTTCCTAATCTTCTTCCAGTCTTCTTGGAGGTCATCAATCTTGCCACAAAGTTCGTCAGCGAGGTATTCCCACATTGTAGTGGTGTCCCTTCTCGTGTTTTCTCATCCGCAGGATTGCAGCGTGTCGTTCTTTAACAACACAAGATGAGATCTTAGTTCTCTTATGGTGGTTTTAAAAAAGAAATAAAAACTCATCTTGTGTTCGATTGCCTGTCAAAGTTCACTTTCGGACAAGGATTTACTCAACTTATCAACGAAAGATAACTTTATTTATATCACACTTGCGTAAAAAAGTCAATAGAATGCATAAAAAACAGCCTCAAACGAGACTATTTCAAAATAATTTCAGGGGATATATGACAAGCAGCCATAAAGAGAATGAATTACACTCATCATATATCCCGCGTTGTTAGTCTTCTGTTTCTTCTGTGTAGTCCAGAAGACTTTGCGCTACTTGCGCCAGCGCAGTGGCTTCTTCGCTTAGCTGGACGAGAAGTTTCCTAACTTCTACATCAGTGGTAATCGCTTGTGATATCATACCTTCTTTCGGGATATAGTCGAGGGTTAATTTCTTCCCCTCGATAGACGCGGTTGCTCGACGAAGAAAATTCTCCAGTGTCGTCGTATTGGTCTTTTTATTCACGGTCTTTGCTCTTCCTGCGTTTTCTCGCCCTCACTGTGATATATGTGCATTCTTTATGCACAAGACGAGATTTTATCTCTTTAAAGTTCTTAGAAGAAATAAAAACTCGCCTTGTGTTTCGGCTGCTTGTCAATGAACGTTTTCGGATGAGGAGTAATCTCAACTCATTAACGAAAACCAATATTACTTATACCATTCTATAGTGATTAAGTCAATAGAAGGCTCTCAACTTTTGTTATTTGCTCAGGAACTTTGCTAAAATAACAGAGATGGAAGATAAAAGAAACGTCATTGATAAGTTTAAGG
>CALFHE010000014.1 GCA_937875955.1 uncultured Candidatus Saccharibacteria bacterium | reverse complement strand
TAATAATGCGCCAGCTGAGACAGAGTTTAACGATGAGGCTGTGCGTAAAAGAATTGAATCTGTTGAATTGACAGAAAATAAGAAGGATTTGCCAATTTTACCGCAATGTGATTTTGGAAAGCATAAAGTATGTTTCGAAGATTCAGAGAATATTGCTGTGGATGAAGATTTTGACAATTGTACGGTCGTGAATGAAACAGATAATATGACGGATGATTTGGGTGATTGCGCAGAGTTGGGCGAAGAAGTTACGCGTGAATCGGAAGAATTGCCGACCAATAGACCTGAAATAATGGGACAATTTACTCCCGATTTGAAATTAGCCGATGATGTAATTGATCGGAATAATATCGTCGATAAGGTTGTGAAAAAACTCGCGAAAAAAGCTGAATTGGCTGAAGAATGTAGGGGATTGGTTACTACGGATGATTGCGATGAGGCAAAATGCTCTGTAAAAATTGAAGAATCGAACGATTATTGTGATGATACCGATAATATTTTGAACAGGGAATTAAATATTCCAGTTCTTCAAGAAATTCCTGTTTCGTCAGATAATTCATCGGAGGAAAAAGTTAATTATAATTGTGGCGAAGATGATGCGAATAATACAAATATATCCGGCGTTTATTCGGGGATTTGGGCTGATGACAGTCCGTTGAATCCGGAAGATGATACGACTTCGAATAGCTATGGCGTCAATATGTTTTTACCTTTAGCGGAATTGCTAGGTTTTTTGGCTATTAAGATCTCTTCGATAAAACAGGAAATAATCATAAGATAAGAATGGGACATAGTATAATGTTTAATATGACAACAGGTGATACTATTTGGAAGATTGCGAAATAATGGGTAAGCTTATCTTAGAATTAGAGCATTCTGAAGCTAGAGATTTATTATTACGACCTAATTCATATTGCAATTTTGGTTTGCCTACTTATTTTAATATGCAAAATCTATTAGACTGTGCTGATAACATAGTGCAAAAAGGAAACTATAGGAATAGTAGTAAGAATGCAAAAGGTCCAGGTGCTTTTGAGGGTGTGAATTATACGTTACTCGCTAACAAGGATGGTGCATACACATGGAGACCATACGAACTTGTTCACCCGATTCTTTATGTTGAGCTAGTGAATTTACTTACAGAGAAAGAGAATTGGACTTTTATTAAGAAGCGCTTCGAAAGGATGCGAAGCAATAATAAGATTATTGCGATAAACATTCCACAAAAACCTGACGAGAGTAAAGGAAATACAGAAAAAGAAGAGAATATAAATCGTTGGTGGAGCGAGATGGAACAGGCGTCAATCAAATTATCGCTAGAATTCAAGTATCTTACTACTACAGACATCACAGATTGTTACGGGTCTCTGTATACACATTCAGTTGCATGGGCGCTTCATGATAAAAAAATAGCGAAAGGTAACCACAGAGGGCTAGATAGAAAAGGCGGGCTGCTAGGAAATAGTATCGACAATTGTTTGCAAGATATGCATAACAGACAGACAAACGGCATACCTCAAGGCAACATGGTGTCTGATTTAATTGCGGAAATGGTCCTTGGCTTCGCAGATATGTTGTTAAGCGAGCAGCTGAGAAAAGCGAAGATTAAAGAATATAAGATACTTAGATATCGGGACGACTATAGAATTTTCACAAATAGTCGTCAAGATGCTGAAAAAATTCTTCTAGAGTTGAGTGGTATATTAGCGGAATTAAATTTCAAATTGAATCCAAACAAGACGGTGGTCGCGGATAATGTTATTGACACTTCGGTTAAGGCTGATAAGATTAGCCTGATTTTATCTAATTATGGAGATAATAATCTTGGACTACAGCATCAGTTACTTTATATAAGGAACTTCTCAAAAATACATAAAAATTCGGGAAGCGTAAATAGGTTGCTTGGGGATTTTCGAAAGCGTATAGAAGCTCTTAAGAATAAGCCCTTTCAGAGCGATGCGATGATTGCTACCGTAGTGGATATAATGCTTAATAATCCTCGGACATATGCAACTGGCGCTTCTGTGATATCAAAGTTGATATCGTTTGAGGCGGAAAAGGAACGAGGGGATATACACCAAAAAATTATACGTAAGTTTTCCGATGTTCCAAATGTGGGGTACTTAGATATATGGCTACAACGTATTAGTATTAAATTAGACAGAAATAGAAAATTTAGCGAACCTTTGTGTAGACTTGTGTCACGCAACTCAATTATTTCTATATTATACGGATGTCCTGTAATTGCAGATGGAATGGTGTTTGGTGTTTGGAATTCTTCATGGTTGCAACTATCGTCATTCAGAGAGCTGTCTAAAGTTGGTTTTATAGACGAGACGGTTATTACCGATCTGGACGACATTATGTCACTTGATGAGACAGAAATATATATAATGGACAAATATGATGAGTAAAGTTGCGCGAGAAATCTTGCCGCGGGAATTGGAAGTGATAAATTTTTAAGATTTTATGAAAATCTCCGTACACATTAAACCAAACTCTCGCCATCGTGAGGAAGTTGTGAAAAATGACGATGACACATTGACGGTTTATGTCAAATCTCCAGCAATTGAAGGTCGAGCCAACGCGGCGGCTATTAAATTATTGGCAAAACATTTTAAGGTTGCATCGTCCAAGGTTAAATTAGTGTGCGGTGCAACTTCAAAATATAAGATATTTGAGATTGATTAAGTTTACGGATAAACGGCGCCCGGCGTCATGTCACCGATTAAATTTTGTACCGTTACGAATGAATATCCCTGTTGTTTGAGTGAATCAAGGATGCAAGGAACGGCATTCACGGATGTCTGATGAATATCGTGCATTAAAATCACAGCTCCGTTGCGAGCGCCAGCGACAGCCCTTGAGCAGACGATTTCGCTATTACGATCAGCCCAGTCGCGCGTATCGACAGACCAAACAACTGCCGACATTCCGCGCTGACGGAACTGCTCCAAAACTGCCCGATTGAACGCGCCGTACGGTGGACGTATGATGTTAGGTTTGATGCCGACGGCTTGTTTTATAGCGTTATTTGTTTGGTCAATTTCGCTAGCGAGTTGCTCCGCTGAAACCTTATTTAACTCTGGGTGCGACCAAGAGTGATTGCCTAATTGATGTCCGCGCGACTGCATACGGCGTAATGTGTTGGCGCGTGCTGAAACTTTGCTGCCGATTAGGAAAAATGTCGCCTTGGCGTCGTACTTGTCCAATATGTCCAACAGTTTTTCGGTGTATGGTCCAGGTCCATCGTCAAAAGTTAGAGCAATTGTTTTATTTGCGACGGTAGGCGTTGGAGCTGCGGGCGCTGGTTTTGGTTTTTCTGCAGGCTTGGGGATGTTGGCGAATTTTCTCGCCGTTGGGTTTTGTAGATATTTAGAGACGGAGGAAATTGGCACGGTAATCGTCAATTCGCCGTAAGATGATGGCAGTAGCGATGCCTGACCGAGCGGCCAAGCCAACGCATTGCCATTGTTGGTGATGATGAAATTAGACAAAGCTTCTTTATTTATGATTTCATTCAGGTCAATCTCTGGCTGCTGGCGTTGTTTGATGGTCTGAGAAATGCTATTTTTGGCAGCGGATATGATTGCTTCGGCGGCTTCATCGGACTGTTCTGTAAAATCAGCCAAGCCAACGACTTCGCCAGATTTTTTGTCGAAAGTCCAAAATTGCGTCATTGATGCTGGATGCGCGCCGTTCATATCCTGCTTAATGTTGACGACAATTGACAGCGCTTCTGGAGTGTTATGTGTGACTTGATAGCTAATTGTTTCGGTCATTGGCTTATCAAAAACTGTCGCCAGTAAAACTGTATTTTGAAAATCGCGATCAATTTTATCAATCGACTCGCTAATTAAGCGATTAATCTTTTCATTTTCCGTGATCGGATATTCAATTGAAACTTTTTCCCGTTTGTTATCTCTGGTGACGAACTTTGAACGAATGCCAGAATATTTCGAATCGGCAAAATAATACTTTTCGTCAGATGGCGCAGTCGTTTGTCGCGAGTGTGATTGATTGAGGAAATATATCCCAAATAGCCCTGCCGAAAATAGCAAAATCAAAAACGGTATGATAATAAATAGTTTTTTCGATTTTGGTTTTGCTATTTTTCTCTGAATGCGCATATTATAAGTATAGCACTAGTATTTTGGTTTTGTTATTATTGATAATAAGTAGAGACTAGCTTGATCAAAAATTACAACAGAGAGGAATTTGCGGAGTGGAACTCGAGCCAATTATAAAAGTCGATAAACTTGTTAAGACTTATGATGGAAATAACGTAGTCGACGGCGTGTCGTTTGAGGTTAAAAAGGGCGAGATATTTGGGATTCTTGGCCCTAACGGCGCGGGCAAAACAACAACATTGGAAATGCTGGAAGCGCTCAGGTCAATTGATGGCGGCGTGGCTACAATTGACAGTATAGATGTCGCTAAGGAACCTAAGGATATTAAGAATATAATTGGTATTCAGCTTCAGTCGACGGCTTTTTATGACAAACTGACTTTGCGTGAACAATTGAAAATGTTTGGTAGTTTATATGGTCGGACAGTTGATACTGAGGCGCTGCTCACTAAGGTTCAATTGACGGAAAAGGCTAAGAATTATGTCGAGCAACTTTCTGGCGGTCAAAAACAGCGTTTTGCGATTGCTTCAACATTGGTGAATAATCCGAAAGTGTTGTTTCTGGACGAGCCGACCACGGGGCTTGATCCGCAGGCGCGCCGAAATTTGTGGGATTTGATTAAGGAAATTCACGACGAGGGAATTACGATTCTTTTGACGACGCATTATATGGACGAAGCAGAATTGTTGTGTGATCGTCTGGCGATTATGGATAGCGGTAAGATTATTACAATTGATACGCCGCATAATCTCATCCAGCAATTATTAGCGCGCGGTTTTAAGAAAGAACAAGTTGTCGAGCAGGCCAACTTAGAGGACGTGTTTATTGATTTAACAGGAAAGGCAATTCGGGATTAATATGAAAAAATATTGGATTGGAATATTCGGGCAAGTCCGCGCTCAGCAAAAGCGTTTCGTTCGAGATAAAATGGCGCTATTTTTCACTTTCCTTTTTCCGCTGATTTTTCTATTAGTGTTCGGGTCGGTTTTTAGTAATGATTCGACCAGTTTTAATATTGCAATTGTCAACAATTCGCAGACGGAATTTGCCAAAAGTTTCGTTAAAAATGCCAAAGAAAATTCGAAGGATTCGATTCTAAAAATTAAAGACGTTAAAGATATGGATGACGCGCGCGAAAAAATGAAGCGGTCGGAGCTTAACGGTATTATTGAGCTTCCAAGCGATTTTGGCGCGATAAAAAATAACGGAAATCATCCTATTCCGACAGGCACAATGAATGTTCTTTACGCCAAAGGTTCTGAGCAGGCGGGTAATACACTAGTGGCAGTGATGAACCAAATTACCAATAGTATCAATAGTCAGATGGGTCAGCCCGAAGCTCCGCTTAAAGCTGTTGGTAAAGCGGTTGGCGATGAACAATTAAAGTCGTTTGACTACATATTTACGGGGCTATTAACTTTCAGCTTGATAAGTATGGGTATTTTTGGCCTAGCTAATCAAATGCCGGCTGAAAAGAAGCGTGGCTCGTACCGACGCTTACGTGCAGCGCCGTTTACTTCTGGGCAGTTGATTATCTCTACGGCAATTCACTATACGATTATTTCCTTGCTTAGCTTGATCATGATGGTTGTCGCTGGCGCTTTGATATTTCACTTTAATATGCGAGGCGATTGGGCGTTGTTTGTGGTTATATCTATATTATCGGCATTCATGATGGTGGGAATAGGGTTATTGATTGCTGGCTGGTCGAAAAACGAAGATCAGTCTTCCGCATTAAGCAATTTGATTTCTTTTCCAATGATGTTTCTGTCTGGCACATTTATCCCGCTTTATCTATTCCCAGAATGGCTGCGAAGCGTTGCCCAATTTGTCCCCATAACTCCAATCACGGATGGTTTTCGGCTAATTATGACTGAGCACGCAAGTTTTATGGAAGTCTTGCCGCAATTTGGAATTATCGCAGCTTGGACTTTCGCAATTTACCTCGTGGCTATTAAATTATTTAGGTGGGAATAACTATTCAAGGATAGTGAAACAAATAGAAAAACATTATGCTTATCGTAAGCGAGTGCTTGATATTTTTATCACGGGAGTTGCTTAATTCTGCGCGACAAATCAAATAATTATTCGACGCCGCCGGCTTTAAGAATGCTTCTTAATCCGTTTTCTCCACCGACGAATCCGCTGGTTTGATAGTCGTTAATAACCATATATGGCAAGCCATTCACACCAAGCGACAGGGCTTTTTGTGTGTTGCTATCAATTTCTTTTTGGTGCGGTTTTTTGGTCATACAATCGGAAAATTGTGATTCATTCATGTCGACGTTTTTGGCGGAAGTCAGGAAATATTCCAGTGGAAGAGCAGGGATTTTTTTCGGCACAGCAACGTTTTTTACACCAATTCCTTTATCGAAGTAATCACGCTTAATGCGCGGGACGATATCGTGGGTGTACTGCCAATATTTATCCTGATCGGCAGCGCAAAACGCAGCGTGAGCACCAGTTTCAGTATTATTGGTCATCTCTTTTAATAATGTTACTACGCGATGCTCATAACGAACTTTTCCGGATTTAATATAGTCATTTTTGAAGAATTCTGTGCTGGTTGCGGCTTCGACCTCGGCGCAAAATGAACAAAAGTAGTCAGTATAATCAATGAACACGTTTTTCGCGTCAGCGGATCCTTGTGACATTTTTTCATTCCACGGTTTATTGTCACCAATGTGACGATTCGGCGGGCGATTGACAATTCCATAAATAAACAAAGCTACGATTCCCACGATTACAATTCCCGAAAGAACCCAAATAAGCGCTATACCTGATGATTTTTGTCGATTCATATTTTCTCCTGTTTAGATAATTCTGTGTACATAAAAATAATTTGACCTGATTTGTATAGCGAGAATAAACTGAGCAGTAAAGCCAACAAAAGGACTATTGTGCTGGCGATATTTGCGGCGGTGGCGGCAGCAGCTCCTGAGAAAAATAGGGTTACAATTGGCAAGATTAGTGATGTTCCGCAGGGAACGCAGCCGAGTCCAATTGTTGCGGCAATTGATGCGATTCCGCTTAATCCGATTTGTCGAGATACAGTTTTTTCATTGTCGCGATTATTCTTTGCTGTAAAAATTACAGCGGCGATCGATATACCTTGAAGAATTGACACTACCATAAGCAGCGCGCCATTTGGTGAAGTGAAACTTTGTTTGAAGATATCTATAATCATCGAGCCGAGCAGCGCGATTTTATCGAGGATTGGTAAACGCGACATCATTAGTGGTCCGTAAAAATTGGCGTTGATTGCGAAATAAATTACCACGGCGAAGGCGATGGTCGCGACAATTGTTATCAGGAAATATTTCGGTAAACCAAGCATTCTGCCGACTCCTAAAATTGTTGATTTGATGGTTAGTTTGTAGTGTCTATCGTTGTAACTCATTGTGGTAGTTGTGCTATAAAGTTTGCTGGTGTGTTATTACGATTTCTTTTTTAGTTCGTAAATAACCTTTGTTGGCCATGGAATATTATCGATTTTGAAGTATTTTTGTAAATGTGGCAAATAGGTTTCATCGAATTCATTCTGCGACTGTGTTATTTTGTAACCGTGTGGCGCGCAAATCCATTTGTGAATAAGGTGTTCTTCGATAACGTACGATTCTTTTGACTCGCGTTCAAGTGAATCTAGCCCCCAAACCGCGTGAAACATGATTTCATAAATAGTTTGACTATTTGTTTTGTAGATGTACGGAACGATAGGATTGTCATTGTCGTCGCAAGCGATATCGGGCATGCTAATCACTGAATTTTTAACAAGCGCTTTGGTCCATGCATAAACTTCATCGTTAACATCCTCGGATGCTACTTCGATAGACGTGTCTAGACTCGACGTCTCGCCGGGACCCCAATCACGGATGATAATGGTGCCGTCGGGCTTGAGTGCTCTATCTAGCATTGCGAATGTTTTAGTGCGCTCGGGTCGGGATAGATAGCTCATCAACTCGTGAAATACACTCGACATGTAGATGATGTCGAATTCATCTTCGGCGTTTTCAAGTTGTTCTTCAGTGATAAAATCAATGTTATTTTCTTGAAGTTGAGATTGAACAATTTGTGAAACATCATAGGCTACGTAGTGAGTTCCTGCTTGCGTCACTTGTTTGATGAATTCTGGCGAGAAACCAGAACCGAAATCAAGCAATTTAACGTTTTCGCCAAGATGTTTTGCGATAGCTCCGAATTTGGATGACGCTGTCTGGTTCATCCGCTCTTGATAGGTTTTATTGATATGATTTTCCAAGTGCTTGCTGCGAATTCGACCCATACGCCCATTATACGATATTCGTAAAGGCAATTCGATCATCCACGGCAGCAACTTTTACCGCATCTCCGTCGTGAATTCGCCCGTCGATCAGTTCGAGCGCCAAAGGATCAAGCACACGTTTTTGAATCAAACGTTTAAGTGGTCGAGCACCGAAACTTGGGTCGTAGCCGTCTCGCGCCAACATATCACGAACGCTATTGTCAAAATTCAGCGTTATGTCGCGACTATCTTTAACTTGGCGAACAACTTTTTCTAATTGCACGTCAACAATTGCACGCATCGATTCAGGATGGATTCGGTCAAAAATCACGATGTCGTCGATTCGGTTTAAGAATTCTGGACGGAAATGACCACGAAGCGTCTCTAAAATCTGGTTATCAAGAGAGCTAATGTCGTCGCCCGTGTAGTCCATAATCATTTGCGATCCGACGTTGCTGGTCATGATAATAATGGTGTTGCTAAAGTCAATCGTTCGTCCTTGTCCGTCCGTCAATCGCCCGTCGTCCAAAACCTGTAATAGCACGTTAAATACGTCGGGGTGCGCTTTTTCGATTTCATCAAACAAAACCACGCTATATGGGCGTCGCCTAACGGCTTCCGTCAATTGACCACCTTGATCGTAACCAACATATCCTGGAGGCGAACCGATCAATCTGGCTACGGCGTGGCGTTCCATATATTCGCTCATGTCAATTTGAATCATGGCGTGCTCGTCGTCGAATAATTCACGACATAAACTGCGCGCGACTTCTGTTTTTCCTACGCCAGTAGGTCCGAGGAATAGGAATGAGCCAATCGGTCGATTAACGTCGCCGAGTCCAGCGCGTGACCTACGGATGGCGCTTGCTACGGCTGCCACGGCGCGATCTTGCCCGATGACTTGGCGGCTGATCGATTCTTCTAATTTGGTCAATTTGCTAGATTCGCTTTCCATCAATCGCTCCACTGGAATTCCAGTCCAGCGCGCCACCACTCCGGCGATATCATCAGGCGTAACTTCTTCGCGGAGTAATCGGTCGTGAGTTGGAATTGCTGCTAACTCCTCGCGGGCGCTTGCTAATTTTTTCTCCAGCTCCGGTAAATCGCCATACTTAATGCGGCTAGCGGTGGCGAGGTCTGCGTCGCGTTCAGCAATTTCTAATTGTGAGCGCAGATTGTCCATTTTTTCGGTAGTCGTGTTGACGGTTTGCAAAATGTCTTTTTCGTGTTGCCATTTTTTATCAATCACTTCGGCTTTTGCGCGAATCTCGGCAATTTGTTCCTTGATCTCATCTTTGCGAATATTGGCGTGGTCGGATTTGTCTTTTTTTAGCGCCGCTTCCTCGATTTCCAATTGCAAGCGTCTATTATTCAATCGATCCAGCGCAATTGGCACGCTTTCTAATTGCATTTTAAGTGAGCTGGTCGCTTCGTCAAGCAAGTCGACTGCTTTGTCTGGCAAGAATCGGTCGGGTAAATATCTAGTGGATAATCTGGCGGCTGCCACGATTGCGTCATCAGCGATTTTTACTCCGTGATGAATTTCGTATTTTTCCTTCAATCCGCGCAAGATAGCGACAGTGTCGTCAAAGCTTGGTTCGCCAACGTAAACTGGCTGGAATCTTCGTTCTAAGGCGGCGTCTTTTTCGACATATTGACGATATTCAGCGAGTGTCGTTGCGCCAATCATGTGTAATTTTCCTCGAGCCAGCGCTGGCTTTAACATATTGCCCGCATCCATGCTACCTTCGCTTTTTCCAGCACCAACCATGGTGTGAATCTCATCGACAAAAAGAATAATCTCACCGGCCGCTTCTTCTACTTCTTTCAGAACGGCTTTCAATCGATCCTCAAATTGCCCACGAAAACTAGCGCCCGCCAAAAGACTGGAAATTTCCAGGGAAATTAGTCGCTTATCCTTCAGCGAAGCGGGAACGTTGCCTTTGACAATTCGTTGCGCCAACGCCTCAACAATTGCGGTTTTACCGACTCCTGGCTCACCAATGAGAACGGGATTATTTTTAGTGCGGCGACTCAAAATCTGCATAGTGCGTCGAATTTCTTCATCTCGACCGATCACTGGATCGAGTTTGCCTTCGCGTGCTAGCGCCGTTATGTCTGTACCGAATTTTTCGAGTGGTTTAGTTGTTTCTTCTTGATTCATGTTTGGTGGCATAAAATCCTCCTTTTGATTTTTAGTCCTAATTTGTTGCGCCACGGCAAAAGACAGAATGGTGAAATTTGATATAGTTATCATAACAAATTAGCACTCTCAGTGCAAGAGTGCTAATAAAATAAATAGTCATTTTATGATATGTTAAATGTATGAATATTCTTGTCACTGGTGGCGCTGGATATATCGGCAGTCACACTATCATCGAACTATTATCATCAAATCATAACGTAGTGGTGGTCGATAATTTATCAAATTCATCCGTCGAGAGTCTGAGGCGAGTTAAAGAAATCGCTGGTCAATCAATACCGTTTCATGAATTTGATTTATGCGATCGTCAGCGACTATCAGAATTATTTAAGTCTGAGAAAATTGATGCTGTAATTCATTTTGCTGGGTTGAAGGCGGTTGGTGAATCGGTTGAAAAGGCACTTCTTTACTATAAAAACAATCTCGAAAGCACGTTGGTTTTGCTTGATGTGATGCAAGAGTTTGATGTGAAGAAATTGGTGTTTTCTAGTTCGGCAACAGTTTATGGCGATCCTGCTCGATTGCCAATTACCGAAGATATGCCGTTGTCTGCCACAAATCCATATGGCCAAACAAAGTTGATGATTGAGCAAATGCTTCGCGATATTTCTGCGACAAATCAAAATTGGCAATTTACATCTCTCCGCTATTTTAATCCAGTTGGCGCGCATCCGAGTGGTCGCATCGGGGAAGATCCTTCCGGAATTCCAAATAATCTTCTGCCGTTTGTGTCGCAAGTTGCTGTCGGCAAGCGAGACCATTTGAGCGTTTTTGGTGACGATTATGACACTCCAGATGGAACTGGTGTGCGCGATTATATTCACGTGGTTGATTTGGCAAAGGCTCACGTGGCAGCTCTGGAGAATTTAGGCCGACCGAACGAGTATAAAGTCTATAATATTGGCACTGGTCGTGGTACTTCGGTTTTAGAATTAGTGAAGGCGTTTGAGAAAGCATCTGGTCGCGATGTCCCATATCAAGTTACGCCACGTCGAGCAGGTGACATTGCGGCGTGCTATGCAGACCCAGGTTTGGCGGAGAGAGAGCTAGATTGGCGAGCAGAATTGACAATTGAAGATGCTTGCCGTGACGCTTGGAATTGGCAGAGCAATAATCCAAATGGTTACAATGGCTAATTGCCAGATTTGGTGAAAATCTTATTCTCGTAATAAGCGGAACGTTTGGAAAGTTCTGAATTTAAGTTTTCAATTCCGCCGTATTGCTCGACTAGGGTTTTCTTTCCAGAAAATAAATTTGTGCCCAGACCTAATCGGTCGCCGTCAATTTTAACTCCCAGCGCCGCCAAAGTTGACGGATACATATCGAATGTCGTGAATTGACGATTCTTTGAGTGACTAGTCGAAATGGCTGGATTTATGAACGTGTTATAAATGGTTCGCTGATAATTAGTTCCGCCAATTTTTTCGTCGTAGTATGAAGTCTGCATTCCTAAATGGTCTCCAGAAATGACAATAGTGGTGTTTTCATAAAATGGCTGAGACTTAACCCAATTGACGAATGCGGCAACTTGTTTTGAGGAACAAGCGTGAACATTGTCATATTGATTACTGAAGGTTTTAGCGCAGGTTTCGTCTAAATAGCCATCGGTAAAATGCGTGTCGGCGGTCAATAATTGCAAGTTGAATGGCTTGTCTGATGCCGCCAAGCGCGAGGCTTCTTCGCGGGCAAATTGGAATAATTTTTTGTCTTCATAACCCCACCAGACTTTGTAATCTTCGGAGATTTTTCCGTGTTTTTTGGCGTAATTGTAATCCTCAATATTGAAGTTGCCGTGTTGAGTTAATAATTTATCGCGCCCGCCAAAACTTGCTTCAGAGCCCATAACAAATGTTTGATTATAGCCTTGTTTTTCTAAAATCTCACCAAGACTATAAGCGCCTGGCAAGAACTTTTTAAACTCGCCCAGGGCGTTATGGTCGCGTCCGCCAACCAAGTTTTCTTTCAGTGGGACGCCAGCAGATTGTGCAGCCATTCCTGCTACGGTCCAGCCAGTGTTTGTTGCAGGCAAAGCGCCGCCGACACCGGATGTTTTGTTTGAGAATGAGGTATTTTTTAACGCCAATTCTTCCAGCTCTGGAATGATGGAAGTTTCGGAGCTGCCGCCATTAGCCTTTGATGCCAAAGTGTTTTCCATTGACTCTAAATAGATGTATATTAAGTTGCGTTTTTTCTCTGGGAAAGTCAATTTGGCGGTTTTTGGATTGACATAATTTTCTTCGTATAGTTTGGTCGATTGGGTCAGAGCATAAATATAGTTAGGGATGCCGAAACTTTGAATCAGAAGGACGATCGCAATTAAAAACATACTTAGCGAGTAAATTGCTTGATTTCGTAATCTCAAAAACGGCAAGGTGAGTTTTCGTGATGATTTGATTTTTCTCAAACAGAAGGCAATTATGCGATTGATAAAAGAGATCGATTTGTCGAACATTGGGATTAATAAAGTGCCGAATAATAGGAAAACCAGCGGAAGATTTTGCAGGACGGCCGACCACAAATTGTCAGATTTGCCACCAGCTAATCCGTTAACAAAATAAAAAATTATCTCGTCGATTTGTGAATCTTTAAAGACTATATATTTATAGCGCGCCGCAATTAAGCAAAATGCCGCCAAAAAAAGCAAAATGATTGATATTGATTTAATCCAGAAGCGTTTGGTAAATTTAATTTTTCTCACCATTCTATTATATCACTTACGTTTTTTTGCGGATGAAGGAGTATAATAAAAGCATGAGCAATAATAAGACGCGCACGTTCGGAATTAGTTGGTGGATTGGGTTGGTTTTATTTGCAGGGATGATTTGTTTGATGTTGGGCGATATTTTACATCGAGATGGCGTAATTGGCTCAAAAACTGATGTTTTGGTGATGGGCACAAATGCTGGATTTAAGCCGTTTGAATATATTGACAATAATCAAGTGGTTGGCTTTGACGTTGATCTGGCGAGGGAAATTGCTAAAAGCTTGGGCAAAGATTTGAAGGTCGAAGATATGTCGTTTGATGGGCTACTTCCGGCGCTTGATAGTGGACAAATTGATATGGTGGCGGCTGGAATGACAGTGACTCCTGAGCGAGAGAAAAATGCGTTGTTTTCAGATTCGTATTATTCGGCGTCACAGAGAATAATTGTTAAAAAGGGCAGTCCGATTCGCAATAAATATCAATTGTCAGGGCGAAAAATTGGCGTACAGCTGGGTACGACTGGCGATACCTTGGCGTCTAAGATTGCTGGCGCATCAGTCACACAATTTCAAACCGCGCCGAGTGTTTTGCAGGAATTAAGTTCGGGAAAAATTGAAGCGGTCATTCTGGACGACGCTCCCGCAAAGCAATATTCGGCTGGATTTTCTGACTTAGAAATCTTACCGGGCGCGCTCAGTGATGAAAGCTATGCGATTGCTATTAAAAAAGATAATAAAGACCTCTTAGAAAAGGTTAATAAAGAAATTGCCAAGATGAAAAAAGATGGCCGCTATGAAAAATTAATCCGCAAATATTTTGGTGAGGAGGCTAAATCGTGAATTTTTGGGAAGTGATTTTTGGCGGCGGTCGATGGCTATTTTTATGGCATGGATTAGAGGTGACGCTAGTTTTGACTGTGTTGTCGCTTATTTTAGGGTCGGCAATTGGTGTACTTGTTGCTCTGATGCGCACGTCGAATTTACGACCATTTGGCAGGATGAAAACGAATAGACTCACGAACTTTAATCCGCTGGCTAGTTTGGGAAAAATTTATGTCGATATTATTCGCGGCACGCCACTTTTGGTCCAGCTGCTGATTATGTATTACGTCGTTTTTGGGTCGTATCAATTTATGCCGAAGATTTTTGTGGCGGCGGTGGCGTTCGGGATAAATAGCGGCGCGTATATCGCCGAGATTATTCGTGGCGGAATTCAGAGTATTGACAAGGGGCAAATGGAAGCAGCTAGGTCTTTGGGTCTGAGTAATTGGCAAGCAATGCGGCTAGTCATTTTACCGCAAGCAATGAGAAATTCGTTGCCGGCGTTGATTAGTGAATTTATCGCGCTATTAAAGGAAACTTCGGTTGTTGGTTGGATTGGCTTGAATGATATTATGCGAGGCGCGGACAATATTCGTTTCCAAACGGCGACAGCTTTTCAGTCGCTATTTGCCGCTGCAGCGATGTACTTAATTTTGACGGCGATTTTTACGCGAGTAATGGCGCGAGTAGAAAGGAAATTGAAGCATGACGATGATCAGCGTTAAAAACTTGAAAAAAACGTTCGGTACGAATCGAGTTCTTCGCGATATTGACGTGGAAATTGAAGAAGGCGAGATTGTTGTTGTGGTCGGCTCGTCTGGTTCTGGCAAATCGACGTTCTTGCGTTGTCTGAACTTGCTGGAGGAGCCGACTTCGGGCGAGATTATCGTCGATGGAGTGAAAATTACTGATCCACACGTAAACTTGAACGCGTTGCGTCAGAATATTGGCATGGTTTTTCAGCAATTTAATCTGTTCCCGAATTTGAGCGTGATTGAAAATATTAAATTAGCTCCGAAAAAACTGCGTAAATTTTCAGATCAAAAAGCGACAAAATTGGCGCGAAGTTTACTGGACGATGTTGGATTATTGGACAAAGCGGACGCTTCACCGAATAGTTTGTCTGGTGGTCAAAAACAGCGAGTAGCAATTGCGCGGGCGTTAGCGATGGAGCCGAAAATTATGCTTTTTGATGAGCCGACTTCAGCGCTAGACCCAGAGATGATTGGCGAAGTTTTGGACGTAATTAGAAAAGTCGCCAAAAAGGGAATGACGATGGTAATCGTGACGCACGAGATGAAATTTGCCCGAGAGGTCGGCACGCGAATGATTTTCTTAGACAAGGGCGAGATTATCGAAAATGGAACGCCTGAGCAAGTTATGGATCACCCGAAAACTGAACGTGCCAAAAAATTCTTCGCCAAATAGCCCGAGTGACCTCGCTATAATTCGCTTAGAACTGGGACTTCTGTCAATTTGTTAACCAGCTGGTCCAGGTCAACCTCTGTCAGATAACTCGGTAAAATTCGCGTCGTTTTCGGATCAACAAAGCCGCATTCCGCCACTTCTTCAACGCCGTGCGAAGTTTGTTCCAGGTCAATCTGCTGGTAATCTTGCCAGTTGGTGATGAGGAAGAAAAATTCCAATTGCTCGTTCGGGCCATGCGCTGATTGCTCGCCTGATTCGGCGAATTGTTGTATAAATAATAACTTACCGATTTCTGGCTCAACACCTGTTTCTTCAATCATCTCTCGGCGTAGACCGTCGAGCAAGCTTTCGCCCATTTCCAAGCCGCCGCCCGGCGTACACCAAAAATTACGCCCTTTGCCATTATTGGCGGTCAATTGTTGGCAGAAAATTTCGCCGTTTTCATTGATAATAATTCCGCGTACGTTTACTCTTCGTCGCATAAAACCTCCTTTGATTGCTAATAGCCAGAGGTCCAATTAGTCTGAACGTACGCCCAATAATTTCATGGTCGGGGTGACTGGATTTGAACCAGCGACCTCACCGTCCCGAACGGTGCGCGCTACCGAGCTGCGCCACACCCCGACGCTAAAAAACAGTATAAAACTAACAGATATTTTTGTCCAATTGTAATTATTAAAATGGAGTCGACTAGCCCTAAAATGATATAATATAAGGTGGACTTAGAACGTAAAGGACTATAAATGAAACATATTTTACGAATTTTTAGAGACTATTGGCTGCTGTTTATCATCTTGATTGGATTCACGTATGGCGTCGTGATGGCGAATTTGTGGCTGCCGGATAAAATGTCGGAAATTGTCAATAACGGCATTATTAAACAGGATATGTCGGCGATTTGGAATAATGGCTTGATGATGATTTTGGTGACGGCGGCTGGTGGGTTTTGTTCAATTGTCGTGGGTTTTTTGGCGGCGCGAATTGCTACGGGGATGGCGCAAAAATTGCGATTGAAATTGTTTGAACGAATAGAAAGTTTTTCTTTAGCGGACTTTAATAAGTTTTCTACGGCGTCGCTGATTACGCGCTCAACGAATGATATTCAGCAGATTCAAACAACGTCAATAATACTGCTGAGGATGGCGTTGGTGGCACCGATTATGGCAATTGGTGGTCTGCAAAAAGCCATGAATAATGCGCCAGATTTAAGCTGGATTATCGCTTTGGCGGTATTTATTTTGCTCGCGGTGATCGCTACATTGTTCGTGATTGCCGTACCTAGGTTTAAGAAATTGCAGACTCTGGTGGATAAACTTAATTTGGTGGCGCGGGAAAATTTGGTTGGGTTAAAAGTTATTCGCGCGTTCCATAACGAGAAGATTGAGCAGAAAAAATTCCAAGAAGCCAATACGGAATTGAATAAGATGAACTTATTTGTGAACCGTTTGATGATGTTGCTTGATCCGATTATGACTTTAGTGATGAACTTTTCGAGTGTGGCAATTGTGTGGTTTGGTGCGCATTTGATAAGTAGCGGCAATTTGCAAATTGGTAATATGATGGCGTTTTTGGAATACGCGATGCAGGTGATAATCTCGTTCTTGCTGTTGTCGATGGTGTTTATTATGGTCCCGCGAGCCGCCGTATCAGTGCGTCGAGTCGGGGAAGTTTTGGATACTTTGCCGTCAATTACTGACCCGAAGTCGCCGAAAAAATTACCAAAAGATGCCAAGGGAAAAATTGAGTTTAAGGACGTTACATTTACTTATCCTGACGCGGATTTGCCGGTACTTTCGGATATTAATTTTGTAGCCGAACCTGGTCAGACAACGGCGTTTATTGGTAGTACTGGCTCAGGAAAATCAACTCTGATAAATTTGATCCCTCGTTTTTATGATGTTTCAGCGGGGCAGATTTTGCTTGATGGCGTGGATATTAGAAATCTGAAATTAGAAGATTTGTCTGGTCAAATTGGTTACGTGCCGCAAAAAGGTGTGTTGTTTAGCGGAACGGTTGCTAGTAATATCAAATACGGCAACGCTGAGGCTAGTGATAAGTTGGTTGAAAAAGCGGCTAAAATTGCCCAAGCGGAAGAATTTATTAGCGAGTTAAAAAATGGTTATAAAAGTGAAATCGCTCAGGGCGGTAGCAATGTTTCTGGCGGTCAGCGTCAGCGTTTGTCGATTGTGAGGGCTATTGCGGTTGAGCCGAATGTTTATATTTTTGACGATTCGTTTTCGGCGCTTGACTTCAAGACCGATGCTAAGTTACGGGCTGCACTTGCAAAGGAAACTAAGAATAAAACTGTGTTAATTGTCGGTCAGAGAATTAATACGATTATGAATGCAGATAAAATTATTGTGCTTAATGAGGGAAAAATTGTCGGTCAGGGAACGCATCAGGAATTGATGAAAGATTGTGAAGTTTATCAAGAAATTGCCGCTTCGCAACTCTCGGAAGACGATTTGCAGAAAATGTCTATTGCTGCGAAAGGAGTGTTGTAATGTCTAGGCAAACCACGAAAAAGCGACAGCAAGTACGAATGGGCGGCCCGATGGGCGGAATGGGCGCTGGCGAAAAGGCTAAAGATTTCAAAGGAACGGTCAAGAAGCTGATCAAATATTTGTCGGATTTTCGATGGCAAATGTTGATGGTATTGGTTTTTGCAATTGGGAGTACGATTTTTGCGATTGCTAGCCCGAAGATTTTAGGCGGCGCGACGAATCAAATTGTGGATGATTACGCCAATATGAAAGCTTACGAGGTGATTACTAGTAAATTGCCAAAGGGTGTTTCTTTGCCAGCGGGAACTACTGGCGCGGACGTTTTGAACCGATTGCCGAATAAGTCGGAGATTGAAAAACAGATTCCGTCAAGTCAACTTGAGTCGATTAAAAAGCTAGATCTTAGTCGGCATCCAGAATTTCTTTTTGATGCTATTTGGCGAATAATTATTTTGCTAGTTGGAATGTATGTGTTGAGTGCGATTTTTCGCTATATTCAAACGTGGATAATGACTCAGGTGACACAAACCGTAACTTTCAGAATGCGACAACAATTGTCCGAAAAAATAAATCGTTTGCCGCTGAGTTATTTCGATAAACAAACTTACGGAGAGGTTCTTAGCCGCATAACTAATGACGTCGATACGATTAGCCAAACGCTAAATCAGAGTCTGTCGCAAATTTTAACTTCAACGGTTACGGTGCTGGGAATTTTGGTGATGATGCTTTCGATTAGTTGGCAAATGTCGCTGGTTGCGCTATTGGTGCTTCCGCTGGCGGGTGGTGTGATTACACTGATCGCAAAGAGCTCGCAAAAACAATTTTTACGCCAACAAACGCAGCTTGGCGAACTTAATGGGCACATTGAAGAAATGTATGGCGGACATCAAGTGATGCGCGTCTTTAATGGCCAGAAAAAATCGATTGCTAAGTTTTCTAAGATCAATAATCGGCTTCAGGATAGTGCTTGGAAGGCTCAATTCTTTTCTGGATTGATTCACCCGATTATGAATTTTATCGGCAATATTGGTTATGTCGCTATGACAATTTTGGGCGGTTGGCTGGCGATTAATGGTCGACTGAAAATCGGCGACATTCAGGCGTTTATTCAATACGTCGATCAGTTCAATCAGCCGCTGGTTCAGGTTGCTAATATCGCTAATATTTTGCAATCGACAGCTGCCGCCGCCGAGCGAGTGTTTGAGTTTTTGGACGAGCCAGAAGAAGCGGTTGAATCAAACAACTTGGTAAAATTGTCCAACGTAAAAGGCGAAGTTGAATTCGACAACGTCGTCTTTGGATATAAGCCAGACCAGACTATCATCAAAGGTTTGTCGGCGCACATTAAGCCGGGTCAGCGCGTAGCAATTGTTGGTCCGACTGGTGCTGGCAAAACGACGCTGGTTAACTTGCTAATGCGATTTTATGAGATCAATAGTGGTTCGATTAAAATTGACGGCGTGGATATTCGTAAAATGAAACGTAGCGATGTGCGCCAAATGTTTGGCATGGTGCTGCAGGATACGTGGCTATTTAATGGCACGATTCGTCAGAATTTGATGTATGGCAATCCAAAAGCCACCGAAGAAGAAATGGTAAAAACCGCCAAAGAAGCGCATGTTGATCATTTTGTGCGGTCGCTATCGGGCGGATATGATATGGTTCTTGGTGAGGAGGCTGCTAATATTTCCCAGGGAGAAAAGCAGTTGCTGACAATTGCCAGGGCAATGTTAGAGAAGGCGCCGATGTTGATTTTGGACGAAGCGACAAGCTCGGTTGATACGCGCACCGAAGTCCTTATTCAAAAAGCCATGGAGAAGTTGATGCAGGGGAAAACTAGTTTTGTTATCGCGCACCGTTTGAGTACCATTCGCGACGCCGATTTGATTTTGGTGGTTAAGGACGGGAATATCATCGAGCAGGGTAATCACGAAACTCTGTTGAAACAAAATGGATTTTACGCCGAGCTTTATAATAGCCAGTTTGCTGAGTAGACGTTCGCTATTTTTTACATAATGATATTTTTGTAGCTTCTGGTGTGTGCAGTTCAAAATCAATATCAGTTTTCTGGACAATTTCATAATAAGGCGGAACTGATGGGTTTTCCGGAAGTTCAATTATTTTTCCGTCGTTAAATAATTGTCCTTGTCGGTAGACATTGTGAATAAACGGCACATTTGGCTTTATTTTCCTTAAGCGGTACAGCGCTGAGTTATGTTGCGTTTCGCCGTTTTCAATAACTTCAGGTTGCGTGTGCCATTGTCCCATAATACATAATGTTAGCAATGAGTCATCAATACTAAGGATATTCTCAGTCAATTGTTTTTCTCGTTCTTGCGGGCTTGGTGGTACAGTGATATTTTCATCTAAATTATCAAAAAATGTATCAATAAAAATAAGTTCTTTAAGTTGGTTTTGCTGTAGAAGAATTGCTATTGTCTTTGTCATTTCAAGAGATAAAATGCTTGAATCAAAAAGGTCTTCATCAACTAAGGAAAAATCGCAAGAGCCGGTCTTTACTGAATTGATGAAGTTGGATACAGTGGGGCTGGCTTCAATAGCTAATCTCTTTACGTCAAGTTTCTTAATCAGAGTATAGATGACGTCGGAATTTTCTTTAATGCCGTGAATTTCGCCGTATACAATTATGTTTGATTTTCGCAAGGTGGATTGAAGCGAACTTAACTGTCTTATATCCAGTTGTTTCGGTAAAAATGTTTTGATAATATCGTGATTATTCATAGGTGCTAATTGATAGTTTACTTCATAAAACCGTAAATATATAGGGCTGCGTCGTTAATAAATTTGTCGATATTTGGCGAACTATTTATAATTAAGTCATGAATATCGCGGACCAACTCCTTGCTAAATACCCAATTATTTCTGACCAAGTCGATATAAAAGAGCTTGGTACGCTTTTAAGAGAATTGGAAAAAACTTTACGTCGTGGCGCTACTGGAAACATTGTGGAGTTTGGTTGTTATGTCGGTACAACTAGTTTGTTTATTCGCCGACTGCTGGACGCTTATGATTTTACGGGCGAGTTTCACGTTTACGATTCGTTTGCGGGATTGCCAGAAAAAACCCAGAAGGATAATAGCGCTGCGGGTGATCAATTTAAGGCTGGCGAGTTATTAGCACCGCGTAAGACATTTGTCCAGAATTTTAAGAAAGCGGGGCTGAAGTCGCCGATTATTCACAAAGGCTGGTTTTCCGATTTTACTTCTGATGACGTGCCGGAAAATATTATGTTTGCGTTTTTTGATGGCGATTTTTATGAGTCAATTGTCGATTCTTTTCGGGTTTGTGAAAGTAAGTTTAATGAAGATGTGATAATTATTGTCGATGATTACGCAAATGAAGCTCTGCCGGGAGCTGCAGAAGCTACTGATGAATGGCTGAAAGTTAATCGACAATTCGCGGTCAGGACTGAAGCTAGTCTGGCAATTATCTCCTCTTGCCCAAAAACATAAACGTGTTACAATTAAAACATCACTAATATAAACAGGGGAGGGTTGTGATGGACGAACCAATTCACATCACGTCTGAAATAGGAAAACTTAAGACCGTTCTATTGCATCGGCCAGGTGAAGAGCTGGAAAATTTGACGCCAGATTATCTGACCGATCTTTTATTTGACGACATTCCATATCTGAAAGTGGCGCAGGCTGAACACGATGCTTTTGCGGAAGTGTTGAGAAGTCGTGGAATCGAAGTTTTGTATCTGGATCAATTGGTCGCCGAGGCAATTAGCACAGATCAACTGCGCGAACAATTTGTCGATGAAATGTTGGCTGCTTCTAAGCAGGATTCACGCCGCGTTACTCAAACACTGCGTCAATTCTTGTTGGACTTGCCAACTCACGCTATGATCCGCAAGATTATGGCTGGTATTCGCAAGGATGAAATTACTTTGCCTCCAGATCAGCATCAGCAACTTCATAATATGATCGAGAAAAATCATTATCCGTTCTATCTCGATCCAATGCCAAACCTATACTTTACACGCGATCCAGCTGCCGCAATTGGTAACGGTTTGACAATCAATAAGATGCACTGGACGGCTCGTCGTCGTGAATCGCTATTTATGCGCTACATCATCGATCACCATCCACGCTTTGCTAATCGTGCGCCAGTTTGGTACAACCGCACAGAGAAATTCTCGATGGAAGGCGGTGATGAATTAGTATTAAGCGATAAAGTTATGGCAATTGGTGTTTCAGAGCGAACAACCGCTGAGGCAATTGAAAAGATGGCAACCAAGCTGTTTGCTGGCTCGAAATTCGAGAAAGTCATTGCTATGGAAATTCCAAAATCTCACGCCTTTATGCACCTAGACACCGTGTTTACGATGATCGATCGTGATAAGTTTACGATTCACCCAGAAATTCGCGACCATGGCGGCAGGATGAATTGTTTCATTTTGGAGAAGGTTGAAGGTCAGCCATTTCCACGAATTACACACGAAACAGATTTGGAGCACGTTTTGAGAGTTGCACTGGGCTTGCCAAGTGTTACGTTGATTGAGTGTGGCGGTGGCGATCCAATTGCTGCTGCTCGTGAGCAATGGAATGACGGTTCAAACACTTTGGCAATTGCGCCGGGTGTTGTGGTGACTTATGACCGCAACTACGTAACTAACCAGAAATTGCGCGAAAACGGTATCGAAGTTATTGAAATTAGTGGTGCTGAGCTTGGACGCGGTCGTGGCGGTCCACGCTGTATGAGTATGCCGCTAGTACGAGAGGATGTATTCTAATGGCTCAGAGTTTGAAAGGACGATCGCTACTAACTTTAGGTGATTATACCGCTGAAGAGATTCGCTTGCTATTGGATACGGCTCGTGAATATCGTCGATTGAAATATGCTGGCATTCCACACCGGATTCATGAGGGTAAAAACGTGGCTTTGTTGTTTGAAAAGACTTCAACGCGAACGCGCTGCGCATTTACGGTAGCTGCTAATGATCTTGGAATTGCGCCGGAATATCTTGGTAAAGATGATATTCAATTGGGTAAGAAAGAGACGGTTGAAGACACTGCCAAGGTTTTGGGTCGAATGTTTGACGGAATTGAGTTCCGCGGTTTTGACCACGCGACTGTTGAGGAATTAGCGCGTCACGCTGGCGTTCCAGTATGGAATGGATTGACCGATAAGTTCCACCCAACACAGATTTTGGCTGACTTCATGACGATTGAAGAACATGTTGGAAAATTGAAGGGAACTAAGCTGGTATTTGTTGGCGATGGTCGCAACAATATGGCGAACTCGTTGATGATCGGCTCAGCTATTATGGGACTTGATTTTCGCATTTTGGCGCCTCGTGAATTACATCCAGAGCAAGCTTTAGTTGATAAGGCAAATCATTTTGCCAGGTCAAGCCACGCACGCATTACCATCACTGACAACTTCGAAGAAGCTTTGCGCGGTGCTGATGTAATTTACACAGACGTTTGGGTTTCAATGGGTGAAGAAGACAAGTTTGCTGAACGCATTAACCAATTGCGGCATTTCCAAGTTAATCGCCAGATGATTAACCTAACAGGAAATCCTGAGGTCAAGTTTATGCACTGTTTGCCAGCATTCCATGACGCATTAACGATTACTGGAAAGAAGATTCAGGAAGATTTCGGTTTAGATTCAATGGAAGTGACGGATGAGGTGTTCCGCTCGCCACATTCGATAGTTTTTGATCAAGCGGAAAATCGTATGCATACAATCAAGGCTGTGATGGCTTTGACATTGTAGTTGTTGTCGTAATGAGGAGGTTAAGGAGGCTCCGAGGCAATGGTAGAAAAAATTAAAAAGGCAAAGCAGAAGCTTCGATCACCGTCGGCGTTTACTATTTTGTTTGTCGTGATCATCGTTATGGCGGCATTGACGTGGGTTGTTCCTTCTGGACTATATAAGACAAACGAAGATGGCGATCGTATAGCTAATTCGTATCACGTAGTCGACAAAGATCGAACCGTCACGGAAGAAAAAGACGGTAAAAAGGAAGAGGTCAAAAAACACGACCAGCAAGGTTTGTGGGACGTCTTCACTGCACCTATTAAAGGTATGTCAGACAAGCTTGATGTCATCGTCTTCGTGATGGTGCTTGGTGGATTCTTAGGCGTCACCATGAAAACTGGTGCGCTTGACGCTTCTCTTGGCGCACTGCTCCGAAAGATGAAGGGCAAGGAAAAATGGCTCATCCCGATTCTGATGATTTTATTCGCTATCGGTGGTACAACTTACGGTATGCAAGAAGAAACTGTGGCGTTCTATGCGCTTGTTATACCGATGATGATAGCTGCTGGATATAACGCCATGACTGGTGTGATGGTGATTGTGCTGGGTGCCGGTACTGGTGTGCTCGGCTCGACAATCAACCCATTCTCTACTGGTGTTGCAGCAAAAACCGCAGACGTGAAATTGGGTAGTGTTATTCCAATAATGTCTATCATCTTAGTGCTTTGTTTGATTGCTGCGATTATCTTTACTATGCGTTATGCCGCAAAAGTTAAGGCAGGTAAGTATAAAGAAGACGTTCGCTACAAGCCAGCTACGGCTGCTCTCGACATGACAAACGTACCAAAATTCACTGGTCCGCGAAAAGTTGTTATGTCTGTGTTTGCTATTACATTTGTGTTAATGATTCTTTCCTTGATTCCATGGGGAAGTTGGAATATCACATTCTTCGCTGATATGTTTGAATGGGCTGCAGGTCTGCCAGTTATTGGCGCGGTACTTGGTGTAGTCCACAGTGCAGCCTTTGGTGATTGGTATTTCAATGAAATCACTGCGCTATTCCTAATTTCAACAATTGTCATAACCGCAATTTACTATAAAGAATTTAAGAAAGAGGGTGTTTTCCCAGTTGATACATTTATCGATGGTGTGAAAGACATCTTTCCGGTTGCTTTGATTATCGCAGTGGCGACAGGTGTTTCTGTGGTGATGTCTAATGGCGAAATCCAGGACACAATCATCAGCTGGGGTGAATCTCTCCTGAAAGATGCTGGTGGCGGTGTTGTCGGTGTGTTGGCATATCTATTCTACTTGCCAATGTCATTCATCGTTCCGTCATCATCAGGTTTGGCGGCAGCAACTATGCCGGTTATTGCGCCAATTGCCGACCTGGTTGGCTCAAGCAAAGAAGTTATGGTTGCCGCATTTGCGACAGCGTCTGGCTTGATCAACATGATGGCTCCAACTATCGCGTCGTTGATGGGTGGATTGGCGCTGGCTGGCGTTTCATATCGCGACTGGCTAAAACGCTCAGCTCCAATTATGGCGATATTTGCTATTATCAGCATTACAGTTATTGCAATTTTCGGAGCACTGTAGTCTATGGATAAGAAGCGTACTATTGTAGTAGCGCTCGGTGGTAACGCCCTGCAACGGCAGGGCGAAGCCGCGTCTGAGCAGCAACAGCGAGTGGCTGATGAAACTGTTCGGCAACTTTTACCGTTAATCCAGGCTGGTCATAATGTAGCAATTGTTCACGGCAATGGTCCTCAGGTTGGCAATATTGTGTTGCACGAAGAGGCGATTAACACGCCGGATGTGCCAAGTTTGCCGCTGGAAGATTCTGGCGCTATGAGCCAGGGGTTGATTGGCTTTTGGTTGCAGCAGGCTTTTCATGACGCCTTTATGGTTAATCAAATGAACAATCGCGCTGTTAGCGTTATAACTCAAACGATTGTTAGCTTAAGCGATCCAGCATTTCAAAATCCAACCAAGCCAATTGGTCCGTTCTATTCGGAAGACGAGGCAAAAACCGTCGCTAGCGAACGCGGCTACACGGTAAAAGAAGACGCTGGCCGTGGCTGGCGGCGTGTCGTTCCTTCGCCAAAACCTCAGACAATTGTCGAGGCTGATGTGATTAAGGCGCTGGTTCATGCTGGCGTGACGGTCGTTTCAACTGGCGGCGGCGGCATTCCTGTTTTGCAAGACGAAACTGGTCAATTAAAAGGCGTCGCTGCGGTTATCGATAAGGACTTCGGCGCGGCAAAATTGGCAGATCTTTTGGACGCCGATACTTTGCTGATTTTGACTTCGGTTGATGCCGCTAAAATTAATTTTGGCAAACCAGATGAGCAATCTCTCGGGGAAGTTTCAATAGAAGAGCTCCAAAAGCATATTGACGATGGGCAATTTGCGGCAGGTTCGATGTTGCCAAAAACTCAGGCTGCCTTGTCGTTCCTGGGCGGGAAGTCGGGGCGTACGGCGATCATTACTTCGCTAGATAAAACTGCTGAAGCCATTAACGGCTCGGCAGGCACGATAGTCAAATCGTAATAAAAATTCAAGAAGTTCCTGTAAATGGCGCAGGAGCTTCTTGTGTTTATGTATGTTTTATTTTATAATATGAAATTATGTTGCAATATCTTCGTTCAACAAATAGTGATTCAGTAATTAGTCAGCAAGAAAATTTGCGGTCTGGTTCGTGGGTGCGCTGCGAAAGACCGAGCGATGAAGAGGTTTCGCAATTGTTGACGCTGGGCTTGGACGAGGATTTGATAAGTGACGCGCTTGACCCGCACGAAGTGCCGCGTATTGAGTTTGATGATGAGTGGACTTATTTGATTGCGCGGCTGCCGGACACTGACGACGATTTTAATGATTTTACCACGCCGATTTTATTCTGCATCAATAAAGATCATATCGTGACGTTGTCTAGAGATAGTTTGGGACGATTGTGGCAGCCATTTATTGATAAAGTGCGAATTAGAACGGATCGACAAGTTGAGCTTTTGGTGGCGATGGTTGAGGCGATTTCAATGCAATATCAGCGACGCGTGGCAACGATTAATCGCCAGATGCGAGCGGCTACGGATAGTATTCATACACTGAGAGTTAATGACATTGCCACACTGGCGGAGTATGAGCGCAAATTGAATGATTATCTTGATGCCCTTATTCCAATGAACTGGGCAATTGAGAGACTTTTGGCGACTCAGAAGTTGCGACTGAAAGCTGATGATAAGGAAGATGTCGAGGATATTTCGATTGATTTGGAGCAGGTGATTGCGCGTTGTAAAAGTTTGTTGAGGACGATTACTAATGTGCGCGACAGCTATAGGGCGGTGATGGATACGCGCCTTAATGAGACGATTCGCCTGCTAACCGTAATCACTGTAGCTTTGACTATTCCGACGATGATCGCTGGTTTGTATGGTATGAACGTGCCAGTTCCAGGTGCTGATAATCCATTGATGTTTTGGGGAATTACCGCAGTTAGTGTAGTGCTGGCATTCGTTGTGGGCTATTATTTCCTGCGCCGCCGATAAGTTTAATTGCAATTCGACAGATTGCTAATATCGCTTGTGTATATTATAATTTTCTTATGATGGTGGGCTACTTTGAGCGTAGATCGTTGACTGAAAAGTTGACGCAAGCTCAACGAATGCATAAAAACGGTTGGATCAATTTGACCGGGAGTCTTGATGCTACTCGAGTTTCAAAGGCTTTGTCGCTGTCTGCTAATATTGTCCGTGACGTACTAGACATCCACGAATTACCTCGAGCGGAGTTTTCTGATGGTGTTGAATATATTTTTACACGCATACCATTTGGTCAAACTGATTCTGGTAAAACGGCACCGTTTTTGATTGCAATTAGCGGCGGTCATTATATTACAATATCGCCTCATGTTAAATTTTCACCCCTGGAGGTTAGCGATTATTTATTTAGCACAACCGAGCGTCCAGCGGGAGTTTTTGCTGCGAATTTGGCGTATATTATTTCTCAATATGAACAGCGCGTGCATTTGTTAACGGAACAAATTAGCGATGCTCGTCGGCGACTAAGTCGTCATGAAGTTGAGAATTCGGATTTTATTAAATTTGTTGCAATTGAAGACACTCTCAATGAATATCGAAGCAGTTTGGAAGGGATGTCCCGCGTTATTACACAACTAATGGAAAATCGCCGTCATCTATTTAAGACTAGAGATCTGGAAGCCTTGGAGGATGTTGACCTACATATTAGACAAGTTCTAGTGGCAATCAGTTCCAGTACGCACACAATTTCCAGTATTCAAAATGCTTATTCGACGGTTGCTAATAATACGCTGAACCAACGTATGAAGGCGTTGACTGCCATAACAATTCTTCTGGCTATTCCAAACGTTTTTTACGGAATGTATGGAATGAATATCGCGTTGCCATTCCAGGGAGAGCCTTGGGCGTATCCGGTTATCACTAGTTTTACAGTGTTGTTGATTTTACTTGTTATGTTTGTTGCTAAGCGACTTCGCTTGTTCTAATATAGATATAATAAGCATTTTCAAAATGTTTTTGCTTGACGTACCAATAAACGTTTGGTAACATTGTTAGCATGTCTCGCGCCGAAGCATTAAATTGCTGATATTAAGTGATAAAGGTCGAAGCGCGTGGGGCTGCACATAATAATAAGGAGTGCAAAACACATGCCAATAGCAATCAAATTTGTGCCATCAAGGCGCAAAAAGATCGCGGTGGATGTGGTGCCTGCCGAATGGCAAACATACATAGCACAATAAAAAGAGTGCAGTCGATCCAATGATAGAATAGGGACGACTATAAACAAATCCCGCTCCAAGGCACCGGAGCGGGATTTTGGTTTGTGCGAAAATGCGTTAATCTTTTACTTCAACGCCAGCTTTTTTCAAGGCTTCCTTAACTGATGATTCAATTGAGCCGGAGCTGTCCATCTCGGTATTTTTTCCATTTATGTAGAAAGTTGGTGTTGCGGCAACGCCGTGTTTGCGACCGAGAGCCATATCGAAGTCGATTTTATTTTTAACCTTGTTGCTGGCAATATCGGTTTTATATTGATCGATATTAAGTTTTAATTGTTCAGCATAAGATTTGAAAATGTTGTCGCGTTCTGTAGTGTTGGCGTTTTTCCAAGCGTCCTGATTTGCATATAGAAGCTCATTCATCTCCCAGAATTTACCCTGTAAACCAGCAGCTTCAGCCACGGCAGCGGCAGCTCGTGCGTTAGGGTGTGAGCTGGCAATTGGGAAATTGCGGAAAATTAATCGAACGTGATCTTTGTATTTTTTAGCTAGCGCTTCGGCTTTTGGCGCAGCGGTGCCGCAGCCAGGACATTGGTAGTCGGCGTATTCGATAATTGTTACTTTGGCGTCTTTGCTACCAATTTCATGATCCGCGATATTGCCATTTCTTGATTCTGCGCTGATAGCTGTGTTCAGTTGATCGTTATTGATATCGCTAATGTTTAGTCGATTTTGTGTCGAAATATAGACCATTCCACCAACAATTGCCACTACAATAATTGCAAAAATTATCCAGCTTTTCTTATTCATTTTACCTCCATTTACTCTAGTAAGTATAGCACGGAATGCGGTACAATAAAACTATGACGATTGTGCTAATTTTTGGATATTTGGTTACTTTGGTGGTTTTGCTGATAGTGCTGGGAGTCCAGCCGAAAACGTCTTCGCATAGTCAATTTGAGCTGCGGCGGAGAAGTGGACTAGGCGATGAAAAGGCTAAAATTCTTTTGCGGCAAAGAGAATTTTTACGAGATATTATTTCACTGCAGCGCGCCGTGGCTTCTTTATGTTTGGTAATTTTAAGTGCTATTAGTGTTTATTTGTTCAATTGGGCGGCTGGACTCTTTTTGTCAATTATAATAGCCCTAGAAATCGGAGCTGTCGCGCGAATTGGTTTGTGGCAAAAGTATTCACAGCAACTTTATGAAAAATACGAACCGCTAATTTTAACGACAATTGAGCGACATCAAGTAATTTTGTCGCTAATCCGTTCGGTATCGCCAGTGGTTGGTGATGGTCAGGTGATTGAATCGAAAGAAGAGTTGCTGGAAATGGTGGCTCAATCCGGCGGGGCGATTTCATCTTCTGAGAAAAAGCTTATTACTAACGGACTGAAGTTCAACGATATGAAGGTCGAGGAAATTATGACGCCGCGAAGCATGATTGAATCGGTACCTATGAATGAACTTCTTGGGCCGCTAGTGCTTGATGATCTTCATAAAAAAGGTTATAGCAGATTTCCTGTCATTGACGGCGACATTGATCATGTTGTTGGCATGTTGAGAATTCAGGATTTGTTAACGATTGATCGCAAAGCAAAATCTCATCGTGCGGAAACAGTCATGAGTAAAGACGTCTATTATATTCGCGAAAATCAAACTCTACAGCACGCCTTGGCTGCATTTTTGAAAACGCAGCATCACTTGTTTATTGTTGTAAATGAGTTTCGAGAAACAGTTGGTCTACTGAGCTTAGAAGACGTAATTGAAGCGCTGTTAGGTCAGAAAATCATTGACGAATATGATGTTTATGGAGATATTCGTAAGGCTGCCACGGCTAATCCGCAGAAAAATAATTTGCCCACAAAAACTCGCCGTGACGTTTAATTCTGGGAATTTGCCTAGATTATGCTATAATAACAGATATGAAAAATAGAATTTTGGCGGCAGAAACTCCTAAAAAAGTTGGTGAGAATATTACAGTTGCGGGCTGGGTTCATTCCAGGCGTGATCATGGCGGATTGATTTTTATTGATTTGCGCGACCACACGGGTTTGGTTCAGTTGGTTATTAACCCTGATAAAAAAGATGCTTTTTCTTTGGCGGAAAGCTTACGAGATGAGTTTGTGGTTCGTGCTTGTGGCGTGGTTGCGGAGCGTGGTGAAGGCCTGAAAAATCCTAATATTGCCAGTGGCGATGTAGAAATTGTTGTGGATAATTTGGAGATTTTGAACCGAGCTGAAACTTTGCCAATCCAGCCATTTGCCGAGGATAATCAAGCCGGCGAAGAACTAAGATTCAAGTATCGTTATCTTGATTTGCGTCGTCCAAAAATGCAAAACATGCTTAAAAAGCGCGCCGAAATGTATCGTCGAATCCATGAATATATGGACAATCGAGATTTTATTGAGATTCAAACTCCAATTTTGGCTAATTCAAGTCCTGAAGGCGCGCGCGATTTTCTGATTCCGAGTCGTTTGCAGGAGGGGAAGTTTTACGCTTTGCCACAAGCTCCGCAGCAGTTTAAGCAGCTGCTGATGGTTGGCGGTGTGTCGCGTTATTATCAGTTGGCGGCTTGTTTCCGCGACGAAGATCCGCGAGCAGATCGCTTATATGGCGAGTTTTATCAGCTTGATTTGGAGATGAGTTTTGCTGAAAATGGCGAAGAAGTTCGTTCTGAAGTCGAACCTTTAATGAAGCAACTGGCAACTGATTTTGCTGGTAAAAAATTGTTGGATTTGAGTGATTTGGCGGTTGGTGATGGCAGTTCAATTCCGCGAATTTCGTATCGCGACGCCATGGAAACTTACGGTTCTGACAAGCCGGATTTGCGATTTGGTATGGAATTGATAGAACTGACGGATGTGTTTGCGGAAACCGAGTTTGGTGTGTTTAAAAACGCGGAATGTGTTAAGGCTATTTGCGTAAAAAATGGCGCAAGTTTGAGTCGCAAGCAAATTGACAATTTCACCAATATCGCTAAAAGTGAAGGCGCTGGTGGCTTGGCATACATTACGTATCAAGACGGCGAAGCAAAATCTCCAATTGCGAAATTCTTGAGTGATAAGGAATTGGCTGACATTCAACAGAAAACTGGTGCAGTTGATGGCGATGCAGTATTCTTTGGCGCCGATTCTCGCTCGGTTGTTAACGCGGTGTTGGGGCGCTTGCGTAATGAATTTGCCTCGCACTTTAACCTTAAGGACCCATCGGTCGTGGCGTTTGCTTGGATTATTGATTTTCCGTTTTATGAATGGGATGAGCGTAGTAAGAAGCTTGACTTTGGACATAATCCGTTCAGTATGCCAAAGGGCGGTTTGCAAGCTCTGGAGTCTGCTGAAACTGACGCCGAAAAATTATCCATTGTCGCCGATCAATTTGACATGGTGATGAATGGCTATGAGATTTGCTCTGGCGGTGTTCGAAATCATAATCCAGCGGTGCTATATAAAGTGTTCGGTTTGCTAGGCTTCAGTGAATCTTATGTTGAAGAAAAGTTTGGTGCTATGTTGGGCGCTTTCAAATACGGCGCTCCGCCTCACGCAGGATGTGCTTTTGGTGTTGATCGTATTTTGATGGAATTGACCGATGAACAAAACGTCCGTGAGACTCTGGCGTTTCCAAAGAACGGCTCTGGTGTGGATGTAATGATGAATTCACCATCAGTTGTTGATCCCGCTCAGCTACGCGAATTGGGTTTATAGAATATTTGCAATATTGATCTACCGTTTTGGTTGTGCTAGTGTGAGGGTATGAAAAAAGCTATAGTTACCACTACTATAATTGTAGCTCTCATAGTGAGTGTAGGTGGTGGTTTATGGCTAAAGACTCGTCTAAACGCTCAGGCAATTACTGAAGTAGCTCAGGAGCAAAAACAGGAGCAACCAAAGAGTAAGTATGATGTCGGTCCACCAGACGCACAGGAAATGCTAGAATTGGTGAATCAGGAGCGCGCTAAGGTTGGTGTAGCACCCTTAAAGCTAGATAAAAGATTAAATGCTAGTGCTCAGGAAAAAGCAGATGATATGCAAAACCGTGATTATTATGGTCACGTATCACCTGAAGGTACACGCGGCACTCTATTCGTTTTTAAGCATATACCAAGCAAGTGTCGGTATGCTGGCGAGAACTTAGCCAATATTTTAATTCCAGACAGCAATAGCCGCAATCCTGTAAGTACCTGGATGTCATCTAATAAAGGACATCGTGAAGCTATATTAGATAAGGACTATGACTTAGTTGGTTTTGGTATATCTAAAGATAAATACGGCAATTCTCTTATTGTTCAACACTTTTGCGATCTTAACTAATAGCTAGCATATAGCACAAACCCCAAATCTCCTTTTGTCTCGAAAGGAGTTTTTCTTATGAATGACAACGCGTCATACCGTCAGTACTTGCAGTACCATGCAAATAACCACCCAAACCAAAACACAAGAATAATATACTAAATCCTAATACCCAGCCACGCTGCCAAAATGTCGCCTGCAAAGTAGGCTAGTCCTGCCGCAATTGCCCCAAGAAGTAACGTGATGCCTGCAGATTGCCAAGGTGATTGTTTGCTGACTTTACCTTTGATGAAGCCGATCGCTAAGAACGTTGCCGCAGTTAGCGCCGAGCTAACATAGAATAATACCGCGTTTGGCGCCTTTAAGTTTGCAATTACGTCAATCAAATATGGCAATACTGGTACGCTGCCGACTACCACGAAAGCTAAGAATGTTACTGCGCCTATGATCTTTGGGGATGAGCGTTTTTGGCTGTCTCGCACAGATTCTTCGTGTTCGGCGCTGGCTGCTAAATATGCGCTAGAGCCCATTGAGAACCCGTCGGCTATTAAATTAGCAATTCCTAATATAAGAATGACCGAACTAGATATTCCAGCTCCAGCTGAAGCTGCCACGACTGCAAATGTCGTTACTGTGCCGTCGACTGCGCCATAAACAAATTCCGGTATATATCGTTTGAAAAAATCTCGCATAACCATACCAGTTTATCATACTATTAACGATTGGCGGACATCTCTATTGACAATTTAATAAGCTTATGCTATAGTGAAATAGTTAGATTATCTAATACAAACAATTTAACAAGCATGCTAAAATAAACATAACAAATATAAACTTTTGCAGAAAGGTAAAGCGTGGAAGATATCCAAACAGCCATCGTTTTATTATCAATCATCGTAGGATTGTTGTCGGTTATTATCGTAACGCTACTGGCAGTGGTCATCGCCTTGTTGGTAAGACTTAATACGGTCATGAAAAGCGTTAGTAAAATTACAACTAACGTAGCTAGTGCAACTGAGTGGTTGTCGCCAACAAAAGTTTTTAGTGAAATATCAGGTTTATTTCGTAAAAAATAATTAAAAAAGGAGTAAATATATGAAAAAAGTTTTAGCAATTATCGGAGCGGTAGCAGCAGGTTTTACAGCTGGAATTTTAACTGCACCAAAGAGCGGCAAGGAAACAAGGAAAGACTTGAAGGATAAAGCTATAAAAATGAAAGCCGACACTGAAAAGGTGGCTTGCAAAGCGACTGCTGCAGCAAAAGACAGTTTAAGCTCGTTAAAAGCTGGTTCTCAGAAAGTTGGAGATGCTGTAGCAGAAACCGCAAAAGACGTTAAGGGTAACGTCGAAAAACGTTTCAAGTAATATTTGACTCTATTCAAGAAGACGTGAGATAATATAAGTGATGAAAAAAGTTACTTTCTATCTCGCGTCTTTTTTGATTACTTCTAGTTTGTTAGTGACGCCACGGGCAGTTGAAGCTCAGTCTGTCGATGCTACGGCTGATTCTGAGATTATAAAAACGCTTGATCGAAACTGCAGTTCCGTAAGAGTTGCTATTAAAAATATCCATACCAATGACGCACTAACTAGGGTAAATGTTGGACAAAGATATAATTCTATTTCTACCAAACTTATGGCCAGGCTGAACGGTCGATTGGCAATAAATAAGCTGGACAGTTCAAAGTTGGTGAACATTACTAATGAATTCGAGTCGACGAGGCTTAAGTTTAATAGCAATTACAACGATTACGATACTGCTATGACTGATCTTCAGCGCGCAAATTGCTCTAATAATGTGGCGGACTATTATAAAAAATTGACCGTCGCTCGTGAGGCTCGTAATAAACTTTCTGAGGATGTGAAGATATTGGATGAATTATTAGTGAGATATAAAGAAGAAGTGCAAGTTATTAAAAATTCACTGTCTGGGGGTTCTAATGAATAGGGCTAAGGAATTATTTCGTAGTTATAAATTCGCTACATTTATTGGGCTGACTATTGCGGTCTCAGTTGTGTTGGTGTCGATCGCGATGTTTATGTATTACAAGACTGACGCTTATCGATTGGATTTGAGTCGCCCAGAATACGCTTCTCGTCGCAACCAAATTAGCAAGGATGCGGATGAAAAAAGTCACGAATTTGACGCGCAAGGCACAGTAAATAAGGATACATTGAAGGAATTTTTGGGAATTTATGATAAAGAAGTAGAGAACGTGAATAAAATCAAAGCATTTTCTAATGATGTGTTGAGTGATAAAGAATTGGGCTTGTCTAATAATTAATCTTTATCTTCTGGTTATTGAGGTTGGGGTAGGCAGGGTCGCCAGAAGAACTCCTTCGCGATCAAAGTTTTGTAGTAATCGATGTCGCATTTCAGAGGTAACAGACCATTGATCGGATGGCTGAGTTTTTCCGGCAATAATCAATTCCGTCCCTCGTCCGGTAATATCACCAACGGAAACAAATTTAGGCGGATCGATAATTTTCTTTTGCCAAGCCTTTTCTTTAGCCAATTCTTGACCAGTAGCGTTAATGATGTCTGTAACTGCAGAAATGTCAGAACTTGGGTCAATATAAATACTGAAGCGCGACATGCTATAGCCCATAGTTTTATTGATAACGTGCTGGATTGTGCCATTTGGAACATAATGAACATTACCTTCAGAATCTCGTATAACAGTAGTGCGAGTACCAACTCTCTCGACTGTTCCAGCAGCTCCCATTACGTCAACAACATCACCAACACGATATTGATTTTCAGCGATGATGAAAATACCAGACAAGAAGTCCTTAACGAGCGATTGAGCGCCAAATCCTAATGCCACACCGATTATGCCAGCACTAGCGAATAGCGGCGATAAATCAAATAGGAATAGTTTATTGGCGACAATTGCGGCGACATAGAAAATTATAATAATTTGCCAGAAACTGCGAGTTAATTGGATGAGAGTTTTTTCGCGCTTTTCTATGTCTTTACGGTGCCAGGAACGATGTTTGGCGGTGGAGCGTATAGAATAATGTATAGTCCAAGATAATAAATATTTCCCCAGAAAGTAAACAAAAACAGAGCCGATAATAATACTGATCGTGTCGATAATGCGCTCACTAATTAACCAGCCAAGGTTGTTGCCATGAAGCCATTGACCCAGCGTCGAAGAATCCAAAAACTGTTTTATAAGCTTATCCATTATTGATTTAGTATAATAGAAAATATGAGTTTTGTCGATCCGAATCAATTTATTATCACTAGAAAACGTAAGAAGTATAAATTCGCTTTATTCCACAATTCACCTCTATGTTTTGAATTTGATGAGTGGACAGAGCGGGAAGTCGATTGCTTGGAAATCGGTGCTGGAACTGGACTATTCAGCGTGGAGCTTGCATTGCGTCATCCTGAAAAGACGTTTTTAGCAATTGACGTTAAAGGCGATCGATTGCAGAAGGGCGCGAAAATTGCTGAAGAAAAAGGGCTGGAGAATGTATTTTTTGTTCGAGCGCGGGCTGATCAAATAGACCAATTAGTGGAGCAGAATTCTTTGGAGCAAATTTGGGTGACATTTCCTGATCCGTTCCCGAGGAAGCATAGCGCTGGGCGTCGCTTGACTCATCCTAATTTTTTGAAGAAGTATTCTTCATTGCTAAAATCGGACGGGTCTTTATTAATCAAACACGACGACCACAATTTTTTCTGTTGGAGTTTGGAGCAATTGGTGACAGAAAAATGGCAAATTAAGGAGTTGAGTTTTGATCTTCATGAATCCGCGCTAAGTGACGAATACAAAATAATGACGACTTACGAGCAAAGGTGGATTGGCGAAGGAAAAACTATTAATTTCGTAAGAGCTACCCACTAATAAACGAAAGGAATATTATGCAATTTAACGATTATTCAACAAAAGCAATTTCTACCTTAACAGATAAAGATTCCCATAAATATGGTGATGTTGACGCGAGATTGATGGCACAAATATTGGGATTAAGTGGCGAATCTGGCGAAGTTATGGAGAAGTTTAAGAAAATTTTACGTGATAAAAATGGCGAGATCTCGGAGAATGACCGCGACGCAATAATAAAAGAGCTCGGTGACGTGCTTTGGTATGTCAATTCTATAGCGCATTTGCTTGGTTGTAGCTTAGAGGAAGTGGCTCGCAGAAATAATGATAAACTGCTCAGCCGCCAGAGTCGGGAGAAGATTCACGGCAGTGGCGATGATCGCTAATTTTTAGCTAATTGCTCGCGAATCCATCCGTCGATTGTGCCAGCGCCCATACACAGGACGAGCTTTCCAGAGTTTCTTGCCGCGGTTATTTCTCGCCATAAACTGTCATCTAATTCGGCGAAATGAACTTTTTCTTTGTCGATATTTTTGGCAAGTTGTTGTGGCGTCAAGGTTGGCAAATCTGGATTTTCCCTAGTTAAGTAAGTCGGCAGCCAGTAAATTTCGTTAGCATCATAGAAAATATCATCAGTGTATTGATCAATTATTTCATGCTGGCGAACATTTTGGTGTGGCTGATAAACTAGGACTACATCGTTTGACAGTTCTTTAGCCATCTGCAATGTCGCTTGAATTTCAACTGGGTGATGTCCGTAGTCAGAATATAGATTTTCGGCGAGCTTTTCAAAACGTCGTCCTGAGCCGGGGAAGGAGTTTATTGCTTGGTATATTTCTAACTCCTCCGTATCCACTCCGATATTCTTCAAAGCTTCGATCATCAAAGTAGCGTTTTTTCGGTTGTGTTCGCCGGGCAGAGTGATATTTTTATTGGAATCGTGCAAGATTGTTAGATTTTTTTCATCAAATATGGCGTAATTTTCTTGCCACGCGATAACTTTTTTAGATTTTTCACCGAATTCACGGAAGGCGTCTAAGTAAGAATCTTTTGTTGGATATATGTCTGGATGGTCGTAATCAACAGATGTGATGAGGCTAATTTCTGGAGAAAAATGCAAAAAGTTGCGGTCAAATTCATCACATTCGTATACGAAAAATTGGCTATTTTTATCAAATGTTCCGCTTGGTCCAAAACTTAAAGTTGAGCCCACAGAATAACTAACAGGAATTTGCAATTGCTCCATTGTCCAGACTAGCAGGCTTGTTGTTGTGGTTTTCCCGTGGGTACCAGCGACCGCGATAAGTTTCAGGTTTTTATCGGCGATTATTTGCGCCAGCAATTCGTCGCGCTTGCTGGTTTTTATGCCTAATTTTCGCGCCAAGACTAGCTCTGGGTGATCTTCCGGTAAAGCAGCGGTGTAAATAAACCAGTCAAATGGTGATTTATCGTGCTCTGATTGCAAGAACGCGCCAGATTGATCAAAAGAAATAGGAATTCCGGCTGATTCTAATTCGTTTGTGATAAGACTTGGTGATTTGTCGGAGCCGCAAACGCCATACCCAGCCTCTAAAGCAATTCTACTTAGTGGTCCGATGCCAACGCCGCCAATTCCTGAAAAATAAATTCGCATACAAATATTATACCACCGCAGTGATAGTAATATTCACGTCATTGGGATAATTTGCTATACTAAAACCATAGAGAAGGCGGTGGGATGGCTATAGATAAGAAGAAAACCAAGTTCAGAATTAAGCGACTCAGTCAGATTAAGACTTGGCAGTTGGTGATTTTATTGATTATGTCTGGTTTTATTTCGGCAACTTTTTTGAGGCTGAACAATGTTGGCATGGTTGAGCGGCGAGAATCTGTGGAAAATGCAGATAAGGCTGGGGATATAGTCAATCTTCAGCAACGACTATATGATCTGCAGCGTTATGTATCTACACATATGAACGCTGATCCGGGGAAGATTGCGTTGGATCATACGTATAAACAAATGTATGACCGGAAGCTGAAAGAGTTTGAAGAAGAGATAAAAAATCAGTCTAGCAATGATACCGTGTCGAAGGTTAGGGCTGTTTGTGACGCTAGGGCACAGCAGGGTGGTTACGGCCGATTTACGACACAGGCGGATCCGAGATATATCAATTGTATTAACGAGGAGTGGGCGAAATATCCTGCCGCGAAAGCCACTAACTTGCAGTTTGAAGCGCCTTCAACCGAGCCGTATTATCACACTTTCGTCTCGCCGATATGGTCAGCTGATTATGCGGGGTGGTCTTTGTTGGTGACGATATTCATTGCCATGATTATCGTGATGAGGTTGGTTGTTCTGGGGATGTTAAAGTTGATGCTTAGGCGACGAAATAAGCTTTTTTAGCTTGACAGGGGTGATATAGAGATAGTAATCTATATAGGTATATCATTAATAGGAGGTATATAACCAAATGGCTTATAAACATACCAACTCAAAGGGCATCACATATTACTTGCATAAGACTGACGTAACTTTGCGCGGTGGCAAGACTCAAACTATTTACTTCTTCGCTAAGGTTGAGAAGAATGAAAAGGGTACACCATGTGATCTACCAGAAGATCGTATTGTGAAAGAAAACCCACGCAACGGCTTTTTGACAATTTCTAAGAAAAAATAGTCCTTTGCTTGCACCATAAGCGCGTTTGGTGATATAGTATAACCAAACAAACAGGTGCCATAACTCCTCTGCAAAATAGCAGGGGAGTTTTTGATTGGGTTGATTATTTGATATTTTTATGGTATGGTATCTTCATGGCAAGAGAGAAAGCATACTCAATCAGAGGAACTGGTGAGAGTTCAGAATTAACTCCTGATCAGGAAGAATAGCTCTATCGTATTGTTGACACTACTGGATGTTCTTATGATGACGCTAAAAGATTGATGGGGCTACCAGTTGAAGACCCAAAGCGTGTTATGGAGCGTATAAAGAGTCTTGCTAGAGGAATTGATGATAAGGCTGTAAAAGGTTTATTCTGTGGTGACTGTTGTAGGAATATCAATCCTGGAGAGAAGTGTCCGCACGTGAGAATTGGTAATAGAGGTAAACGTTACGCCAACGATGATAGCAGATACTAAAGAAAAAGCCCCCTTCTGAAAGAAGAGGGATTTTTCTTGGTGGCGGGGGTAGGATTTGAACCTACGACCTTTTGGTTATGAGCCAAACGAGCTACCAGGCTGCTCTACCCCGCGATACATAATTATGATATCAGCTTAACGTGATAATTGCAATACCTTAGTGTTTATGACTATTGCCGCCAAATAGAAAGTTCATCCATTGTTGGAAGTTGCTATCCGTTCGCTTGGCGCCCGACGCAAGTTTTTGGGCAGGCGTGGCGCTTTCGAAAGATTGGGTGATGAGCTGTTTTTCGCCAGGTAGACCTTTTCCTGTGCGCTGTCTAATGGTCAATTCTTGATATTCCTCGCTTTGATAATATTTCGATTCGTATTCCAGCAAGGCGACTTGTAATTTTTCTATTTCCACTTGCTGGCGTTTGTTGTCGATAGAGCGTTGCAGTTCGTAGTTTTTTTGCATTGATTCAATGGAGCCCCAAGCCCAACTCATAGCAATTAAAATCGCAGCAGCAATAACGACATTATTTAGGGTTAAATAGTCGTGCTGTATTCTGTAAATTAATCGTTTGAGTTTTAATTTGTTCATTTTTGCAAATTCAATATCTACCACATAATATTGTAGCAGGAATGGTAAAAATATTCATCTTATGATTATCAAATTCAAATTCAGACTGTGGTGGGGGCGGCTGGGATCGAACCAGCGACCAATCGGTTATGAGCCGACTGCTCTAACCCCTGAGCTACGCCCCCGTGAGACTTATTATAGCGCATCAGAGGTAATTATAGAAGTTTTCCAGCGGCAATTCGCACGGCTTCTGACCAAGAAGTAAAACAATGCGGAGTGGACGCTAGTTCTTCGCTGGTAATTTTATGTCGAACGGCTAGAGCTAGCTCGGCTACCATATCGCTAGCGTGTGGTCCAACAATTGTCCCGCCTACGACAACTCGTTTTTTATCAACGATCAATTTCACAAAACCTATTCGCTGGTCGGTAATGTTACTGCGTACGGTAGTGGTGAGCGGAACAATTGCTATTTTTGCGCTTATTCCTTTCGCCTTACAATCATATTCATTCATTCCAATTTGAGCTATTTCTGGCTGAGTAAATGCAACTTGTAGGCGTGGGGAATCACTGAATTTAATCTTATTATTATGTAGTAAATTATGAGCCGCAATACGACTCTGTGCTAAAGTTGTGTGAGTTTGGATATTGGCGTCAGTTACATTTCCTGCGGCAAAAATATGCCGAGCGGAAGTTTGCAGGGAAGAATTAACCAAAATGCCGTTTTCGGTATATTTTACGCCGGCGTTTTCTAAGCCTAAATCTGTTGCAGGCAATTGTTGGTCGGCAATTAGAATCTCATCAACGCGTACAGATTTTTCTATTTGCCCCTGCAGAAAAGTGACGCGCTTTTGTATAGACGATTTTTGGATGGCGATAATCTTAGTGCGAGCTAAGATTGAAATGTTGCGATTTTTTGCGTCATTCGCAACCAAAGTACTGACTTCTGGATCAAATGTTGATAATATCCTGGGCGATTTCTCTGCTACGTAAACTTTTGTTCCCAAGGTGGAGAAGATGTGTGCCAATTCTAGCGCCGCAACTCCCGCGCCAACAATGAACATGGTTTTTGGTGGGCGCTTTAAGCTAAAAATAGTTTTTGGAGTGTGATAAGAAATGGCATTTAACCCAGGTATTTCTGGAATTTGCCAATCAGATCCGGCTGCAATGAGAAATTTGCGAGCGGACAAATGTCTGCGATTGACAGCTATTTCGTTCGGACTCAAGAAATGCGCATTGCCGGTAAAAACACTAATACCTTGTTTTTCGTAATAATAGCGATTGCCACCAGCTCCAGTCCTCTTTACGACTTTGTCTTTCCAGGAGAGTAGAGAAGGGTAATTATACCCAACTGAGTTGGTGCGCAGTCCAAATTTAGCGGCATCTTTGGCTGTTTGATAAACGTTAAGAGCGTGGGTTAAGAATCCAGTTGGTACATCTCCCCAGTTTGGTGATTCCCCGCCGAATGTTGATTTTTCTACAACAGCAACTTTTTTTCCGGCACTTGCTAATATGCTGGCTGCGGGCGAACCGCCGGCGCCGCTACCAATTACGATATAGTCATAGTCAAAAGTTGGTTTTTGCGACATCAAATCTCCTAAATTATGGTTTTATAATTTTTATATAAATAAGCCGCGTCAGGATGCAAAGTTTTCATAATGCGTTGTGCTTGACGGCGAATATCGGCGGAGGTTATTTCTGGGTGAGTTTCGCACCAATTCATAACACCCAAAGTGACGGTTTTTGCGATATCTTGAGCTTGACCTTCTGGCGTGCGAACGCTTAGGCAGGTGGCAATTATGGAATTGTGGAGCTTGTCTGGGCTAAACTCCTCTGGCGGTCGTTTTCCCTGTTTGATGACGTCAATTTGACCTGGCTTTACCATAGATTGCCTCCGTAGCTAATGACGCCAATAACGCGGTCGACGAATAGGAATGCCGCCAAAATTAGTAAGCTACCGCCGCTGGCGAATTGCAAAAATCTCTTATGATCTTCTCTCCAACGCTGTAAATTAGAGATGCTGCGTCCGCTGCCGATCAAGACGATAACGACAAATAATGGCAGTGCAGACACAATGACGTAGATCGCTACGCTGATGATTTGCAAGAAGGGGTTTGGCAAGGTGATAATAGCCAGGCTGGCGGCGATAATTGGCGCTATGATAAATATGATTTCTGCAATAACGCTAATTATTCCTAGGGCAAAGCTTTCTATGGAGTTTTTGGTTTTTTTGGTGCGCTTGTTTAAATATTCCGCAAAATTACGCGGAAGCCATAATGAAGTTCCTGGTTGTCGTCGAAAGTAGAACGCCCAAATTGCGATTCCTAAGCCAAACATCATCCCTGAAGAGACGGCGGCAACGAGTTGCTCTGCGCTGGTGGCATGATGGATGAATAGTGATAAGAAATAGGAAATTGAGCTGATAAGTAACAAGGTGATCATTGCGACACCAAATACAAAACCGTTGCTCATACGAAAAATTTTTCTCTGGGCGGTTTTTTTGCCAATTGAATGTCCGCTAAGTAACGTTAAAACACTGACGCTAAGCTGAAAACTAGCGTGAATAATCGCTGCAAAAATTATGGTGGCCAGTGATGAGATTGTTACAGGGGTCATTTTTGTGTATAAATCCTTCTCTACCAGTGTACCACAAGCGGAATGAAAAGGTAAATAATGACCGAAAAAGGTATTGCTTTTTTGTCAAATTTATGATAGTATAAAGACAGTTAAATAATTAACACAAAAAAAGGAAAAAATATGGAAATCAACACCAGTGAATTAGCTGAATTTTTAGAAGTAACCCGAAAAAAGGATTTAGCAACGTGGGAGCGTCAGCGTAATTCATGGGAATTGGATAGTTTTGTGTCGCGACGATTGGCTGCTTTGGACGGCGTTCAATCTGAAGAGCTTGAGCTAATCTAATTCAGTATCTATAAAAAATTCCCCGTCGTATTGACGAGGAAAGATAATTTCTGGTAGCACCGGGTGGACCCGAACCACCGACCTCAGGCTTATGAGTCCTGCGCTCTAACCAGCTGAGCTACGGTGCCACACTGCATTGATTGTAACAGATAGTATAAAATTTGCCAAATACGTTTTAGGTAAATTGTGAGATAATAGATATGTGAGATATATTATCGCAGTCAGCGGTGGGATTGATTCGGTAGTTTTGCTGGATTTGATGTCGCGAACGGAAAAAGATTTGGTGGTTGCTCATTTTGACCACGGAATTCGTGAGGATTCGGCGAGTGATGCTAGATTTGTCGAGGCTTTGGCTAATAGATATAAAATACAATTTGTTTGTCGGCGCGAAAAATTGGGGGCTGATGCCAGTGAAGAATTGGCGCGCCAAAGGCGTTATGAATTTTTGCGTGGCGTGGCGACGGATTTTGATGGCGTGATAGTGACGGCGCATCATCGAGATGACATTATTGAAACTGTAGCGATGAATCTTAAGCGTGGCTCCAGATGGCGAGGCTTGGCGGGAATGAGTGATAGTCAAATAGTTAGGCCGATGAATAGCTGGACGAAGCAGAGAATTTATGAATATGCGATTCGTCAGAAATTGGAATGGTGTGAAGATGAGACAAATCAAAGCGACTTGTATCAGAGAAATAAATTTAGGCGTAAGATAAATCGTGAACTTGATGAATATCAGAAACTTGGAGTATATGAGGCATGGCGGAAACAAAGAGAATTAAGAGGGGAAATTGAGCAGGAAATAGAGAAGTTTGATGGAGAGGTGCTTAGTCGGTATTTTTTGACGATGATAGATGATAATGTCGCACAAGAATTGCTATATTATTACGTTTTACGACATTATGACGTGTCGTTACTGGGTTCTCAATTAGAGCGTATGCTAATTGCTATAAAAACTGGAAAAGCTGGCTCTTGCCGGCAAGTTGGTGGCGGCATTGTGATGAAATTGACGCTAAGAAGTGTTATAATAAAGAGAGTTTGATTAGTATAGGCGAAAGGATTAGTTGAGAATGGCTGTTAAGATGCCTCAAAGAAATGGAAAGAATAGAATAAGTCAAATTTTACGATTTGGATTGTTTTGGGCAATTATAATTTTTGTAGCGTTAATTTTTTACGCAACACTCTTCCCTGCGTCAAATCTTAAAGATGTTGCATTATCTGATGTGGTGCGTCGAGCAAATGACGGTAAAATTGCTCAATTGGAGATTCAAGGAAATGATATTAAGATTACTCCGAAAGACCAATCAAAGCCTACCGAGCATTCAGTCAAGGAATCTAGTAGCATTTATGAGCAGGGCTTGAACAAGGATGCTAAGGTTGAGGTGAAGGTTATTCCACCATCCACAACCGGCGAAACTATGTGGAACCTGGCGGTTATGGTTGTGCCTGTGCTGATTATCGTGGTGTTCTTTATGTTTATGATGCGCCAAGCTCAGGGTCAAAATAATCAAGCCATGGGATTCGGTAAGAGTAAGGCCCGCCTTTATGGACAAGACAAGGAAAAGGTTCTGTTTACAGATATCGCTGGAAATGATAACGCCAAGCAAGATTTACAGGAGGTTGTTGATTTTCTTAAGCACCCGAAGAAATATAAAGATTTGGGTGCAAAGATTCCAAAAGGCGTATTATTAGTCGGTAATCCAGGTACAGGTAAGACGATGCTAGCCCGAGCTGTTGCTGGTGAGGCTGGTGTGCCGTTCTTCTCGATCTCCGGTTCTGAATTTGTGGAAATGTTTGTTGGTGTTGGTGCTAGCCGAGTGCGAGACCTATTTTCTAAGGCTAAGAAAAATGCGCCGTGCATTATATTTATTGACGAGATTGATGCCGTGGGTCGTAAGCGTGGCTCTGGTATGGGTGGCGGTCATGATGAACGCGAGCAAACTTTGAACCAGATTTTGGTGGAGATGGATGGTTTTGATGGCGAAACGAATGTTATTGTTTTGGCGGCAACCAACCGGGCAGATGTTTTAGACCCAGCCCTGCTTCGACCTGGACGATTTGACCGACGTGTGAATATTACGCTTCCAGAGCGCAAAGATCGTGAGGCAATCCTGAAAGTTCACTTTAAGAAAAAGCCAACTGACGAAACTGTTGATCTTGATAAGTTGGCGGCAAAAACCGCTGGCTCATCTGGTGCAGACTTGGCAAATATGGCTAATGAAGCCGCGATCATCGCTGCGCGTCGCAACAAGAAGAAGATCACAAATGACGAATTAACCGAGGCGTTTGAGCGTGTGGCAATTGGTCCAGAACGCAAGACTAAGATAATGAACGATCACGAGAAAGAGTTGACTGCTTATCACGAAGCTGGTCATGCAATTGTTGGTCACGTCTTGCCTGATTCTGACCCGGTTCATAAGGTTACAATTATTCCGCGCGGCGGTACTGGTGGAGTAACATGGTTCTTGCCGCCAGAAGATAAGAGCTACACAAATGTTTACGAGTTTAAAGATATTTTGGCTCGGGCAATGGGCGGACGAATCGCTGAACAATTGATTTACGGCGATGACGGAATCACTACTGGAGCTGGCTCGGATTTGCGAAAAGCGACTGAAATTGCCCGCGATATGGTGATTGAGCAAGGAATGGGCAAGGGCTTGCGCGATCAAGTATTCCACGAAGATAACGGCGGTTTGATGTTCGATAAAATGACCAGAGAACGTCCATATTCTGATGAAACTGCGAAAATGATTGATGAGGAAGTTGCGCAATTGATTACCGAAGCCAAACATCGTGCAATGTTGGTATTGAAAGAAAACCGTTTGTTCCTTGATAAGTTAGCTGAGGCTTTGCTGAAGGAAGAAACTCTGGAAGAATCTGAGGTTGACGAGATTCTTAAAGGCACTAAATTACCAAAAGAAGCTAAACTGCATTCGTAAAATACTATGGGGCGCGTTCGTAGTACAGTTACGAAAATAAATCAGCGGCTTAATGTGAAATTGGCTGCTACGATTCTGGCGGGCTCGACGTTGTTGTCGAGCTTGTTGGGGTTTTTCCGTGATCGTCTACTTAACTCTGCTTATATGCCAAGCGAAAACGGAGCATTGGCGGGATACCCGGTTGGACTAGACGCTTATACGGCAGCTTTTATGGTGCCGGACTTTATGTTCGCAGTGTTGGTTTCTGGTGCGCTTAGCGTGACGTTCATTCCAGTTTTTAATGAGCGCTGGGTCAAGGGCAATAAGCAGTCGGCTTGGCAAATTAGCTCGAGCATGATTAATTTCATGGCTCTAATAACTATGGCAGCGTCGGTGCTGATTATTATTTTCGCTGATCCATTGATGAAGTATTTAATCGCACCTGGTCTGAGCGAGTCTGGTCATGCTTTGGCGGTTAGTATGATGCAAGTGATCGCGGTTAATCCGTTTATTTTTGCGGTTGCGGCGGTGATTGCTAGTATTCAGCAAGCGGTCGGGCGATTTATGTTTTGCGCGCTGGCGCCAATGCTATATAACGTCGGCATTATTATCGGTACAGTGTGGTTTACTGGCGGTGTCAATTTATTCGGCTGGCAGATTTTTGACGGCGGCATTATGGGTGTGGCTCTGGGTGTGGTTTTGGGCTCGTTTTTGCAATTGATCGTCAGTGCGGTTGGTTTGGCTGGGCTTGGGTTTGATTACAATTTCAAAATTTATTGGCGGAATAAGGGATTTAGAAAAGTTTTATCTTTATTGCCTGCGCGTTCTGTTGATCAAGGAATGGATTATGTGGTTAGCTTGGTCGAGGTCAATTTGGCTTCGCGCTTGGCTGACGGAACGGTTAGGGCGTACCAGCAGGCTTTGACCCTCCATATGATGCCGATCAATCTTATTGGCGTGGCGATTTCAAATGCCGCTTTTCCTCAATTGACTGAGCATTTGGGTGAAGGTCGAAATGACCTATTTCAAAAAGACCTGCGTTCCCTGCTGAGAATTATTTTTTGGATGGCGCTTCCAGTGTCGGTGGTGATTTTCTTTACCAGGGGATACGTCGTGCATTTTATCCGCAATGGTGGCAATCAACTGATCGCGGGAATTTTGGGCTGTTTGGTCGTGGCAATTTTATTCCGAACTATTTACCACATGGCCGCACGAGCATTTTACGCCCGACAAGACACGAAAACTCCGCTGTATATTTCAATTTTCTCGATTACTTTGAATATTATTTTAGCAATTGTTCTATCGATGGTCTTGAAAATGGGCGCGTATGGATTGGCTTGGGCTCAATCAACGGTGGCGGTTTTGGAAGTGGTTGTTCTTTTGGCGGTTATGAATCGTCAAATGCCAAAATTATTCGACATGACGTTTGTGCGAGCGATTTTTAAGATGATGATTGCGGGTACTATTACGGGCGTGGTTTGTTATATTGCCGTGCTGATTATGCCGTTTCGTTATCATGACGATAGTTTCTTTAGTGCTTTTCCGAAATTTGTTATCATTTCATTGGTTAGTTTTGGCGCGTATGCCGCGGCTTCGAAGTGGCTAAAATTGCCAGAAATTGACCCGATTCTTGCACGATTGAAAAAAGTGTTATTTGGACGATTGGAGTTTAAGGGCTAATGGAAAATATTCGGAATTTTTGTATTATTGCTCACATTGATCACGGCAAGTCTACGCTGGCTGATCGAATGATGGAGATGACTGGGACGGTAGAAAAGCGCGAGATGAAGTCGCAGTTGCTGGATTCGATGGATTTGGAGCGGGAAAAAGGCATTACTATTAAGTTGGCGCCGGTGCGAATGCGATATAAAAATATCGATCTGAATTTGATTGACACTCCGGGGCATGTTGATTTTAGCTATGAAGTTTCGCGTAGTTTGCAGGCTTGCGAGGGTGCGATATTGGTGGTTGATGCTAGCCAGGGAATTCAGGCGCAAACATTGTCGAATGTTTACCTGGCGATGGAGCAGGATTTGACGATTATTCCGGTCTTGAATAAGGTTGATTTGCCGGCCGCCGATATACCGCGCGTATCCAGGCAAGTTATTAATTTGTTGGGCTGCGACGAGCGCGAGATTATTCATATTTCTGCTAAAACTGGTCAAAATGTAGACAAGGTTTTGGATGCGGTTGTTGAGCGAATCCCGGCGCCAGTTGGCGAGGTTGATGGTCCAACTAGGGCGCTGATTTTTGATAGTTATTATGATGATTATCGTGGCGTAATTTTATACGTGCGGGTGGTTGATGGGCGAATTAAAAAGGGCGAGTCTATCCGAATGATGGCGACTGGCGCAGATGGACTAGCTCTGGAAGTCGGTCATCTTAACCCAGCCATGCAACCCGACCCTTCGCTTGAAACTGGCGAAATTGGCTATATTGTGACGAACCTGAAAACGACACGCGAGGCGCGGGTTGGCGATACGGTAACACTGGGGAGATATTTTAATTAAGATTAAAAAGGGAAACCACGAATCTACAAACAATAAGCTTAACTGAATTTTTTTGGCGTTGGTTCGTAGTATTGACGCGTATGATTGCTGAAATCAGTTTCCTTACCAGATTTGGCATAGCATTTATTCGACAAAACTCATTAAGTCTCTTAATAAAGAAATCAAACGTCAAACGAAATAGAAGGTTCTTTTTCCTAACGAGGAGGCTCTGGAACGTTACTTAGTTACTTTGTTTGAAGACTCTACTAGAGTGTTTACACAAAATTATTGACAGCATCTTTTCCTTTATAATATAATAAAACCTCATGAGGTATTATATGTCTAAACAAAAAATTAATCGCTTTGTCGGATCTATTGGAGCTTTTATTGGGATCCTTGTCTTTATTGCATATATTCCACAAATTATCGCTAACCTACAAGGAGAAAAAGCTCAACCATTCCAACCACTATTCGCAGCAGTTTCTTGTTTAATTTGGGTAATCTATGGTTGGACAAAAGAACCTAAAAAAGACTGGATCCTCATCATTCCCAATGCAGCGGGAGTGATATTAGGCGGTTTAACTTTTATTACTTCTTTATAAAAATTATATAAACAAAACCAGCAACTTCATAAAAATGCTGGTTTTTTCTGCTATTTGCAAGCATTATATTGTTGGTTCTTTGACAAATGTTGAGTGGGTTGATTTTCAACTCACTCTTTTTATTATTCAATAGAAAGTAAAATGAACAAAAATTTCTTTTAAAATATTTGACTAAAAATAATAGTATATAATATCATTTTAAATGATATTAAAAATTGATATATCAAAAAATATATTGGAGGATTATATGAAGAAAAAATTTCAGCAGTTGTTTTAAGTCTTTCTATGTGTTTAATTCCTATCAGTCAGATGCGAGTTTTAAATGCGAAAAATGTATAATCTTTGCAATTTGATTACACTACAAAAGCAAAAAATTACAAAAAATAAATTTTGGTAAACTCTAATTTTATGATAAAATATTTATATTAAATGAAATTTTAAAAATGGAGGAATTTATGGTAATTAGAAAATTAATATATACAGATGCTAAAGAATTTTATGGTTGTTTAAAAATTATTGACAGCGAAACTGATTTTATGATGTTTGAACCTGACGAAAGAGTTTGGAATGAGGAAAAAATATCAAAAAATTTAAAAGATGAAAACAATCTAGTTTTGGGCGTGATTGATGATGAAAAAATAGTAGGATTTTTAACTGCTCAAAGAGGAGTTTTTAGAAGAATAAGACATACTGCTTATATAGTAATTGGAATTCAAAAAAATTATTGTAATAGAAAAATAGGAACGAAATTATTTCAAATGTTAGATGATTGGGCA
>CALFHE010000013.1 GCA_937875955.1 uncultured Candidatus Saccharibacteria bacterium | reverse complement strand
GGTAGCGAATCTAGTAGTATAATTATTTGACTGAAATCTTCTTGTTCTAAAGAAGTTTCAATCATATTTTGTATATAAAAATCACTATTGCTCATAATTATCATGTTCCTATATCAATATTAAACTTCACATTGCTCCTACAAGACTTCCTCCTACCAAAAAAGCACCACATACTCCCGCCGTTGAATATATACAAACACTAACTAGAACAACAATTCCAACAAGGGCGACTGCTCATCCGCCACATTGCCGAAGTTCAGCGAGAACACCCGGCCATTGCCGTCGATGACGTATTGCGGCAGACCAGTCAGCAGATGATAGACGAAACGCTGATGGTTGCCGTTGGCATCTTCCACCACCACCAGCGGGAAGAGGGTAGAGTCTTCGTCCAAACTGTCTTCCGCCACCGCCAAAGGCGCGAAACGCAGCGCTATCGAACCTTCCAGCGACACGATGACATAATGCCCGTCCGGATTTTTGCTGAACCAGATCTGTTCGCTTTTTTAGGGGCATATAAAAGGGAGGTCGTCTGAAAGGCAGAAACTGCATAGGAACATACTGCACTCACCACGCCAGAATTAAAAGTTTTATATATGTTACGCCTTGCTAGCGTTGGTAACCCAAACTACGCTTGCAGACTACATTTACAATAAATCAATAATGTCCAAAGCTAAAATATCTTTTTTTGTGAGCTTTTTCCTGTCTTTATGCCTTAGATTTAATTTTACATTTTTGAATTTTATATTATCTATAAAAGAAAATTGATAAATTTTATTCTCTGTTTTATTAAAAATATACCCATAATATTTATTTTCATAAGTAGAATTTTCAACAAATTCTAGAAAGTAAATAACAGAATGTGGAGGAAAATGTTCTATTACGGCTTTTACCAAGTTTCTTTTTTCAGAATGTACATATTCATTAGTATCTAAAATATCTTCTAATAAGATTTCATTTGATAAATTTAGTGGTTCCATAAAAATCCTTATTTTTTAAATGCGGTAATTACACGGCGTAGTATACCCATACCATAATTAAAAGTTTCATACAGGCTACAGTTTGCTTTTTTCATTCGAAAGAAAATTTTAACATTTTTGATAAGCGATTGATAAAATATAGAATTGCCAAATGTTCATCTTGGCAACAATATTCTTCAGTTCTCAATCCTCTTTCAGAATAGAATATATGCCATTTTTTATTTTCTTCAACAATACATAATGATTCATCATTTACTTCATTGATTGAGTAACTATCTTCTGGTACTCCTTTACTTTTAAGATATGAATTCAATTCATTAATTTTTAACATTTTCCTATTTTCACCTCTTCCAAATGCCCAGATTCTATATGATTTAACAGATTTTGGTAATTCATACTGTGTCCCTAATCCGATCTCTCCGAACAACGGCATAATTTTACTTGCAGCTACATTATCAATTGGTTTCAGTACCCTATATATGGTATAAGGCTTTCGATTAGAACCAGGAAGTAAGACTCTCATAGGGTATGGTGTTCCTACTGGAGATACAGATTGACTCCGCCTGAAAGCCCAATCGGCTCCTGATTCACAAACCGACCCGCATCAGGCTTATAATACCTGAAGAAGTTGTAATGCAGCCCCGTTTCACAGTCAGCGTACTGGTTTTGCAGGCGGAAGGGTTAGTAAGTACTATCCGTTACCTTGGTTTCCTCTTTCAGATGACCCCAGCCGGTATAGTTGTCGAACCATAAGAGGTTGCCGTCCTTATCGGTCATCTCTCTCGGGATACCGATTTGGTCACAGTGAAAGTAGTGGGTTCATTGTCGGCTTTCACCGTCTTCGTCGGTCCAGTTGCGCACCTGCGCCAAGGGGTCGTAGCTGTCGGGATCGATGTAGATATAGGTATGTCTGCCGTCCGGGTGGACTTCTTGCAGTAGATGGCTGCCGTCACAAACGAATCCGGTTTCCTCTTCGAGGTCGTCTAAAAAGTTTTAGTAATTTTTATCAGACGGTCTCACAGTATTGCTTACATATATGCTAGGAGCACCCATTACTCATATAGACTACACTTGTTAAATAAGAAAATAAGTTTCAAAGTTCGTTATATTTTAATGGTAAGCATAAAGATTCCATAAAGCTTTTAGCTTTTTCAGAAACAAAAACTCCTAATTTATCCCCTG
>CALFHE010000012.1 GCA_937875955.1 uncultured Candidatus Saccharibacteria bacterium | reverse complement strand
TTACTTGTACCATACTGCAAACATTATAACAGATAAGAAAGTATTTGCCAACTAGGTTTAGTTAAGACCGCCATAAATAATATTGAAATCCACTTCTTGGCTACCGTTGACATCTATTACCGATATAACATACGCCTTGCGTGTTAGATAGAGCTTTCCATCTGGATGTTCCATAAGTGCTGGGCACGTGAATTCATACGACTTACGATTTCTATCCTCTTCCGCATCACACCTCGTTCTTGATAAGTCTATAAACACCTCCTCAGGTACGAAACGCTCTTCTACAGACATTTCTCCTTCGTCATCTAGGAATGCTGTTGCTATAAGCCTTTTTGTATTAATTTTAACTGGAATAGGCTCATAGCTATGTGCAGCCATTTCTTGTACAGCTTTTGCGAATTCGTCCCAAGAATTAAATGGAACGCCCCCTAATAAGACAACCTCTTTCCTAATGGTAGTTTTTTTAAGTTCTTCAGTCGCTTCCACGGCTAATGCGCCCATTGTTCGCAACTCACCTTCCGTCAAACCTTCTCTACGCCAAGCTTCAGTAGATTTTTCATAGTTTCCCATATTACCACAACTCCTAAAATCACCCTCTACTTAAAAAGTATTACTATACTATAATACACTACTCTACAAGTAATGAAACTATTACACCTAAGCCAAATGCAGCAATCGCCCTGCAAGCTTTAGGCGGACAAGGCGAGATCTTTAGTGTCAGCGCCATACACAATCGCTAACACAGTAGGGTCGTTCATGACATTGTGAGTGTGGTTGTTCAAAATTCCATATAGTCCGACTTCAGCACTTGTCGACTTAGGCTCACCATTCACAATACCGACAATGCGAGCCATGTCACGCATATTAGTCAAATGACTACCTTCGGGTACAAATATAATAATATTGTTTCGGACATTTGGCGCGGCTTTCAATAAATCTTCTAATAAGCCATCACTGCTTAAGGCGAAAGGATCAGTAAGGAATTGCTGGCGCCAACCTTGTTTCGGTGGAGCAAACTCGACACTTGACTCTCCTGAGAGTTTACCAACCTCCTCAATAACTTTAGGATCTTCTCTCTGCAAGAACTCCAAGCCCAGTTCTTTTGCGCTTGGACTCAATGATTTCTTGCCGTAACGTATCAATTCCATGCCTTCTTTTCCTATGAAATTCCACCCCAAAGCAACAATCCCCATTTTACGCGATCCCACCGGATCGAATAGTCGTAACTCATTAACCTTAGATTCCATGTGAGCAACTGACGACGTCGCAACACGACCACCCAAAGAATGCCCACCAACACTAACCTCGTCGAAATCTTTCGCGACATGGTCAATTACTGGACCAACATATTCCCCTAAGCTATCGTAGCTACCAGTCTTTCGTATCTCCTTACGAACAGACTCGGGCAGCATCCCAGAATTGCCCACTCCCGGCATATTCACAACCACAATAGCCGCATCCGGATTCCCGCACGCCAGAACGGAGGCTTCTCGAATTGCGACTGGATTATGGTCATCTCCTCCCCATCCATACAAAACAGCCTGAATCTTATTCGCATTTTCATTACCAAATATCGCAACTTCAAGCCCAACTCTACCCAATCCACTAAATACACGAATATAGCGCGGATCTCTCAGTTGTTCAACAGTCTTATTCATGTGGTTTGAATTGTAAGATTCCTCAGCCAAGCGACGCATATCTTCCTGCGTAGCAAGTTGTATAGTCTTTCCCTGTCTCAAGCCACTATCAATCTTGGCGACCTGTAGACCATTCTCAAAGCCATAATCTGTAGGTTTAGATGACGGCATCCAAAGTTTTTCCGATTTCACAAGAGCTTCACTCCAAATAAATTTAAACTATTGGATTTATTATACAATATATATCTAATTAACGCAACTATTACACCTAAGCCAAATGTAATAATCGCCCCTCAACAGACCGCATCCCTTGCCACTCATTTACAGTCGGCTGGAACCAAGCAGACACTTCGTCGCCCACTTCACGGAAAAATTCTTCTGGCGCGTTAAAAGCCAGCATCTGCAACGCAACGTCATTCTTATCGCGCAAGGTTAATTTTACATGTTGCCCATCCGCACCCATTCTCCTCACGCTCAGAACCGTCGCTTCAGTTATTTTCAATATAGGCTCCGCGTTACCATTGCCAAACGGCTCCATCTTCGCCAAATTATCAATCAGCTCCTCATTAATTTCCGAAAAATCGTCGATCTCAACGTCAGCTCTCGGTAGCAAATATAATTCCTGATTTTTTAATTGCAGCGAATCGTAAAACTCATTCACTCGTCGTCTAAAGTCGTCAATTCTCTCGGTCGCCAACGTCACGCCCGCCGCCGCTCCGTGACCACCACCTTTAATAATGATGTCGTCAGCTGCGCGAACCGCGTCAGCCGCGGAAAAATCACCAAAACTTCGCGCCGAACCCGTAGCTTCATCGCCACGCTCGCCAATTATAAAAACCGGCTTCTTATATTTCTCAACCAACTTTGACGCCACAATACCGATAACTCCGTGATTCCAATTGCCGCTATTCACCACCAAAACTCGATCATCAGTCATATTGTCCGCCTGCTGGCAAGCTTCGTCAAAAATCTCGTCCTGAATACTGCGACGCTTAATATTCAATTTTTCCAATTTTTCACTAGCTTCCAACGCCTCCAGCCCATCCCTTGCCGTCAGCATATCCAGAGCATATTGCGCCGTTTCCAGCCTGCCTGCCGCGTTCATTCGCGGGCCCAGACCAAACCCCAGATGTCTAGCGTTAACCTTCTCCGGATCAATTCCCGCCACCGACATCAATGCCTTCAAGCCAGGACGCTTCTGCTTTTTCAAGACCTCCAAGCCCCAATAGACATTCGCTCTATTTTCATCCGCCAGCGTAACTATATCGCAAACCGTCCCCAGCGCCACCAGATCCAATAGCCACTTCTCATAACCATCTGGCAGTCCGTCTAGTTCAGTTTGCAGAGCTTGCACCAGCTTGAACGCCACACCCGCACCGCATAAATCGCGGAATGGATATTTATGACCAGGAAACTTAGGGTTAACCGCAGCAACACTCGGCGGCGGAGTCTCAGCAACATTATGGTGATCAGTCACCACCGTATCAATCCCCAAACTCGACGCATATTCAATTTCCGCATGACACAAACTTCCCGTATCAACCGTGACAATTAAATCCGCGCCCATATTTCGCACCTTATCAACGGCACCCATCGTCATTCCGTAACCTTCAACAAACCGATTCGGAATAAATGCACCAACTTCCCTAAAGCCAAACTTACCAAACGCATCCAATAAAATTGCCGTTGCACTCAGCCCGTCAATATCGTAATCGCCATAAATAACAATTTTCTCACCCTCAGCATGCGCCTTTTTCAAGCGGTCCACCGCTTTTCTCATATCTGGCAATAAAAACGGATCGTGCTTTACTGACGCGTAATTCGGATGCAAAAATTCCTCACGCGCCGCACGCGTAGTCAAGCCTCGAGCCGCTAAAATTTTCTCAAATAATGTCATTAGTCTTTATCAGCCATGCCGCGCTTTGATCGCGCTGAATATTGCTGAGATTTAATCACCATACTTTGCAATTCCTTAAAAATTGGGAATTGTTTATTAGTGAAATACGTACGTGAGTTGCCCTGCTTTTCACTCTGCAAAAATCCAACCTTTTCTAGTCGCTTCAATTCTCGTTGAATATTTCCAGGATCTTCCTTAATTAGCTTTGCTAATCCGCGAACATGTGTGTGAAAATCAGGATACTTAGCGTATACTACTACAATTTTTCGCCGCACCCTAGATGTAATAAAAACGTCTAACATAACCTCCCTAACGCATCTTTCTTAATTAAAGTTTATCACAATTTTACAACACCCGACAAGTTTTTTACTTCCAATTCAAAATAACCTGGTTAATTTTCGCTATCGTCTCCTCTTTGGACGGCAATGTATTATCCTCATAATAATGATTTAATCCCATAAAATTCTCCTTCACATCCAAGATATGCATTTCATCAACTGTCATATGCAATTTATCCACCGCCGCCACGCCACAAAACGGCACCGCAATCACCAATTTCTCAATCCGAACTGACTTCAGAAAACTCAAAGCCACGTCCAAAACCGATAAATCATCGCCAAAACCATCACTTGCCAGAATCACCACCCGATCCTTTAGCATATCCTTATCAATAATTCCACCATCACCCAAAAGCCTATTCATTTTCTGATGAGCCTCGCGCTTTTTCTCTTCCAGATAACCATGAAATTCACTAGTATATTCATTAATTTCACCGTCAGAAAATTGACTATTATACGTAAATTGCCCAGACTGCGACATCGCCCCGATGCTTAAACTTTCCCCAGGAATCTCAATCCCTTCGCTCAACAACATCATGAGGACACAGTGAAGCTTCACTGCAATTTGCTCACCAACCAACACGCCACCTTCGCCAATTGCAACCACTGCGCAGTTTTCATAGCGATACTTTTCCAGTACTTGACCAGCCAGAATTGCCCCAGCCTGCGAACGACTCTCAAAATACATATGCTTATTTTAGCATTTTTTTCGCGATATAATATGAACATGCATTACTATTTGGTTTCGCCAACAAGAATCGTCCGCGCCGACGCAAGTTCGTTTACGTATTCTTCGGAAGAAAGACTGCCGACCGGAATGATTGTTGCTATAGAAATCGGCAAAATCAATGCTATCGGTGTAGTTCTACAAGAAGTTCGCCAACCAGATTTTGAAGTCAAGCCAATTAGTAAAATCGTTGAAGAATATCCCTTGCCAATCGAACTCGTTCAAACCGCCATATGGATGAGTAAATATTACGCTACACACCAAGCGACCGTCTGGCAAGCAATTTTACCCAGCGGATTATCCAAAAAACGTCGCTCAATTAACCAGTTCACCTCAGTTGATCCAGCAGAAAATCGAACAAAAAATGTATTCACAGATGAGCAAAAGTCAGCCCTCCAGACCATCGAAAATCTCCATTCTGGAACGGCACTTTTACACGGCGTAACTGGCTCAGGAAAAACCCTAGTGTATATAGAAGCCGCAAAACAAACCTTAAAAGAAGAGCGATCGTCAATAATTTTAGTCCCCGAAATCGCCCTAACTTCGCAACTGGTTGCTGAGTTTTCCGCTCATCTGCCAAATGTTATAGTTACCCATTCCAAACAAACCGAAGCTCAACGATATGCAACCTGGAAAAGAGTCATCAGCTCAAACGATCCGGTAGTAATCATCGGTCCGCGGTCTGCTCTTTTCATGCCTGTGCAACAACTCGGACTTGTGGTAATTGATGAGTGTCATGAACCGAGCTTCAAGCAGGAGCAGTCCCCTCGATATTCAGCTCTTCGCGTCGCCTCAGTACTTACGAATCAACACCGTGGCAAGCTAATTCTAGGTAGCGCCACTCCAGCAGTCGCCGACTATTACGTTGCAAAAAAATCAAACACGCCAATCATTACAATGACAAAACCAGCAAGACCAGACACCGTTTGCCCCAATGTGACGCTGGTCGACATGGCAAAGCGCAACAATTTTACTCAGCATCAATTCCTCTCTGACCCGCTTCTGAAATCTATAAACACAGCTCTATCAAAAAACGAGCAAGTTCTTATTTTTCACAATCGGCGCGGCACAGCATCAATCACATTATGCGACAACTGCGGCTGGCAGGCTGGCTGCCCACGCTGTTTTATTCCGCTCACTCTGCACGCGGATAGTCATAAATTGTCATGCCACATTTGCGGTTTTTCGACCAAAGTTCCTACTAGTTGCCCTGAATGTAAAAACGCCGACATCATCCACAAAGGTATCGGAACTAAGCGAATTGAAGACGAATTACAGAGGTTATTCCCGAACAAAAAAATTGCTCGATTTGATAAAGACACCGATTTGAAAGCTACCGTGGACGAGCGTTATGATGAACTGAAAAATGGCGAAATAGATATAATTATCGGCACGCAAGTTATCGCTAAAGGACTAGATTTGCCACATTTAACAGTCGTCGGAGTCGTTCAGGCTGACACCGGACTTTCTCTCCCTGACTATTCATCGCCCGAACGAACATTTCAATTGCTCGCCCAAGTCGTCGGCCGCGTCGGCAGGTCAAGCACGCCAACAGAAGTTGTCGTCCAATCATACCAGCCAAGTCACCCGTCCATCACAAACGGACTCTCTCAAAACTATACAGAATTTTATCAAAGAACCATATCTCAACGACAAAAAACCAACTTTCCACCTTTTACTTACTTATTAAAACTAACTTGCGTTTATAAAACCGAAGCCGCTGCCATAAGGAACGCTAAGAAATTGTCCGAACTATTAAAATCCAATTTTGACAACATTGAAGTTTTTGGACCAACGCCCGCTTTTTATGAGCGCGTCCGCGATACATATCGTTGGCAAATCGTAGTAAAAAGTCCCAAACGACAAGAGCTTCTTGATGTCTTAAATTTACTGCCGTCATCACACTGGCAGTACGAGCTTGACCCTGTAAGTCTACTGTAATTTCTGGTATAATTATAGCAATGACAAAAGACGATATTATCACATTACCAAACCCACATCTTCGCCAAAAATCATCGAAAATCCACGTTGTTACTAATGATGTTATAAAACTGGCAGACGAAATGACTGCAGCCGCGCTGGATTGGGAAGATTCCAGACCTCACGAAATTAGCGCCGCCCTGGCTGCTGTGCAAGTCGATAAATTAGAGCGTGTTGTGATTGTTCGAGCCGACTTTGAAAGAAAATCAACTCGCGAATTCATCACCCTTATCAATCCAGAAATCGTGAAATACGAAGGCGAAATTGTCGAGGATTTTGAAGGATGCTTAAGCGTTAAAAGCATTTATGGAAAAGTTCCCCGCTATAGTAAAATTCGCGTAAAAGCCATGGGTTTAGATGGCGAAGAAGTGCGAATTAAAGCCGAAGGATTTTTGGCGCGCGTATTGCAGCACGAGATAGACCACTGTAATGGATTAGTTTTTATAGACCATATTAAGGATAAAAAAGACGCTTTTTATACGCTCGATGAGAAAGGCGAGTTGCAACCGCTAGATTATGATAAAGACATCGCCAAAAATAGTATTCTTTGGGACTGAAAATTACAGTCTAATCACCTTAGAAGCTCTCGTTGAAGAGGGATTTAACGTTGTTTGTGTTATTACCAAACCTGACACCAAGCGCGGTCGCGGACACAAACTTACCGAACCTCCAGTAAAAACATTTGCCAAGTCCCACAATATTCCAGTTTTGCAGCCAAGCAAAGTCAGTGAAATTACCGACTACATAAAACAGCTTCAGCCAGTAGCGGGCGTTTTGGTTGCGTACGGAAAAATCATTCCTCAGTCAATTATCGACTTATTTACACCGGGAATTATCAACGCCCACCCTTCTCTATTGCCAAAATATCGAGGACCTTCACCTATTGAATCAGCTATAGTCAATAGAGATACCGAAACTGGCGTATCGATAATGCAACTTGATAGTAAAATGGACGCCGGCCCTATATACACCCAAACTCGACAACCCCTCACTGGAAAAGAAACAAAGTTCGAGCTGTACGACAAATTATTTCACAATGGCACTTCTCTGCTAATAAAAAACCTACCGAACATCATCAACGAAAGTCTTCAGCCAACACCACAGGACGATTCTCAGGCTTCGTACTGCCAACTATTAAGCAAGGACAATTCATGGCTCGATACGGAGCGTATGACCGCCGTCGAGGCTGAAGCTCACGTTCGCGCACACCTCGGATTTCCGCGTAGCCGAATGACAATTGACGATCGAGATATCATCATCACAAAATCTCATTGTGACAAAACTCCGAATTCTCATCTTGATAGAAAATTCGCCGACGGCAACTATCTAATCATCGACGAGCTCATCGCGCCCAGCGGGAAAACAATGACCGCTGAAGATTATCTAAGAGGCTACAAATAAAAAATAACCCCACATAAGGGGTTATTTTATCGTCCGCATAAAATTACGCTTGGACTGAACCTAAAATAGCATCTTTATTCGCTATAATTTCCTTTTTCAAGTCAGCCATCACCGCAGCCACAACGTCACGATAATCTGGTCGATTGACTTCCAGCCACTTAGTAGCTGCAAATTCATCCTTCAGACGCGGATCGTCAACTGGCAAACCTGAAGCTTGTGACATTTTCTGCAACATTGGTTCCTGCTGATAATTAGGCGCATGTTTCGCTAGAAAATCATCCACAGCACCAGGAGTTTTATCGATAATTCCCGCAAACTCCTCTAGTTGCGCATCACTCATACCCTGGCTTAGGCGCTCGCCAACTCGTAATTCCAGTTCGCCATAAATATGCTGCAAAAATGGCTTTCGCTGCTCTTCTGGCAACTGATCCAGTCCTAATTCTTTAAGAAATTCCTCATTCAGTTGGAACATAGTCCTCCTTTTCTTTCGTCTATATGCTTAGGTTAAATTATATCAGTAACTGTTTAATATTACTATCCACGCGTCATATTCAGCGCGTCATTGTATAATTTTTGCAGCTCAATCATAGTCTCATTCATCGAGTTTTGAACAATTTCCGTTAAATTAACGCCATTATTTACACACCAATTAAGCACCGCGGGAACATCGTCTCCGTCCAGTAATTTTATAAACTCGTCCAGCTTCGCTTCGCCAACAGCTAGTAAAATCTTCCTTATGATCTTATCCTGGACGCTGTTAGTTACATCTTCCCTCATCTGCTCTTTCTTATCTGTGGGTAGTGATCCAAAACCAGCCTGTGCTAAGAATTCGTCAGTAATTTCAAACATTTTTTTATCTCCTTGTTTATTTTTATATTTTATCTATTAAACATATTCACCCAATATCTCCAACACGCGCGGAGTATCGCTAAGTCCATCAACTTCCATCCATGTTCCGCCAGGGCCATCAAGCCACCGTACGGTATGACCGTCAGCCATTGCCTTGTCAGCCAGGTTGTGAAGCTGATCCATTGCATTAGCGTCGCCAAACTTCTCAGCAGCCCAGTTCCAAGGATAGTCGTAAGAATTGAAGTTTGATGTATCTGGATTAATATTATCTACGATTGCTTTGGTAGCAGAGTTATCTATAGGAGGTTTGTCGCCAGACTGTGGTATTTGATCACCACCAGATTGTGGAGTTGTATCAGCATTACCTCCACCTCCAGTAGCGTGTGCAGAGTTAGCCCAGTCGCCAATATATTTACCAGCAAGACCACCCAGAGCAAAGCCGATGCTAAACCTACCCATTGCCCAACGCATTCGCTTACGCAATTCATCTTGCCTTTCTACGCTTGCCTTGTGAAGCTCGCCAATTGACCCACTCACTGTATGATCAATGACGCCACCAACATCCATACCCTTCACGTCAACCCTAAACAGCTTTCCTAGACGCTCAATAGGAATTTCAGACAAGATGTCTTTATCGCGGCGATCTTCCAACGCGCCCAGTTTTGCCAAGTTAGCGACACCTACGCTTGCAGCAAGACCCACTGCCGTCGTAATAGGCCATGTAGCAACAGACCCTACTATAGCACCGCCTACAAGACCAGCACCGCCCTGCTTTACAGTCTGAGAAATCTTTCCGCCCTTATTAATCCATTTACCTAGCTTAGAAAGTGCCTTTCTGATTGGAGATTGGCTGTCTAGTTTTTCACTGTATGCTTCCTTTATCTCTCTCGACACCCTCTGCATATCCTCAAACACAGCATGAGCTATCTCTTCAGCTAATTTAGCTTGATCTTCTTCTGATCCTTGTTTTACTGCCTCAATCTTTTCAGAGAATTGGAAGCGCATATATTCAAGCTCACACCTCTTCAGCTCCTCAGCAGCAGCATCGAGTTTTTTACGACGCTCCTCACCACCAAAGTTCTCCTTAAAGAAATGCGTTTCATACTTGACGCCAGCCTTAACATATCTTATCCTGGCGACTTTAAGATTAGTAGCGACTTCGTGTTCTTCTGGACTTATCTCTTTTACTGGAGCCTCTCCAGTGTTAGAATTTGAATCTTTTACCTGCTCATCTTTGCTTAACTCAGCAGCGCCAGACTCTTGACCACTTTTAGCTGAGTTGACGTCATCTTTTCGATCGTTTTTTTCAGAAGACGATCCATATACTCTATCCAATATTTCATCAGCTTCCTCTTTAGATATATTTGGATTATCTATCAATTCATCTAGAGTTTTCGGCTCATGTGCAGTCCCATACGCATTTTTTAGTATTTTATCAGCCTTACTCTTAGGAACATCTCCGTATATCAAATCGTCTAGAGAATAATATTTAGATTCATTTTCAGATACGTCTACTGGCTTTTCTGGGGTACTAGTATTTTTACCTTCGACTTCCGGTTCATCTACACTAGAAGTCTCCCCTTCTAAAGTGTCTTCAGTGGCGACTGCGTCCCTCGCCTTATCCTTCTGCTTATTTCTAGCTATATCATCAAGTGTAGGTTTAGACGGCTCAGAAACTTCTGGCGCCAAGCTATCATTAACAGCATATTCATCAGAGTCCCTGCCAATCATTGTCCTCCAAGTCCTTTTTACTGCTCCTGCAGCTTTAGCTGCAACCCGACCCAATCTTCTAAGCACAGAAGGCGGCTTCTCGGAATTGTTTTCGACGTCTGGACGTCCTTCGGGTGTTTTGCTCATTTTGTGGTGGTTTCCTTTCGCCTTCTGCATGCAGAATGGCAATAAACTTATGTATATCTAAGATACTATCATAAATACACAAAAAAGTCAATACTTAGAACAGTCTACCCCAGAGTTTTCTTCACTAATTCCCTAGTAAAGAACTCCAGCTTGTCGCCAATTTCTAAGGTAATTTTTTTCTTTGTCCTAAGACTCAGCCCGCACATTTCACCCTCAAAGACCTCTTTTGCCTCTTGTTGCTGACGTTGTACGGAAGAAACCTCAACCTCGGCAATTTGCTCTCCGCCACGTTTTACGCGCGCCAGCAAGTCCTTGGCGACTTTACCGCGCTTCACTTCACCACCAGCGATTACTTCTTCGCGCATCGTCCTAAACACGCCCTTAATTTCCAACTCACCAATTTCAGTTTCAACGATTTCTGGCGCTAGCAAAGCCTCCATTGAAGCCTTAGCGTCATCCAACAATTCATAAATTACCCTAAAAATTCGCACTTCCACATGTTCACGCGCCGCTAATCGCTTAACTGCTGGTGGCAAATCGACATTAAAGCCATAAATCACCGTATTTTCACCGACCGCCAAATGAATATCGTTCTCAGAAATATTACCAACACCAGTTCCAACAACATGAAGCTCAACTTCGCCATTCGTATCAATCAGCTTCAAACTATCAACCACAGACGTTACCGAACCCTGAACATCAGCCTTAACGATTACGTTAAATTCTTCCGCATCAAGCTTTCGATTCATCATCTTAAGAATATCTGCGCCAGTAACATTAGTTGTGGCTGCCATTTTCTCCTGTTCAATTTTAGCCTTTTGCGCCAAATTGCGAGCTTCTTTTTCGCTCTTCGCAATCTCAAATCCATCACCGAATTGTGGCAATTCCTTAAATCCGGTCATATTCACCGGCATACTTGGACCGGCGTCTTTAACAGCTTTACCGCGAAAATCTTGAAGTGTTCGGACTCGCCCGTAAGCCGTCCCAGCAACCAGATAATGACCAGGTCTCAAATGACCGTTCTCCACCAATAGCCCAACAACGGCGCCACGACCAGTTTCCATGTGCGCCTCAATAACCAAACCTTCAGCCGGAACATCTTCATCTGCGCGTAAATCTTCCATGTCCGCCACTAATAAAACCATATCCAAAAGCTTATCTAAGTTTTGACCAGTTTTTGCACTAACCTCAACCATCACAGTGTCGCCGCCCCATTCTTCAGGATTCAAGCCATGTTCAGATGCCAATTGAGTTTTTACCAGTTGCGGATTGGCTGCTTCTTTATCAATCTTATTAATCGCCACCACAATTTTAGCGTTAGCTGACCTGGCAAATCGAATAGCTTCAACAGTCTGAGGCTTAACTCCATCATCTGCCGCCACCACGATAATAACCACGTCTGTAAGCGTAGCTCCATGCTGCCTTAGCGCCGCAAAAGCCTCGTGACCTGGAGTGTCCAATAAAGTGATAGTTCGTCCATTGCGCTGAGCTTGATAAGCGCTAATATGCTGAGTAATTCCTCCGGCTTCACTAGCCGCTGTCTTCTTATCAAGAATCGCATCTAGTAAACTCGTTTTACCGTGGTCAACATGCCCCATCACAGCTACAATCGGTGGACGAGGAACTGCCTTGTCTGATAATTTGTGCGCATGGTGATGAATTTCCGCAGAAACCGTCTTCCGTTTCAGCTGCACATCTAGCCCTAATTCTTCAACAATAATCTGTGCAGTCTCAAAATCTAGTCGCTGATTAATTGTCGCAGCGATTCCGTTCTTAAACAATTCACCAATCAGCGTAGTTACTGACAATCCCAGAGTTTCGGCCAACTCGCCAACCGTTACCGAATCCGCAATATTGACGATTTTTTCTGCCATAATAAGCTCCTCTCACCTCTGGGCGTAACTACGCTTCAGGGGATTTGTATTATTTTTTCTTTGATGATTTGCCGAGTGAAAGAGAAATCTTACGATTTTCCTTATCGATGTCCAAAACTGTAAATTCTTTACGCTCGTTCAACGTAAATACCTTTTCAGGATCAGTACCGTCACCGCCAAGCTCTGACACGTGAACCAAAGCTTCAACCGCTGGACTCAACTGCACAAATGCGCCAAATGGAGTAATTCGAGTTACAGTTCCTTCAACTTTCTCGCCAGGCTTAAATTGCTCAACTTCATCCAACCATGGATCTTTGGTCAATTGTTTCATACTCAAGCTCAAGCGCTCTTTGTCGATTGCAATAATCTTAGCTTCGATAGTTTGACCAACTTTTACGTAGTCAGATGGGTTATTAACACGCTCCCAGCTAATTTCTGAGATGTGAATCAAACCTTCAATACCTTCAACATTAACAAATACGCCAAAGTCAACAACACCTGTAACAACACCTGTAACTGTGTCACCAATTGCCAACTTCTGGAATCGCTCTGCCAAGCCTTCTTTAACCGCCTCTTTTTCAGAGAAGATCAATTTGTTAGCTTTTCGGTCAGCATCCAAGATTCGCGCCTTGATATCTTTCTTTACTAAGCTATTCAATCGTTGCAAGATTTCGTCCTTGTCGCTAGAACCTACACGAGGATAGTGTTCAGCCGACAATTGCGATACTGGCAAGAATCCGCGAATACCTTCGTATTCAACTAGTAGTCCACCGCGGTTAGCGTCGTATGGCACAACGGTGATGATTTCACCAGATTCCAATTTAGCCATAACTTCATCCCAACCACGATCTTTCGCAGCCTTGCGCAATGAAAGTAGCGAATAGCCATCTTCCAATTCGGTATCAATTACGCTAGCAATTACTGAATCGCCAACATTGTAGTTCTTTGAAAGGCTAACTTCGCGGCGTGGAACCAAGCCAACGCCCAAAGGTCCTAAATCGATTAAAATTTCGTGCTTCTTTACTGACAAAACAGTACCGTCAACTGTTTCACCGACAGTAAGTTGTTTAACACTATCACCTGCTTGAGCCAGCAAGTCATCCATTGTAATTTTGGCATCTGCCATAAGTCTTCTAAAGACCCCTTCCTTAAAATTGATATTATTCTTCAGGGACATAATAAAAATATCCCCACAGATTATCACAATTATATCACAATAGATAGATAGAAGTCAAAGCTAGATCAGATAGCGAGATCGTTGATAAGCTACCGTCAAAAACGTCAAAATACCAAAAGCCACTGCAGAAATAGCCACATCTTCTGGTCCAGTTTTTGGCAATCCTTTATCAGATTGCTTGGAAGGAGTAGATGGAGCTGGCGTTGTAGATGATGGTGACTGCTGAGGGTGAGAAGATTCAGGTGTAGGAGTTGTCTTTTTCGACTCTTCAGTCTTCACGTCGGTTCGCGCCTCACCCCTTCCACTCGACTGACCATTCGTTTTTTGATCTGCAGACTGCTGAGATGTACTGTTGTTTTGTGAATTCTTATTACTATTCTCTGATACTACCAAATCGCTAGAAATTGGCGACCCGTCTTGCGACAAATTATTCTGCCTAATTCCGTAAAGAACAGCCAAAGATATAGCCACTAAAATAGCACCTACTATTACAAAAACTCCAATTGATCCAGTCTGATTTACTCGCTTCATATTACATCTCCACTCAAATTTTCTTTATTATATCATAATGACCGCTTATAAGTAAAGCTGGTGATATAATAAGAATATGATTATTACGGTTGACACAGGTGGGACCAAAACATTAGTAGCCAGCTTTGACGAGGAAAAAAATCCTAAGCATATCATTAAATTCCCCACCCCTAAAAACGTAGACCAATATATTCAACGTGTCGCCGATCAAATTCATCTGATTACGAACGATAAGCCGATTGACGCAATTTCTGTGGCTCTGCCAGGAGTAGTCAAAGACGGCGTGGCAGTGTGGTGCCAAAACCTCGGCTGGAAAAATCAACCTATCCGCGAGCTACTTTCCCGATATTTTCCTAATATACCAATATTCATTGCAAATGATGCCAATATGGCAGGACTGGCAAGTATGCTCAGATTGCCCAAAACTCCCAGATGCGGTCTATACATCACCCTGGGGACCGGCGTTGGCACTTCCCTGATCCTGGATGGAAATCTACATAAAGAACTTAGCGATTGCGAAGGCGGACATATGTCTTTGAATTACAATGGCAAGATTACCACTTGGGAAGAGATTGCTGCAGGTAGAATTTTACAGAGAATTTTTGGCGAATTATCATCAGACACCCCCCTGGAAGTCTGGGAAGAGGTTGCTAATAGAATAAAAGCTGGATTGCAACCGCTCATCGCCTTTACGCAACCAGATGTCGTTGTTGTTGGCGGGAGCATGGGAGCATTCACATCCTATTTTTCAGATATTTTAAGCGGTCTTCTGGCAGAAAACTTACCCGCCGCCATATCAGTACCAAAAATAATCAGCGCCCCTAACCCCGAAGAAATTGTATTATACGGATGCTATGACAATGCTATCAGTCAGCTTGCTTCAAATTAAACACGATTTCCCAGAACTGCAGTTCAAGGAGGGCAAAGTATTTTCCTGGAACCCTAATTCACAAACAGTCTATTACGAAAAATTAGATTCGCAAGAAGATTTAGTGCAACTTTTACACGAAATCGCCCACGCTAAGCTTGGTCATAAAAATTATCAATACGATATCCAGTTAGTTGAAATGGAAAGATCCGCCTGGGAGTACGCCGTTGATACTTTGGCGCCAAAATACGGCTTAACCCTCAGTATGGACGACGATAACATTCAAGATTCTTTGGATAGCTACAGGGATTGGCTATATAAACGTAGTCTTTGCCCTCAGTGTGGCGCAGTTGGATTACAGGCCACTTCCTCATCTTACAGATGTATTAATTGCCAATCAAAATGGCGCGTGAATCAAGCAAAATCCTGCCAGCTTAAAAGATATCAAATAAAATAAGCCTCTCATACGGAGGCTAATTTTAAGAGATTGGAGCGGTCTTATTCTGCAATTTTTTGTACTGTCTTTTTAGTACGGCGTGAAATGCGTCCGCCCTTAGCACCAGCGATACGAGCCAAAGCTGGATTTGCAGCAAAGCCTCCAGTTCGACCGTTTTTACCGCCCTTACGTCCGATTTTTGCATAAAAATCTGGATCGCGAGCTAGATTTTTTTGAGCAGCCTTTAAGCCGCCAGCCTTTGTTCCTGCCATAGGAAGGTTTTCCTCCATTTTTAAAAAAGATTTCCACATAAATTTAAATGGAAACCCTCACCTTTATATATCACACATGATATGTGTTATGTTTATATGCTAGCATATAACTAACGCTTTGTCAATATTTACATAAGTAGTTTTTATTGTGAATAAAATATTGCATTTTGTTGAGGTGTTAGCTATACTAATAAAGTCAGTTACTGGCGGCACCTGTTGGAGCTTTAGAAATTATGAGTTCCACCACAAAAATTCTCGTTTTCTGCGAGATTCGAGAAGGAAAATATCCCATCACATAGAGGGATATTTTTTATTGCAGATTTATCCTAAAACTCTCTTAATAGGTTATCTATTCTAAGCTGAGATTCTTGCGTCAACTCATTTTGCAAACCAATCCAAGCGTTAATAGCTACAGTAAATTTGTCCCTAGCTATAGTAAACTGGTCGCTGTCTTTCTTTTCGTTAGCCGACTTCAAATCACGCACAGCCAATAAAATAGCGTCTATTCTCTTCATCACTAACTTACGTAAGCCAGCCTCGCCCTCTCTGGATTCCAACCTCTTCTTTGCATCAGTCCATATTTTCTCCATAGCAATAAAGTCATTTTGCTTGATCTTCGATAGGCTATCTGACACCACACGTATTTCACCACTCAATTCCTTATCAAACTCCATAAAGCTAACAATCTTCTCTATACTCTGTATAGTTCGGTTCATCTTCTCTACCGATTTATTACATTCTTCTGAATACTTTTTAAATCTAGTATTAACGTTCTTCTGCCAAGATATAAAAAATACCACATCGCAGCTTTGGCGTTTATTTTTTAAATCAACCAAATATTCGTTCAATTTTTCAGCGGATAATTTGTCTTTTTGCAAGTTAATAAACAGCCAACTCTCCGCCTCATTAGTGTTTTTTGTTACGTTTTGAACGTTTTCCCAAGATTTCCAACTCATGAATCCATACGCCAATATCATTATCAGTGTTATAAAACTTATGACAATAGCCAATTTAAGTGCGCGATGATTTTTTATCAATTTCATAATTCTATCCCCAGCGTAGTTGACCATAACTCACTATCAAGCGGCCAAGGATTAAATGTACACCCCTGTAAATCAATTGATTGCTGCTGCATAACCGCCGCTGGATTATTAACCCCAGAACAATTCAAATGCCCATGCCCCAACCAATGCCCAACTTCATGATTGATTACCATATGTCGATAATTACGAATATCACCACCCGCTTTATTCCACGCTGTCGTTGCGCCAGACCATCGATTATCATTGATAATGACAGAAGACCCGACTCGACAGCTCCAATCCGCGTCACAGCCTGACGAGAATGAGGACATCAATTCAGCTTGCGACAGAACTAGACTAAAACTTCCACCCTCTTTTACTTCTTTAAAGACAATTCCCATACGAGCCCAGCCTCGATTATCGTTTAAGGTTTCATTTACCTGTTTCGAGAATTCAGACAAGTTTGATCGGACATTGCCCTTTGTTGATATTGTGTATGTGACTTCTTTTTTCACTCCAGAATTTGATTTTTTTGACGATTGAGATGTGGAGTGCCAATCTGGAGTCTGGATATCTGACACCTTAAAGCTGGATAGCGACGACGGAGATTTTATTTCAGAGAAAATTTTAGCACTAATCGCCTTCTTCGCATCACTCTTAGTCTCATTGGGTGCCGTTATATTAACCGTTGGCGTTAGAGCAACAGCAATCGCCATACCGCCAGTAGCCACCCTGCACACTATACACATACTTATATTCTATCACCCGCCAAAACATACCACAAACGTTTTAAGACAAAGAAGAAAGCCACCCTATTAGGATGGCTTTCTTATAATTCGGCACCGTGCTAGTTTCCCACTTTCGCAGTATAATCGCCGCTGGGGAGCTTAACTTCTGTGTTCGGAATGAGAACAGGTGTTTCCTCCTCGCTATGGGCACCGAAGGAGGGGGTTACGACGCTTGGTTCCGTATATACTCCACGGTGGGCCAAACCCCTTTCTTCGATGTCCAACATTAGCACGGAATTGATTTTTAATTGACTGGTACTTTTGAAAAGCACCAATTACTAGTTAAGTCTACCTTATCCGCAATGTTTATGCAAGCATAAACTCCACGGACAAGGACATAAAAAGGCAATGGGACTATTAGTACGCTTTAGCTCCATACATTACTGTACTTCCACCTTGCGCCTATCAAACAGATAGTCTTTCTGTGTCCTCATAGGGAAACCTTATCTTGAGGTTAGTTTCGCGCTTAATATGCTTTCAGCGCTTATCTAGTCCGCACATAGCTACTCGACAATGCAGCAGGTGGCCACAATCGACACACCAGAGGTGCGTCCGCCCCGGTCCTCTCGTACTAGGGGTAGATCCTCTCAAGTTTCCTATCGTCCATACCGGATATAAACCGAACTGTCTCACGACGTTCTGAACCCAGCTCGCGTACCACTT
>CALFHE010000011.1 GCA_937875955.1 uncultured Candidatus Saccharibacteria bacterium | reverse complement strand
TGTAAAACCTTGATTTTTGATATTCTTTGTAGTCACGATAATGTGCCCCCTAAATTGTTAGTTTGATTTGTAACTTGATAATACTACAACGTTTTTAAAAGCGCAAGCGTTTTTTAATATATATATCGATTTTGTACTGGACGAAGGAATAATGACTCTGTTGGACTAAACCTATTATTCTCACTACCTGAAGTTCCGTCACCAATCTGCCCATTTTCATTCAATCCCCAACAGTAGGAGCGCTTATTTGTCATAATTGCGCAACCGCGGTTCGCTCCTGCCGCAATATCCACCACATCCTCTGATTCAGGAAGTCCATCATCACCAGAATGCACAAGCACCGGGTTGCTAGATTTTTGCATTGCCTTAGAAGCATGATCATTACCCCCACCCAGCTGACCAAACTTATTATCACCCCAGCAATACACTTCCTTTTTTACGCCCACGCCCTTATCCACTAAGGCGCAAGAGTGAGCAATCCCAACCTCAATTCGTAGCGGAACTCCCGGTAGACCGCCAACTTTTGCTGGCTGGAAATGCGCACCAAAATGACCGGTCCCCGGAGACCCGGACTGCCCACGACCAGCACCACCCCAGCAATACACATCAGTTGTAGTACCAGTTGGAGTACGAGTTAAAGCAATAGCACAGGTGTGCGATACGTAGTCATTATCCGCCCAATTATAACCATCTTGAGATATGTCAGTTACACCTTCTAAACCCTTAACTAGGGTAGCATGGCTGTAGTGATTACCAGATATTGGACCAATACCCATCTGCCCGAACCTGGCTAACCCCCAACAATAAGCTTTTTTTTCAGTAGTTATAGTACACATCGTTTGCGAGCGTGATCCACCGGTCGCCAACTTAGTCGCAAAATAATTGCTAGGGAGCCTATCGGGGCCGCCTGAGTTAATCTGCACTGGCGTGGCACGAAATCCAGGGCTTTCAGGATTTCCGAAGCCCAATTGACCCATATTGTTCCGACCCCAGCAGTAAATTTTACCAGACGCAATAGCACAGGAAACGTCACCAGTTCCACCAATTGACGTAACGTCTTTACCTGCGAGATCGCCACCAACCTCAACCGGAACGCTAGAGTAATTACCAGCCCCAGACGACCCGTTGCCTAGCTGACCAAACCTATTATCGCCCCAACAATATACTTTTTTATTACTGCCCAGCTGGGTTAAAACGCAGCTATGATGCTGTGCTGTAAAAATATCAATAATCTTACCATTCCTCATATCGCCAATAGAGCGAACTTTCACTGGGATATTGGAGCTGTGAGTAGTTCCATCTCCTAATTGACCCATATCATTTTTTCCCCAGCACCATACATTATTTGATAAAATCGCACACGTACGATTAGTACCACTCACCGTACGTGTTGCATCAATGTCAGCCGGCCAAGTAACTGATTTTTTTACAACAGCGACATAAGTCTTTAGAACAACACCGCTACCATTTGTTATTTCAACTCGACCCACAGATGAAATCTGAGCAGTAGCAGCTGACAAGGCTGCTCTTTTAGTTGACGCTTCCAAATCACCGACTTCAAAAGTCGTTCTTAACTTACTATTCTCAAATACATATCTATTACCAGGAAAAGTTACAGCCCCCTTGCAATTGGTTTCTGGGTGAAGTGGCCCAATCCCACCAGGAGCCGAACTCCATGATTGCTCAGCTCCATTAGCATCCAAACAAGCGTTAGCATACGCCGTACCTGCCTCACCAGCCTCTTGAGCTAACTTGTAATAATACTCTTCCTGAGAGTAAATATATGATTGAGTCACAACCCTCATAGCACCAGCCAAAAGCGCCAATATAAAAGTGCTCATAAGTATGATCAGCACCAAGGAATAGCCGTTTTTTCGTTGAATCATAGGTTATTTATCTTTCGTATTGTTAAGGTTTGCGAATCAGAAACTTGCTTGCTAGGTGATTGAATTGTCAGAGTAATTTCTACGCTATCCGCGCCATCAAGAGCTTTCTTATCGCTATCTGGAGCGTCACTATTTTTGCTTATTAGCGTTTTTCCGTCATAGTAATTAATCTTAAATTCCGAAACTCCAGTTGCCAAAATCGAATCTTCGCGAAGCTTCATGGCTCGATCCTTAAACTTATCAGCATCCGTACCATTCATACAAAAGTAACCCGCAGCAGATCCTGAGTATGGCGCTGGAGGATAACTGGAGAAATCAACTAAATCATTATAGATAGTCCGTCGATGCAGCTCTCCATTCTTCAAAAAGTACATGACTACTTTTTTATATTTTGGCTGCTGAGTCTTATTTGCATTACAGTCAAACTTTGGAGTTCTTAGATAAACAATCTCCCTAGAATCAGCGCCTCGTCCCATATTTGTAGCATATTGAAGCAATATAAGTGAGTTCTTTTCGGGATCAGTAACGGCACCGCTTGAATACGGATTACTTCTATATCCCCACTCTCTAGGTGCCGCACTAGGGAAATTTTTATCGGTAGCAAACGTATCCTCTCCATCATAACTGCTCACCTTAAAGCGCGAAGCTTGACGCACGTCAGTTTCAATTGCATCCATGGAATTATGCATATTTCGACTAATCTCAACCTTCGCCTTGCTAATAGAAGCGCTTTGATTTGCTGAAATTAACATCTGGCTAAATACGCCGACGACCATTGCAATGATGACCATCACCATTGCCAATTCAACTACAGTAAAACCGCCCTCATTAGAACGCCACATACGTCGCATGTACCACCTTCTTTCCGCTACCTATGCCGGAGCTTGGCAACCCATATTCTACGATAGATTCCACTTTGATCGGCATTCCCAGGCTAATTGTTCCACTCTTACATCCGTATGGCGCTGATGCATATACTTGCTGTCTAACCATTCCAGGCAGCCCATCGACATTAACCGTACTACTCATAACCGAATATCTGGAGCCCGGAGTTCTAGTGCTCGGAGGAGGGTCTGTACATTTAAACCAAGACGGAGCGGAATCATTCGCGTAACGACGCATATTATTATATGCCAGAAGACTCGCCTTGTTGTACTGGGCATTCATGACTGATATCTGGCTAACTTGTGCTTGCATACTCAAAATAACAATCAAAAAAATACTAATTACAACCAGAGTAACTGCAACTTCGACAATAGTAAATCCATCACTTTTTTCCGCTAGTCGCGCCATATACTATCCACCTTCTTCTCTACTCCTGTTGAAAACTCTTTATATATAATGCTATATTTCACACAAGTTACCGCTACAACATCAGACACAGGACCGGACACGGGCTTCGTGCAATCGCCGTCATCCACATTCGAAGCTTCATACAATAGCTCACCATTATTTCCGCCAGCCCAATCACTACGATTACACTTGATCGTCTCCTTTTTCAGAGAATCACCTCCTACAATTGACGAAAAATCCTTAATTAAATCAGCACAGGAGGGATATTCGTGACCGATAGAACTAACATTTTTATATTTATAATATCGCTCCAGCTTTAGTGACAGCTCAGACACATCAGCCCTCTGCTCCTGATCTTTAGTCAAGTTCAAAAATCTTCCGCCACCAACAAAGGCAATGCTAGCCAAAATTGCAACAACCACCACTACTACTGCCACTTCAATTATCGTATAGCCACCCGTCCCACGATTCATATCAATATTGTAGCGCAAATCTACAAAAAAGCATA
>CALFHE010000010.1 GCA_937875955.1 uncultured Candidatus Saccharibacteria bacterium | reverse complement strand
AAATTAAGCGTAGGCAAGAGTATAGTCATAAAGTCCTCGGGCGTAGTCAGGATTTCGGGTGATTTGTTATACACAGATACGAATGATGTGCGCCAATTACCACAACTAATTATCTACGCGAAGAATATTATTATAGAGCCTTCGGTTGGGGAAGTGAATGCTTGGTTGATTACTCAGAAAGACGGATATGTTAGTACTTGTGGCGTGGTAATTAGCGATGTAGCTTGGCTGAGTGGTGTTTCTGATGTTTCTTGTGGCAAGCAATTGAAAATCAACGGGCCAATTAAAACTGGACGCTTGTTCTTGCGGCGAACATACGGTGGAAAGCATGCTTCATCTGCAAAGAATGATCCAAATATGCATCCAGGAACTCCAGCAGAAATCATTAACTTAAGAGCGGACACTTATATTTGGGCTTACAATAATTATCGAAACACTGGCGCGATTAGCACGATGAATGTCCGCGAATTGCCGCCAAGATATTAAAAGTTTGCAAATTAAAACGCTAATGTATATAATTATTATTAGTTATGAAATTAGCAAAAGGGTTGGGCGAATTCTTCGGACTAGACATCGATACGAATGCGGTGCGGGTGGTTCAATTGTCTCGTACTGGCACGGGATGGAGTTTGTCTCATTACGGTTATACGCCAGTTGATTCTAAGATAACGAGCGGTGATTCTCCAGAGTCTAAGCGACGCTTGGGTGAGGCTATTATGACCGCCGTTGGTCAAGCGGGAATTAAGACGTCCAATGTGGCTGTTGGATTGCCGTCAAATAAGACGTTTTCTACCATTATTGATGTGCCAAAGGTTTCTGAGCAGGAATTGAAGGCAATGATGAAATATCAAGTTGATCAATATATCCCAATGTCTTTGGATGAGGCGGAAGTTGACTGGGCTTTATTGGGTGATAGTTTGCATGCTCAGAATCAGTATGAGATTTTGCTGACAAGTACAGCGAAATCTTATGCGGAAGAGCGTTTGGAGTTGGTTGAAAATCTTGGTTTCAATGTGATTGCTGAAGAGCCGAATGCTATTGCTATGGTTCGCTCTTTATCGGCTACCGATTCTCAGGATGCACGTTTAATTATCAATATGGGCGAAAATTCAACGGATTTGGCGGTTGTTTATAACGGAGCGCCGCGACTTATTCGTATGATTCCAACTGGGCTTTCATCTTTGGTTCGATCGGCGGTTCAGAATCTTAGCGTCCAGGAAGATCAAGCGCGTCAATTTATTTTGAAATTTGGTTTGGCGCCGGATAAATTGGATGGTCAAGTGCTAAGGGCAATTGATTCAACTCTCGATAATTTTTCTTCAGAGCTGGTGAAATCTATAAAGTTTTTCCAAACTCGATATCCAAGCGTAGCGGTTTCTGGAATCCTATTATCAGGATTTGGCTCAGCTATTCCACAGCTTGATGGATATGTGATGAATAAAACTGGAGTCCAGTCAATTACCGCAGATCCGTGGCAGCGTGTTCAAGTTTCTCAGTCAGATCAACAGCAGTTGGCGCCGATTGCCTCAGAATTCGCTATTGCCGTAGGGTTGGCGCAAAGGAGTAATATATCATGATTGAGATAAATCTTCTCCCAAACGTTAAGCGCGAGCTATTGAAGACTCGAGCTATGCGCAATCGAGTTATTTCGATATCGTTCTTGGTGGGCGGTGCTTCGATTGCGACAGTAGTTGTTTTGGCGTTGATTTTGGGTAGTCAATTTGCAGCCGAGGCGGTTCAGGGTGGAGTTATCAAAGATAGGAACGATAAATTGATGGCGATCGAGGATCTTAATAAGGTTGTAACGATTCAACATCAACTAACAAAGATCAATGAGCAACATTCTAGAAAGAAGATTAATTCAAGGATCTTTGATGTTGTAACGGCGGTTAATCCGGTTACACCAAATAATGTTAGTTTTTCGGATATAAAAGTTAATCCTGAGTCAAAAACTATTACTCTGGAGGGTAGTGCGGTTAATGGCTATAGTGCGTTAGAGACCTTAAAGAAAACTATCTTGAATACGAAGGTCCAGACTACTGACGGCGATAAAAGCTCCGAGGTTAGCCTGACTAAGGAGATAAAAGATGGCGATACTAGTTTTGGAGAGAACTCAGAAGGTAAAAAAGTGTTGCAATTCTCATTCTCGTTTGAATACGCAGAAGAATTACTAGCGCCTGCAAATAATGGTACAGTTTCCGTATTGACGCCGACTGGTAAGGTTGATGTGACAGATTCACGTCAGGGAATCCCAGATAGCTTGTTTAAGAGTAACTCGAAAAAACAGGAGAAGAAATAATGGCGACCGATAATAAAGAAGTTGCAATACGCAAGCGTCAACAGATTGATTCGTCAAAAAAGACTATGTTTATTTTTGTGGCTTCTGCGGCATTTTTGGCTGGAATTGCGCTTGTTGTGAGTATATTTTTGGTGCAGCAAATTGTATTTCATTCGAAGATTCTTCTGGAGAAGCAAAATACAATTTCTCGTCTAGATAAAAACCTGTCGTCGGTTGACGAGCTAAAGAAGAATATTAGAGTCTTAGATACGAATACTGCACTTAATTCTATAAAATCGAGTAGTGAGAGTAATGCTCTTCAGACAATATTGGACGCGTTGCCAGATAATGCGAACGCCGACGCTCTTGGTGCTTCATTGAAGAATAAATTCATTGACACGACCACCGGTGTGACTATTCAAAATCTGACCGTTGCTCAATCTGGATCTGATAGTGAAAGCTCTGGGTCAACATCTGAAAACGCCATATCATTTACTATGGAAGTGAGCGGTCCGGCTGAAAAATTGAAAGAATTGCTAACTAAGTTAGAGGCGTCTATTCGAGTTATTGACCTAAAGACCGTGGAAATCCAGCGAAATGAGGATAGACTGAGCTTAGTGGTTCGAGGTGTCGCTTATTACGAGCCAGCACAAACAATACAACTAGAGAATAAGGTGGTTAAGCCATGAAGAAAACAGACATAGCAATGGTAGTATTGATCGCGGGTGTGGGGGTAGCAATCGGCTATATTGTCGCCTCTAACATCTCGTTCTTAAAAGTCCCAGAATCTGGCACAAAAGTACAGACTATTCGAGAAATATCACCTGACGTCGAAAAACCAAACCCAGCGATTTTTAATAATAATGCGATAAATCCAACTGTTGAAATATTCGTAGGTCAAGATGCAGCCAAATAGAGAAGGGGTGTAAATGGCTTTACTGACGGACGATATCCAAGATAAGTTGATCGAGCTGCTCGTAAACGAGGGGCTTATTGAGAAGTCTGTCATTGATGATGCCTTAAAGCGTGCCTCTGAGAGTGGCAAGCCGTTATTTAGTTTGCTTAGTGAAGAGGGGCTGCTTGATAATGAACTACTGGTTCATGGTGTGGCTCAAGTTTCGGGCGTGCCGTATGTCAATCTGTCGAATAGTGTTATTAGTCAGGATATTTTATCTCTATTACCGTCCGATGTTGCTGAGAGATTTATGGCCGTGCCGCTGGCCGAAGTTCAGAACCGACTAGCGGTAGCGATGATCGATGCGAATAATGTTCAAGCGGTGGACTATTTGTCGAATCGCATCCAGCGTCCGATAAAAGTATTCATGGCTTCGGAAGAGAGTGTCCGCCACGTCTTAGATCAATATAAGACTGACTTGTCATCTGTTAATGTGGCCGCACAGGCTTCTCAGGAAGAGTCTTTGTCTGAGGCTGGCAATATTAAAACGATTGTCCAAGATTCACCGATATCGCGAGCGTTATCGACAATTTTGGAATACGCGGTGAAGAGTCATGCGTCCGACGTGCATATTGAGCCATTAGAGAAGGCTTTGAAGATTCGTTGTCGTGTTGACGGTGTTTTACGTGAAATAATGCAGCTCCCAAAGAGTATTGAGCCGGCGTTAGTTAGTCGTATTAAGATTCTTTCCAATCTGAAAATTGACGAGCATCGCATTCCTCAGGATGGTCAATTTGCGGTTAATGTCGCAGGCAAAGAAGTTGACCTTCGTATTGCTATCTCTCCTGTCGTTTGGGGTGAACAGGTGGTTATTCGTCTGCTTGATAAGAGTGGAAGTTCTTTCAATTTGGAAGATATGGGCTACGCTGGGCGCGCATTAAGAACGATCCGTAAGGGAATTAAGCGACCAAATGGAATGATTTTGACGTCGGGTCCAACTGGTTCTGGTAAGTCAACGAGTTTGTACGCGTTGATCAAGGAGATTAAGGATGACACCGTGAATATTGTGACGCTTGAGGATCCAGTTGAGTATAAGATGGATGGCGTCAATCAGATTCAGGTGAATGCGGAAGTTGGTTTGACGTTTGCTTCTGGACTGCGCTCAATTTTGCGTCAAGACCCAGACATTGTGATGGTTGGTGAGATTCGCGATAATGAAACAGCAAATTTGGCTATTCAAGCGGCCTTAACGGGACACTTGGTTTTCTCGACACTTCACACAAATTCCGCCGCTGGCGTGCTGCCGCGTTTGTTGGATATGGGAATTGAGCCGTTTCTTATCGCCAGTACGGTTAACACAATTATCGGTCAGCGTCTGGTGAGGCGAGTGGCTCGCCGTCGAGATATTTATCAATCATCACCACTGGAAACGCAGGCAATTCGTGAAGCGGTTGGTGGATTATTGCCGCAAACAAGGGAGCAGGTTGCTCAATACGCGCAAGATTTGGGATATGAAAGTTTGCCACTAGCGACGCAGACGTCGTTTGCCTTGGCGAAAGGAAAAGATACGCCGCAAACTCCTCGCGGTTATGCTGGTCGAGCTGGTTTATATGAGGTCATGGATATTACTGAAGAGATTCAGAATTTGATTGTTAAGCGTGCAACTTCAGCGGAAATCCAGCGAACGGCAATTCAGCAAGGTATGATTACGATGCGTCAAGATGGTTATCTGAAGGCGTTGAACGGAATAACGACAATAGAAGAAGTTAATAGGGTAGCGGCGGATACCGCGTAAAAGGAGGAAACATGAATAATCAAGAATTGCGAATTGAGATTTTGCTGGAAGAAGTCGTTAAGAAGCGAGCTTCAGACCTTCATATTCAAGTTGGTTTGCCGCCAATGCTACGAATTGACGGTGCGCTTATGCCGGCCGCCGGAACTCAGCCCTTAGACGAGCCTGCCGTTGAGAGATTGGTATTTCAGATTCTTGATGAAGATCAGCGACAGATTTTGCTAAAAGATAAGGAATTTGACTTTTCGTTTGCGTTTGGCACATTGGGGCGATTCCGAGTTAATGCCTTCCATGAGCGTGGCAATTTGGCTGCAGCTCTACGTTTGATTCCAAATGAAATTAAGTCGGCGTCTGAGCTGGGTATGCCGCCAGTTGTTAATACGTTTGCGGATTTTCCTCGCGGTTTGGTGTTAGTTACTGGTCCAACTGGTTCCGGTAAGTCAACAACTTTGGCGGCGCTGGTTGATAAAATTAATTCTGAGCGCTCACAGCATATTATTACCATTGAAGACCCTATCGAGTTTACCCACAAGTCGAAAAAATCAGTGGTAGTTCAGCGTGAAGTTCATTATGACACCTATTCCTTCTCTGCAGCCTTGCGCTCGAGTCTTCGCCAAGACCCAGATGTTGTGCTGATTGGTGAGATGCGCGACCTCGAGACGATTTCAGCAGCGATTACAATTGCTGAAACTGGACACTTGGTGTTTGCGACGCTGCACACGAACTCCGCAGCACAGTCGATTGACCGTATGATTGACGTGTTCCCGCCACACCAGCAGCCGCAGATTCGCGCTCAGCTCAGTAATATTTTGATGGCAATTTGTTCGCAGCGACTAGTGCCAGCTATTGGTGGTGGACGAGTCGTGGCGGCAGAGGTTTTGATTGCCAATCCAGCGGTGCGCAACATTATTCGCGAAGGTAAATCTCACCAATTGGATGCCGTGATCCAGACTGGTGCTGACCAGGGAATGCAGACGATGGATCGAACTTTGGTCAATTTGGTGCAGAACGGTACTATTACGTATGATAGTGCTCGTGAATTTGCTGTCGATTTGACGGAATTTGAGAGGTTGATGAGGGGGTAATAAATGAAAAAGTACGATTACGAAGCCAGGGATAGCGCAAGTAACAAAATCGTTAAATCAGTTGTTCAGGCTGATAGTGAAAACGCTGCCGCAAAACTCTTGACGGCTCAGGGCTTTGTGCCGTTAAAAATTGAATTACAAGACGATAAAACAAATTTCTTTGCGAGGTTTTCTGGTAGAATCACCACTAAGGATAGGGTTGTGTTCACTCGTCAGCTGGCTACACTTATTGGAGCTGGGCTACCTTTGGCGCAAAGTCTTCGAACAGTTCAAGAGCAGACTACGAATAAGCGTATGCAGGAAATAGTCCAGGAAATTATCTCTGACGTCGAAGGCGGTAAATCCTTGTCTGATTCGTTCGCAAAGCATCCAGAAGCTTTTAATAAAGTTTATGTAGCTTTGGTTTCGGCTGGTGAAACGTCAGGTACAATGGATGATTCGCTTAAGAGGTTAGCTGCTCAGCAGGAAAAAGAGGCTGCTATGATGAGTAAGATTAGAGGTGCTATGATGTATCCGTCAATTGTCTTAGTAGTGATTATCTTAGTTATCGGATTTATGTTATTCACGGTCGTTCCGCAAGTTGAGGGTCTGTATCGTGACTTAAATAAGGGGTTGCCATTTGTAACTCTTATGATGATTAAAGTGGCGAACTTTTTTAGTAGTCTTTGGTGGCTTGTTATATTGGCAATGATTATCGGCGGTTATTTCCTAGCACAATATTTGAAAACTGAGCAGGGAATTAGGACTAAAGACATCTTTAAGCTCAATGTCCCGCTATTTAAAGGAATGTTCAGGAAAATGTACATGGCACGATTTGCTAGAACTGGACAGGTGCTTTTGAGTACTGGCGTGCCGATGCTTGATATGCTTCGTATTACGTCTGATGCTGTCAATAACGTGATTATTAGCGAAAGCATACTTCGCGCATCAGATAAGGTGAAGGGCGGTAAGGCGCTCTCAGCTTCTTTATCTAATGAAGATTATTTTCTAGCAATGGTACCGCAGATGATTAAAATTGGTGAGCAATCAGGTAAAATTGACGAGATGATGGGTAAGACCGCTCAGGTTTATGAAGATGAGCTTGATGAGGAGATTCGCGCCTTGTCGACGGCGATAGAACCAGTTTTAATGGTATTCTTGGCTATAGTTGCTGGTACGATGGTCGCGGCTATCTTGCTTCCAATTTATAGTTTGGTCGGTAATATTAATATTCGCTAGACTGACTTATATTTTTAGTGTATTATAAACTTAAGCATTTTTGCGTAAATATAGGTAAACCATAGAAAGGTGGGAAATCTAATGACAAAAAAAGATAATAAAAAAGGATTTACAATCATCGAGGTTGTGTTGGTCTTGGCTATTGCTGGACTTATCTTTGCGATGGTGTTTATCGCATTGCCAGCTTTGCAGCGTAGCCAGCGCGACCATTCAAGGAAGAACGACGCTTCAACGGTTGCTGCGGCTATTACCAATTGGAATTCAGCTAATCGTAACGGTGGCACGTTTAATGAAGAGTCTCTACGCAAGTATGTCGATAAGCTTGATCAATACGACAAATCTTCAGAATTAAAGGTTGCTACACCTGGTGCTTCAATGTCAGTAGCTAGTAACGAAATCAAGGTTATGCGAGGTAAGAAATGCCCTTCTAGTACGCCAGCTCCATCTGCTGACGATCCAGCAAATATAACTTTGCAAAACGGATCTTCACGCAACGCAGCAGTTGTAGTTCTATTGGAAAATAATGGCTCTCAAAAGCAATTGTATTGCCAGGACGTATAATCCATAGATAAATTACAAATCAGCCTCGGTATGGGGCTGATTTTTTTATGGTTTTTTGTTACCATAAGAAGTATGATTAAGTTTGTACTAGTGGGATTTTTAGGGGCTATTTTAGGCAGTTTCGCTGGAGCGCAAATTTGGCGCTTGCGGGCTCGTCAATTGATGGAAGATAAAAAAGCTGGAGAAAAAGTTGACCAAAAGGAATTAAAGAAATTATCTCCATTGATAAAAAAAATTTCCAAAGATAGATCTCGCTGCTTATCTTGCGGACATGAGCTTAAGTGGTGCGATTTGATTCCTGTGGTAAGTTGGGTTGCTGGATTGGGGCGATGCAGATATTGCAAAGCATTTATCGGTTGGACGGAAATCTTGCTAGAACTAGTGATGGCTGGATTATTCGTTGCATCCGTGGCTTTTTGGCCTGGATCATTGACGGATATCTGGCAAGTCGCGTTGCTGGTCTTGTGGTTGGCAAGTTTGGTGCTGCTGGCGATTTTATTTGTCTATGACCTCAGATGGCTACTTCTTCCAGATGTAATTAATATTCCGTTTATCATTCTTGGCGCTATTTTTGCGGGAATAAAAGTATGTCTAGCTGGCGATTTCTCAAAAAGCTTGATGACGTTATTTGGGTCGATTGCGATTCTGAGCGGAATATATATGGTGCTATATTTATTCTCAAAATATCGCTATGGGGAAGATAAAACTTGGATCGGTTTTGGTGATGTTAAGCTTGGACTTGGATTGGGTTTGTTCTTGGGAAATTGGCTTTTGGCGTTTGCTGCGTTGTTCATCGCGAATCTTATCGGCACGCTTCTTGTCTTGCCATCAATGATGCGAGGAAAATTGCAAGCAACTTCACGGATATGCTTCGGCCCATTGCTTATCGTAGGGTTTTTGCTCGCTTGGTTCTTTAGCCGACAAATTTTAGAGTGGGGCTTTCTTATTGTCTAAGTAAAAAGCGCTTATGCTATAATGGAGAAGTGATGGGCAATAAACAAAAAGGTTTTACTATAATTGAAGTGATTTTGTTTGTGGCTATTTCTGGTTTGCTGACCTCTATGTTGATGGTCGGCGTAAGTATGTCAATTAATCGTCAGCAATATCGCGATTCAGTGCAGTCTTATGCTGGTTTTTTGCGAAACGAATATTCGAAGGTGGTCAATGTTGAGAATGAGCGATCTAAGGGCACTTGTCCAATTGAAGGTTCTGATGGTCGAGCTGAAACTCTGCGTGGTCAATCTGATTGTGTGATTGTCGGTCGCTATATTACCACTGAGGGTTCTCTGGGGTCGACAAACGGCAATCTGTACAAAACTTATCCAGTTTATGCTTATAGGTCAGATAAGGGTAGTGCGTGGACTTATAGGCGGGGCGCTGAGTCTGATAAATATATCGTGAATTGGCAAGCAAAAACTAGGTTTTCTAACCAAGCCAAAGATAGTGCGTATATTTCTATTTTGATGTACCGCCATCCAGAGACGGGGCAGTTGGACATTAGAACTGACACGAGCCGATTCGGTGACAATTTGACTGATTTCGTCAATAATAAAAATAGTGCTGGAGTTGTGCAATCTGCTGGCGAGCAGCGTCAACAGAGGGAAATTTGTGTTTATGATGACGGCTGGCTACCGGGAGAGAGATTATCTATTTTTCTACGATCACACGCAGGTTCTGCTGATGCTGTAGTTATGGGTAATGCTACGGGAGGTTGTGCTGATGCGTAAGTTTAACAGGGGCGACACACTTGTTGAAGTGCTGCTTGGTGTGACTATTTTTAGCCTAGTCGCCGTTATTGCATTAGAAACCATGAACCGCGGGATGGCTATTGCTCAGTATTCTTTAGAGACGACGTTGGTTCGTCAACAGGTTGATGCTCAGGCTGAAATGCTAAGATATGCGCATGATATGAAAAATGATACTTGGAAGAAATTGGTAGACAATAATTCGGTGAGCGTTTTTGCTGTTAATAGCAATGAAGGAAACTTGGGTGCTGAGAAATGTCCTGATGATTTTTCTACGAAAGAGTTTGCTTTGGCTGCGACGCCTTCACTTGCTTCGAAGATTAGTATATTGAACAATCCTGGAGATTATAAAGCGGCAGAAACATACGCGCGGGTTGATAGTGATACTAAAAAAACGTATGGAATATCTGTTAGATTAGTTAAGCCGAGTACGACTGTCGGGAGCAGGGATAGCAATAAATATGATGCGTACATAAAAGCGTGCTGGATGCCAGTTGGCAGCAAAATGCCGGCGACTATTGGTACGATTGTGAGGTTGTATGATTCGGGGCTATAAAAAAGGATTTACACTTATCGAATTGATGCTCGCCATGAGTTTTATCTCTGTTCTTCTGTTGTCGATTGCAATGGTAGGCATCCAGGCGGGAAAAATGTATAGCAGAGGTATTGTGCTTCGCGATGTTAATCAAGCGGGACGAGATATTTCAGACACGATTCGACGCGATTTTCTTCAGGCAAATGCCGAAAAGATTGACAGTACAGGATTGAGGGTGCCGAATAATAGCAATTGGTCAACTGGTCGACTTTGCCTTGGTTCTCATTCTTATGTGTGGAATAATCCAAAGTATTTGGACGATCCTAGTCTGTTGGGCGGAAATAGTCTGTTTAAGGTTAATGGTAATCCAGTGAATTTGGTGCGCGTAGTTGATGCGGATAGCGGATTGTGTAAAAAAGATGCTTCTGGTAAATATCCAGAAACCGTCGATCTTGCGAAATCGTCCAATTTGCTCAGGTCTATCAATAGCGGCGATGGCTCAATTGGCGTGCACGAAGTTACGTTAGAAAAGGTTACTTCAGATAATTCAAGGGAGGCGCTGTATAAATTGACTTTTACGCTGGGGACGAGCAAGATGAGTGAAATAAGGAATTCTTCCTGTAAAGCTCCGACTGAAGATGATAGTAATTTTGAGTTCTGTGCTATAAATAAATTTGAGATGATTGTGAGGACAAATGGGTAAAAATGCGCGACAATCAGGTGCTGTATCTCTTTTTGCGGTCATATTTGGCGCGATGTTGCTGACTATTGTTACTATTGGGTTTATCAAGTTGATGATTATGGATCAGCGACAATCCTCGAATAATGATCTGTCGCAGAGTGCTTATGACGCGGCTTTGGCTGGGGTTGAGGATGCTAAGCGTGTGGTTCGTGCCGCCCAGACGGGCAATATTCAAGCAGCGGGAGTGCTGAATGGCCCAATTAATTGTAATATGGTCGCGGCATCTGGTGTTGTTGGGGGTAGCTCTTCTGGTGAAACTATTATCAAAACTGGTACAGATGCGGGTAAAAAATTTGATCAAGCGTATACTTGTGTAAAAATCACTATGAAATCTCAAGATTTTATATATAAGTCTATTGAGGAAAAATCTCAAATTGTGCCACTACGCGCAACTAGCTCATTCAATAAGGTATCTATCGAGTGGTATAGGCGCGATGATGAGAGTAATTTGAATGGTGCCAACGCCGCTAATACTGAAATATCCACTTCGGGGGATTTGCCGACGAAAGACAACTGGAATGCCAATTCGCCACAATTGATGCGCGTGCAGCTTATCAATCCAGGATCCACCTTTAATTTAGCGTCTTTAGATTCAACTGGTGTCACTTCTTTCTTACGACCGAACGTTTTAAGGTCAGACGTAGCGGGTCAGAATGGTACTGCTGTTTCTGGTAAGATTTCTGATCATCCACGCGCAACTGACGGGAATGAACATAATAATGGAACAAGTGTGGTTTCTTGCAGCAAGACATTCAAGTTTTCTGGCGAATATTCGTGTAAAGCGGTGATTGATGTTGATGAGATTCCAGCTGGTAGTGAAACTGCGTTCCTAAGGTTATTGCCTATATATAAAGGTGGTAGTGTGAAGATTTCTCTCCAGAAAACCGACGGAACGATTATCAATTTTGATGGGGTTCAGCCAATTGTCGATTCCACGGGGCGGGCAAGTGATTTGTTCAGAAGAGTTGAAGCTCGATTGCAAATAGGAGATGATTTTGCATATCCTAATAATGCAGTTGAGTTGAAGAATAGCCTATGTAAAGATTTCTCTGTATCTGGTGGCGGATCTGCTACTGCAGGTCGATGTAAGCCATATAAGCCATAATCTAAGATTCTGTATCACTATGGAATCGGTCGTGAATATCTTTCAGGTGTTGGTCGGTAACATGCGTATATACCTGTGTCGTTGATATATTGCTATGGCCCAGCATTGACTGGACTGAGCGCAAGTCCGCACCGTTCATAAGTAGGTCGGTGGCAAAGCTATGGCGCATAGTGTGTGGGCTTACGTGTTTTGTGATACCAGCTAATCTAGCATATTGACCAACCATTCTCTGAATGCTGCGCGCGCTTAACCTACGGTAGTCTCCGGAGGTGTTGGGAGTTGAGTGGCGTTTACTATAGCTTAAAAATAGAGCGGGTAGATTATCTGTTCTAGCTTCCAGGTACGCCGATATGTGTTCGGCAGCACTTTTTGAAATAAAAACAGGGCGATCCTTTTGTCCTTTTCCTCGCACCATAAATTCGCGCCTCTTTAGGTTTATATGATCTCGGTTTAAATTGACCAATTCTGAAACACGCAGTCCGCTAGAAAATAGCAGCTCAACGATTGCTCGATCTCTCAGTCCAGATTCCGTATCGGTTGGTATTTGATCGATCATACGTAAAACCTCGTCATATTGTAAAAAGGTCACTTGTTTACGGACTACTTTGGGTAATATAATTCTGTCGGCCGCCAGACTTTTGATATTACGACGAGAAAGGTAGGTTAGTAGACCTCGCAGCGCAATAAGATGATAACTTTGGGTAATTAAGGATAATTCTTCGCCAGTGTTGTCATTTTTATAACGGTTTAGCCAGAGGCGATACTGGCGTATTAGTTCTGATGTAATTTTATCAACATTTATATCGCCAGCAAAATCAATGAATCTCTCCAGGTATAGTTGATAATTTATGATGGTTTTTTGACTACGCCCACCTTCAACCTCTAGGTGCTCTAAGAAATCAGTTAAAGCTTCTGACATAAACATAATATTTATTCTATCGCTAATGAATATGTTTATCAAATTATTTTTTTCTGCTACTATATTAGAAAATAATAAGCAGAGGAGTATCTATGGCAGAAAGCGAAAAAAATTACTGTGGCGTTGAAAGGACATTGATCGTCTTTAAGCCTGACGCAGTTCAACGAGGTATAGTTGGGGAAATTTTACAACGTTTTGAGCGAGTTGGCTTGAAAATAGTTGGTGTAAAAATGACATCACCATCTAGAGACCATTACTATGCTCATTATGAAGACATTGGTAAATTGGCTACTCGTCGAGGCGAGGATACTTTGAACATAACATTAGATATGATGATGGATGGTCCAGTCATAGCAATGGTACTAGAGGGCGTCGAAGCTGTTGCTGTTGTTAGGAAGATTGTTGGCCCAACAGAGCCTAAATCGGCTGACATGGGAACAATTCGCGGTGATTACTCACATATTAGTTTTGGCTATGCAGATGAGTGCCAAAAGGGAGTTCCAAATTTGATTCACGCATCTGGCGATTCAGATGAGGCTGTTCGTGAGATCGAGCATTGGTTCAAGCCGGAAGAATTGGTAAATTATCACACATTAAGTGAAAAGTTTACTCGCTAAGCTAGTCTTTCCTGAGAGCTACCGTGGTATAATGGTTGTATGCCTCGGTAGCTCAACTGGATAGAGCAGATCCGTCCTAAGGATAAGGTTGTAGGTTCGACTCCTGCCCGGGGTACCAGATATATGACAGAGCAAATTAAAGATAAGCAATTTGATGGGCAGCGTGACGGAGAACAACTGTTGTTTGTGTTTCGTCGTCACATAATTGCTATGAGAAAAGGATTTTATCTACTTCTCGGATCAATGACGCTTGGTTCATTGCCTTTTTTAATTTGGCAAGATAACTTGAATCTTTTATGGGTGTTTGTTGGTGGATTTATTTTTGGTTTGATGCTCTTTTTCTATCATTTTCTGATGTGGTTTTATACTTACTATATTGTTACCGATCAGAGAATTCGTCAGATTACTCAACATGGATTTTTTGGCAAAGACGTCATTGAGCTGAAATTGTCAAAAATTCAGAATATTAGTTATAGTATCCCGGGGTTTAGCGGAGAAATGTTTAAGTTTGGTACAATAGTTATTCAAACTTTTGTTGGAGATCTTGTTATAAAAAACGTAGAACATCCAGATAAGATCTATAATAAATTACAAGATGCAGTGGAAATTTCGACAAAGAAGGAGGATATTAATGAAGAATCTATTGAACCGTAAAGATAAAAAACAACCAAAGGAGCTGCCTAAGAGGATTACAAACGATACAGTAGCTCAGCACCGCGAGAAGGTTTTGGCAGCTGGTCGTAAGCATAAATATCCCATCCAATATACTAAACGTCGATTGGTGTGGATAACGATGCTCGTTAGTGTTGTTATCCTGATTGTCTTCATCGCTCTTGGTTGGGCGCAGTTATATGTCTGGAAAGATACAAGTGATATCGCATATAGGATAACTAAGATTTTACCTCTTCCTGTGGCTAATATTGACGGAGAAAATGCTGAGTATAGTGATTATCTTCTGTATCATCGTAGCTCATTGGCGGTATTGCAGTCTCAGGGGCAAGCAGATCAAAAGGACAAAGTTAAGTTCTATCAAAACCAGTCTATAAATAAGGCATTGGAGGTGGCATATGCCAAAAAACTTGCGAGAGAAAATAATATTACGGTAGATGATAAAAAGGTTCAAGATCTTATCAAAAAACAGCAGGAATCTAGCAAGTTATCGCAGTCCGCTTATGAGTCTGTAGTGAAAGATAATCTTCATTGGTCAATGGATGAGCTAAAAATTGCTATGAAATATACTTTGTTAAAACAGGAAGTGTCTTTTAAGATTGATAAAACAGCTAATAATCTAGTATCTGACATTAAGAAGAGATTGCAAGAGGGTAAATCCTTGAAGGATGTTGCTACGGAAATGGGCGACAAGGTGCAATCGGTATTTGATTTATCCGTCTCTACGGATAATTCTGACGGAGGTCTAACGAAAGCGGCTATGTCATTAACAAAGGGTAAAATCTCAGGTCCTATAAAGACTCTTTCGGGTGACGGATATTATTTTGTGACGCTTAATAATATTGAAGGTAACACCGTAAATTACTCTTACGTAAAAGTTCCGTTGACTGAATTTAATAACCAGTTTAACTATTTAAAAAATAACAATAAAGTAAAATATTTCATTTCTATCGATAAATAGGCTATCTAGTTTGAAAAAACTCCTATTTTTGCTATAATTTCCTAAGGAGTTTGCCGTTGTAGCTCAGCTGGTAGAGCAGCTCATTCGTAACGAGCAGGTCGCTGGTTCAAGCCCAGTCAACGGCTCCATTTTTATGAAAGACACTATAAAGAAATCGATAAAAATTGTTTTTAGCGACAGGACTGTGGTAACTCTTTTGATCGTTAACGTTGTTGTAGCTATTGTTGTATCTATATTTTTAGGATCGTCAATAAAACATAGCGAGGCTCAGGTTATTACGCGCTACACTACGTATGGTGATGCGAATTTTTATAGGAGTCATTGGTCTAGTCTACTTAGTTATTTTGCTTTGGCATTTATGATAGTTTTTGGTCACTCTGCGCTAAGTGTCAAGTTAATTTCATTAGAGAGACGAAGCTTGGCTATATTTATTTTATGGTTGACGTTGGGTATTTTAGCTATTTTAGCTATTTTAGCCTATTCTATTATTAAAATTGCATCGATAGGGTGACATATGGACATTGAAATTCCACTTGGTAAACGAACAAAAAAATATCGTTTTCTTGAGATGCTTCCTGGGCTGCTAAGTTATGGCGCTATTGTTCTTCTGGTTATCTTATCCATAGTAAGTCCCGTTTTAGCATCAATTTATTTGTTGACTATAATACTAATTGCTTTTGTAAAAACAATAGCTATCAGCTATAGGATAGTTAATGGTCATAATAATATGGTAAAAGCTTCAAAAGTCGACTGGAATAGGCGATTATTTGATTTGGAAAATCCGAAGGATGCATATTCTAGACTGAGAGATAATCAATCTAAGGAGTTGTTATATCAACAACATGTAGACAATCTAAGATTTATGTCTGCTGCGGAAGATGGGTACTATCCTAAACCTAGTAATATTTACAACGCTCTTATTATGCCTGCATACAATGAGAGTATAGAAGTGATTGAGCCTGCTCTTAAATCAGTTTTAGATACAACATATGATAAGGAGCGTCTGATTATAGTTTTTGCGTACGAAGAACGTGGTGGCGTTGATATTGATACAACAGCTAAAATACTGAAAAAGAAATACGGCAAATACTTTCATTCTTTCCATATTGTAAAACATCCGAAAGATCTGCCAAATGAGGTAGTTGGTAAGGGCGGAAATATCACGTATGCAGGCAAGTGGCTGGAGCAATATTTACAACAGGAAGAAATAGCTTTTTCTGATGTTATTGTTACAACAATGGACTGTGATAATAAGCCGCATAAGTATTACTTTGATTATGTGACATATGAGTATATTACTCATGAAGATAGAAAGCATTTATCGTTTCAGCCTATATGCTTGTTTACTAATAATATATGGGATGTTCCTGCGCCAATGCGAGTAGTGGCAACAGGGAATTCATTTTGGAATATTATCAGCTCCATGCGCCCATATTCTTTGCGTAACTTTGCGTCACATTCGCAACCAATGAACGCTCTCGTTGAGATGAACTTTTGGAGTACGCGAACAATTGTTGAGGATGGTCACCAGTACTGGAGAAGCTATTTCTATTTTGATGGTAATTATGAAGTTGTGCCAATTTTTGTGCCGATTTATCAAGATGCAGTGTTGGCTAACAGTTATAGAAAAACATTAAAAGCTCAGTTTATCCAGCTGCGCCGTTGGAGTTATGGGGCTTCGGATGTGGCGTATGTTGGTAATAATATATTTAATAAAAATAGGACGGTAAAATTTTGGCCCAGCCTGGCTAGGTTTGTGAGATTATTAGATGGTCATGTAACTCAAGCTTGTATTGCCCTAATTGTTGCTTTCGGTGGATGGGCTCCTCTTGTACTAAACAGTGAAGCCGCACGCAGTGTTGCTGCTCACCAGTTGCCGGATACTGTTAGTTTAATACAACAGGTAGCTATGATAAGTATTTTGGTATTGATTTTTGTATCGTTCAAGTTGTTGCCGCCTCGTCCAGAAAGATATAAGAAGAGTAGAAATACATTGATGGTTCTACAATGGTTCTTGATGCCTATTACTTCTATTGTGTATAGTTCTTTGGCGTCATATAATGCACAAACTCATCTTTTGCTTGGTAAATATCTTGATAAGTTTGACGTGACGGAGAAGACTACCGTAGAGATGAATGATCAAAGTCGTGCTCAGAATAAGAAAAAGAAGGGCGACCGCGACGCCTCTTTCTCTGAGAGATAATAAGATTATGTTGTGCTGCATATTGTAGTGCAGCTATTTGGTCAAAATTCTGTAATGTTGAGTGGACTATTTCGGCGATGTGCTGTGATGATATCGCGGGTTTGTTTTGTAGGTGTATTAATTTATCTTGTATAGTATTGGCCAAGTCATAGCTGTATGAGCCTGCTAATTTTTCGTTATGATTAAAACTTCGCGCAATACTAAGTATCAGTTTTCCTATAGAAAAATTATTTTTCTCGCCATCTTGTGATATGACAACGAGGGAAATCACAGGCTTTTCGTAGGTTGTAAAAGAATAACCGCATTGGTCACACATGTGTCTACGCCAGGTTGTTGGGTATTTTTTATTTTGACGAGAATTTGTTACGTGGGTTTTTCCGTGAAAACATTTTATGCATATCATATCAATATATTGACACACAACTATAAAAAAATCCAGTGGAAAAGTGCTGTGTAAAATAAAAATCGCCCCGTTATAGAGGCGACTACTTTGTAAATCTGGGAACTTAATTAAGTATAGATCTTTCTTCGTTGATCTTCTTATTATATTCGTAGTGAATTTTGGTCTTGCTCAATAAAGAACAGTGTTGCGGCTTTTTTGTGTCTAAACTAGGTGAGTCATGTTTACTCATACTTTAAATTCTAACATACTTATCAAATAAAGTCAAGGTTTATATGGCAAACGTGTAGGTTTGGTCATTTTTTGTTGTATTAACTAATTCTATTAATAAAAAAGCCTCGTCTACTATCGACGAGGCTTATATGTCGTATCTGGTGGGCAATAGAGGATTCGAACCTCTCACCTCTTCAACGTCAATGAAGCGCTCTAGCCAAATGAGCTAATCGCCCAGATATAATAATATTATCATAACAGATGTCTACTATCAAGGAGCGTGGTATAATATTGGTATGAGTGAAGAAGAACTAAAATCTATGAGACACAGCCTAGCGCATATTATGGCGCAGGCTATTCAGCATTTATGGCCTCAGGCGAAGTTTGGCGTGGGACCGGCTATTGATAATGGTTTTTATTATGATATTTATCTTGACAATGGGACAATTTCTGAAGCTGATCTTCCGAAAATAGAAGAGGAGATGCGAAAGATCGTAGCGGCTGATTATCCATTTGAGAAGCGCGATGTGTCGGTAGAAGAGGCTATTGATTGGGCTATAAAGGGAGATCGGTCATTTAAGGTGGAACTACTGAATGATCTTAAGCGATCTGGCACTACAGTTGCTAGCGAATTGGCTGGAGAAAAAATGGGATCTGTGTCTGATGGTGATAGTAAAGTCGAGACTGTTTCTTTGTATTCTCAGGGTGATTACACTGATTTGTGTAGAGGTGGACATGTGGATAGTACTGGAAAAGTTGGTGCATTTAAACTCACTAAGACGGCTGGAGCATATTGGCGAGGCAATGAGAATAATCCACAAATGCAGCGAATATACGGTGTAGCGTTTGCTACGCAGGAAGAGTTGGATGAATATCTTAATAGGTTGGAAATTGCAAAACAGCGAGATCATCGCAAGTTAGGCAAGGAGCTTGATCTATATACGACCTCTCCTCTGGTAGGGATTGGTTTGCCTTTGTTTACTCCTCGCGGTACGATTTTACGAGACATAGTGGCTCAATATTCGAACCAGCTGAGACAGAAGTTTGGCTTTGAAAAGGTCTGGACGCCTCATATTACGAAAAAAGATTTATATGAAACATCGGGCCATTGGGCTAAGTTCGGAGAAGAGCTATTTTTAGTTAAAAGCCAAGAAACTAGTGATGAGATGGCTCTTAAGCCTATGAACTGTCCGCATCATACACAAATTTTTGCCTCACGACCGCGAAGCTATCGTGATATGCCGGTAAGGTACTTGGAGACGACAACAGATTATCGTGACGAAAAAACTGGCGAGTTAGGCGGGTTAAATCGTGTGCGCTCATTAACTCAGGATGATAGCCATATATTTTGTCGTACTGATCAGATTGAAGGCGAGATTAATAATTTGCTATCTGCTGCTCGTGAGTTATATGGCTCAATCAATATGAAGCTCAGGGTTAGATTAAGCTATCGTGACAAGTCTGATTCGTATTTAGGCGATCTTAGCTTATGGGATTCCGCACAGAACCAGTTAAAATCTGCTGTCGAGAAAGTAGGCTTGGATTATTTTGAGCAAGAGGGCGAGGCGGCATTTTATGGTCCAAAGATTGACTTTATGGCAACGGATGCAATCGGCCGTGAACATCAAGTTGCAACCGTGCAGCTAGATTTCGTGCAACCACAAAGGTTCGGTTTGGAATATGCGGATGCTGATGGCAATTTTACAACACCAGTTATGATTCATTGTGCCTTATTGGGATCAATTGAGCGATTCTTAAGTGTGTTTATAGAGCATACTGGTGGATGGTTTCCGTTTTGGGCGGCTCCAGAGCAGGTTCGTGTTTTGACGATTAACGACACAGTGCTAGAGTATATTGATAAAATAACAACCATATTATCGGGCATTACCCTCATGAAGCCAGTTAGATATAACGATGTAAGATTTACAATAGATTCTAGAAATGAATCATTAGGCAAGAAGATTAGGGAAGCTACCTCTATGAAAATACCTGTTCAACTTATCGTAGGACCAAAGGATATGGAAGCTAACGAGGTTAGTGTTCGCACGCAATCTGGCGAAGAAAAAATACCGTTGGAGCAGCTTGCTGAGTATATAAAATCTTTGTAGGGTTGAGCTAATTGGATAGGTTTATAAAATTAGATAACGGCGTTGATGAAGGTCGCCTACCACTAATTGTAATTATTGGTCCTACCGCTAGTGGCAAGACATCATTGGCTATACAATTAGCGAAGAAGTATAGAGGGGAAATAATTTGCGCTGACAGTAGGACCGTCTATCGTGGTATGAATATTGGGACGGCTAAGCCTTCTCTGGAAGAGCAGCAGGGAGTTTCTCATTGGGGTCTTGATTTGGTGAATCCGGGCGATTCTTTTAGTGTGTCACAATTTAAGGACTATGCATGTCAAAAGATTAAAGAAATCCGAAGTCGAGGAAATATTCCATTTCTTGTTGGTGGAACAGGGTTGTATATTGATTCTGTTATATTTGATTTTCAATTTGGAGGTAAATCCAGCAGAGAAAAGAGAGCTAACTTACAAGAAATGACGATATCTGAACTTCAGCAATACTGCGTCAATCACGATGTAGTCTTGCCGGAGAATAGTAAAAATAAAAGATATCTAGTTAGGGCTATTGAGCGAGCCGATGAAAAGCCGTCTGGACTGGAGGTTCCATTGAATAATACTATCGTTGTCGGAATTACTACAGGTAAACAACTATTAAAACGGAGGATTACAGATAGAGCAAAAAAAATGTTCAAGGACGGTGTTGTAGAAGAAGCAATAGGATTAGCCAATAATACCGGGTGGTGTAATGAGGCTATGACGGGTAATGTTTATCCTATTATTAAGAAATTAATCGAGAAAGAAATAGACGAAGATCAGGCTATTCAGGAGTTTATTGTTAGTGATGTAAACTTAGTAAAACGTCAGTTGACGTGGTTTAGACGAAACCCATTTATTGAATGGGGAGATGTTCATTCGTGTGAACAATATTTATCTCGAGTATTAGATAGTAAGTAAAAAATATGTTACAATTATAGTACAATGATTGATTCATTATTTGGTTCAAAAACTAGGGTAAAATTATTACATCTTTTTCTGAATAATTCAGAAAAGTCATTTTATGTGAGGGAAATTACTAGGATGATCGATGAGCAGATAAACTCCGTCCGTCGAGAGCTAGCTAATATGGTGTCTGTGGGCATAGTACAGCAGGATGCTATTGATAATAAACTGTACTATAGCGTAAATGAAGACTATCCTTACATTAAGCCGCTTGCAGCTATATTCTCAGATAAAAATACAGAAGACGGTATGGGTGCTGCGAGTAGCGTTTCCTGGAAAGATTCTTTAGAGAGAATGAGAGGTTTAAGATTGGCTATTATTTCGGGGAAATTAGTAGTCGGATCAAGCTCTGCTGTTGATTTGCTATTGGTTGGTGATGATATGTCTGCCGTAACTATAAAAAATCTTGTTAAAAAAATCGAAAAAGATAGAAAAATAGAGATAAATTATGCCGTAATATCTTATGATGATTTCTACTATAGGATGAGTGTCAAAGATAGATTTATAATGGATATTGTAAGAAATAAGCACTCTGTATTAGTAGATACGGAAAATATAATGAGAAAGGAGTAGGTATGTTTGAAATAGAGTATAAAGGAGCAAATGCTGTTATTATTACCACAAAGAAACTTCGTGTGGTATTTGATCCGAATTTAGAGATTGTCGGAGGAAAAAATGTTTCTGTGAATAATGACGTAGAAGTGGTTACGGAGGATCGGTTTGCTGTTGTGGATTCTACACCAAGACTACTATTTTCGGGTCCAGGTGAATATGAAGTCGGAGACATCTCATTATTAGGAATTCCAGCGCGCCGACATATCGACGCTGCGGATGATGTTAAAAAGTCTACAATATATAAAATTACGATTGGTGAAGCTAAGGGAGTGGTTGTTGGTAACATTGAGAATAAACTAACTGATGATCAGCTCGAAAATATAGGTGTTGTTGATTTTGCAATATTACCTGTCGGTGGAAATGGATATACATTAGACGCAATGGGGGCAACTTCAATAATTCGTCAATTGAATCCTAAGGTGGTGATTCCGGTACATTACAATGACGCTACTTTGCATTATGAAGTTCCACAGAATGGTGTGGATGAGTTTGTAAAAAACTTAGGAGCTCCAGTTGTTGAGGCTGGTTCAAAGTGGAAGCTAAAGAAAATAACGGATCTGCCAGATAATTTAACAGTTGTTCAGATATCGAAAAGCTAGAGTCTTCTCGTTGAATTAAAAATAACTCCGATAATACAATCGGAGTTATTTTATTAAAATTTGATTTAGTGATTACTTATCAGCAGCTGCGCTCAAAATACCTTTTTTCTTCAGGGTGCGAATAGCTTTCGTGCTTAAAGTCATGGTAATTTTTTGACCGTCAACAACAAAAGTCTTCTTCTGAAGGTTTGGTTTGAAAACACGCTTAGTGCGGCGCAGGGAGAAGCTGACGTTATTGCCAAACTGCTTGCCTTTGCCTGTTAAATCACATCGTGATGCCATTTCCACTCTCTTTACTTTATTATTAATAACAATCCTTATTATTGTAGCGGCATTTGTGTAATTAGTCAAGATCGTGTATTGATGCTATAATAACACTTATGATTTTAGAAATAATAATAGTTTTGATTGTTATATTATTGTCTATGACCATTCACGAGGCTATGCACGCTTTTATGGGGTATGCACTGGGCGATAATACTGCAAAAGAAGAGGGGAGATTGACACTTAATCCCATAAGACATATCGATCCTGTGATGACTATTTTGCTTCCTTTGATTATGGTGATACTGCATGCTCCAGTTTTTGGAGGAGCTAAACCTGTTCCATTTAGTCCAAATAGAGTCCGTTTTGGCGATTGGGGGGCGGCTCTTGTTGCTCTTTCTGGCCCAATTACTAATTTAGTAATCGCCTTTATTGCGTTTGGCGTCGGAGTGTTTAGTGGCGTTATTAATAATGCTGGGGCAGTACAGCCTACGATATTTGGACTGACTATTTCTACTGCTGTATCGGTGAATCTGGGTTTTTTTGTTTTTAATATGCTACCAATTCCGCCTCTGGACGGATCTAGAATATTATACGCCGTAGCGCCAGACGGTGTCAGGGGTGTTATGCAAAAAATTGAACAAAATGGTATTCTTTTAGTGATGATTGTAGTTGTATTGTTTTCTGACGTAATCGGGCAGGTTATGTCGGGTTGTATTCGGGCGATTTTGCGTGTATTTATGAACATATTTGGTGTATAATGGGAGCATACCCTGGATTTATCCGTGGGCGCGTATGATTTTCCTAACATCATACAACAGGGAGCTTTAATGATTTATTGTCGTGGCAATAAGTTGCGAGCACCCACCTTGCATTTATGCGGGGAATATCTAGCGCCCACAGACAAGTCTAGGGTTTAGTGCTATAATATATCATGTAGTCTGTTGGGCAATCGCTTAAGTTATACTTAAGAGGAAAGTCCGGGCAGCGAAGGATGCGACAGTCGTTAACGGCGACCGGAGGCAACTCTAGGGAAAGTGCCACAGAAACGAAACTACCTTCGTATTTTATATACGAGGGAAAAGGTGAAACGAGTGGGGTAAGAGCCCACAGTCGTCTATGGCGACATAGACGAGAGGTAAACCCTGTCGGCTGCAAGGAGATTTGCAAATAGGATTATCCGTCCGCAGATCGATAACCGCTTGATTTGTTTGGCAACAAGCAAACTAGATAGATGATTGCCCTAGACAGAACCCGGCTTATAGGCAGACTATGAATAAAACACCCTGCATAATGTCAGGGTGTTTTATATTGGTAGATTTTCCGACTATAGACTAGCTTTTACTATTTCAGCGAAAGCTTTTGGCTCGTTAACTGCCAATTCTGCTAATATTTTTCTATCAATCTCAATATTTTTAGATTTCATAGAAGCTATAAGCTTGCCGTAAGTTGTGCCTTCTTGTCGAGCGGCTGCATTGATTCGAGTAATCCATAGACCGCGTAGATCGCGCTTCTTGTTTCGGCGATCGCGGTAGGCGTACTGTAGAGCTCTAATAACACCTTGTTTTGCAAGACGAAAACTTCTGGTGCGATTATGTTGCATTCCCTCAGCTGCTTTCAAGATTTTTTTGTGCTTAGCGCGTGCGGCAACTCCTCGTTTTACTCGCATAACTATACTCCCATTGCTCGACGGGCGTTCTTAGCCATCGAACCAGTTACTGTTGCTGTTGTGTTGATTGCGCGCTTACGACTTTTTGACTTTTTAGCCAACAAGTGGCCGCCAAATGCGCGCTGGCGGGTCAATTTTCCGGTGCTGGTCAGCTTGATACGCTTCGCAGTGCCTTTGTGGGTCTTTAGCTTTGGCATTATTTACTCCTTATTACTACGCTCAGATTGCGACCAGCCATCTGAGGTTTTTGCTCTAATATTGCATCCTCACTAAGGTGCTCCATGATTTTGTCAATCAATTCGTAGCCGATCTCTTTATGGGCCATTTCACGACCTTTATAGACCACTTGTATGCGGACTTTATGTCCTCCCTCCAAAAACTTACGGATCTTCTTCAGCTTAACCTCTAGGTCTCCAGCTCCTATCTTTAGACCAAAGCGCATCTGCTTTAGGTCTCCAGATTTGGCTTGGCGCCGATTCTTCTGTTGATCCTTCATTTTTTGGTACTGGTATTTACCCCAGTCAATGATTTTAGCAACTGGCGGATTGGCTCCCGGTGATATTTCAACTAGGTCAAGATTCATGTCGTTGGCCTTATTTAAAGCCTCTTTAAGTGACATGATTCCTAGCTGCTCGCCATCAGGACCAATTATCCGCAGTTCTCTTGCACGGATTGCTCCGTTGATACGGATTGATTTATTAATCTCTGGCTCTCCTTTTTGAAGCAATTTTAGATTAACTCAGTTGCTATTGTAACAGAGATGTTTGTTATTTTCAAGGATAATAATTAACCTATGTTAATCTGTCTGTATTGTAGGCTTTCTGCTATATGTGGAATTTCTATGGATGTGGATCCTTCTAAATCTGCGATAGTGCGAGAAACTTTTATAACTTTAAAATAGCTGCGAGTGCTTAAATCTAGTTTTCTGGCTGCGTTCGTCAAGAAGGTTTTTGCAGATTCTGAGATTGATGTAATTTTATCAACGTTACTACTTGGAATGTCATTGTTGTATTTATAACTACACTTATATCTGTCTCTCTGAATAGAGTAGGCTTTATGTATCTCGGATAAAAATGTCTCTTGTTGTGATTTTGTCGACATTTTATCATTTAATAATTTTTCATGGGGGACTCGTGAAACCGATACTGTTAGGTCTATTCGATCAAGTAGCGGTCCCGATAATCTTTTTTGATAATTGAGAATCTGATTTTGTGAACATACGCAAGTTTTTTCTGGGTCTCCAAGAAATCCACAAGGACAAGGATTCATTGTGGCTACTAATAAGAAATTGGCAGGGAAGTTGAATTTACCGTTTGCACGACTGACGGTAATTTCGTGATCCTCTAAGGGTTGACGAAGTGATTCAAGTATAGTGCGCGGATATTCGAGTAACTCATCAAGAAATAGGACACCTCTATGGGCTAAACTGATTTCTCCTGGCTGCACTTTCGATCCTCCGCCAATAATAGACGCTCTACTTGCGGTGTGGTGTGGTGATCTGAATGGCCTGTCTACTATGGGATTGTTTATTATAGTGTGTTCTCCAAGACTGTGAAGTTTTGTCACTTCTACTATTTCATCCTCTGATAGGGCTGGTAATAGATTCTTCAAAGATTTTGCTAACATAGTTTTTCCTGATCCTGGAGGGCCGGACAATAAAATATTATGTCTTCCGGCAACTGCTATTTGAACAGCTCTCTTTGCTTGTTCTTGTCCGTAGATGTCGTCAATGGTTGGAGTATTTTTATGATTGCGAGATATATTTTTTATTGATGATCTGTCTATTGGCTTAATAATCTTTTCTTTTTTGAGGTGTAAGAAGAGTGATTTTAGGTTTTTTACTGGAAATACATCAACTCCAGTCACTAGCGCTGCCTGTTCGGCGTTTTGGGCTGGCACGTATACCGATTTAATTTTTTGGTTTTTGGCTACTTCGGCTGTAATAATCGCTGATCGTATTGGGCGTAGACTACCGTCTAGTGCCAATTCACCTGCAAAAACCGCATTACTTACGTCGCTTTGGTTGAGTACGCCGTTGATGCATAAGATAGATAAGGCGATGGGAAGATCGAAATGAGATCCGTCTTTTGGTAACTCTGCCGGTGCTAAGTTGATAATTATTTTTCCTTTCGGAAAATCTAGGGAAGAGTTTTTTATTGCGCTACGCACTCGATCTCTGGATTCATCGATGGCCTTATTGCCCATTCCGACAATTTGTAGGCTAGGAAGTCCCCTTGACATATCTCCCTCAACTTCGATGATTTGCCCGCTAAATCCGTAGGGTGTAGCTGAAATAACTCTACTAATCATGAATCTATTAAAACATAAGCATGTAGATTTTTGAATTAGATAGAGATATAATATGAATCGGTATGTGGGGCTGATATAGCTTTCGACAATTGGACCTTATCATGACATTCTGCGAGCCGACGATACGCGTAACGTATATTTTTAGATGCAAAAAACTTTGCAAGCAAAGTTGCGGGCCTATTCCAGGTTCGTGCTTTCGCACCAGCTGTAGCGTAATTTTCTATAGCCATCTTGTCACACAGGCAACATAGTGTGGACGAGGTGTTATATTTATGTTGCTCGCTGTGATTCTGGAAGTAGCAGACTCATGGGACTTTTTCTACGTAACGTAGCTCGGTATTTTTGGCTTATTTTTAAGTCGAGTGGCGTTATAAATTAAATTGAAATAAGACTATGCTTGTAGACGAATATCATGATACCAGTTGGACCCGGGGGCAGTACCCGGCAGCTCCACCAGATAGATTAGATTAAAAGTCAGCCTTGTCGCTGGCTTTATTTATATTAAAGAGTAGAATTTATCTTTAAGATAGAAAAACAACCACCTGCGAGTAGTGGTTGTTTTCAAAAAAGTGGAGTTTTACAATTTCTTTTTATTTTTGGCCTCTGTATAACTTTTTTATTCAGAAGCTACCCCTATAATAAGCTATATAAATGCTTATGTCAACAATATTTTTGTAAAAAGTTTAGTAAAAAATACCACACATTTTATAATCTTCTTTCTAATTTTCGCAACTATTTTTCTAATGGCTTTTACTATGAAGTTATATGTCAGAGACTGGCGTTTGTTTGATGGTCTTTTTATGTGTGTCACAAATTAAATTGCCGCGCATTTTCTAGGATTCTTTTAATTGAAGCGTAAAGGATGGCTTTGCGCGCTATGAATAAACTTTATGCTTTCGTTTTGTAATTTTTAATTAAGACTGCTGTATAGCATTTTGATATATATATAGGATTTAATATGCATACTGATGCTTGTATGTTCTTGTAATAATATAAAAAATAATTTTGTTAAGTTTGCTATAGTGCGACAATGAAAGTGAACAGAGTTTTATAAATCGGGTAGTAGATACTACTATTTTATCGCGGTTTCGAGTGCTAGACGTCAGTCTGATATTGACTGTGCGAACTTATTTTTGTGGCAATGTTTGGGTGACTGGTAACCATAGGTTAGTCGTGCAATTGGGCGGTCACTAAGTCGAGGATGTCTTTATCAAATGACAGCAGAATCTGTGCTGGCTAATACTCAAAAACGACAATATTGTTGTAAAATACACATATGACCACAAAGCGATAGGAGAATAATTAACAGATGATAATTTTAACAACATTAAAAAATAGGTGAAAATTACAATGATTTTTGAGTAAGGAATAGTTGACTTATAAATGAGGTCGTGCTAGTATAAGGGTAAGCTTTTAGGAAAACAAAAAAGCAAAAATACATTAACAATAAATTTTATATAAAGCCACATTTTGCGTATAAATCGACGGACAGTTGGCTGCATGATTTTTATAATGACGCAGCCAATGCTCCGCCTTTACAATATTAAAAGCGTTGAGCGCGCGGTTAGTACCGCATACATCCAGTTAATCCTCGTTAAAGAACTAGCGGTGAGAGTCCTGGATGTATGCAGAGGAACACTGCAAGGAATGCTCCTTAATTAAGGAGCGGTCAAATCGCCTCGAGCGGTAATAGGCAAGTAGCACCCGCGCCTAATAGTTATTTTTTATCGGCGGATGGTTTGTGTCTATATGCTATAGTATTATCGCTCAGGCTTCTCGTGTATAGTATGATGTGAGTATGGGGATGAAGATAATTAGTTTTATAGCGTTGGTTGCATTGATTTTGACTGCGGTTATTTTGAATGCAACAAACCCGAGTTCTGCTGGTCCGTTTGGGATTTTAGCGTTTTTTGTATGTTTGTATGTACTATTTATCTGTCTAACTTATGTAGTATTTTTAACATCGGAGCGAATAGCTGCGAAATTTTTTAATTTCAAGAATAGTCGCAATGAATCTAAGTATAAGACTTATTATTACTCTACTGTAATCTCTCTTGCTCCAGTTATTTATGTGGGTATGCAATCGATGGGAGATGTTGGGATTTTTGAGATATTATTACTTGGTGTGTTTGAGTTGCTGGCGTGTTTTTTTATATATAAAAGATACTAATCCCGTCCTGAATGTAGTCGTGTATTTTAAGTAGTTACGTGGTACAATATATTTATGAATCCCGAACTGCCACAAGTTAATAGGACCCCTGAGGTGCAGCCACAAAATATAGGTGGCGGTGAGTATAATGTAGAAAATACATCATTAAATCCTGAAGTCGGAAGAGAGTCCGAGCAGTCACTTGGTGCTAGGGTTGAGCAGTATAACAATATACCCGTGGCTTTGCCTGTTGATAATACTACAACAGTTCCTTTATCTCAATCTCAAAACGACGATCAAAGCGCGAAGCAGTCAGGGGTAGTAGCTGATGATGATACTCCTCTGGTGGCAGCGGATGAAGACTTGATAGAAAGAGAATGGGTGGATAAAGTTAAAAAGATTATAGCTTTAACAAAAGATAATCCTTATGAGAGGAATAGAGTTATTGCACAGCTGCAGGCTGATTATTTAAAAAAACGATATAATAAGACTTTAGGTCAAAATGACGACGGTAGTAAGTAGGGTTTTATATGGGTGCGGGTCCTTTGATAGTTAGTTTTATCGCGATTGTTATTATAGCCGCTGGTTCTGCGGTAGCTTTTGTGTTGTATCGTAACATGCTGAGGGAGGCCAAAAATTATGAACGAGGCTTGAAGATGGTGCCGTTGCTTATACATTTGCCTCCGACAAGTGAAGACGTTAATAGTTCAAATCGAGATGAGCGAGATTTAACTGAAGAGGTGCTGTCGCAAGCCCAGGTGATGTACAATATTATCTCAAGTACGGCAACTAAAGGGTTCAAAAGTAAAGTCTACGGCCAACGTCATATATCGTTTGAGATTGTTGCACATGGTGGGTTAGTTCATTATTATGCTGTTGTTCCGCTAGTGTTAGTTGATGTTATTCGTCAAGCTGTAGCGGCAGCATATCCTTCTGCTAGGCTAGAAGAGGTATCTGATACTAATATATTCAGCAAGGTCGGCAAGATGAGCGGAACCATCGGCGGCGAATTCACCCTGAAAAAGTCCTTTGTTTATCCAATATCGACTTATCAGGAGTCGAAAAGAGATGCTTCCAGGGCGTTATTAAATGCTTTGTCTTCGGCATCTAAAGAAGATGGAATAGGTGTACAATTTTTACTGCGTCCGGCGTATGACGGTTGGTCTAAGGCTTCAGAGTCTCATATTGATGGGATGAAGAAAAATAAGGGCAAAAAGAAGGGATTTGGTGGTGTTGCTCCTATGGATATTATGGAGGCTCTATGGAAACCGCCAGAGAATAATGAAAAAGACGGCGGCTCTAATTCTGAGGACAAGCAGCTAACGTCTTTAGAGCAGGCGGAAGTGGATGCTATCAGCGAAAAGGCTCGCTATCCTGCGTATGAAGTTTTAGTGCGTGTTGTGATTTCGTCAAACACTGCAGCGCGCTCTCAAGTGTTGTTAAAAAATATAATAGCAGCCTTCTCGTTGTTTGACTCACCGCGCAATAATGGGTTTAAGTTCTCTTTAACTAGGAATGTTGAGGAAATGACAACAGCATATATTATGAGGTTCTTTCCTCAGGAAACTCGTAGTAATATTCTCAACAGTGTAGAAATGGCAACGTTATTTCATTTGCCTGGAGCTAACGCGATCCCGACTTCACAAGTTAAGCGACAGATGTCCAAGCAGGTTGATGGACCAACAGACGTTTTGGATGAGGGTTTGCTGATTGGGTATAACGAATTTCGAGGAGTCAAAAAACCTATTCGAATCGGAACAAAAGACCGCCGCCGCCACGTATATATTATTGGTCAAACAGGCGTTGGTAAGTCTGTCTTGCAGGAAAATATGGCTTATCAGGATATGATGGATGGTCGGGGATTCGCCTTTATTGATCCGCACGGTGATTTGGTTGAGTCATTGTTAGGTAAGGTTCCAAAAGAGCGCGTTGAGGATATTATCTACTTTAATCCTGCCGACATGACCAATCCAATTGGTCTGAATATGTTTGAGTTTGACACTCCAGACCAAAAAGACTTTTTGGTTCAAGAGGCGATTAATATGCTGTATGGTCTTTACGATCCAGGTCATACAGGAATTGTTGGTCCTCGTTTGGAGCATATTTTTAGGAACTGCGCCTTGCTGTTGATGTCGGATCCTGCTGGTGGAACGTTTATTGACGTGCCGAAGTGTCTTATTGATCCTGAATTTGTGAAAAGCAAGCTTAAGTATGTAAAAGATCAGCAAGTTATTGATTTCTGGACAAAGGAATTTCCTGCGTCACAAAGGTCAAATGAGGCAGGTGAGGTTATTTCATGGGTTGTATCGAAGTTTGGTCCATTTATTTCCAACGATGCAATGCGCAATATCATTGGTCAGACGAAATCTGGATTTAATTTGCGCGAAATTATGGATAATAATAAGATTTTGCTAGTCAATTTGTCGAAAGGTAAGATGGGTGAGCTTAACTCTAAGCTTTTGGGTATTATCTTTGTGATGAAGTTCCAGGCAGCAGCGATGTCTAGGGCAGATATTCCAGAGGATCAGCGAGTTGATTTTTCATTGTATGTTGACGAGTTCCAGAACTTCGCCACTGACAGCTTTGAATCTATTTTGTCTGAGGCTCGTAAGTATAAATTGAGTCTTATTATGGGTAACCAGTTTATGACGCAGTTAACAGATAAGATACGAGAAGCTATTATTGGTAACGTCGGTACAGTTATTTCTGGGCGTATCGGCGTAACTGACGCTGAATTGATGGTTAAGAAATTCCAGCCGACTTTCGATGTTGACGACTTGGCTAAATTGCCAAACTTCCAATCTATAACCTCTGTGATGATTAATAATGTGCCGTCTGCACCGTTTAGTATGAATTGGATCCCTCCGATGGGGCAAGTTAATAATCAGCTGAGAGACGCGTTAGTAAGGCTATCTGCTGCTAAATACGGTAGGCCGCGAGCTGTTGTTGAGAAGGAGATATTTGACAGGATTAGAGGTAGTGTGCAGCCGAAGACGAGTCCTTCTCAATTAGCGCCTTCTGCTAATCAAAAGGCACCTGGTGGGTCATCGTTCTTGGATGAATGGCTAGCGAAGAGACAACAATTAGGAGGAAAGCCCGCTTCTAATTCAACCGTAAGACCAGCAAATTTGCATATTCCACAGGCTTCCTCACAAATACAGAATCCGCAAGGCCGCCCAGAGGTTATTAATAATGCTCCTTCTAATATAAATAGTGTAAATGCTACGACTTCTAATCTTGACAGCAAACAGCAAAGTCAACCTTCTGCGATAGATAGTGCTGTCGTTAATAGGACAAATGTGTCTATGACTACAAATAATAACCCTGTCTCTTCTGTAAATGTAAAACCGAGCCAACCTGTGGTTAAGAATCGACTCGATTTACGTAATGGTGATGATGACGATAGTGAAGTGATGATTAGCTTGAGATAAGATTCGATATCTATCTAGCTATTTTTCCTGTTGTTGATAAACCCTACTCGAGCGTATTCGATAACAGCGCCAATAGACCAGCCAGCTACAAACAGGATAATAGTTTCTGATCCTGATAATAGATATCCATATCGTTTGGCGATAAAATACACAACGACAGAAGCTATTGCTCCTAAGGCGCCAGAAATGATTAAGTTAGGGCGTGCAACAGTATTGCCAATTGCGTCACTAGTCTTTTCGACGACTGGATTATGAATGACCTTGCTGAAAGCCCTGGATGGAGCTGATAGCTGGTCTTGTACATTTTCCAAAGTCTTCTTATACGAAGCTTCAATATCTTTTTTTGTGAGAGGCTTATCTTCTTTTATCTCCTTAGACTCTTTTTTCTCTTGCTGCTCTTCGTGCCGAGCAGCGATTTTAATAGCCTCATGTTTAATTCTACCTTCATTTTCGGCATTTGATTTTTCTTTTTCAACCGCCTTTTCTAGAGATTTTTCGATCTCAGCCGCTTTTTCTCTGCTTAAATCTGCTAATTCTCTGGTGTCGACAGCATTCTCTACGGTAGATTTTAATTTTTCACTCATTTTTCACCTCCTATAAAGTTCCTGCGGACATGTCTCGCCGAATGATTCTAACTTCTTTATTTAATTGACGTGATCTAGCGTAGAAGTATACGACCACGGCTGCAATAATTCCTGCGAACATCATATTCTCGCTGGCACCAGTTTTTGGCAGTTGTGAAGTGGTTTGTTCAATAACTTTCGGTGCAGGGCAGTCAATTTTTGTGCTGACAGTATTGCCAAATGTGTTATCAATCCTACAGTCATAAGACATTGGATTGCTTTTACCGCTAGCCATCGCCGGGATGCTGTTCTTTATTTGGATGGTAAAGCTGCGCTTCTGGGTTTCTCCTGGCTTGATCTTTATAGGGTTCCATACTAGAACTTTTGCGTTGCCGCTGCCCGCACTAGCGCCTTTATCGTCTGTCAATGTTCCGCCGCCAGCGTCGAATATATCGGCATACTCTAATAGGTCGCTGACTTGATCTTTGAATGTAAATTCTTCCTCTTTAAGGCCTTTGTTTTTTACCGAAAGAGTGTAGGTAATTCGATCTCCAGATTTTGCAACCGTAGTTGTTGCGTCGGCGTTATTTTGGGTGAGATTAACTGCGGTTTTTGTCTGTACGAACGAGGCAGAACATCGACTATCGTTAATCCATATCGTAGAGTCGCCTGGACATGGTTGACATTGAGGATCGTCCTTTAACAATTTAGGGTTTTGAGGACACCTTGCTGGCTCTGGTATAGTAAATGTCTTTACGCAGGCGTCTGAGGTCTTGTCGCCTAGCGAGCTTTTTACTGTTAGAACAACTTTGTATGATCCCGGTGTTTTCTCTGTATAAGATACAATCTTATCGTTGCTTTCTATAGTTTTAACTAGGGTGTTTCCTCGATAAATACTGTATACATATTTTTGAATTGTAGCACCGTTGGCTGCACTGGCGTTGGCTGTAAGTTGGTAAGTGTCTCCATTATTCTTTATGTCTAGAGCGTTACACGTGGCTACTGGCTGTGGTGGAGTAGAGCAGTCGGGGTATGTGCCGACTTGACCAGTCGGACAATGGTGATTCGGTGGTGCGAATTTTAAGATTAAGTTGCCACAGTTAAGCATAATTGCAAACCAGCCAGTCCCGGCTGAATATCCAACGAATGCTCTGTACGAGAAACTACCCCAGAGGTTGTGAGGTCGATAGTAGAATGTGCGAGCCCCTCCTTGAGATGTGCGCACTACATATGAACCTTCACCTCTTGATGGTCCAAAATGAGGCGTAAGTCCCCATGAATAGGTACCCATATTGCTATTTAAAGTCTGAAGATTACCAGTCGCTGCTACCAAATCAGAACGGCTAATACCAAGATGATTATAGAGGTCGCGAATATTATTTGTGTTCGCGTCATAATGAGCCATCAATTGCTGACCGCTAGAAATTCCGCCGTAAATTAGGTCGCTGGAATCTGCTGCATTGGCTGATTCTGGCGGTGAAAAAACAGTGAAAGACTGCACAATAAGCGCTAGGGCGGTTAAAATAAGCCCGATCTTTCGAGTAGCTTCTTCTTTACGTAGGCGTTTCGCATAAAAGCCCAAACTGTGGATCATTGAAGGGCTGTATGGTAGGCGCGAGATAATTTTTTTGAACATTTTGACCTCTTTTATTTTTGTTGTTATATAACTTTAATCTAACTTTAGCATAAGCAGGCTGAAAAAGTAAATAGTTTGAGAATATATCTATTTTGATGTATAATAAAGTTGTTGAAAAGAGCTGATAATTCAGATAATAGTGAGGGAGATATGGCTAAACAAACAAATGAACAATCTTATGATGGCTCACAAATCCAGGTCCTAGAGGGTCTTGAGCCGGTTCGTAAGCGTCCAGGAATGTACATCGGTAGTACGGGATATGAGGGCGTACATCACTTGATTAAGGAGATTGCCGATAACTCAATTGACGAGGCAATCGCTGGTTATGCTACAAAGGTCGAAGTAACTTTGTTAAAGGATGGCGGCGTTCGAGTATCTGATGACGGTCGTGGCATTCCTGTCGATAAACACCCAAAGACAGGTAAGAGTACATTGGAGACGGTATTAACAATCTTACATGCCGGTGGTAAGTTTGGTGGCGGTGGCTATAAAGTTTCATCTGGACTTCACGGTGTTGGTTCTAGTGTTGTGAATGCATTGTCTACGCGGATGATTGCTGAAGTTAGAAAGAATGGTAAAATCTATCGCCAAGAATACGCAACAGGCGTGCCTCAGACAGAATTAGAGGTAGTCGGAAAGTCTGATGGTTCTGGTACGACAATTACATTTTATCCAGACCCAACCATCTTTAAGGAGACGGTTAATTTTGACTATAAATGGGTTGTTAATTATCTTCGTCATCAGGCGTACCTTACAAAAGGCATTCACACGTCGGTTATTGATGAGCGAACTGGCGAGCGGAAAGCTTTCTACTTTGAGGGCGGTATTCAGAGTTATGTAAAAAACCTGAACATCGGAAAGGATGTTTTATCGGACGATATATTTTACGTCGAGAAGCAGGTTGAAGATTGTATGGTGGAAATTGCGGTTCAGTATAATGACACTTACGCTGAAGTGGTAAAGCCATTTGCCAATAACGTCTTAACTCCCGATGGCGGTACTCATTTGGTTGGTTTTCGAACAGCTCTCACGCGTGTAATTAATGATTATGCTCGTAAGAATAGCCTACTGAAAGAAAAAGAGGATAATCTGACTGGTGATGACATTCGTGAAGGTTTGACGGCGGTTATTTTGGTGAAATTGCCAGATCCTCAGTTTGAGGGTCAGACTAAGAATAAACTTGGTAATCCAGAGATGCGTCGCTATGTTGATCAGGTGATGAGCGAATATTTCGCGTATTATTTGGAGGAAAATCCAGCTACAGCTAAGAAGGTTGTCGGCAAGGCTACATTGGCAGCACGAGCTCGTAAGGCGGCAAGGGCTGCGCGCGACAACGTTATCCGTAAGGGAGCATTTGAGGGCTTAAACTTGCCATCTAAATTGACGGATTGCTCATCTCGTAATCGAAAAGGTTGTGAATTATTTATTGTCGAGGGTAATTCTGCTGCGGGTTCAGCTAAGGATGGCCGCGATTCAACTATTCAGGCTGTTCTTCCTCTTCGCGGTAAGGTGTTGAATACGGAGCGCGCAAGGTTTGATAAGATGTTTGCTAATGCTGAAATTGTTTCGTTGATTAAGGCTATGGGTGTTGGAATTGGCGACCAATTTGACATTAGCGGCATTCGTTACGACAAGATTATATTTATGACAGATGCCGACGTTGACGGTGCGCACATTTCTACACTTTTGATGACATTCTTCTTCCGATATATGTCTGAAGTAATTGAAGCGGGTCACGTATATTTGGCGAAACCACCTCTGTTTGGGTTGAGTAGAGGAACTGGCAGCAATCGTAAGATAGATTACGTCTATGATGAAGTAGCCCTCGAACAAAAATTGAACGAAAAGATCAATGAACGTAGGGCCGCTGGCGTAAAGATTGATGAAAATGCTGAGAAATTTAAGCAGGCGGGTTACACGGCGCAGCAGCGATTTAAGGGTCTTGGTGAGATGGATGCCGCTCAATTATGGGAAACGACTATGAATCCGGAAAATCGAACATTAGTAAAGGTTAATATTGAGGATGCAGAACGGGCAGACGCGATATTTACGAAGCTTATGGGTGATAGTGTAGAATTGAGGAAAAATTTTATTCAAACAAATGCCGCTAAGGTTAATGTGGAAGATTTGGACTTTTAAGGAGGAGATATGGCGGACAACGATAATAAAAATATAGTAGAACCAGAAATTCTGAACGAAGAGCCAGAAGTTCGCGGTATTGAAAAGTCGACAGTTGAGCGCGTTATGGAAGATTCCTTCCTTAAATACTCCATGTCGGTTATTATTGACCGTGCCTTGCCGGACGTTCGTGACGGGCTGAAGCCTGTTAATCGTCGTATTTTGTATGCGATGAATAAGAATGGTTGGCGCGCTCCTCACGCTACAGTGAAGTCAGCAAAAATTGTCGGTGAAGTTATGGGTAACTACCACCCGCACGGTGACTCATCAATTTATGATGCCATGGTAAACTTGGCTCAACCTTGGAAGATGCGGTATACGCTAGTTGAAGGTCAGGGTAACTTCGGTTCTATGGACGGTGATGAGCCAGCGGCTTCCCGTTATACTGAGGCGCGAATGGATAAAATTGGCGGCGAGCTGCTATCTGATATCGACAAAGAAACCGTTGATTTTCGTGATAACTTCGACGGAACAGAGAAAGAGCCGGTGGTTTTGCCGTCGGCTGTTCCAAATATCTTGTTGAATGGTCAGATGGGTATTGCTGTTGGTATGGCAACGAATATTCCACCGCATAACCTTGGCGAGGTGGTTGACGCTACAGTTGCTCAAATAGATAATCCTGAAATTACACTAGACGAACTATTGACACACATTAAGGGTCCTGATTTTCCGACAGGTGCGGAAGTTTATGGTGGTGCGCCAATGCGTCAGGCATATGAAACTGGGCGTGGTTCAGTTACGATTCGTGCGGTTGCGTCGATTGAAGAGCGCAAAAATGGTCGTTATAGCATTATAATCACCGAAGTTCCGTATGGTATGAGCAAGGAAGGCTTTGTTGATAAGGTTCGAGAACTTGTCCTTGCCAAAAAAATAACGCATATTGCCGATGCGCGAGATGAAAGTGCTCGCGGTAAGGTTCGAGTTGTCGTTGAACTGAAGAAAGATGCTTATCCAAAGAAGATTCTTAATCAATTGTATAAATTGACTGGATTACAAACATCATTCCATTATAATGTCTTGGCTTTGGTCAATGGTATTCAGCCTAAGGTCATGGGCTTGAAAGAGATTTTGGCGGAATTCATTAAACATCGCCAAGGTGTTATTCGACGTAGGACTGAGTTTGAACTTCGCAAAGCTAAGGAACGAGCTCACATATTGGAAGGTCTGAAAATTGCGCTTGATCATATTGACGAGGTAATTAAGACGATTCGCGAAAGTTATGACGATGCCGACAAGCGTTTGATGGAGCGATTTGGTCTGTCGGAAATTCAAGCGGCCGCAATTTTGGCGATGCAGCTACGACGATTGCAGGGATTGGAGCGCGACAAGATTGAAGAAGAATTGAAGCAACTCCACGAACTGATCAAGAAATTGGAGGCAATTCTGGCTGACGAGAACGAGATTTTGCGTGTCGTTAAGGAAGAGTTGCTCGCCATGAAAGAAAAGTATGGCGATGATAGGCGCAGTAAGATTATCAATCACGAACTAGGAAAGTTCTCTGACGAGGAATTGATTCCAGAGGAAGAGTCGGTAATTCTGCTTACAAGCGAAAATTACATCAAGCGAACTCTTGTGAGTGATTATCGTAGGCAAAATCGTGGTGGTAAGGGTAAGCGCGGAATGACAACCAAGGAGGAAGATGTCATTGATCAAGTTGTCCAGGCAAGCTCGCACGATTATCTACTATTCTTCACCAATATGGGTAGGATTTTCCGACTGAAGGCTTATGAGGTGCCCGCTGCTAGCCTAAGCGCGAAAGGTGTTGCGGCCGTTAACTTATTGCAACTTCAGCCAGAAGAGAAGATAACAGCGATTATCAAGCATGAAAAGAACGCCAACGAAGACGGCTATCTGTTCATGGCGACAAAGAAGGGTACAGTTAAGAAGACTCCTGTGAAAGATTATGCCAATGTTCGTACGAATGGATTGATTGCTATTAAATTGGATGAAGGTGATGAGCTTCGCTGGATAAAGAGGACGACTGGAGAAAATGATGTGATTATATCTACGTCTGCAGGACAAGCTATTCGCTTTAATGAGAAAGATACGCGCCCAATGGGTAGATCAGCTCGTGGTGTCCGCGGCGTCAGATTGCGTCCAAACGACTCCGTTGTTGGTATGGATATCGTTACGGGCGACGACCAAACCTTGCTGGTGGTTAGTGAAAAAGGTTTCGGCAAACGTACAAAGGTATCGAATTTTCCAAGTCATAAACGTGGCGGAGTCGGCATAAAAGCCGCAGTTGTAACTGCAAAAACTGGTCCGATTATCTCTGTGCAAACTATTGATCCAGAAATAACAGAGGCGTTATTGGTTTCTCAGAATGGTCAAACTATCCGCCTGGGCTTGAGCGATATTAAGCTGCTCGGAAGGACAACTCAGGGCGTGACGATTATGCGCCTGTCTGATGGTGATGCTGTTTCGTCAATCGGTTTGATGGCGGATCGTCCGCAGGATGAGGGTAATTAATAGTGAAAGTCTTGGTAGTCCCAGTAATTGCATGGGCGATATCCCAAGGGTTGAAGCAAGTGTTTCATCTCATGGGACGAAATCGTCGAGTATTTAGTGGTGATACGAATCCAAAAATACTTCTATCCGGAGGTATGCCAAGCGCTCATAGCGCGATTGTTGTGTCGCTGGCGGTATTTCTGGGGCTACAAGACGGCTGGGATAGTTCTGTATTTGGACTAGCTACTTGGCTGGCTATTATAGTGATGTATGATGCTATGATGGTTCGCTATTCGTCTGGAATGCAGGGTGAAACGCTTAATAAGTTAATTTCAGAGCAGGGTAGTAAATTGAAAAAACTTCGCGTTGCTCATGGTCACACCCCTGTAGAAGTGGCTGCTGGAGCAGCTATTGGTGCGGTTGTGGCTGCCGTTGTATTTTTCGCAACAAAATAATTGTAAAAATCTATTGACCTAGGCAATTATATACTGTAAGATTAGTAACAAGTCTGGTTGCTGGAGTGCGAGTTAAGCAACGATTTACAATCTGTAAAGTGAGGTAAATCATACTTCAGTCTGACTTAAGATGAACTTTAACAATTTGATTGTGCAATATCATCGTCAGTTTATATTTTTGTAGAGCCTTAATACTTTGATACAAAGTAGATTTTAACGGAGAGTTTGATCCTGGCTCAGGATGAATGCTGGCGGCGTGCCTAACACATGCAAGTCGAGCGGCAGCGAGTTTTACACTGAATTCTGGAAGCTTCTGGGTAATATAGAAGATTTATTCAAGAATTTTGTGTAAAATGTCGGCGAGCGGCGGACGGCTGAGTAACGCGTAGGAATTTGCCCCAAAGTGAGGAATAACTGCCCGAAAGGGTAGCTAATGCCGCATATGGTCTTCGGATTAAAGCCTTCGGGCGCTTTGGGAGAAGCCTGCGTTGGATTAGGTAGTTGGTAGGGTAATGGCCTACCAAGCCGACGATCCATAGCTGGTCTGAGAGGATGATCAGCCAGACTGGAACTGAGACACGGTCCAGACTCCTACGGGAGGCAGCAGTGAGGAATCTTCCACAATGGGCGAAAGCCTGATGGAGCAACGCCGCGTGAAGGATGAAGGCCTTCGGGTTGTAAACTTCTTTTATGAGTGAAGAATATGACGGTAACTCATGAATAAGCACCGGCTAACTACGTGCCAGCAGCCGCGGTCATACGTAGGGTGCAAGCATTATCCGGAGTGACTGGGCGTAAAGAGTTGCGTAGGCGGTTTAATAAGTGAATAGTGAAACCTGGTGGCTCAACCATACAGACTATTATTCAAACTGTTAAACTCGAGAATGGTAGAGGTAACTGGAATTTCTAGTGTAGGAGTGAAATCCGTAGATATTAGAAGGAACACCGATGGCGTAGGCAGGTTACTGGGCCATTTCTGACGCTAAGGCACGAAAGCGTGGGGAGCGAACCGGATTAGATACCCGGGTAGTCCACGCCGTAAACGATGGATACTAGCTGTTGGAGGTATCGACCCCTTCAGTAGCGAAGCTAACGCGTTAAGTATCCCGCCTGTGGAGTACGGCCGCAAGGCTAAAACATAAAGGAATTGACGGGGACCCGCACAAGCGGTGGATTATGTTCTTTAATTCGATGATAACCGAAGAACCTTACCAGGGCTTGACATCCAGGGAAGGTCTGCGAAAGTAGACTGTGCCTTTTGGAACCCTGTGACAGGTGATGCATGGCCGTCGTCAGCTCGTGTCGTGAGATGTTAGGTTAAGTCCTTCAACGAGCGCAACCCTTGTGAATAGTTGTATTTTTCTATTCAGACTGCCCCGGTAACGGGGAGGAAGGAGGGGATGATGTCAGGTCAGTATTTCCCTTACGTCCTGGGCTAGAAACGTAATACAATGGCTAGTACAATGCGCAGCGAAGCCGCGAGGTGAAGCAAATCGCATCAAAGCTAGTCCCAGTTCGGATTGTAGGCTGAAACTCGCCTGCATGAAGTCGGAATCGCTAGTAATCGCAAATCAGCAAGTTGCGGTGAATACGTTCCCGGGTCTTGTACACACCGCCCGTCAAACCATGAAAGTGACCAACACCCGAAGTCCGATTCGTCGGCCTAAGGTGGGGGGCATGATTGGGGTTAAGTCGTAACAAGGTATCCGTACCGGAAGGTGCGGATGGATTACCTCCTTTCTAGGGAGTAGCGATGCCAATCTGTCGAGCAATCACAGATTGAGCTAGGTCGGTCTCGTAAGTGTGTCGAGCTTACATATTTACAATAGTCCTCTCGAGGACGAGACAAAAGTTCAGCCTTTCTCTACGAGAAGCCGATTGATGAATTGCACAATCAAGTTGTTAAACAAAAAAGTCCCTCTATGAGGGGCTTTTTATATGGCATATTTAATCAAATCTAATATTTTGGTAGAACTGTGATTATAAAAAATAGCCAATAATTTTTGGCTATTTATGTTTTTTGCTGACGCTTATTATAGTCCGCCGCCAAAAAGGGAGTTTAGTAGCCAGTTTAATGGGATAGTGTGTAGGCTGAGCATAATAGCGAATCCTACTCCACATGTAACAAGTCCCCAAAATTTGAAACGGTCATAGCTACTTACACCACTTCCCAGATTGTCGGCTAATTTTTGATGAAAAACGACGACGATTCCACCAGCAATTAAGACTAAAATCCCAAAAAATAATGAGCCAAAACTAAATTGATATAACATATTATTAATTATACACTTGTCAGAATTAAAAAGATACTGTACAATTAAAAAGTCTTGGCAATTTATGGGGACATAGCTCAGTTGGCTAGAGCACCTGCTTTGCAAGCAGGGGGTCCAGGGTTCGAGTCCCTGTGTCTCCACCATATGGGGTGAAGTGGGCTTACGTCCACGACACTCCACCAAGACGAATGAGGGCGATTAGCTCAGCTGGTTAGAGCGCGTCACTGATAATGACGAGGTCGGAGGTTCAAGTCCCTCATCGCCCACCATATTTTTTAATATGGGCGCTTAGCTCAGTTGGCTAGAGCATCTCGTTTACACCGAGAGGGTCGGGGGTTCGAGTCCCTCAGCGCCCACCAATCATAGGTAGTCAGGAATATCGCCGAACAGGCGATTTTTTATTTGCAAGTAACCTTGCTTAATAAAACATAGATAGTTATACTCTTAGAATATGTATAAGCGTATTATCAAGCCGATATTATTTTTGTTAACACCAGACTTTACTCATAAGTTAACTATTTTTTGCGGTCGTTTGGCGCAAGCATTCCCTCCTGTTAGGTGGGCTATTCGTAAATTATGGAGCTTCCAGGACAAGTCGCTACAGCAGGAAATTGATGGAGTTGTATTTAATAACCCAATAGGCTTGTCAGCGGGATTTGATAAAAATGTACAATTGTCACCTTTAATGGAAGATGTTGGATTTGGCTTTGCTTCTGGCGGATCTGTAACTATGGAGCCGAGAAGGGGGAATCTGCGACCATGGTTTCATCGATTACCGAACACCAAATCTGTAGTTGTGTATGCTGGTATGCCGAATTATGGATTAGAGAAGATTAGTGACTATATTGAACTAAATAGATCTAAAGTTAAATCAATGCCGACTGTTGTGTCTGTGGCTGTTATTGCTGATAAATCCACGAAAGACGAATTTGGGCCAGTCGTTCCGGAGGAATATATAATTCGGGACGTAAAAAAAGCGGTTAGTTATATCGTAGAAAACAGCTTGGCTAGTGTTATAGAGATCAATATCTCTTGTCCGAATGCTGGCAAGGAGCCGTTTATTTATGCCGATACGCTAGAGACTTTATTAAGCGAATTAGATTCTGTAGGGAGAAATGTTCCTTTCTGGGTTAAAATGCCACATTTGTATGATTTGAAGCAGTTCAACTCGCTATTAAAGGTTATTGTTGAGCATAATATTCAGGGCGTAACGGTCGCTAATTTGATAAAGGATCGTGAGAAGGTAGATCTTAAAGATCCTTTGACTGATGATATTAGGGGTGGATTAAGCGGCGAACCTACTCGCACACATAGCTTAGAATTGATTAAGCATATATATAAAAATTATGGAGATAAACTGACTATTATTGGTGTTGGCGGAGTTTTTTCGGCCGAAGATGCATACGCTAAGATTAAGGCAGGGGCTAGTCTAGTTGGGCTTATTACTGGGCTGTTTTTTGAAGGGCCGCAGCTAATTGGGCGAATAAATCGCGAGTTGTCTCAGCTGCTAAAAAATGACGGTTTTTCTAGTATTTCTGAGGCGATTGGCGCTGATTTTAATAAAAAGCAAAAAAAGTCGAAAAAACTTTGAAAAAACCCTTGCAAAAGAATCTCAGCTGCTGTATAGTTAATTACTAGTTAAGCGAATGTTCAAACGAACCTCTGGCAATACACTGCAAAACGTGCGAGGGCAGTGGAAAAACATCTGAGTGTAGATAGATTTGTCAATTTATTGACTTGTCGATTGTGCACTCAAATGTGTGAGGCACTGATCATTAACAATTTGAGAGTAAAAGAAATTGAGTTTTTAATTGACGGTAGTAGTAATTGCAAAGTAGCAACTACTAGTTAAGTCAATGCATAAAAAGGTACTCAAGGGCGCTAAATGGATGCCTAGACGTATATTACCGATGAAGGACGTGGAAGACTGCGATAAGCTTCGGG
>CALFHE010000009.1 GCA_937875955.1 uncultured Candidatus Saccharibacteria bacterium | reverse complement strand
TAATTACTAGCATTCTGAGCTTTCAGCTCACGCTCATATCTCTGTAGATTTTCAATCAAATCGTCGATATCCCCGTTCATTGCAGCGGGGATATTGCTGCGGCTGTAGTGAATGCGGTGGTCGGTGATGCGGTCTTGAGGGAAGTTATAGGTTCGAATCTTCTCTGAACGGTCGCCAGTTCCAACCAGCGAGCGTCGCTCGGCGCTTAATTTGGCGTTTTCCTCGTCAATTTTCATCTGTAACAATCGCGAACGAAGCACGCTCATGGCTTTTTCGCGGTTTTTAATTTGCGACTTTTCATCCTGGTTTGTAACTATCATTCCAGTCGGCAAGTGGGTGATTCGTACCGCTGAGTCTGTGGTGTTCACACTCTGTCCGCCGTGTCCACTAGAGCGGTAAATGTCAACTCGCAAATCGTTCGGGTTTATCTCAATGTCAGCTTCTTCTGCTTCTGGCAAAACTGCCACCGTTACAGTTGAAGTATGGACGCGACCTTGGCTTTCAGTGACTGGAACTCGCTGAACTCGGTGTACGCCACCTTCGAACTTCAATTTAGAGTATGGCGCGTCGCCCTTGATCATGAAAATAACTTCTTTATAGCCGCCAGAATCATTGGCTGATTCGCTAATTAATTCTACTTTATAGCCGTTAGACTCGCACCAACGTAAATACATGCGGTATAGTTCCGCCGCAAACAATGACGCTTCATCGCCACCCGCGCCAGCGCGTATTTCCATGATGATATTTTTCTCATCGTTGGGGTCTTTTGGAGTGAGAAGGATGAATAATTCTTCTTCTAATTCGGTCAATCGAGCTTCGGTTTCAGTGATCTCAAGTTTCGCCAGGGCAGCCAGCTCGCCACCTTCGTTTGCTAATTCTTTGGCCTCTACTAAGTTTTTTTCCAGGTTTTCTCGCTCTTCACCTTTGGAGATAAGCGTTTCTAATTCTGAAAATCGTTTGTTTTTTACTGTAAAATCTGGTGAGCTGTAAGCATCAGGTTGCGCTAAAAAATTGCTCAAATCAGCTCGTTCATTTTTCAGAGAATCCATATCTAAAGAAATCTTTGCCATATCTATAAAATTATATCATACATTGACAAATGTTTCTCAGTATTGTATTATATAGTGATAATGAGAGAATGCAAGGTTGAATCGCGTGATTTGGTTTACGAGAATGCTGATAAGTTGGCGCTTTGCGACGTTGGAAAGTCGTCTGAACTGGTGCAGTGTATTGAAGACCTTCCAGAGACTATGCCAGCAAACGATCCGAGGGTTGATTTGATCGTGAAGAGTTTGTTTGAGATTGACACCAATCCAATAGAGAAGCCAGTTTCATTACGCGATTTGAATGAATCAATTAAAGGTAATATTGCCAGTGAAACAAAAATATCTATATATGAGGGTGAGTGGCCTGACATGAGAGCGATTCCGGAATCTGACATTCCGTTGCCGGTTGAATTATTTGTGGCTGCACCGATGATTAAAGATTGGCGAGAAGGGCGTGCGTCGGAATCGAAAGGTGGAAAAAGTAGTCGTGATATTATTAGGCAATACGCAGAAATGGATCCGAAAACTAGTCCTCCAATACGCGGTGTAGATATTGTCGTGGATTCTGATGGAGGAGTATTTTTGGCTTTGCAAGGTGACGGCGCTCACCGCTTATGTGCCGCAAAGATGCGGGGAGACCGTGAAATATTATGTCGCGAGATAAGTATTGTCAGATTGAACTAACGTAAAATAAAACCGCCCAGTGATTGAGCGGTTTTTGAATCGTCAGACTAATTTGTCAGATTATTTAGTCTTTTTGTCTGATTTTGGAGAATCAGTTTTAGCTGCTTTTTTAGCGTTAGCTTTCTTTGCTTTGTTTGCCAAAGCTGCTCGGCGAGCTTCAGCGGCTGCTTGACGAGCCTTAAAGCGATCAACACGACCTTCGGTGTCGATAATCTTTTCTTCACCGGTGAAGAATGGGTGTGAAGCTGATGAAATGTGAACCTTAACTAATGGATATTCGTTGCCGTCTTCCCATTTGATAGTTTCGGTTGTTTGCGCTGTTGACTGAGTCAAGAACGCGAAGCCCGCTTGTTCGTCGCTAAATACGACAGGGCGATAGTTCTGTGGGTGAATACTGCTTTTCATAACCTTGGTATTTTAACAAAAAAAACGGAGTAATGCAAATATCACCAGCAGCACGAGTATACATTGCAATCATGTCATTTGCAAATTGTCAAAAATATGATGAAATACTTGACAAATCAAGAGAGAGAGTATAACTGGTTCTGATAATTAGGAAAATTAAGGAGTTATATAATATGGACAAGGGAAGGCAACCTACACTTTGGAATAATCATAATTTAGACAGCTTGGCGAATGAGGCGTTTCGACGCGGTGAAGAAAAAAGAAAAATACAGGTTGTCAGCGAGATACTGGATCAACCTGATGGCTATGAAGAAAGTAATATAAATACTCTGATTAATCAGGATTCGTTGTCACGGCTTGGTGGTATGCTTAGTGTAAGCCTTGATCTGGAACTATCTCCTAAATTTATAGGTAGCAGCCCTATTAGCGCGAAGCTATTTAAACCTCATGAGAGTGTTGTTGATTCTTCTAATATTATACCAGTGGAAGTAGGTACTTCAGTCGTGGCGTTTGATGTCTACGAGGATGTCCACATCGGGAAAGACGGAGCAAGGGCTGGATCAGTCTTATTGTTTAAGTTGTCGGCAAATCTAATTGATGAACCAGCGCCGGATATGACTGCAAAAGATTTGGCGTGGGGAGAGAATTGTTCGTATGGTGCTTTTGTGGATGATAGCTCGATTACTTATTTTGAGTTCGCTCGGGCAGGTGGCGATGTAGCTCGCGCAGAGGTGCGCCGCAAGGATCCGACAGAGGAGAGTGGTCAATCTGTCGAAATGCAAGTTGTAGAGCCAAGAGGAGAGTGGTATAAGATTCAGAAGATTTCTTCTTCAAGCAAGGAAGCAATTGAGCTTGATCAAGAGATGGAAAAGTTCATCGCGTCTCGTCGAGAGGTGGTTGCTCTTGATGAAGAATAGTGGTATAATTGCCAAGTAACTAATTTTAATGACACAATCCGCTTCACACTCCAAATCGTGGGCGGATGAGGCAAAAGGAGAAGAGAATGTCTGTAAAGGTAGACATTAAGGCTTTGCTGGAGTCAGGTGTTCATTTTGGACACAAAACCAGCCGCTGGCACCCAAAGATGGCGCCATATATTCACAGTAAGCGTCAGGATAGTCACATTATTGACTTGACTAAGACTGTTGAAGCTTTGGATAAGGCTTTGCCAGAATTGACAAAAATCGCTGCATCAGGCCGTAAGGTTCTGTTTGTTGGCACCAAAAAACAAGCTAAAGACGTTGTTCGTGAAGCAGCTGAAAAGATCAACCAGCCATACGTAGTTGAGCGCTGGATTGGTGGTATGTTGACTAACGGTTCAACTATTGCTCAGCAAATTAAGAAGCTAAAGAATCTTGAAAAGCGAATGGCTTCAGGTGACTTGGAAAAGCGTTACAATAAGCTTGAAGTACAGCGCTTCCAAGAGGAAATCGACAGCTTGAATATGAAATATGGCGGCATCAAGGATTTGATGGGTAAGCCAGGCGCTGTTGTTGTAGTTGACGCATTGACCGACGCAAATGCAGTTCGCGAGGCTCAAACTTTGGGCGTGCCAGTATTTGCAATTGTTGACACCAACGTTAACCCAACAGGAATTGATTACGTAATTCCAGGTAACGACGACGCTGTTAAGGGTATTCAATTGCTATTAGACTACTTCACCGCAGCTGTTGCTGAAGGTGCGGGTAGCGTAAAGGCTGAAGAAAAACCAGCTAAAAAAGAGGAGAAATAGGATGGGCGTTTCTGTTGACGATATCAAAAAATTGCGCGAATTGACCGGCGTAGGCTTGACCGACGCTAAGAAAGCTTTGGTTGAAGCTGAGGGCGATTTCGATAAAGCTTTGGAAGCTATGCGCAAAAAAGGCTTGACGAAAGCTGAAAAGAAGGGCGATCGTGAAGCCCGTGAAGGTTTGATCGAAAGTTACGTTCACTCTGGTCGAATTGGCGTTATCGTTGAGGTAAACTGTGAAACCGACTTTGTGGCTCGACTTGACGACTTTAAGACGTTGGCACACGAAATTGCTATGCAAATTGCAGCGATGAGCCCAAAGTATGTTTCTGAAGCTGACATTCCAGCAGAGGAAATGGAGCGCGTTAAAGCTGAGCTTATGGCGAGCGAATCTTTGGCAAGCAAGCCTGAAGAAATGCGCGAGAAGATCGTTGAAGGTCAATTGAAGAAGCATTTTGCTGAGCAGGTTCTTATGAGCCAGGCATATATCTTGGACGATTCTAAGACTGTTGAGCAGCACGTTAAGGAAGCGATTGCGAAATTAGGCGAGAACATCGTGGTTCGTCAGTTTAAGCGAATCGAGCTGGGCGTCAGCGAATAGATTTTTACACAGAGAAGAAATCGGCCGTAGTAATGCGGTCGATTTTTTTATTTTGTCAATATTTATCATAAGCATATTGACAATATCGCAAATATGTGCTAGTATGGGTACATATCAAAAATGATAGTAAAAACAAAAAAGGAAAGATATGAGCGAAAAACCAAAGGTAAAATTTAATCCAAACGCTGATGTGCCTGATACAATGACATATGAGCTTAGGGATATACCAAAGTCGCGCGATGAGCGTATTGCTGACGGTCAGGAGATAGTTGCTGCGCTGAAGAATAAGGCTAAAGAAGGTCTTGGTCGCGTATGGAAGGGTTTGAAAGATAGTTTTTATATTGGCGTGAGTCGGGGTTCTGAATTACCTGGACAGATTGCTGAAGGAGCTGGACGTGCTAAGGAACAAATAGGCAATACTTTGTCTGAAGCAAAGAATAAGGCTGCAGAATTGTTTGCGGGCGGTCGAGAGTTTATTCTTCAGAAAGCCTCAGAAGCCCGTACGCGAAAAGAAGAAAGGCAAAAAGCTCGTCAAGAACGCAAGGAAGCTCGGGCTAAGGCTAAAGAACAGCGCGAGTTGGATAGGCAGAAATATAACGAAGCGCGAGAGCAGGATAAGGCAGATAATGAGGCTGACAAGTCGACGATTGATAGCAATAAAGAGACTGTAAAAAACTCTAAGCAAGAGCAAAAAGAGGCTGCCGCCAAGTTGGAAGAAGCAGAAAAGACACGACGAGAGGCGGAAGAGAAGGCTAAGAAAGCTGCCGCTGAGTATGACGCCGCAAAGAAGGCATTTGAAGCTGATCAAACGAATGAGAAGTTGCGCCTGGAGGCTGATAAAAAGCATCATCTGGCCGAGGCTGCCGCAACGGAGTTGAAGATTGCTGAATTTAATGTTAGTGAGCAGAAGAGTAAGATTGATTCTGCCGAGGAAGAAATTGATAAGGCTAAGAGTGAAATAGATAAAGCTAAGGAAACCATGAAGGAGCGTGCAGAAAAAGCCCGGGAACGTAAAAACGCACGACGACAAGCTCGCAGAGAGGCTCTCGGCGACAAATGGGAATCTGCCAAAGATAAGCTGGCGCGGGTTGCTGGCAAGGGCGCTGACTGGATGAGGCGGCTCGGTAAGAGTATCTCGTCGAGAGCTGGTAGGGCTGTCGGTAGGGCTGCTAGGGCGGTCGCCAACAAACTTGACCCAGTTGAGGTAAATAGCGAATCAAGCAACGGTAAATAAGCATAATTGATAATAAAACATAAAAAGGATATTATAAAATCATGAATAACGACCAAACCCAATTAAACATTCGAGTAACAATAGTCACCAAGGCACAGCTGAATTCAATCGGCATCAATCTACCAGAAGATCAGATGCAAGCGCTGATTCAGCACGTAGAAGATACGATCAATAGCCAAATTGGCGAAGAAATCGTTGAATCTCTGGACGATGATCAGCTGAAAGAGTTGGTACAGATGCAGGACAATGACGCGCCAGCTGAAGAAATTGACGCATGGATTCGTGCACGAGTTCCAGAATATGATGAGATCATTGAAGATAACGTGGCGATTGTTCTGGGTGAATTAGCTAATAATTCCGATGCGATTCAAGCATAAATAAGCTTAGGAAAAGTAAATCCGCTTTCACGTGAGAGGGCGGATTTTTTATTGTGTGGAGATTATTGAGCAGCCATCTTTTTGGTGGCGTGCATCTGTCGTGGTGACGATGAATTGATGATTCTGGATCGTCTCCTGAAGAAGTTTTTCGCGAGTGGCGTCTAATTCAGAAAAAACGTCATCCAGTAGAATTAACGGTCGAGATTGGCTGACTTCTGTTTGAAGTTCTAGTTCTAATAATTTGAACGCCAGCATAATGGTTCGCATTTCGCCACGTGAAGCAACCTTAATAGCGGGCTGATCATGGAGGAAAATTGTGAAATCTTCACGGTGTGGGCCAGCCGAAGTAAATCCTGTGACTATTTCATATTCGCGGGATTTTCCTAAGCGATTGAGTAGGGCTTGGTCATAATTTTCCAGGGGTACAATAGCGCCATATTCAATGGATAATTGTGTGTTTTTTCCCGCCAAAGATTCGTATAAATTTTTTATGCGGGGCTCGTTTATCTGGAGAAATTTGGCTCGTTTTTGGGCAATGTTGGTCGCGTATTGGACAAATTTTATATCCCAAGCAAACAGGTTGTCGCGCCAAATTGATGAGTCTTCTTGGTGAGATTTTAAGAGCTCGTTGCGCTGCAAAAGAGTGCGATTGAAAGCTCTTAAATCCGCGTCGTATTTAGGGTCAAGTCGGGCAATTAAGCCATCCAGAAAATCGCGTCGTCGGGACGGTGAAGAGGAGATTAATCTTAGTTCGCTTGGTTCAAACAAAACGACAGGCAAGCGGTTTTTTCTGGTTAAGACCTTTGATTTATTGTCATTGATGATGAATTCTTTGTTGATTTTTCCGGAAATTGAATCAAGCTTAATGCGTCGCTCGCCGAAATCTCCCTCTAGGTGAATAATTGTCTGCGGAGCGTTCAGCGTCATACAATCGCTGAGGCTGCCACGAAAACTACTGCCGCGTAGCGCCACGTAAACCGCCTCGAGTAGATTCGTCTTGCCGGTGCCATTTGGTCCAACGATTACCGTACCAGAATTGCTAAAAGTCGCTTCGTGCAGATGATAAGACCGGAAATTGTATAGCTTAATCTTAGAAATCACTCTGTTATTATAGCACGGGGTGCGAGGCAAAATTAGCAGACAAGATGCTTGAAGTTTGATATAATAACGGATAGATAAATTGGAGGAAATATGTTCGACACAAACCCTTATGAAGAAAAAATGAATGCAGCGTTTAGCTTTTTTCAAGATGAATTGAAGAAGGTGCGAACAGGCAGGGCGCACGCTGGAATGCTTGACGGTGTTATGGTTGAGGCTTACGGCTCAAAAATGCCACTTAATCAGGTTGCAAACGTAACCGCTCCAGAGGCACAAATGCTGTTAGTTACGCCATTTGACCCGAGTAACATTACGGCAATTTCTTCTGCAATTCGCGATAACCAAAGCCTAGGATTTAATCCATCTGATGATGGGCGAGTAGTTCGCGTTCCGGTTCCAGCTTTGACTGAAGAGCGCCGCCATCAACTAGTGAAACAGGTTAGCGAGAAGGTCGAGGAAGCTCGAATTGCGATGCGTAATATTCGCCAAGATGCTCTTAAGGACGCTAAGCGAATGAAGGACAACAAAGAGTTGAGTGAAGACGATTTGAAGCGCGTAGAGAAAGAAATTGACGGCTTAATGAGTAAGATGCAAGTGCAAATTGACGAGGCATTTAAGGCGAAAGAAAAGGACGTCTTAACCGTTTAATGAGTGAAACTTTTGCCGACAAAGTGAAGGCGCTGAATTTGCCGTTGGATCAAATTATTGTTATTGGTAGCGGGATTTTGGATCAATTGGGGATTCGTCCAGCTAGTGATATTGATCTTGCGGCGAGTCCTGATTTGATGAAAAAGCTCTCTGAGGAGAGTGGCGATTGGATTAAAAAGTTTGATGACAATCAGCGTTTTTATTTTGTAAAAGATGACGATTCGGCTGAAGTTTGGGATGGCTGGGTTTTTGATGGTCAGGCTGTTAGCTATGATGATTTGCTTGATTACGCAGTGGAATATGATGGCGTGAGGTTCGTCAATTTAGAGTTTTTATCTCAATGGAAAAAATGGCGCAGTCGCGAAAAAGATGTTCAGGATGTGAAATTAATTGATAAATGGAGGGCGAATAATGAGTGAAGATGCTAATTTGCCGCGACATATCGGGTTTATTGTTGATGGAAATCGGCGGTGGGCAAAGCAGCATGGCCTGCCGACGTACGAAGGACATCTGGCGGGATATAACGCGCTAAAAGACGTGGCGTTGGAGGTTCTTCATCGGGGCGTGAAATATGCGAGCGCTTATGTTTTTAGTACGGAAAACTGGAAGCGATCAGAGGAAGAAGTCCGACATTTGATGAAATTGCTATTGAATATACTGAAGGCTGATCTTCCGATATTTATTGAAAACGAGGTTCGCTTGAGAGTTGTTGGGTCCAGGGAAGGTTTGTCGGATCAATTGATCAAAGCGATTAACGAGGCCGAGGAAAAGACTGCCGATCTGAAAAATGGAGAACTGGTTTTATGCTTAAATTATGGCGGACATTTGGAGATTGCCGATGCGGTTAAAAAAATTATTCAATCTGGAATTTCTGCTGAGGAAATTACGCCTGAGTTGATTGCTGAAAATATATATGCGCCAGAGGTGCCACCGTGTGATTTGATTGTCAGAACTTCTAGTGAACAGCGGCTCAGCAACTTTATGTTGTGGCGATCAGCGTACAGCGAATTGATGTTTATTGAGAAGAATTGGCCAGACATGACAGTGGAAGACGTGTCGGTGATTTTAGAGGAATATGCTAATCGGAATAGGCGGTTTGGAAAATGATTATTTGGGGAGTACTTTTAGGGTTATTTGTTCTCATTTTATTGGTGGTTTTGCATGAATTAGGTCATGCTATTGTCGCCAAGAGAAACGGCGTCAAGGTTGAGGAATTCGGAGTCGGATTTCCGCCTGCCGCAAAAAAATGGAAAGTAAAGCGAAGTTTCTTGGGTGAGGACGTAACGTTTAGTCTGAATTGGCTGCCGCTTGGTGGATTTGTCAAACTGAACGGTGAATATGATTCCGCAAAAGGCGAGGGCACATATGGCGGATCGACGTTTTGGGTGAAGACGAAAATCTTGCTGGCTGGCGTCGTGATGAACTGGATAACTGCAATTGTTTTGTTCACGATTCTTGCGGTAATTGGCATGCCGAAAATCCTGTCGAACCAAGTCCAATTGCCATTTGACACAGAGGTTAGGCGTTCACCAGTGGCGATAGCGAAAGTTACGCCAGGTTCGCCTGCCGATAAAGCTGGACTTAAGGTTAATGATCAATTGGTGCAAATAAATAATCAACCACTTACAGAGGCGGGAAAGTTGCCAATTGTAACGAAGGAAAATGCTGGCAAAAAAATCAACGTCAAGTACAAGCGTGACGGCAAAGAATCGTCGCTTGATATCCAGCTGAATGATGAAAAGTCCGTGAAAAATGGCGGATATTTGGGTGTTGTTCCGGGGCAGACGGAGAAAATGTATAGCACATGGTCGGCGCCTATTGTGGGTGTGGTGGCTACTGGGCAATTGTCATACGAAACGATTAAAGGTGTTGGCGTGCTATTAGTAAAAACCGTGCATGGATCAATTGGACAAATATTTGGCTCCGCAGAATCAAAAGAATCTGCACGAGCTGATTTGGACTCTGTTAGCGGGAGCGTAGCAGGACCAATTGGCATACTGGGTGTATTATTCCCGTCAGTTGTCAGTTCTGGAATTGAGTACATCATTTTCGTGGCGGCGTTAATCTCGCTGACGCTGGCGGTGATGAACATTTTACCAATCCCAGCGCTCGACGGCGGTCGATGGTTCACGATGACAATTTTCCGCTTATTTAAGAAAGATTTAACAAAAGAGCGTGAAGAAAATATTCAGGCAACCGGTATGCTAATTCTATTAATCTTAACAATTTTGGTGACGATCAGTGATGTTGGAAAACTCTTCTAAGAAATTAAAAAACCGCAAATGGTGGCTGATTTTGGCGCTCCCAGCTTGGGTTTATGGCGTATTTTTGGCGGTGGAAGTTGTTGTTTCATTGGCGGTCGGTGCTTTGATAAAAATCGGTGTACCGCTCAATTCTGTGAATCCAGTTATTTTTAATACAGTGCTTTCGGTTATTGTATATATTTTGTCGCTAATTGTCGTGATTGGTGTTCCGTTTTTGGTTAAGAAGCGCCGAACAACTTTGAGCAATTTGGGCGTGAATGATTGGCCAACGTTTTTGGAAATATTCATTTCTCCGTTTGCTTTTGTGGCGTACTTTTTACTAACGATGGTTACGATGAGCATCGCCAGAGTTGTTTTCTTAGTGGATATGCAACAAAAGCAGGCCATACCGTTCAGTCAGAGTATGTTGGCGACTCATTGGCAATTTATCATGGCGTTTGTTGTGTTGGTGGTGTTGGCGCCGATTGTTGAGGAACTTTTGTATCGCGGATATCTTTACGGTAAGTTGCGCAATTCTTTCTCGATTTGGCTATCAATTATCGTAACGAGCATAGCGTTTGGCGCGGCGCATCTTTGGGTTGGTCCGGATTCGCCATTGCAATGGGCGGTGACAGTTGATACATTTACTTTAAGCCTGGTTATGTGCGCAACTAGGGAATATACTGGCGCAATTTGGGTGCCGATTATGATGCATATGGCAAAAAACGGAATAGCTTTTTATTTCTTGTTTATCAATACGGGCGCAATTAATCAAACAGAATCGTTATTGCCATTTATATTTATGTAAAGGAGAAAAATATGCGAATGACACAACTTTTTACTAGAACTTTGAAGCAGGCACCAGCTGGCGAGGTTGCGCGAAATGCTCAGCTTTTGATTCGTGCTGGCTACGTACATAAAACGATGGCGGGCGTGTATTCGTTTTTGCCGTTAGGTTTGAGGGTTCTTGAGAATATTAAGCAAATTGTTCGTGAGGAAATGGATAAAGTTGATAGCCAGGAATTGGTGATGAGTACTTTGCAGCGAAAGGAATTGTGGCAAGAAACTGGTCGCTGGAGCGATGAATTGGTCGACGTTTGGTTTAAGTCTAAGCTGCAAGACGGTACAGACATTGGTTTTGGTTGGACGCACGAGGAGCCGATTGTTGATCTTCTTCGCAATTACTTAAAGAGCTACAAAGATTTGCCAATTAGTGTTTATCAATTCCAGAATAAATTGCGAAACGAGCTTCGCGCTAAGAGTGGAATTATGCGTGGTCGTGAATTTGTGATGAAGGATATGTATTCGATTCACGATAGTAAGGAGAGTTTGGATAGTTATTACAATTCAGTCATTGAGGCGTATAAGCGTTGTTATGACCGATTTGGAATTGGCGATGAAACGTATGTGACGTTTGCTTCTGGCGGCGCTTTCACGAAGTTTAGTCATGAGTTTCAGACGATTTGCGATGCTGGTGAGGATTATATTTATTTGCATCGTGGTAAAAATATCGCTGTTAATGAGGAAGTTTTGGATGAGGCAATTGAGGAGCTCGGCGTCGATCGTAGTGAGTTAGAAAAAGTGAAGACTGCCGAAGTTGGCAATATCTTTAATTTCGGCACGCAGAAATCCGAAGAAATGAAGTTGGTATTTACTGACGCCGAAGGTAAAGAGCGATACGCTTACATGGGAAGTTATGGCATTGGAATTACGCGAGTTATGGGCGTGATTGTTGAGAAGTTCGCTGACGATAAAGGTTTGGTTTGGCCGGAAAATGTTGCGCCGTTTAAGGTTCATATTGTGGCAATTGGTGAAAAAGGGCAGGAATTGGCGGGCAAGTTTTATGACGAGTTGGCTAACAGTGGTGTTGATGCGCTACTTGATGATCGCGACGAGCGTCCTGGCGTGAAATTTGCTGATGCTGAACTCATGGGTTTGCCGTGGCGGATAACGATCGGTGATCGAGCGATTGATGGTGATGGCTTGTTTGAATTGACAGAACGAGCAACTGGCGAAACGCGAAAAATGGATTATCAGCAGTTGATGGATTTTTGCCTTAGTCGGTAGGGCTGATTATATTGACATAATAAATAGCGATTGATATACTCAGATAGACTTAATCAAGACTAACTAAAAACACTATATTTAGTGTAGATCGTAAGACTAATACCACTACATACAGTAGAGGAGGAGATTTTTATGAAAAAAACTTATCAAATTACAGAAGCTGGAAAGGCTGATTTAGAAAAAGAATTGGCAGAGTTGAAAGGCCGACGTGGCGAAATTGCTGAAAAAATTGCGGCAGCGCGAGATTTTGGCGACTTGAGCGAAAACGCGGAATATGACGCTGCGCGCGAAGAGCAAGGTTTGGTGGAAACGCGAATTTTGGAAATTGAGGATATTCTGCAGAACGCCGAAATTATTAAATCCAACGGCAGCTCAAGTGTCGGTTTGGGCAGTACAGTTGAATTGCAATGTCCAGAAAGAACCGTATCTTACACAGTGGTTGGACCAGTTGAAGCTGATCCATTGGCTGGACGAATCTCAGATCAGTCGCCAATTGGTAAAGAATTGATTGGTAAGAAAATCGGTGATGAAGTAACGATTAAGACGCCAAAAGCCGAAATTACCTACATTATTAAGTCGATATCTTAAGTCTGGCGAGATCTGTCGCGTATAATGTGCTATAATTATCTCTGTTATGGCTACACTTCAAGATTATCGCAATGAACGACTACGAAAACTGGAAACATTACGTCAATTAGGCGTTGAACCATATCCAGCAAAATCAGAACGAACCCATACTTGTGCCGAGGTTTTGTCTGAGTATGATGAGCTAGCTGGTAAGGAAGTTGTTGTTGCGGGTCGCGTGGCGTCTATTCGCAGTTTTGGCAAATTGGCATTTATTAAATTACGCGATCAATCTGGTGATGTGCAGCTTTACTTGCAGCGTGATGACGTGGCGGAATTAGACGCTGCGCGCGGTGTGCTTGGAATGAAGCAGCTTAAATTACTGGACACGGGCGATTTTATTGAGGCGAAGGGCGTGATGACCACGACACAAACAGGTGAAAAATCTGTTGGTGTACGCGAACTTAGATTGTTGACTAAATCATTAAGACCAATGCCAGAAAAATTAGAGAACAAGGAAGAGCGCTTGCGTCGACGTTATGTTGATATGAACGTCAATCCTGAAGTTCGTGAGCGATTCATTCGCCGAAGTAAGTTTTGGCAAGCAACGCGAGATTATTTGAATAGTAATGGATTTATTGAGATTAATGTTCCTGTTTTGGAGCACACCACTGGCGGTGCGGACGCGAACCCATTTGTGACGCATATGGATGCACTGGGCGATCAGCAGTTTTATTTGCGAATTAGTCATGAATTGCCATTAAAGCGGCTGATTGGTGCTGGATTTGAGAAAGTCTATGATCTCGGTCCGCGTTTTCGTAATGAAAATTACTCGGACGAGCATTTGCCGGAACATATTGCTATGGAGTGGTATGCGGCTTACTGGGACTGGAAACAGGGGATGCGTTTCATGGAGTCGATGTATAAAGACGTGCTTAAGAAGACTTTTGGCACTCTGCAATTCCAATTGGGCAAGTTCAACGTTGATATGAGTGGCGAGTGGGAAGTTTGGGATTATGCTGAGGTTATTCGCAAGCATTACGGAATCGACGTTTATAACACGACGATTGAAGAAGTTGCCGCTAAACTGAAAGAACATAATTTGGAAGTTGAAAAAACTGATTCTATTCCACGCAGTATTGATAAATTATGGAAGAATATTCGTAAAGATGTTGCTGGTCCGGTTTGGTTGGTGAATACGCCGAAGTTTATTAGCCCGCTATCAAAGGCTAATCCAGAAAATCCAGAGACGGTGGAGCGTTTTCAGCCAGTGATTGCTGGTTCGGAACTGGGCAATGGATTCTCTGAACTTAATGATCCGATTGACCAGCTAAATCGTTTCCTTGAGCAGCAACAAATGCGTGACGCTGGTGATGAAGAGGCGATGATGCTTGATATTGATTACGTTGAAATGCTGGAATATGGAATGCCGCCGGCTTGTGGTTGGGGCTATTCTGAAAGGGTATTCTGGATTTTCGAGGGCGTTACGGCGCGTGAAGGCGTGCCGTTCCCGCAGCTTAAGAGCGAAATTGACGAAACAACTCGGGCGATTTATCCGCAAGTCAACTTGTAATTTTGCTATAATTAAAGCATGAAACGTTTTCTTTTGGTACTATTAACTGTTGGGCTATTGTTGGCTGGGTCTGGCAAAATGGCGTTTGCGACACGCTCGACGGATAATTTTACTATTACAAAATTTGATGCGGAATATTCGCTGAGTCGCGACTCTGATAATCGATCAAAATTGGAAACCACTTGGCGAATTACGGCTAATTTTCCGCCGAACCAAAATCGGGGAATCGCGCCAGTTTTTGTTAAGAAGTACGATAATCACTCGACGAATTTTTCATTGCAATCTGTAACTGATGAAAATGGTACGCCGCTTGAATATTCTTGGAATGACGACGAGTTGAGGATTGGCAATAAAAACACTTACGTGGAAGGCGAGAAAACTTACATTATTAAGTTTACGCAGCGTGACGTAACTAAGAATTACGGTGATACGGGGCGTGATGAGTTCTATTGGGATGTGATCGGCGATGAGTGGCGTGTTCCGATGGAAAATGTGCAAATTTCCGTGAAACTTGAGGAGTCTTTGGCTGCGGCAAGGCAAGGGAAAGCTTTTTGTTATGTCGGCAGTCGAGGTTCGACGACGCAATGCGACTTGAGCGAAGATGAGGGTCGGATTACTGCAAAAATAGATAAATTGAGTCGTCGACAAGGCGTAACTGTGGCGGTTGGATTTAAGAGTGGGACTTTTTCTGGATATCAAGAAACGCTAATGGAAAAGTTGATTGGAATTTGGCATTTGATGCAGATTTTGGCTTATACAATCGCGACACCTTTGGTGATTTTTCTAATAATTCGATATAGGCGGTTGGTTGGCAGAGATAAGGAATTAAAACCGATTCCACCGGAATATTTGCCACCAGAGGACATCAGCGTTTTGATGTCGACATATGTTTTGAAAAAATACGATGATCCATTCAAGGTCAAAGGTCTGCCGAAGGTCGCGCAATTATTAGATCTGGCGGTTCGGCATTATATTAAAATTTATAAAGTGAAAAAATCTTCGCTGTTTAGCGGTGCGCAATACGAGATTGAGATTATTAAAGATTTGCAAGAACTTAAAGCCGAGGAAATTGAAATTGTCCAGGATATGTTCGACAGTCCATCTATTCCAAAGCCAGGTCAACGCCTAAATCTGAAAAATCTTCAAAATAATATAAAATACATGACACGAACGCGCGACGATGATAAGAATCTGGAGACGCTAGCCAGAGGAAAATATGGTTTATGCGAGCAAAATCCAGAAGTGAGACGAATAATGAGAGGGTGGCTTAAGCGAGTTCTTGTGTTGGCTGTTTTACTTTTGTCGCCGATGCTCCTTGTTATGTCAATTATACTTGCTTTCGCGTCCAGAGGTTGGTCATTGACAGATAAAGGTTTGAGCTTGAGGCGATATTTGAAGGGATTGAAAATGTACATCGGCGTGGCTGAGGCTGAGCGCTTGAATATTCTACAAAGTCCTGAGGGTGCGGGAAAAGTAGTTGTTGACGTGAACGACGGAAAACAACTTGTTAAATTATATGAAAGAGTTTTACCTTACGCTGTGTTGTTCGGGCAAGAGAAAAATTGGAGCAAGCAAATGGGTAAATATTACGAGCAAGTTGGCGAGGCGCCAGATTGGTACGTTGGGCGGGGCGCATTCAATGCTGTGGCGTTTTCGTCTGGGCTAAGCGGTTTGTCAACGGCGGCTGGTCATGCTAGTGATTATTCTTCAACTTCTGGCGGTTCGTCTGGCGGTGGATTTGCTGGCGGCGGCGGAGGCGGCGGCGGAGGCGGCGGCTGGTAGAATTTGGTATAATTAAAGATATGGATTTTTTATTGGAGTTATTTTCTGGCAGGCTATTTTTAGCTGCGATTCAGAGTAGAGGTTGTGATTATGTCTGATGTTTTATTATGGCTGGCGGCGGCTGTGCTATTGGCGCTTTCTGGGCTATTTTCCGGTCTGAATATTGGCTTAATGATGGCACGACCTGATGACTTGAAGCGAAAGGCCAGGCAGGGCGACAAAATTGCGGCGCGAGTGTATCGATATCGAAAGGATGGTTATTATTTGATTTTCTGTATTTTGCTTGGCAATGTCGGTGTTAATACCGCGATGTCAATTTTGCTTGGCAATATGACAAATGGCGTGGTTGGCGGTTTGATTGCGACGCTTCTTATCACGATGTTTGGCGAGATTTTGCCGCAGGCGATTTTCTCGCAACGTGGATATCGATTTGTGCGATATTTCTTTTGGCTACTTGATGTGATTTACGTGCTATTTTGGCCGCTTGCTAAGCCGATGTCGAAATTGTTGAATCGCTGGCTGGGTAAGGAAACGCCGCAATTATATTCTCATCAGGAGTTGGAGGAGATCATTCATGAGCACGCCGTTAGGTCTGACAGTCCGGTTGATTATGATGAAAGCCGAATTGCGGCAGGAGCGTTGCAGTTTAGTAAAAAGACGGCTGGCGATTTGGTTACGCCGATGAGCGAAGTTTTTGTTGTGGATTTGGATGACGAGCTGGACGCAACTCTACTAGCTCAGATTAAGCACGCTGGACATTCGCGAATTCCGGTTCAATCTGACGGGGAATTGGTCGGAGTTTTATACGTGAAGGATGTCGTTGGGAAGGATTTGCCGCTACCAATTAGTCAATTGTACCGCGATAAAATTTACGATATCGACAAGAGGTCGCGTCTGGATACAGTCTTAAGCCGATTCATTCAAACGCGCAATCATTTGTTTGTAGTGATGGACGATGAGACGGAGCTGGGAATTATTACGCTGGAAGACGTGATTGAAGAGATTCTGGATCAAGAGATTGAAGATGAGTATGATGAGGAATAAGATTAAATTGAGGAGGTCATAAAATGCCTGAAGAATATAATAATGGAGTGCCTGATAGATTACGACAAGTTACAGCCGAGACAATGTTTCCTGAAGTACTATATACACTCGATACTTATCCGGACGTATCACCACAGGATGTGATGTATATTGATGAGTCTAGGGCAGGGGGAAGTGGTCGTCTAATTATCAGTAAAGGACAGTCTGTTAAGCTACTTGAGGAGGCTGATCTGTCTACTTCTAATTTGGTGGTGCTGATGAGCGTATGGCAGAGAAATGACCAAGGTGATTTGTGCCGTGGCATTATCGCCGATTGTCGATTTTATAGCGGGCGCTTTGACGTTGAATATGGCGACGGAGAGATTGATGGTTACGATGGAATTGATGATGAAATCTACAATAAGGACGATGAGCAGGTTATTTCCGCAGTAATTGATTACGGAGATGATAGAGAAGTCAAGATTTGGGGAGATCCGACGTTTTTTGATGCTGCTAGATATATGGCTGGTTTGGTGGATAATGAGTCGATAGAAAATAATGGAGTTTCCGCGGGTGGTTGCGAGATTCAGGATAGCGTGAGCGACGGCGGGTTGCAGGAGCGTGTGAACAATAATAGCGGCACTTCTTCTGATTCTTTTTATAAGCGCGCGCTTAATGGCTTGGCGAAGATAGTTAAAGCTAGGCGAAAATAGCGATCCCTAAGCTGACAGAATCTGCGATTTTTTGAATATTATTTTCAAAAATACCTTGACTATTTAAGGTACCTTGTATAACATAGTACTATGTATAGTAAATCAACAAGGAGCTTAATGTGAGAAGAATTGACATTATTAAACGCGCCGGTCGAAATTTGGGGCAATCAAAAGGTCGCACGATTTTAACCGCGCTGGCAATTTCAGTTGGGGCGTTTACGATTGGTCTGGCGCTGATGGCTGGAGAAGGCGGTCGGCTGTATACGAATAGTATGGTCGACGCGGCTGGCGATAAAAAATCTGTTTCGGTCTATAAAAAAGTGACCTCGTCGGGACCTGATAGTAGTCTTCCAGAATATAGCGATTCGGAAGATACGGAAAAGGATCAGTCTAAGGCGATAGAAAAATATTCGATGACTGATAACGACGTGAAAAAAATACAGCAAACCCCGCACGTAGAAAAAGTGACGCCAGCTTATTCTATGTATGGAGTCTTATACGCCAAAAGTTCGGCAAGCGACAAAAAATTTGTGCCTAGTGTAACTGTGAAGTTTGATAAAACTCGAATGAAGTTTGCGGCTGGTGATTTGGACAATTTTATGCCAAAAAAAGGCGAAGTTGTTATTCCGGAATCTTACGTAAAAGAAATGGGATTTAGTGATGCAAAATCGGCAATTGGTCAAACGATTACGCTAGGATTAAAAAAAGGAGATTCGCCGAGCAAGAACGCTGACAAAGAAATATCTCTGAAAGTTGCAGCAGTCGATAAACCTTCGGACACGATTCTATTTTACCAGCCAGCTGTGCGCGTTTCTGTGGATGACGCTAAGGAGATTTACGCCTTCAGCCACGCCAAAGATTTGCCTAATGATTATTCTTACGTAATTGCTTCGGTTGATGATGAGAAAAACGTTGAGGCGGTGAAGAGTGAGCTTGGTAAGGATTACGTGGCGTCTTCGGTTCAGGATGTACGCAAGGCTATGCTGACTTTTGTGAATATGGCTCAAATGGCGCTGATTGGGTTTGGCGGTTTGGCGCTGCTTGCGAGCGTGTTTGGAATTGTTAATACGATGTACATTTCTGTTCTGGAGCGAACTAGCCAGATTGGGCTAATGAAAGCTCTGGGAATGCGAGGTCGTGATATCGGTAAAATGTTTAGATATGAAGCGGCGTGGGTTGGGCTTCTTGGCGGTTTGATTGGCGTTGGTCTGGCGAGTTTGATGTCGCTACTCAACCCTATGATTGCTAATTTCCTGAAGTTGGAGCAAGGTACGAATCTATTAGTCGTTAATCCTCTGCAAATGGGACTTTTGATAATCGGGCTGATGATTATGGCGGTACTTTCTGGCTGGTTGCCGAGCCGTAAGGCAACAAAATTAGATCCAATTGAAGCGTTAAGGACGGAATAGGAGAATTGTTATGATTGAGCTTAAAAATGTGACGAAAATTTACGGCAAAAAGAAGAATCAATTTGTGGCGCTAAATGATGTGAGCTTGCAAATTCCAACGGGTGTGAGCGTGGCGATTTTGGGAAAATCTGGTTCAGGAAAATCAACGCTGATGCACGCAATTTCTGGCTTGGATCGACCGCAGCAAGGCCAAGTGATTATTGACGGTCAGGACATTCTGAAATTGAAGCAAAAACAAGTTGACGAGTTCCGCGCGAGAAAAATAGGTTTTATTTTCCAGAGCTTCTTTGTTCAGGGCAATGAAAGCGTGGCGGATAATGTGAGTTTGCCATTGGAAATTGTGAAAATGCCAAGGGGATTGAGAGAAAGCAAGATTAATGAGGCGCTGAAGGCGGTGGACTTGTATGAGAAGCGCAAGAATCGTGCGAAGGATTTGTCGGGTGGTCAGAAGCAGCGTTTGGCGATTGCGCGGGCGATTGTCGGTAGCCCTCAGATTATTTTTGCGGACGAACCTACGGGAAATTTGGATAGCGAAACTGGCGCGAAGGTGGAAGAATTGCTGTTCAATTACAACAAACAAGAAGGCGCAACGCTGATTATCGTGACACACGATGTTGATTTGGCTAAGAAATGCGATTATCAAATCCTGATCAAAGACGGCAAAATTAAGGGTTCTAATATACCGAAAGAAGGTAAAAGTGGACGTTGATAGCTATGCGGAAAGCTTGGCGGTCCAATTGCGAAAAGGATTTTTGGTTTACTGCGTTTTACTGGTTTGTTCTAATAAAGCACAGTACGCCGGCGACATCGTTAAGCAATTGAACAATTCGGACTTAACAGTGGTCGAAGGTACGATTTATCCTCTGCTGAACAGGCTGCAGAAAGACGGATATTTGCAACACGAATGGCAGGAAAGCGAGCAAGGTCCGCCGCGAAAATATTATTCATTGACAAATCACGGCGATAAGTTGATTCATGAACTTAAAGATCGCATAAATATGTTAAATAATTCGCTTGATAACTTAGAGAAAGGAATAAAATAATGAAGGAAATAACCAGGATTCATCTGGCAAAAACGGCGTTTAGCGTGGAAATTGACGCTAAGAAGTCGCTAGAAAAATATCTTAATTCGATTCAGAAAAATATGCACGCCGACGCGGAAGCGATGAAGGAAATTGAGGCGCGAATGGTTGAAATTCTAGCCGAGCGTGGCGTGATGAAAGAAGGTATTATTAGCGATGATGACGTTTTGGCGATTAAAAATCAAATGGGCGAGCCGCGTGATTTTTCGGATGATAGCGAGGATCTAACGAATGAATTGGCGGATGCTGGCGAGAAGCCAGAAAAGCAATTGATGCGCGACACGGACGGGGCTGTCATTGGTGGTGTGTGCGCAGGAATAGCGGCGTACTTTAATATCAATCCGTTGTGGGTGCGACTGATTGCAATTATTTCGCTGTTCGTAACATTTGGTACGATGGTGTTGGTTTATCTCGCGATGTGGGTGTCAATGCCGCCGGCAAAAACCGCGTCGGATAAATTACGAATGCGCGGGAAGCCAGTAACTTTGGCTGCTCTTAAGGAGGTTTCTGCTGATGGAAATTCAACTGTGTCTGCCGGAAAAACTCCAATTGCGAAATTTTTCCAATATTTTGTCGGCGCTGTGGTGCTACTTACGACGCTAGCGATACTGTTTGGACTGATTGTTGGCGGGGCGCTCGGCGTTTCCATGATTGATATGCTCGGCGGTTTGGGTATGCAAATGTGGGCGTGGGGAGTGTGGACTTCCTTGGCAATTGGCGGAATCGCGACGGTTATATTTGGTGCAATTGTAACGCGTAGCATATTCGCTTGGAAGGTCAATCGAATGTCTGTAATCACAATGATAGTGTCGGCGTCCGTTGTTTTTATGAGTTTGGCAAGCGCCGCAATATTTAGTGCTCACGCTGGCTTGGAATATGCGCGTGAATCGCAGCAGCTCACGAAGAAAGTGAATATCGATATTCCAGATACGACGAACGCTAATTCAATTTTTATTGATATGCCAGTGGGGAATGTTTCGCGAATAAATTCTGACAAGTTTAAGGTGGAAGCAGAGTTTGTGGATTTGCCAAAGGCGAATAAGCCAGAAATTAACGTGCGCCGCGATGGCGATAAAATTGTGCTATCTGTTTCTGAGAAGTGCAACGCGATATTCTTTGACGGTTGCTTGAAGTTTTATAAACCGATAACTGGCTTGAAAATTTATGCTCCTGCGGGCGTGAATGTTAGTGGTTTGTTCTATCAGAACTCAATTGAAGCAGAAAATTCTGAATCTTAGACTCACGCATTTGAATGATTTTACCGCTAATGCTACACTTGAAGGATGAAAGGTAATTTTTAAGCGTGGCTTGGTGGCAAGCGATTATTCTCGGCGTAATTGAGGGAATTACGGAATTCCTACCGATTTCTTCGACTGGGCATTTGACAATTGCTGAGAAATTGATGGGAATGCGAATTGACGATCCGAGTGTCGTGGCTTTTACGGCGATAATCCAGATCGGAGCAATTTTGGCGGCGGTGATTCATTTCTGGAGCGACATTTGGCGAATCCTGCAGGCTTGGTGGCGTGGTTTATGGTGGAAGCGAGCGCGTCGAAAGTTTGATTATAAATATGGTTGGGCAATTATTATCGGCTCAATTCCTATTGCGATTGTCGGATTATTATTTAAACACGAAGTCGAAACGGTTCTGCGCAGTTTGTGGTTTGTGGCGTTCGGGCTTATCGGTTGGAGCGTTGTTATGTGGCTGGCTGACAATCGTGCGACAAATAACAAGCGTGGTGAAACTGAGACGAGTTGGAAAGATACTCTGGCCATTGGCGTGGGGCAGTGTTTGTCGCTCATTCCTGGAATTAGCCGTTCTGGTGCAACGATTTCAGTCGGTTTATTCCGTGGATTTGACCGCGTGTCGGTTACGAAATTAAGTTTCTTCTTGGGTATTCCAGCTCTGGTCGCAGCAGGATTATTGGAAGTTGTCACCAAATATAAACACATTTCCGGCGGCGTTGGCTGGACTTCAACCATAATCGCCACGGTAATTTCATTCGGTGTTGGCTATTTGGCTGTGTCGTGGCTGTTAAAATTTATTCAGAGCAATAATTTCCGACCGTTTATAATTTATCGATTTGTCCTGGGCTTATTGTTGTTGATGCTGCTTGGCTTTGGTGTTATTTCTCACGTTTAGATATGATTGATTTTTCATATTGCTGCATGTAAAATAAAAGCATAATCAATATCAAATAAAGTTTAAAGGAATATTTAAGTGGAGCGAGAAAATACAAGAAAGCCTGCATCAAAAGCTTTCGTGCTAAGTCTTTTTGTGATCACAATAATACTCATAATATTATTGTTTTTTATTAAGATTTCGCCACGTGGAGTAATTGATCCGAACGCAGTTTCTATTCGTCAGGATTCGGGCGAGATTCAATATAAGTATGCTGATGGAAATTGGCAGAAAATAGTTTCGCTTGAGGATTTGAAAAATAAGGATAACGGTACTAATAAGGAAGATGGCAAGAAAGAATCTAGCAAATCTGATAGTCGCGAAATTGAAATTCAGAAGAACTCCCTGTACATCCAGTGGCGATATGCCGGGGAATCTGAATGGAAAAATATCATAGCCTACTCAGACTTAAAGGGTAAGGATGGCCGAGACGGTAGAGACGGGCTTGACGGTCAAAATGGCAGGAACGGTCGAGATGGCAAGGATGGTCTTAATGGTCAGAACGGTCGAGATGGTCAAAAAGGCGACAAAGGCGACACTGGTGCGGCGGGTCCCGCTGGGGTAGCTGGAGCCACGGGAGCTACGGGAGCTACAGGTGCAACGGGTGCAACTGGTGCTACAGGAGCGGCTGGCCGAAATGCTACAATTTCTGTAACTAATAGTACTCAGCCTTGCTCGACTGGATTGAGTATTACCGGAAATGGCACAAGTAACCTAGGTTTACAATTTACAGGCAAGAATCTTCCTGCGGGTGGTAAAACAAATCAAGTGCTCGGCAAGAAAACTGATGATGACTGCGACGTAGAATGGAAAGATACGTATGAAATTCGCGGGACTGGTATGCCTGAAGGAAATGTTAAGGCTAGTGTTGGTACGTACTATACCGATACAGCTGCTACAAACGGTGCCGTTCGCTGGATTAAAACTCGTGGTAGTGATAAAACAGGTTGGAAGGTTGTATATGGTGACACTGGCTGGAGAAGTGTTCCTCAAATTCTCTCAACATCCATGAAAGCTAGCGTGGTTAAGGTTCGACGAATTAACAATACTGTTTATCTGTACGCAGCTCTTACGGGCTGGGCGTATAGCTGGAATGGTGGTGGCTCTTCGTTGCCAGATGGGCTGCGTCCTAGTGACCAGATGCAAGGTCCTTCTGCTGGACGATATGGTAATTCGTATTTGACTTGGGTTGTTCAAACTTCTGGGCAGATTCAAGCTGAAGCAGCTAGCGCTCAGAATCCAACACCACCACTCCCTCCGATCGTTAGCGTATCGTATGTGCCAAACGACAACGCTCCATGGCCAACAACGTTACCTGGCACAGCTATGTAAGTAAATTATTTACACTTATCTAAAGCCCCGTCTGTTAAATCCGGCGGGGTTTATTTATATATAGTCTATGTTGTTATATAATTGAGACATGTTAGACATTAAGTTCATCCGAGAAAATGTCGATTTGGTGCAAAAGTCGGCAAACGATAAAGGCTATAAAGTTGATATTGCGGCATTGTTGCAATTAGACGATGAGCGTCGCGATTTGCAGAAGCAGGTTGAAGCTTTGCGCGAACAGCGGAATGTTATTTCAGCAAAGATGAAAGGCGGCCGACCAGACCAAGAGTTAATTGATCAGGGTAAGCAATTGAAAGTTGAGTTGGCAGAACGTGAGAGCTATTTGAAATCAACCGAGGGAAAAGTTGAGGCAATTCTTAAAAACGTCCCGAATATCACTTTTGACGACGTGCCTCTGGGTGGCGAAGAAGATTCCGTTGAGGTAAAAGTTTATGGCGATTGTAAAACTGGCGCAAAAGACCATTTGGATTATGCTGTAAGTCGTGGCTGGGTAGACTTTGAGCGCGGTGCTAAGGTGGCTGGTGCGAAGTTTTATTATTTGAAAGGCGATTTGGCTTTATTGGAAAATGCCGTAACTCAATTTGCTTTGGACTACGTAATAAAGCAGGGCTTCACATTTATGACCGTGCCACATATGGTCAATTTGCGAACGGCTGAAGGCGCAGGCTTTACTCCAAAGGGTGAGGGTAGTAATGAATATGTAGTTGACGGTGAAGATTTGACGCTAATTGGTACGGCGGAAATGCCATTAACCGGCTATCACGCGGATGAAATTTTGGACGAAAAAGATTTGCCATTACTGTACGCTGGATATAGTCCTTGCTATCGAAAAGAGGCGGGAACATACGGCAAGCACACACGCGGTTTGTTCCGAGTTCATCAATTTAATAAGTTGGAGATGTACGCGTTTTGTTTGCCTGAGCAGTCTAAAGAAATTCATGAGAAAATTCTTAGCGTTGAAGAGGCGCTTTGGCAGCAAATTGGGATTTCTTATCACGTGGTTAATATTGCGGCGGGCGATTTGGGCGCGCCAGCTGCGAAGAAGTACGACATTGAATATTGGTCGCCAGTTGATCAAACTTACCGTGAACTGACGAGTTGTTCGAATTGTACTGATTATCAAGCTCGTGGTTTGAATATTCGAGTTCGCCGAGAAAATGGCGCAATTGAATCTGTTCATACATTGAATGGAACTGCAGTATCGTTAGCTCGCTCTCTGGTGGTGATTTTGGAGAATTTCCAGAATCCAGATGGAACTTTGACTGTTCCTGAAGTACTTCGTCCATATATGAATGGTCGTGACGTGATATAATAAGAGCGTATTAGTTAGTAGGAGGAAAAATGATTAAGGATATTACAATTACTGGCGTTAAATATGAGCTGAACGCCACAACAAAAAAATACGTTGAGCGAAAAATTGGTTCTCTGGGAAAATACTTGCCACGCCACGCGCGAAAAAGTGCGTCTGCAGACGTTAAGATTAAGCAGATTGACAATCCTGGCGGCAACAAGTACGAAGTTGAAGTTATCATCAATGTGCCAGATAAGAAAATTATAGCTAAGGATTCAACCATGAACGTTTTGGCTGCAGTGGATATTGTTGAAGCTAGGTTGAATGGTCAAGTTCGTAAGTACAAAGACGATGTGCTGACTCACGTTGGCGGAAGTCGTGGGGTTTTGGCGAAGCTAAAGCAAACTTTCGGTCGAAAATAATTGATAGATGAAATTAGCAGGAAAGCGTTCAGATTCTGGGCGCTTTTTCTTTTCAAATTGCCCGAAAAAAGTTATAATAAAAGAAGTTTTTGAAAATGCCTGAAAGTGAGGGAGTTTTAAGGTTTATGGCAATTACACAACAAAAAGCGCTGAGTAAGATTTTTGGCGATCCACAGAAGAAGATTTTGAAACGATTGCGTAAGCAAGTTGACGTTATTAACGGTCTGAATGACAAATATGAAAAGATGTCAGATAAGGAGCTTCGGGCGCAAACTGATGAGCTGAAAAAGCGTTTGTCGAAGAAGAATGTGACGCTTGATACGATTTTGCCAGATGCGTTTGCCGTGGCAAGGGAAGCCGCTAAGCGTGTGATTGGCGAGCGTCCATATGATGTGCAGTTGATTGGTGGCATGGTTCTTCATGAAGGCAACGTTGCCGAGATGAAGACCGGTGAAGGTAAGACTCTTGTGGCGACATTGCCGACTTACTTGAATGCTTTGGAGGGCAAGGGCGTTCATGTGGTGACGGTTAATGACTATTTGGCGCAGCGCGACGCTGGCTGGATGGGTCAAGTGTATGATTTCTTAGGCTTGACCACTGGTGTGATTATCAATGAAGCGTCATTTGTTTATGATAAAGATTACGACAATGAGCATCACGACGATCCTCGAATGCGCAAGCTTCGTCCAGTTTCGCGTAAGGAAGCTTATGCTGCGGATATTACTTACGGAACTAACAACGAGTTTGGCTTTGACTATTTGCGCGACAATATGGTTAATGACGTTGATTTGCTCAGGCAGCGTGAATTGAACTTCGCAATCGTTGACGAGGTTGACTCAATTTTGATTGACGAAGCTCGTACGCCGCTTATTATCTCTGCTCCAGCGGCTGAAAATCCCGACAATTATTACACGTTTGCTAAAATCGCCGCGAAGTTAGTTCCGGAAGATTACGTTTTGGATGAGAAGCGCCGAAGTGTTGCCTTGACTGATGAAGGTGTTGAAAAGGTTCAGAAATTGTTGGGAATAAAAAACTTGTACACACCAGATCACGTGCGCAGTGTTTATCACATGGATCAGGCTTTGCGAGCGCAGACATTGTTCAAGCGCGATAAGGATTATGTTGTAACCAACGACGGTGAAGTGATTATTGTTGATGAGCATACTGGTCGTTTGATGCAGGGCCGCCGTTACAACGAAGGCTTACATCAGGCAATTGAAGCCAAAGAGGGCGTTCCTGTGCTGGAAGAGAGTATGACCTTGGCGACAATTTCATTCCAGAATTATTTCCGTTTGTATAATAAATTGAGCGGTATGACTGGTACGGCGTTCACTGAAGCTGAAGAGTTTCAACAAATTTATTCACTTGATGTTATCCAAATTCCACCGAACAAACCAGTTATTCGCGAGGATAAGGAAGACTTGATTTTCAAGACTGAAAAGGCCAAGCTTAAAGCTGTCGCTGAGGCGATTAAGGATTACCACAAGCAAGGTCGTCCTGTTTTGGTTGGCTCTGGTTCTATTGAAAAGAACGAGCAAATTGCCAAATATTTGGAAAAAGAAGGTATTAAGTTTGAGATTTTGAACGCCAAGAACAATGAGCGTGAGGCTGCGATTGTGGCGAAAGCCGGTGAAAAAGGTGCGATTACTTTGGCTACAAATATTGCTGGTCGCGGTACTGACATTAAGCTTGGCGAGGGCGTAAAGGAGCTTGGTGGGTTGGTTGTTATCGGTTCAGAGCGACATGAATCACGCCGAATTGACAATCAGCTCCGTGGTCGTGGCGGACGCCAGGGTGATCCAGGTGAGACTCAATTCTATGTTTCGACCGAAGATGATTTGATGCGAATTTTCCAGGGTGAGCGAATTGCATCATTGATGGACAGATTGGGTGTTGATGATGATACACCAATCAGAACTCGTGCTGTTTCGAAAACTCTGGAAGCGGCACAGAAGAGAGTTGAAGGCTACAACTTTGATACGCGCAAAAATGTTGTTCAATACGACAATGTGATTAACCGTCATCGTCGCGTCGTTTATGTTATGCGACGTAGGATTTTGGAAGGCGATAATATTAAGCCAGAAATTGAGCGATTATTGCGAGCTAAAGTTCACGAATTGACAACTCTTCCATCAAAGAATAATCCAAAGTTTGTCGATGATTTCTCGGTTATTTTCCCAGTTGATAAGGAAAAAATTGAAAAGGTTGGTAAGGAAAAGAAAGATCGTTTGCGCTACGAGAAGGCGCTGGAGCTGGCTGAAGAAGCTTACGCGGAGAAAGAGCGTGAGATTGGCGCTGATGATTTACGCGGAGTTGAGCGCGAAGTTTACATGGCAGTGTTGGACACATTATGGATGCAACATTTGGAAAATATGCAACATTTGCGTGAGGGAATTCACTGGCGAAGTGTTGGACAGCGTGATCCTTTGGTGGAATATCGATCAGAATCCCAGAAGTTGTTTGAGAGTTTACAGGCTAATCTCCGCGATGAAGTTCTAGCAACGATATTTAATATTCATAAAGCCGACGCTACAGTCCGTCAATCTCAAGACGATGAATATGACACTGAGTTAACTAGGTTGGCAGAAAACGCCGTTGAGCGTGGCGTAAATGAAATTGGTTCGGGCGAGGAAAATCGCGACGATGACTTCTCTGTGAAAAAGGGCAAGACTAGCGCGGAATCAAATCGTGCGAAGAATCAAGCTCGAAAGAAGAAAAAGACTCAGCGACAGAACCGTAAGAAAAATCGTAAATAATCAGAGAATTAGGCAATGAAACATACAGTTGAGGAAATTAGACTGAAGAATGGTGCGCGTGGCTTATTGATTGACGTTCCAGATGCTACAGTAATGAGTTTTCAGGTGCAATTCAGGGCAGGCAATCGCTACGTTCTGAATAAAGACATTTACGAAACGGCTCACATTATGGAGCATATGGCGTTCGGCGCGAATGAAAAGTTTCGTTCGGAGCACAATTACGAGCAGGAATTTACCAAGAACGGCGCTTATCACAACGCTTACACTTCTGACTATTCAATGGTTTATGAAGCGATTTGTGCAGATTTTGAGTGGGACAGGATTTTGGAGCTTCAGAGGTTGGCTATTACAACGCCGCGATTCAACGCCGATGAGCTTGAGGCGGAAAAGGGCAATGTTCGCTCTGAATTGACTGGTTATCTCAACAATCACAACCGCGTGATGTGGCCGCGCATTCAGCAGGCGCTGGGTGAAGATATTTTGACGTATAATCAGCGCTTAAAAACAATTGCTAATATCGAGTTGAAAGACATTAAAAATCATCACAAGCGAACGCATACTTTGAGGAATATGCGGTTTGTGGTGGCTGGAAAAATGGCTGGACGAAAAGCGGCTATTAAAGAACATCTTGAGGGCTGGCAATTGGAGACGGGCGAGCGATTTGTCATTCCGCGTGATGAACCGCGTAGAGCTAACCCGGTTTTAGTCAGACGAAAAGAGGCGACGAATTTGACGTTTGGTTGGTCAATGATGATTCCGCGTGAGTTAAGCGATGAAGAAGTCACGGCCATGAACGCATTGAACCATATTTTGACCGGCACGATGAGCTCGAGGATTTTTGGCGCGGCTCGTAAAAAAGGCTTGGCATATGGTATTTTTAGCGATACGTCGATTGGTTTTTACGATTCGGCTTGGGATTTTGGCGGACAAGTAAATGTTGAAACCGCAGAAAAGCTCTTTGATATTATCGTGAGAGAATTGAAGAAAGTTTTGGCTGGATCTATTTCCGAAGAGGATTTGGAAAGTGTGAAGTCGTATTCGTTGGGTCGTTATCAAATGGGCGCTCAAACTGTTGGGCAAGTAAGCAATTTTTACGTAGGACGATATTTTGCTGACGATTTCGTGAGAGATTATGCCGCCGTTCCAGATTCTATCTTGGCGGTAACTCCCGATCAGTTGATTGAAACGGCTCGTCAATTTTTTGCATCCAACACATGGACGTTGGCAGCAGTTACTTCGGAAGAAAAAGAGCTATTAACGAAGCTGTACGACAAGCTCGACAAGCTGTTTTAGGGTGTAATCGTAAATTGCCCGTGATATAATCAGGTTATGAAAATTGTCATTGCTGGTTTTGGTGTTGAAGGTCAATCTAATTTGCGGTATTTCCGAGAGAAGTTTCCGGAAGCTGATTTTTTGGTGGCGGACGAGCGTGAAAAAGTAGATAATTTGCCGGAAAATGTGGCTTATCAGACAGGATTTTCGGGGCTGGAGAGTGCGGATTTAATTGTTAGGTCGCCAAGTCTTCCGCCAAAAAAGATAAAGACTAGCGGTCAAATTTGGTCGGCGACAAATGAGTTTTTTGCTAATTGCCCAGCGACTATAATTGGCGTGACTGGTACAAAAGGCAAGGGGACGACGTGTAGTTTTATCTCGTCAATTTTGCGCGCGGCAGGTAAAACCGTTCATTTGGTGGGGAATATCGGTGTGCCAGCTTTGGATATTTTGCCAAAAATTGAGAAAAATGACATTGTCGTTTATGAATTGTCCAGTTTTCAATTGTGGGATTTGCAGAAATCTCCGCACGTTGCTGTGGTGCTGATGATTGAGCCTGACCACTTGAATATTCACGCTGATTTTAATGATTATTTGGCAGCAAAAGCGAATATTGCCAAGTCTCAAACCGCGGACGATTATATTGTCTATAATTCTCAAAATGAGTTTAGTTCGTCGATTGCAGATGCGAGTTTGGCACAGAAAAAGGAATATCCATTTGCTCTTTCGGACGATATAACTTCTGCGATTCACTTGCCGGGGAAACATAATATTGACAATGCTTGCGCGGCGATATTGGCGGTGAAGTCGATTTTGCCGAACGTGTCGGATAATGAAATAAAGAAGGGGCTTAGCGAGTTTACGGGGCTACCGCATCGATTGAAGTTTGTTGCTGAAAAATACGGCGTGAAATATTACGATGACAGCATCTCGACCACGCCAGGTAGCGCGATTGCGGCATTAAAAGCTTTTGCGGAGCCGAAAATTTTGATTTTGGGCGGCTCGGATAAAGGCGCGGATTATTCTGAATTAGCGAAAGAAATTGCCAGGCAAAACGTACGATTGATAATTATCAATGGCGCTAACGCTGATGAAATTAGGGAAGTTTTAAAGGAAGAAAAAGTTGATTGCGAAATTGTCCAATTGAATATGGCAGGAATGAAAGAAGTTGCCAAATCAGCCAAAAATAAAGCGCAATCTGGCGACGTGGTGATTCTTAGCCCAGCGGCCGCCAGCTTTGATATGTTTAAGAGTTATTCTGATCGTGGCGAGCAATTTGTCGCCGCCGTAGAAGAGCTTTAATCTTGATAAACTTCTGGTTTTAAGACGCCGATGTACGGCAAGTTGCGATATTGCTGGCGAAAATCCAGACCGTAGCCAACGACGAATTCATTCGGCGTATCGATGCCAACATAGTCGGCTTTTGCATCGACTTCGCGCCGCGCTGGTTTGTCTAATAGCGAGCATATTTTTACTGATGCAGCATTTTTTGCGGCAAATAATTCTCTTAGCGCTTGGGCGGTTCGACCGCTGTCAATTATGTCCTCAACTATCAACACGTGTCTATCTGCCACATCAGTGTCCAAATCTTTGATAATTTTTACAGATCCAGAAGATTTTGTGTCATCGCCGTAGCTGGAAACCGCCATGAAATCAATTTCCATATAGCAATCCATCGCTTGTATCAAGTCAATCATAAACGGCGCTGCGCCGCGTAAAATACCCACGATGACAGGATTTTTATCGTGATAATCCTCGGTCAATTTTTTCCCAAGTTTTTGAACTGCCGTTTTTATTTCTTCGTTCGTAAATAGAATTTTCTCAATATCTTTATCCATCTTTTTATTTTAACAGAGAATTGAGAGTTGAAAAATGGTACAATAAAATATATGCAACCGCTAAAAAAGAAAATTGGTGAATTAGAAAAAGAAATTGAACAGGCTAAAAAAGCGCTGAAGTTTTCTGATTTGGAGCAGAAATTGGCGGGGCTGGATGATCAATTGAACCAGCCGGAAATTTGGAATAATCCTGATTATGCCCAAGAATTAACGAAACAAGCCGCCAGCCTTCGTCAGACTGTCGAGCCTTGGCAGACTTTGACGGTGCAGGTTGGCGATATGGTGGAGCTGATGGAGCTTGGCGATGACGATTTGTTGCCGGAATTCCAGGCGCAAGTTGAAGCGATTGAGAAAAATTTTGATAGGCATAAAACCGATTTGTTGTTTTCTGGAGAATATGACAATCGTTCGGCAATTATGCGCATTTCCGCTGGCGTGGGCGGGCTGGATGCGCAGGATTTTGCGGCGATGTTGGAGAGAATGTATTTGCGTTGGGCGGAAAAGTCTGGAATGAAGGTTGATACGCTGGAACGCTCGACAAATGATGACGCTGGAATTAAAACGGTCGTTTTGGAGATTTCTGGATCTTTTGCTTATGGAAAATTGCGGTCGGAAAATGGCGTGCATCGTTTGGTGCGATTAAGTCCGTTTAATGCGGACAATTTGCGCCAGACTAGTTTTGCGCTTGTCGAGGTTTTGCCAAAAATTGACGCGCCCGATGAAATATCAATTGACCCGAATGACTTAAGGATTGACGTCTATCGTTCGGGTGGCAAGGGCGGTCAAGGCGTGAACACGACGGATTCGGCGGTTCGGGTGACGCATGAGCCGACGGGGATTACGGTGGCTATTCAGAATGAGCGCTCGCAGATTCAGAACAAAGAAACTGCGTTAAAGATTTTGCGGTCAAAATTGCTAGCGATGAAATTAGAGCAACACGCCGAAACTTTGTCTGATCTTAGGGCTGGTGAATCGGCAAACTGGGGCAGTCAAATTAGAAATTACGTTTTGCATCCATATACGCTAGTTAAAGATACGCGCACAAAGCACGAAAATCGCAACGCTCAAGGTGTTCTGGACGGCGATATCGACGAATTTATCACGGCATATTTAGAACAAAATGCTAATTCTAAAAATATTTAGCTTATGGTATAATACTATTAATGATTCTGTTAGATAGGGTAACGAAGAACTACGGAAAAAATAATAAGCCGGCGTTGAATCGAGCAAGCATTCATGTTGGCGCTGGTGAATTTGTGATTATTGTTGGTACGTCGGGTGCTGGCAAATCGACACTTTTGAAGCTTTTGACTCGCGAAGAAAAGCCAAGCTCTGGAAAAATTGTGGTTGGCGGAATTGATTATGACAATTTGAAGGACAAGCATATTCCGCTGTTGCGTCGGAAAATTGGCGTGGTTTTTCAGGATTTTAAGTTGCTTCCGAATCGAACGGTGTTTGAAAATGTGGCGTTTGCGCTTGAAATCGCTGGCATGACAAATCGGGAAATTAAGGCAACTGTGCCGAAGGTGATTGAGTTGGTTGGTCTTAAGGGGAAGGAAAAGCATTTTCCTCATCAGCTTTCTGGTGGTGAGCGTCAGCGTGTAGCGATTGCGCGGGCGGTGGTGCGTCAGCCGAAGATTCTGATTGCAGATGAGCCGACTGGAAACTTGGATCCGAAGCACAGCTGGGATATTGTTCGATTGCTAGAAAAGATTAACAAGTATGGTACGACGGTTATTTTGACGACTCACAACGTGGAGATTGTTAACAAATTGAAGCGACGCGTTATTACAATTGATCATGGTAAAATCACCTCTGATCAGGCGAGAGGGAGTTATAAACAGTAATGAAATCAGCTAATAAATCCAATAAAAGCAAAGAAACTATCCGTATACGTCAGCGTCGACGAGGTTGGTTGACGTTTGTCAGAATGTGCCGATATGGCATCAATAACTTTAGTCGTAATGCCTGGCTAACGATTGCTGCGACTGCGGTGATGAGCGTTACGTTGATTATCGTGTTTATAACATTATCAGCGCGCCAGGTTTTGGTTGATACCGTTTCAAATGTCTCCAAGCGTGCCGATATGTCAATTTACTTAAAGGGCGACACGCCAGAAAAAACGATTAAAACGATTAAATCTCGAATTGAAAAATTAGATAATGTCGATAGCGTTAAGTATATTTCCGCGGAAGAAGCACGTGAAAAGCAGGCTGAGCAATATAAGGACAATCCAGATACGCTTGAGGCGATTCGTGAGTCTAGTAATGAGATGTCGGCGACACTTCGTGTTTCCGTGAAGGAACTGAATAACCAGCAGTCATTAAATAATTTTGTTAAAACTGATGATTTATATAAAAAATACAAAGATCCTAACAGGGAACCATCATTCTCAGGTGAGCGTCAGCAGGCCATTAAAACAGTTGGTAGTTGGGTGAGATTGGCGAGTATCGGTGGGTCAATCGCTACAGTTGTTTTCGTGGTAATTTCTTCGCTTGTGGTCTTTAACACTATTCGCATGGCAATTTTCAACCGCAAGGACGAGATTGAAATGATGAAGTTGATTGGCGCAGAACGCAGTTTCATCAGAGGTCCGTTTATCGTTGAAGCTATAATGTACGGATTTATCGCGGCAATTATCGCAACGGTGGTTGGGTATGGACTGTTAATCCTTGCGCATGATCCGATGGTGAAATACGGAATTCCTATTGATAATCTTTTGAATCATCTAAAAATGTACGGCGTGTTGGTTTTCTTGAGTATGATTCTGGTCGGCGCGGCAATTGGCGTGGCGTCATCTTGGGTGGCAACTCGCAAATATCTTAAGTTGTAAAAGTCCTTGACATGCTGATTATGCTTATGCTAACATAGACGTATGAAACTACGGTCCACCACACCAGTTTCGGCATCACTAGTCAGCAGAGCGTCTCTGGTGGCGATGTCTGCATTGCTCGCTGGATCGGGCATTTTTGGCTTGGCATCACACGTATTAGCTCGCGACTATAACGCCGAAATTCAGGCAAAACAACAAGAAGCAGACAATTATAATTCTGAGGCTTCGCGCTTGGGTGAGATGGCTGATAGTTTACAGGCGGAACTTGATAAGATAAACGGACAGATATCAGCTATTCAGACACAGATTTCTGATAGCCAAAAGAAGATTAATAGTCTTAATGATCAGATAAAGAAGAACGAAGAGCTAATTAAGCACAATCGTAAAGCGATGGGGCGAATTTTGGCGGATTTGTATGTTGATGATCAGATTTCGCCGCTGGAGATGCTTGCTAGCTCAAAAAATATTAGCGATTATATCGATAAGCAAGAACAGCGTAATTCTTTGAAAACTTCATTAAATGATAAGATCAAAGAAATTAAGTCTTTGCAGAAAAAGCTGGAAGAGAATAAGAAGTCTGTCGAGAATACGCTTCGCGACCAAGAATTGCAGCGCAATGCAATGGCAGCTAAGCAGTCTGAGAAGGCAAAACTGATTACTGATACGAAGAACGATCAGAATAACTATGCGGCTCTGGCTCAGAAACGTAATTCTGAAGTAGCGAAGCTCCGAGAAGAGCAGGCTGCAGCCAACCGACGAGCTCTTGGTGGTAGTAATGTTTCGATTCCGGGCGGTGTACCTGGCGGCGGCGGTTATCCTGGCGCCTGGGCAAGTGCTCCACTTGACTCTTATGTCGATCCGTGGGGATTATATACGCGTGAATGCGTGAGCTACGTGGCTTGGAAAATCCATAGCACTGGACGATATGTTCCGCATTTTGGTGGCGCAGGCAACGCGAATCAATGGCCGTCGACTGCAGCGCGCTACGGTATTTCTAGCGGCTCAACACCAAAAGCTGGTGCAGCAGCCGTGATGAATATTGGATATTACGGACACGTCATGTATGTTGAATCTGTCAATGGCGATGGAACCATTACTGTCAGCGATTATAACTTTGCCTGGGACGGTTTATATAGGCACTACACACGTTCGGCTTCAGGATTGACATACGTTTACTTCTAATCGGTATAGTGATATACAAAAACGCTCGTGTTAAACGGGCGTTTTGTAGTATAATAAGCATATGGTTACGGGAGAGAAAAGACAGCAATTAAGTTGGTTTTTGACGCTTGTTATTGTGGCTATTGTTAGCTTTGTGGCGGGAGCTCGCTCTGATGCGCTGTTTGCTAACGTGGCGTCGGTATTTGGCGTTAGAACTTCAAATAAGACGATTGACTTATCTAGCGTTCAAAAAACATATCAAGAACTGATTGCTAATTATGACGGAAAATTGGATACCCAAAAGTTAATTTATGGCGCCAATCGTGGGCTAGTTGAAGCGGCTGGCGATCCTCATACGGCGTATATGGATCCTGACGAGACGAAGGAGTTTGACAAGTCATTAAGTGGTCAAATTGGTGGTGGAATTGGTGCGGAGATTGGTCTTAGAAATAATAAGCCGACTATCATAAAACCTCTGGAAAACAGTCCAGCTCAGAAGGCGGGAATTAAGGCTGGCGAGGCGATTGTTAAGGTGAATGACGAGGCTTCTTCTGACTGGTCAGTGGAAAAAGTTGTGAGTAAAATTCGCGGAGAAGTTGGGACGTCCGTTAAATTGACGTTATTAAGCGATGGTCAAACGCGTGAGGTGTCGGTTGTGCGTCAGAATATAGTTTCTCCGGCAGTGGAGTCGGAAATTGATGGAGAAATTGGTATTTTGAAAGTTAATCGATTTGGCGATGATACGGTAAGCTTGTCCAGAAAATACGCTTCGGAATTTGTTGAAAAAGGCGTTAAGAAGGTGATTTTGGACTTACGGAATAATCCTGGCGGAACGGTTGGAGCTGCTCAAGGGCTATTGGGTATTTGGCTGGACAATCAAATAGCTATGACCGAGCGACGGGGTTCTGAAATTGTTAAAACGCTACGTACGACTGGAACGCCAATTCTGGGCAATATGAAGACGGTGGTGCTTATCAACGGCAATAGCGCCAGTGCTAGCGAAATTACGGCTGGGGCGCTTCGTGAATACGGAAAAGCCACGCTGGTTGGGCAGAAGAGTTACGGCAAGGGGAGTGTGCAGATCGTGCTTGGGCTGCCTGGCGGGTCGCAAATGAAGGTTACGGAAGCCAGATGGTACACACCAAAGGACAAAAATATAGATAAAACTGGTATAGAACCTGATGTAAAAGTTGATCTTTCGTCGGACGATGTCAATAATAACGTGGATCCGCAGATGGATAAGGCGAAGTCGTTATAAAGCTTGTGTTTTTGGGCTGGACAACATAAAATGGAGATAGTATGAACGGACAAAAAAAGAAGATTTTACTAGTTGAGGATGATATGGCTCTGTCTGCGGTTTATAGGTCGCGACTAGAGATTGAGGGGTTTGACGTTAGGGAGGCCAACAATGGAGAAGACGCTCTGTCTGCCACTGTTGAATATCGTCCAGATTTGATTCTTTTGGATGTGATGATGCCAAAGATTAGTGGTTTTGATGTCCTGGATATTCTTCGCAATACGCCAGAAACTGCTAACGTGAGGATTATTATGCTGACGGCGCTTAGTCAGCCAAAGGATAAGGAGCGTGCTGAGAGCTTGGGCGTTGATGATTATTTGGTGAAATCCCAGGTTGTAATTGGCGACGTTGTGGCTCGCGTAAAGCATCATTTGGGCATTCAATAGAAGCTAAGCTGAGTAAAAGAAGTCATCCTCTACGGGGGTTGACTTTTTTATTATTTTTTGATATAAAATAAACATATGGAAAATCCCCAAAAACCAACACAGAGCCTCGAACAAAAACAAGAAACGTCGGAAGATTATGTAGTTGCAACTTTTCCTGTTGATATCGATCCAGATAATGCAAGGCGTCCACTAACCGTTATTCGCAGTGGTCAAGACGGAGAGGGTGTTAAGTATGACAGAGGTTGGAATCCTATTGGTATGCTGGTCGTGTGTGACACTGATTCTGAGGGGGGTATTGGTCCGATTAAGCTGCTTATGGAAGCATATAAAGTGGTTGGAACTGATATTAAAACTGAGTTTGTACCGTTGGAGGACATTCAGGGTCTAAATGAAGATTATATTAAGTATCTTTATGGAAAAACTCCTAAGGAAATGATTGAAGAAGCTAAGCGGATTTGGCAGCAGGAACATCCGGGTAGTGAATGGAGGAGGTTATTGGATGCAAAGGATCATCCGGAAAACTCCAGCAATAGTTCGGTCGGGGAGCAGGATGGCTCCGGTTTTGAGAGGCCTTCAGCTGATGAGGCTAGTCCTAAGATAGGAAGCGCGGCAGTTAATGCTACTGGAATTGAAAAGCCAGCGAAGATAGATAAGGTGGACGCTAACCCAGCGGATTTGGCGGCAACCGAACCAGCTAAAAAGCCAGTAGAGACGGGTAGGGTAAGCATTAGTCCATCAACCTTGGTGATGTCTAAAAAAGTCTTGGAGTCGATTGGGGCGGTTAAGGTCGATGACTCGGTGGGTTCGCCAGCGATTAAGTCAGCTGCAGTTAAAGAGCTAGCTAAAAATCTAGCGGTTGCGTCGGCTAAAGAGCTAGTGGTCGATTCAATTAAAAATCCAGCGGTTAAGTTAGCTAAAAAGCCAGCGGAGATAGATAAGGTAGGTACTAACCCAGCGGATTTGGTGGCAATCGAACCAGTTAAAAAGCTGGTAGAGGTGGATAAGACAAGCGCTGATTTAGCAGATTTGTCAGCAGCTAAATCGGTTGAAAACCCAGTGGCTGAAAAGTCGATGGAGACGAATGAAACCAGTGCTGGCATATTACCTGAGAGCTTTAAGTCTGTGATTAATAATTTTGAAGAATATACCGGAGGGGATAATGGCGAGTTTTCTGCAGAGACTAAATCTATAGCTAGAGAACTGAATGATCTGAAGTGGCGAATTCAGAGGAACCCTGAAGCGATAAAGGAATCTGCAACTGAAGGGCTCATACAACGCGCATCATCGAGGATTAGAGAGCTTGAAGCTTCTAGGGCTGATTCTACGGCTACGTTTAAGAATAACATAGATAGTCTTCTGAAAGGCCTAAAAAGTGAGATTAAAAATGATAACGAACTTAAGCGTCTGGTTGAGCTGACTAAGCATGTAGATCAGATGGGCGTGGACAATAAAGTTCTGGGTGATTTAACTAATGTTTTATTGAATAAATTGACGATAATAAGAAGGATTATCGATGATTCGCGGAATGACAGATGGGGAATAATTGCTTATAGAGATCATTTTGTCAGAGTAATTGGCGAAATTATTGGTAGCGATGATTATAGAGATATAGATAGAAAATTCAGTGGTGATTTGGGATCAGTTTACAGGCGTCGTCAGAGTATCTTAGATGCTATTAAGGGAATTCGGGAAACGGGGTATTGATAAATGATATTAAAATATTGCCAGAAGAGGTGATTAATAATAAAATAACTCCGTATTTACCGGAGCTATTTTAATAAAAAGTTTTTACCGATTAAAGAACAACAACTTGCGTTCGGCGTTCTGATTTGCCGGTAAACTTGGTTTTCTTAACTGACTTAAAGCCAACTACGCCATCTTTTGCAGCGTGGATGGTGAAATTGCGGCTAACGTATGTACCGTCACCAGCGATCTTTGTGGCACCAGTTTGGCGAACCAAGACCTGTCCAGCAGTAACTTTTTGACCACCAAATCGCTTAACGCCAAGACGTTGACCAGCATTGTTGTGGATGTTCTTACTAGAACCACCAGCTTTAACCTTTGACATTCTTTACTCCTTATAGTTTCTATAAAACAATCTGTTCTAGTTTATCGAAAATAAAGCCAGTTGTCAAGCGGTTTTGGCTATATCTGCGGGTTTTAATACCAATATTTCTCTGGCAACGACTTGATCTTCACGGTAATATAAGAGGTTTTTATCGATAATTTGCTGATATCCAAGTTTTTTAAGATTTTTTATCAGAGGTAGGTGAGTAAATTTGCCTTCGCGATTTTGCCACGCTGGAACGGCTACGCAAAGCGTCGTGTCTGGGTGTATTTGCGAGCGGATATTTTGTAGAAAATCGCTAATTATGTGATTACAATTTCCGACTACTTCGTGAAGTTTTTCTGGGCTGGGTGGTGCGGAAAACGGCTGACCTAAATATGTTTCACAAACAACGCGAGAAATCCGCTTCTTCTGTTCACCTGTTAATTTTACAGAGGTGGCGTCGGCCTGATGTGCTTGCCAGAAAGTGTTTGTCGAAAAGGTTTTTTCCACCCAGCTCATATTTTCAGTCGTGTAGGATATCATCTTATCGCTCAAATCGCTGCCATAAGCATTTACGCCGATAAGTGCAGCTTCTTGTAATACCGTTCCTGTTCCACAAAACGGATCCCAGAGGTAATCGTCAGGTTTTGCGCCAGATAGGTTAATCATAATTTGTGCAAGTTTGGGCGGAAGCATTCCCACGAAGGCGTCGCGCTTTGGTCGTCCACGGTCGCGCTGAGTGTACGAATTGATATTTTGAGTGCCACGACTTTCGGCAACTATCAAATCTCCGTACACGTTCTTAGTTATGATAATTTCAATTTTCGCCTCAGACCTGCCGAGTTTATTATTGTGAGAGGTCGCAGTGGACAGCGCGGCGGTTTTATTAGGAATTAGGCGCAAACTAACGCTAGATTTTTTCAGGTTGTTTTTTAAGATAATTCCGATTTTTTGGATGTTCCTCGGATCTATTTTATTGCCATAAAAGCTTATTCCAAGCGTTATTTTTTTCTGGCTATGTGAAAGTTTTTTCGTGTATTTTTCAACAATAATTTTTGAGGCTTGGAGCAGGGTATTGCGGTCCGATTTTTGCGACTTTATCTTCGTGGTGACTTGTCCGCACTTAATCGTTCCGCCGAGATTGTCAATTGATAAATTGTCGCAATTAACCGTAGCGGCTTGGCTGGAGATTTTTTGGACATTTTTAGCACCGTAAACTGCCTCTAATTCGGCGATAGAGATTTCTGGTTGACGGCCAAGAATAGCTATAAACATGTCGTAATTATAACATTTATCGTGGTATAATGAAGGTTATGTTACCGAAGGTGTTGCAATTGTTGAAATCGCCACGAGCCATTATGAGCGTTTTGACGTTGGCGGTTTTGGCGATAATAATTTTTCTATCTCGGCATGAGCTCGTGAAGGCGTGGAATCTGTTTTTGCACGCGGATTTATGGCTATTATTCTTACTATTGCCGTTCCAGATTATCGTGTACTTCGCTGGCGGCGAGATGATTTTTTCGTATTTAAGAGAGAAGAATCTGATTCATCATATTTCCAGGCTGGAGCAGACGAGAATTGCATTGGAGCTCAATTTGGTCAATCATATTTTTCCGTCGGGTGGAGTTAGTGGAATTTCGTATACGACGTGGCGAATGCATAAGCTTGGTGTGAGTTCGGCGCGTTCGACATTTGCGCAGGTGATTCGTTACGTTACGGGATTTTTGTCGCTTTTGGTTTTGTTGGTGATTGCCGTGCTGGCGCTGGCTATTGACGGTAAGGTTAATCGTTATATCGTTGCGGCAAGTTTCTTGCTGATTATCGTGGTTTTGGCGCTGACGTTTGGTCTGATTTTCGTGTTTTCGTCAAAGCGACGTATGCAGATGACTGCGGCTAAATTGTCTAAGTTCATCAATACATTGGTAAAAATTGCAACCTTGGGCAAGAAGCGACGAGTAATGAAGTCGAAGAAAGTCGAAGAGTTTTTTGTTGATATGCAGGACGATTTTCAAGATTTGTCCAATCATCCGAAACTTCTAATAAAACCGATGATTTGGGGAACTGTCTACACTGTTTTTGACGTGGCGATGTTTGCTGTGGCGTTTCTGTCGCTGGGTGTTTTTGTTAATCCGGCGATTCTGATGGTTGGATATGGCGTGGCGGGATTGGCGGCAATTGTCGTGTTTACTCCCGGCGGAACCGGCGTTTATGAAACTATTATGATTATTTTCTTAAGTATGGCAGGCACTCCGCCGGATTTGGCGATTGCTGGAATAATTTTGACGCGAGCAATTTTACTTACTGGCACGATTATCTTTGGCTATATTTTCTATCAACATGCACTGATTAAATACGGCAAGCCAGATGATTCCCAGGTTTAGTGTTAGCAATTTCATAGCAATTGTCAATCAAACCTTTGACGTGGCTTTTGCTGGAATGGTTGAAGTTGAGGGCGAGGTTTCTAGTTTTAAGTCTTATCCTCCGAAATACGCTTTTTTCGATCTGAAAGATGATGATGGGCTGGTTCGGTGTTTTGTTGGTTTTAGCAATTTACGTACGCCAATTGAAGATGGAATGAAAGTTGTCGTTCGAGCAATGCCAGTACTTAGAGATAAAGGCACCTTTAGTTTAAATGTTCAAGAGATTCGCCCATTAGGCAAGGGGAGTTTGAAGCGAAGTTTTGATCTTTTGAAGCAAAAATTGACAGTTGAGGGCTTGTTTAATTCTGAAAGAAAGCGTCCATTACCGCAATATCCTCAGAGGGTGGCTGTTATTTCCAGTACAAAAGCGGCGGGATATGCTGACTTTATGAAGATTTCTAGCGAACGTTGGGGTGGTGTGAAATTTGTAGTCGCCAACGTTAATGTGCAGGGTGCGAATGCTGCAGATCAAGCTGTGCGAGCAATATCATATTTTAATCAAATGCCAGAATCTCCAGATGTGATTGTTTTGATTCGTGGCGGTGGTAGCGCGGAAGATTTGGCAAGTTTTAATGACGAGAAATTGGTACGCGCGGTGGCGAGTAGTCGCATTCCGACAATGACTGGAATTGGCCATGAGATTGATGAGAGTTTGTGCGATTTGGCAGCGGACGTTCGCGCAGCTACGCCGAGTAACGCCGCACAATTGCTGTTTCCTGATAAGCGAGAAGTGATTCGGCATTTGCATTACAGGCTAATTGATGCGAAAGATTCAATTTTTAGAGCTATCGAAGAACAATCGCTTAATGCAACAATGTTGCAAAAAGAAGTACTCAAACAGTGGTCAAGTCGTGTGGACGCGGCTGTAAATGCAACATTGTCGCAACAAAAAGTCATCGCTGAGTATGACCCAGAAATGGCGCTGCGTCGTGGCTATGCAATGATCAAGGGTGATTTACAGATTGGTAGTATTGTAGAGATTACAACAAAAGATATAATTATGAAAGCGAGGATTGAGAATAGTGAACAACGACATGACAATTGAGCAAATGATGGCTGAATTGAATGAGCAGATCGCGTGGTTTCAAGGCGATGATTTTAATCTGGATGAGGCGAAACAGAGATTTATTGAGGCGAGAGAATTGTCAAAAAAAATTACTGCCACGTTGGAAGATATGCGACATGATATCGAGGTTCTTAGTGAGGATTTTAATGCTGAGTAGGATCTTTACATCAATTAAAGCATAAGCTATACTTTACAATATGATGACGAGAGATAAGAGTGAGCGTGGCTCAGTTAATGGCTGGATGGTCGGCACGATCGGCTGTCTGATATTGTTTTTGATTGCTGGATCTTTGGCAATTTGGGCGTACATGCAATACTCCCGAGAAAAAAGCGATGTTAATAGTAAAGTGGCAATTGAAGTTGCTAAGGGTAAGAGCGAACAAGCCGAATTAGACCAGAGGAGATTTTCTGAATTAGCAAAAAACACGCGTATTGAATTTGTTGGCCCTACTGAATACGGTCGAGTATCGTTCATGTACCCAAAAGATTGGAGTGTATATGTAGCAAATGACGGCAGCGACAGGGGTGATTACAAAGCTTATCTTCACCCTGTTTCAGTTCCTTCGACAACTAATAAAAATAGTCGGTTTGCATTAAGGCTGGAGATTATCAACAAGAATATGGATACGGTGCTGAATGATTATCAATCACGACTAAAGAAGGGTGAATTGACCTCAAGTAGTACCGAGTTTAACGGAATTTCAGCGACTCGGATTGACGGTACGTTTGAGAAAGAATTGCGCGGCTCTGTGGTTTTGATGAAAGTTCGCGATAAAACTATTCGTTTTTCAACCGACGCGGACACATTTAAGCCAGATTTCCAGACTATATTGAGCACTGTAAAAATCTCTGAATAGAAAAACTCGATGCATATTTGCTATACTAGAATTGTATGGCAGGTAAAGAGTGGAGTGATGCTGATTTTGGGGGATTGCCGAGCGTTTTGGTGGCGGCACACGAGCTGAAAACGCCGTTGGCTTTGATTAGGCAACTGGCGCTACTGTTGGACGATGATTTAACCAGTTCTGCCGATAAAACTCAGATCCAGCAACGAATTATTCGAACTTCTGAGCAGGCGTTGCAGCTTACGATTGATTTGGCAAATTCAGCTAATTTAACGCCGTCGTTATTTCCGCTTGAGCCGGTCAATCCGTTGGCTTTATGTCAGCAAGTAGCGATGGAAACAAAGTTCAACGCAATACTTTATGGGCGAAAAGTTAGCTGGCCTAAGAGTAGTCGAAATAGTCAATTGATATTAGCGAACCGAACACTTTTGGGGCGAATTTT
>CALFHE010000008.1 GCA_937875955.1 uncultured Candidatus Saccharibacteria bacterium | reverse complement strand
AAACCTGCGTTGATCGGTCCAGTGCGAAGCTTAAGATTGTACTATTTGAGCTGGGCGGCGCCATATCAAGCATCAATCGCGCACGTCGGCGGAAGTCCCAACGCTTTATCCCAAGTCAGAAACGGCAACTATCGCGACATCGACCAGTTCTTTAACGACGAATCGTATTGGCGATCTCGCGACCGCTACGCGCCGCACAACGTCTATACTTCAGGAGAAAAACTTGACCAATTGAACAGCGCAAAAGGCTATAACAATTCCGAATTCACCAGCTTCGCGCGAGCAGACAGCAAGCCTGTCGAATCGCCAAACGCCACATCCGTAAACATAAACCTCAGCGGGTCGCTCTATAACACTTCATACGCTTACGACAAGGCGTCAAATTCTTACCTCAGGAGTATGGCTGGTGCGCCGCATACCGACAGGGAAGATGGGCAAATCACTCCAAACACTATCGTAGCTATGGAAGTGAGCGTTGAAGCTCGGGCTCAAAATTACGATGGCTATGAAGACGTCAAAACGACAGGATCCGGCAAAGCTTACATTTTCCAAAACGGCACAGTCGCCACCGCCACTTGGTCAAAAGCAGACATAAATTCGCCGCTTAAATTGACAGACGAATCTGGAAAAGACATCGCCTTAAATCGCGGACAAACATGGATTGCAGCCTTCACGCCAGGAAGGGGAAGTGTTTCATGGCAATAGATCCGGCATCTAAAACCCTGCGCGAGTACAAACAATATTATTACCGAAAAGTCATATTAGTCTTACTGTCAGCGAGCGCCTGCATCATATTAGGACTGGGAATCGCACTCCACTTCACAGCAATTTCCATATTCCAGCTAAATTTCTGGATTATCATTTTAATTACCGCTATTTTGCAAATCCTCTTTTCAATTTCTATCGTTAAAATTATCGCTGCGCCGCTTAATAAAATTCTGGCGGCACTTTCTCATAAAATTGGCGAACCGACAACCGACACTCCGCCAAATCCTAACGATAAACGCTACGAAAAAACTGGATTTAAGACGGCGCTTCAGGCAATTTATGGCGATTATCAGCCAGAGCAAAAACCAACTAGTGACAAAGACAAGCCAAAAATTCCGCTCACTCAAGCCCTGAATCAAGCCAGCACCGGCGTAGTAATTCTTAATTCCAATCAGAAAATTATCTTCGCCAATTCCGCCGCCCCGATTTCCAGAAACGCAAAAGGGGAGGATTTTCTGGCGCTTGATTTTCTAAACGAACCGAGCATTTTCGATTGGCTTCACGAAATCTCCAATGAGAAAATTAAAGCCGAACATCGCTGGCAACGCATTAGCACCAACCCTGACGTCATCCAAAAAACGCGGATTTTTGACATCATCGTGTCGTTTGAGAAAGGCGCCGCCGCCGAAACTGTCATTTTTCTCATCGACAAGTCTAAAGGATATTTGCCAGAAGAAGAGGACCTCAATTTCATCTCATTTGCCGCTCACGAACTTCGCGGACCGATTACAGTCATTCGTGGCTATCTGGACATTATCAACGAAGAGTTTGCTGGACGCTTGCAGGGAGATGAAAGGCAACTTCTTGATAGGTTGGTTGTTTCGTCCAACCGCTTGTCTAGCTACATTGATAACATTCTTAACGTTGCCAGATATGATAGACATCACTTGAAGGTTTATTTATTAGAAGACACTGTCGCTAATATTTATGCCTCGATCGCCGATGATATGCAGCTTCGTGCATCGACTCAACACAGAATGCTCAGCGTCAATATTCCAGATGATCTGCCGACAGTAGCCGCTGATCACGGAAGTATCGGGGAGGTGATTGGTAATCTAATTGACAATGCCATTAAATACAGTTTTGAGGGCGGGTCCGTAACCGTTTCCGCAGAGCAAAAAGGTGACTTCGTGGAAGTGTCCGTCGCCGATAACGGAATTGGTATGCCAGCAAATGTCGTGGACAATTTGTTCCACAAGTTCTATCGATCACACCGATCACGCGAGGCCGTGGCAGGGACGGGAATTGGGCTTTACATTTGCAAAGCTTTTGTCGAATCTCATGGCGGCTCGATAATCGCTCGATCCCGCGAAAACGAGGGCTCGATCTTCTCGTTCACTTTGCCAATTTATGCTACAGTTAAAGATAAATTGTTAGAAGACGGCCAATTAAATAATCAATTGATACGAAAGGGCGGCGGCTGGATAAAAAATCACGCTATGTATAAGGGCTAGGAGGAATTATGATAAAGACAATTTTATGCGTGGAAGATGACCGATTTATTGGCGAAATGTACGTCAGAAGTCTGCAAAAAGCGGGATATGACGTGACGTGGGTGGTTGACGGGAATGACGGGCTAGTGGCGGCGCGCAACCAGAACTTTGACTTGATAATCTTAGATTTGATGTTGCCAGAGCAGCGTGGTGATCAGATTTTAGACGCGCTGAGAAACAACAATGTCGATTTGGTTCCGAATAGTAAGATTTTAATTATGACCAATTTTGAGCAGGACGAGGCTTCGCGCAAATCCGTTATGAGTCGCGTCGATGGATATCTAATTAAAGCCGACATTACACCGCGGAATTTGATAGATGTCGTTAAACAGATGAGTAGCGATAATCTTTAATTCTACACATAGTCAGCTTAACTATATATTTTTCCAGTACTTCGGAAATATAGATATAAACTGATCCAGTTTTTCTATAACAAGTGGCAAAGCCTCTTCAGATTCTTTATCATCGGCAGGATCTTTATCTATGCGATAACGTATAAGCTTCATACGAGCATCATCTTTGTCGTACCATATCAACTCGCCAATTTCAGACTCGATTTTATCTTTATCTTTGTAGATATTATCAAAGATTAGCCTATTTTGCGCGTCCGAATCCTTGCCTCCATCAATATATAGTTCTATATAAGTACACTTTTCTCTAGTGTTGGCTAGTACGTTAAAATGGGCCTTGCCGCCATATCTGATCGTATACCAATGTTGAGGTCGAGGTTTTTGCCAGCTAAGGACCTTCTTAGAATGCTCCAACCCATAATCTCGCACCATCTCAAAAAATCTTTGCTGCCGCAGTTTCACTTCAGACACACTACTGTTGCTATTATTCTGGCTGCGCACAACCTTTGTCCATTCATTAGGACTTTCAACGACCAAAAAGTGCGGGGCTGGTTTGGAGTCGCCGATCTTATACGCCTCAAGCTCAACCAAAAAGAAATTAATTTTATCAGAAGAATTAAAATTCAACCACTCGACAGCCTGCCTATGCTCATCACGAATATTACTTGCAATCCATATGATTGTTTCAGCGCCAATCCCAGCCGCGTAAGTAATACACTTGCCAAGATGATCGTGATCTGTACGCTCTAATTGATTTTCAATTATAATCGCCCTATCAGAGTAATCAGCCGTAACTATATCCGCATTAAAATCGCCGACACCAACTTCGGTTTTTATGTTTTCCGTGTTGAATTCTATTCCCAAAGCGTCACCTAGCAAGGATAAATTATCTGGATGAGCCAGCCATGGGGTGAACGACAAAGCTTCGTGCTCCCATATTTTTCTGATATTTACCTTTTCTAGCTTGCCTAAAGATTGAACCACAAAAAAACTCTCCCCAATTTACTATTTTGCCTATTATACCATAGCTCAGTAAAAGCTATCAGTTGCCTTCAAATTAGAAAAAAGATCCCTTCTATGGACTCCACGGTGTCTCACATACAGCACTCACCATCTTTGAGGAATTGCTTCAAATATCACCAAGAAATGGCAATCGTTTTTTGAATACAGTAGTTTTTATCATGGTCGCCTCCCGTTTTGGAGTTTACTTTATATTTAGCAGTCAAGAACTCCTCAAGCAAATATCCCCAGAAGTACCCTCCGAAGATATAGCGAAATCTCTCTTCTATTACTAGACATAACTGAGTAGCTACATCGTGTCAAATAGCGCAATTTATAACCTACCTACCCTTAAGGTTACCCTTGCGCGTCCTTTTGACCGTACGCCACAATTAAAGTAAAATTTATAGTATGCCTCATACACACAACCAGCCTGGTCAGCACGATATATGCGTTAGCGGATATATCGTGAAAATAACAGAGGGCGCTGAACCTCGAATTATTTTACATAAGCACCGCAAGCTAAACAAGTTACTGCAGTTTGGCGGGCATATCGAACTGGACGAGACACCGTGGCAAGCAGTCTTACGGGAAATAACCGAAGAATCTGGCTACGACAAAAACCAGCTGAGATTGTTGCAGCCGCGTTACAATAGGCTTGCTTCATTGCCTGGAGTGAAACTACACCCTCAACCGATCGCGATTCACACATATCCTGCTGGTGGCGAACATTATCACACGGACATAAGTTATGCGTTTATTACTTCGGAAAATCCGATACATGATATAGCTAGCGGCGAATCCAACAACATCAACCTCTTTAACTTGAGAGATTTAAAGAAGCTTACATCAGAACAAATATACGACAACGCCAAAACCATCGCTATATATACTTTGACCACAGCGGTTGAGGAATGGGACGAGGTGGATTTGTTACTTTATAAACTCTAGGCCGCCCCTAGTTATGAGGCCATACAGATCGTCAACTAGACCATCTACGTACGGTTTGTAGTATGTGTCTATACGAAAAGTTGAAGGATATTGAGAATTGAAGCATACTGCTTCACAAATTAAAAAAACACCTTCATGTAGATGTTTTTAATAAGTTAACTATTCTTGGTGACCCCACCGGGAATCGAACCCGGGTTGCCAGGATGAGAACCTGGTGTCCTAACCGCTAGACGATAGGGCCGTAACTCCATGGATTATACCACGAAAAGGGAAGGCTTGTCTACTTTTTCTCTATGTTAGGCGTCGACTTTTTATGGTAAGACAGCATAGCCCAAGAGCTATATATTAAAACGACCAGAGAAATAACAATAGGAGAGAAATATAAATTGATCATACCAATAATCGACAAGACCTTTACGATGAATACGTCTTTATTGGCAATGAGAAAAAATAGCCCGAATCGTAAAAAGATGACTAATACATAAAATATGACCGTCGCACATCCAATAGCAATCAAGACTTTTGAAACTTTATCAGTAATCCAATATCGTCCAGTTTTATACCAATAGATTGAAATGCAAGCGAGTATGATAGCATACGCCCCTAAGATGTGACCCAAAGGGCCTATGAACGACTTAAATATACCAGACGTGGCACCAATGAGGTTCGCCGAAATGAGACAAATTATCACAAAGACCACAGTTCGCTTGAAAGCTGAGCTACTTTGGTCGTTATGCTGATCATTGTTCATAAAATTAGTATACCACGTTTATCACTTGAGATTTTTCTGAAAATTCGCCATAATAAAAGCATGAAAAAGGGCGGGATTTACTTTAAGCCTCACGCAATTTCCAGATTTTGGCTAAGGAGATTGTGTGAAGTGGCACTACTGAGTTGTTTCACAATCATTCTTTTATACGCATGGGCGCGATTTATACCGACTGGTTATCAATTGCCAATCGGATTATCCGTCTCAGACTTGGCGGCTGGCGTGGCAGGAATCGGCAGCTTAATTGTGCTGATTTTATGCTTTTGGCTTCCCAGAAAGCACGAAACTGAAATCGGAATTTTCGTATATTTATTAACCGTCGCCGTCGCTGCAGCCACCATAATTACCAGCGGCGGAGTCGTTTCACCATTCCTAGTTATGTGGATTATCGTGGCAATTTTTGCAGGATTTTTCGGCGCAATAATCTTAGGAATAATGGGACTTTTGGTTATTTTGCAGATTATAGCCACCAGCGTTCAACATGGAATAAACGTGCAATTCATCATCGGCTACCTATTCTTCGGATTTTTGCCTTTGATTTTTAGCCTCGTTCTATGGATTCGCCGCCAAAAAATTGATGACAATACGTCCAGCTTGGAGAATAAACTTTCCGCAGTTGAGAGCAAGTCTGACGTAGTGATTAATGCCATCGACGACGGCGTTTTGGCTATTTCCAAAGACGGCAACATCGAACTGATAAACCCATCCGCCCAACAAATTATCGGCTGGGACCAAGGTGACGCGCTCGGGCTCAACTGGAAAAGCGTCTTAAAACTCGTTACTTCAGACGGAAAAGACGTAGAGGACCTCGAGAATCCAATAGCTCAATCTTTATCAAAAAACCAGCCAACACACAACGATAAATTATTCCTATTGACCAGCTCCGAAAAACGCATTTTAGTGTCAATCGTCAGCTCTCCAGTCGGCACGGACGGCGAAGGAATCATCGTAGTTTTCCGCGACATCACCAAAGAAAAAGCCGAAGAGCGCGAGCAAGCCGAATTCATTTCCACCGCCAGCCACGAGATGCGCACGCCAGTTGCGTCAATTGAGGGCTATTTGGGTCTGGCGTTAAATCCAGCCACCGCTCACATCGACGAGAAAGCCCGCGATTTCATCACCAAGGCTCACGAATCGGCGCAACATCTGGGACGGTTATTCCAAGATCTCCTCGACATTAGCAAAGTTGAAGATGGGCGAATGAAAAATAACCCGAAGATCATCAACGTAAACGAATTTTTGAAGGATATTTTTGATGGTTTGGCAACAAAAGCTAATGAAAAACAGCTCAATTACATCTTTATGCCAGACATCGTTGGTGAGAGTAAAGAGAAGTCATTGCAGCCGATTTTTTATGCCAATATTGATCCTGACCATTTTAGAGAGGTCGTCAGCAATTTGATTGAAAATGCCATCAAGTACACTCCATCGGGCGAAGTTGTCGTCAATATTACCGGCGACGATAAGCAGATTTCCGTAAGCGTGAAAGATAGTGGCATTGGTATTCCAGCCGAAGATATTCCGCATTTATTCCAGAAATTTTATCGGGTGGACAATTCTGACACGCGAGAAATTGGCGGAACTGGCTTGGGGCTATATTTGAGCCGCCGCTTGGCCGAGGCGATGTCTGGAAACTTGCGAGTTGAAAGCAAATATAAAGAGGGGAGTACTTTCTATCTGGAAATTCCTCGTATGAATAGTTCGGAAGCCAAGCAGCGATTAGAGTCTGCAGAAGTTGAAAGTCCTAAAGATTCAACGCCAGATTCTACTATTCCAGAAGGAACTGAAATTGCCGCAGAAGAGAAGGCGGAAAATGTCGTAACTGAAAATAATAGCGAAATTGTCGATTCAAATCCAGCCGCAATCGCAACTCCAGAGAATCCAGATCCAACCGTACCGACCACTCCAGTAGTCCAGCCAGAAATTCCACAACCAGCCAGAAATTCTTCCGAGCCAACGCTGGCTGAAATTGAGGAAGAGTTACGCAAAAAGCGTCAGCAATTGTCCATACCTGGTCGCGAATAATAGCCATAAGAACTATGGATTTTTTGTCAAAACTTCAGTATAGTATAAATATATGACAAAAATTTTATTGGTTGAGGACGACAAAAGTTTACGCGAAATTTACGGCGTACGGCTTTTGGCGGAGGGCTACGATATCGTTTCGGCGGGCGACGGCGAAGAAGCTCTGGCCATGGCAATTAAAGAACGTCCGCGATTAATCTTAAGCGATGTGATGATGCCAAAAATCTCTGGCTTTGATATGCTGGACATTTTACGCTCAACGACAGAGACAAAAGACGTTAAAGTTATTATTATGACCGCACTGTCATCAGAAGATCAGCGAAAACGCGGCGAGCAACTTGGTGCTGATAAATACTTGGTGAAGTCTCAGGTGGGAATAGAAGACGTCGTGAGGGCAGTTCACGAAACCTTGGGAGATCTTCCAGGAGTCGGCACAAATCCAGTGCCAGTTTCACAACCAGCTCATACATATGAGCCAGTCGCTCCAACACCTCAGCCAACTCCAGCAGCGCCGCAGCCAGTTACTAGACCTGAT
>CALFHE010000007.1 GCA_937875955.1 uncultured Candidatus Saccharibacteria bacterium | reverse complement strand
CCACCCGTCCCACGATTCATATCAATATTGTAGCGCAAATCTACAAAAAAGCATATGCTTATTGTCGGGAAAGTTCTAGCGGCTCTTGCTCAATTTTTATACCGAACTTGTCAAAGATAATTTGCACAATTTCCTCACGAATCGCCGCCAAATCATCATATCCTGTTGCCGAATCGTTCACGAGCACCAACGCGTTCTTTTCGTAAACTCGCATACCGTGACTGCGATAGCCCCTTAAGCCAGCCTTATCTATCAACCAACCTGTCGGGATTTTATATCTTCCGTCAGACATTGCATAATTTGGAATGTCGCTATATTCTTTTTGCAATTCTTCCAATTTCCATTTTTCAACCAGCACATTTTTGAAGAAAGAACCCGCACTTGGTAGTTCAGCTGGGTCTGGCAATTTTTCCGAACGAATATTAAGAACTGCCACGCGAATCACCGACAAATTGATCTCACGAATGTCATTCTCGTCAATATATCCCTGTAAAGAAGCGTAATACGGCGGTTTCGGCTCTGCTTTATTTAGTCGCAAAGTAATATTAAGAATACAATATCGTTCTTTTTCTTTGTCGCGAAAAATACTGTTTCGATAAGAAAAATCACATTCATCAGCAGGAATAGTTACAATTGTGTCGGTTTTTGAATCGTAAGCCTCCAGACTAATCAACGTGTCGGCAATTTCTTGCCCGTACGCACCAACGTTCTGAACCGGCGCAGCTCCAGCCGTTCCGGGAATTCCCGACATAGCTTCAATTCCCTGAAGTCCAAGCCCAATAGCCTTCTCAACAACCTCATCCCAGACTTCGCCCGCACCAATTTTTATATCCGTCGTTTCGTCGGTTTCAGAGATAACCTCAAAACCTTTGATCTTATTCAATAGTACGATTCCTTCAAAAACCTCGTCATGCGTAATCACATTACTGCCGCCACCCAACACAAAAATCGGCAAATTTTCCTTTCGAGCATTACGATATAGCGACACAACATCACCAGCAGAATCCGCCGTCGCCATATAGCGAGTCTCACCTCCCAATTTCATAGTTGTGTATTGTTTCAGTGATATATTAGTCATAACGTCCATGTATATAGTATATCATTTTACTCGACCGTCTTCTATGATATAATAACTTCATACGCACCCGTAGCTCAGCGGATTAGAGTACTTGGCTTCGAACCAAGGGGTCGCAAGTTCGAATCTTGCCGGGTGTACCAAAATAGCTCGTCATTATGACGGGTTTTTTATTTATGACTACACCATAAAAACACCAGTCGAGCGGCTGAGCTAGCTATTCAATGGCGGATTCTGAATTCCCGGCGGCATTTGCGCAGATTGCGAACCTAAAATTTGGCGAATTTGATCAGCGGTGATAATTGTGGTCGAGCCAGGTGCGACAGTTCCCGCCAGCATTTGCTTGGCGACGGTATTCTCGACAGCTCGCTGGACGACGCGGCGCATCGGACGAGCTCCCAATCTTGGATCATAGCCAGCCTCAACTAGCAATTTCTTACCTTCTTCCTCGACCGCAACTTGAATTTTTTGCGGCGCCAAAGTCTTATTAACTCCCGCCAAAATCAAATCAACAACCTGCAGTAACTCCTCTTTTCCTAGCGGACGGAACAGAACAATTTCATCAAAACGGTTCAAAAACTCTGGGCGGAATAAATTGGCATTAATCAACTCGTTGATAAACGTCTGCTCGAACTGCTCCAATTGATAGCCCCGCTCAATATATTCACGAATTCTATCCGCACCAGCATTTGACGTCGCAATTACAATCGTATCGCGAAAACTAATTTCTCGGTTATTTTCATCGCGAAGTATTCCTTCATCCAAAAGCTGCAAAAGCGTCGTCAAAACCTGAGGATGAGCCTTTTCAATTTCGTCCAAAAGCACGACAGAGAACGGGCGCTTCTGAACCTGAGCCGTCAAACTCCCTGGATCTCGCGCACCATCCGCAATTAACCTAGCTACGTCATCCGGCCTGACAAATTCGTTCAGATCCAAGCGAATCATATTGCCCTCACCGCCAAAATAAACATCCGCCAAAGCTTTAGAAAGCTCCGTTTTACCAACACCAGTCGGACCAAGAAATAGGAATGCGCCAATCGGTCGATTCTGATTTCTAACGCCTGTGCGCGCGCGGCGAATAGCGTCAGAAACAACTGTCACGGCTCGCGTTTGATTGATCATTCGCTGATGAATTAATGACTCCAAGTTTAACAATTTTTCCTTTTCGTCGCTCAAAGATGCTACCGAAATTTTTATACCAAGAGTTTTTTCAATCGCATCATCCACAGATTGCGCGGTCACCAGCCCACCGCTGGCGTAACTTGCTGCTGCCTCCAAAATTTTCAACGCTTTACCCGGCATTACCAAATCCTGAACATAACGATCACCAACACGATACGCCTCCGCCAGCGCCTGATACATATATGTCACTTTATGCTGCGCCTCAAATAAAACCAATTGATCACGCATAATTTTCATAGTTTCGGGTTCATTTGACGGCTGAATTGCAATTGTGTTCAAAGCGTGAGCCAGTTGCGGCTTAGTCTGGGAAATTTGCAAAAATCGCTGATCGTCCATCGTTAAAATCGTCCTAAGTCTGCCCGCCTCCAGAATTGGCAATAACACATTACTCAGGTCAACCGAACCAACGCCTTCTTCGAAGAATAATTGCGCATTGTCCAGACATAAAATCACGTTTTTCGACAGAAAAGCTTCGTTCAAAATCATCGTTACTAGATTTTCCAATTCCCCGCGACCCGACGCTACACTAATCAACGACGACGCGTCAAGCATAAAAACTTGCTGATACATCAGAGAACCAGGAACGCCTCGATGTCCGTCAATCAACATTTCCGCAAACGCCGACACGACAGTACTTTTTCCCGCACCGTCAGCACCAACCAGCGTAATATTCTGCCGCCCGCCAGAACTAAACGTTTTAAGCATCTGCCCCAGCGCCTCCTCATGCGCAGCCAACTTAGTTGTAAACGCGCCGCCAGATACACTGACGCTAATATTCTGAGCAAATCGACTCAGTAGTGGTGTATAACCAAAAGACCAATCCCTAGCAATTCCGCCCGTATTTAGCGGCTTCTCTTTATATTGATCAATCAGCGCCTTTATTCGCTCGTACCATCGAATAGCTTCCTCGATATCATGAAAATCGATCTTAATATTCGCCAGCAAAGAATCATGCTGTGGCAATTGCTTTACTATCGCCGCCGCCAAAACCGCGCTAGTAATCTTCGGACTTTCCGTACTCTGCCAGATTTCAATCGCCGCCTTCCAAATCTGCTCCGTTCGATCCGGATCATCGACGGAAATATTACGCAAGAAATTCGGCGTCAATCCCAGCCGCACTGACAAAAATTGCCCAGCTCGCGTACCTGTAATCGCCTCAGCAATATCAATCGGCGTCGGTCTGCGCGGCAATTTGCCCAAAACGTCCGCCGCCATCACATCGTCAATTGTCTTAGGATTTTTACTAATTTCTGCCGTCTTAAGATCTTTTTCCCACCAAATCGACACCATAATCATCGGGCCACTCAGACCAAATAATAGCCAGCCGATTGCCCCGTGTTCGATCAACGACCACAGACCAAGCAGCACCATCATAATGCCGACAGCTATCGCCACGACATGCCAAGCATTACCAAACCTTACAGAAAATCGCGCCTTCCGAGACCGTAAACTGTCGTAATTAAATCTCGGCTCTATTTCCATACAGAAACTCCCATTTGCCATAAAATAATTCCGATAAACGGCATCAGCGGCAGCGCTAGCCACATAATAATTCCTAAAATCATCCACAAAAATCGTAGCAATATCATCAATATTCCAATAATTATCACCATCGAGCGCACCACCGCGCCAATTACTCGCGAGAACATCTTGTCAAAAAACGCAGATAGTTGCACGGATAAGTCGCCGCCAACCGGAGCGGCTGAAATCTGGCGAAAAGGATTGAATAAAGTTTTCAAAAGCAGCCCGACTGAGAAAAAATCCGCGGTTCGTAAAACACCCAGAAAACTTTGTCGGATATATTGCAACAAGCCATTGCCATACCACCACTGAAAGATACCCACCAAAAACATATTGATATTGTAGCACATCGACCCGGCAGAGTATAATAGACAATATGGCAAGACAGATGATTAGTACTATTATTGGCAAAAGCGTCAAGAAAGTCGCTAAATTACGCGGTGGCGGTTCAGCCTTGCCGGGTTTGGTGATTGAAAAAATTGACCCAAAATTTATTCAGAGAACGCTGGCGGATTTGCCGCAAGGCGTGGTGATTATCAGCGGAACGAATGGAAAAACGACGACGACAAAGATTGTTGTGGAACTATTAGAATCAGTCGGGCTGAAAGTCTTCACAAATCGCACTGGTAGCAATTTTTCCCGAGGCGTGGCAGCAGCGCTACTTGATGAAGTCAATATCCGCGGCAAGCTAGACGCTGACATTGCGGTTCTGGAACTGGACGAGGCTTGGGCGGTTAAATTCGTGCAAATTGTTCGTCCGCGCTTTTCCCTGCTTCTGAATGTTATGCGCGATCAATTGGACAGATTTGGAGAAATTGACAATACAGCCGCATTGCTTCAAAAAATAGCTGAAGCCACCAGCGACACTGTCGTTCTTAATCGTGACGATCCGCGAATTTTTAAGATTAGCGAACATATTCAGGCTAAGAAGTCTTTCTTCGGCACAACCAGCGAATTACTTCAATTGATGCCAACGGACGACACTCTAAAATACGGCACCGCAACCGCGAATCAAAGCGTGGCGGCTGATGTTTTATTGAAAAAAATTAACGCTCAACAGGCGACTTTTCAAATTGACAATAAAGAAATTGACGTAGATCTGCAACTCACTGGAGTTTACAATCTTCTCAATGCGGCGGCGGCGGTTGCCCTGGCTCGACAAATAGCGGGACCGGAAATTACCGATACAATTTTATCTGCGCTGGAAAACATAAAGCCGGCGTTTGGTCGTGGCGAAACGATTTACTTAAACGGCACGCCAATTGAGCTTATTTTGGTGAAAAATCCAAGCGGTTTTCGGCTGGCGCTTCTGTCGTTCGCCAAAAATAATAGCGCTACGATGATCGCTGTTAATGACAATTACGCCGACGGACGAGATGTTAGTTGGTTCTGGGACGTCGATTTTTCACTATTAAAAAACGTAGCAATGATCAGCGGCGCGCGCGCTTACGATATGGCTTTGCGACTTCAATATGACGACATTCCAATTGGAAAAATTGACACCAATATTTCGAAAGCCCTGGAAGATTTCATTAATACTAATCCCGATGAGCCAAAACAGATTTTTTGTAGCTACACGGCCATGACAGCGATTCGTCGCTTGCTGAGCGAAAAAACCGACGTGGAGGAAATATCATAATGAAAATAACAATTGCGCAACTTTATCCGCGAGATATGAATCTTTATGGCGACTGGGGCAACACGCTAGTCCTAAAAAAACGTCTGGAGCGACGCGGCTTTGAAGTTGAGATTATCGATCACAATCCGGGTGACTCAACGGATTTTTCTAAAATTGATATTTTTGTTGGCGGCGGCGGACAAGATTCTGGGCAGACAATTATTCAAAATGATCTTCTGGCGCGAGCTGATGAACTGCGACAATTAGCAAAAGACGGTGTGCCGATGTTGATGATTTGCGGAATGTACCAATTATTTGGTCGATTTTTCCGAACACTCAAGGGTGAGGAAATTGTTGGCGCTAATATTCTGCCGATTGAAACGATTGCTGGCGACGAGCGAATGATCGGTAACATTGTCATTAGAAGCCAGGAATTTGGAGATATCGTTGGCTATGAAAATCACAGCGGACAAACTTTCTTAGATAAGACTACCAAACCTCTTGGGCAAGTTATTAAAGGCGCCGGCAATAATATGACCGACGCAAACGAAGGTGTTCGCTATAACAACATCATTGCCACTTACCTCCACGGCCCGATTTTGCCTAAAAACCCACAGATTGCAGACTTTCTTATTGGCGAGGCACTAGAGCGACGCGGCGTAAGCGCAGATTCGGGGCTGGAAAAAATTGACGATATTTTAGCGAATAAAGCGAGAGAGATAGCGTTAAAATTATCCAGATAATTCATGAAAAAAATCCGTATATATCTTAAAAAGCTATATGCATTTCTTTATAAAATGCCCGGTTGGATTTGGCTAATTCCAATCTTAATTTTAGCCATCAACGTTCGACTTACCTATTTAACAAAAGCCGATATTTGGCATGACGAAGGATATACGGCGGCCATCATTCAGCAGCCAATCAGAGAAATTATCGCCATCACAACCACGGATGTCCACCCGCCGCTTTATTACGTTATCATGCACGTTTGGCAATCGATTTTCGGCAATTCCGTAGCTTCGTTCAGAGGGTTTAGCGTTACGTGTGGAGTCCTGACGATTGCTCTATTGTTTCTATTACTCCAAAAACTTTTCTCTAAAAGAATCGCCGTATTTGGAAGTTTTTTAGCAGCGCTAGGACCGTTCTTAATTCGCTATAGCGACGAAGCCCGAATGTATGCACTAGCAGCACTTTTGGCCGTAGCAATGACTTACGCATTCATCATGGCGGTCGAGCGTAAAAACAAGAAATTCTGGTGGACACTATATGGAATTTTAGTGGCACTCGGCCTTTATACTCAGTATTTTCTAGCACTCATATTACCCGCGCATTTCGCATATATTTGGCTAAAACTTGGCGGAAATCACACTGTCATAAAAAATATATTTAAGGACAAAAACGTTTGGCTTGCCGCAGGAACATGCTTTTTGCTATTCCTTCCCTGGCTCCCAGTTATGATCTCCCAAACCAGCCGAGTAAGTGGCGGTTTCTGGATCCCCGAAGTCACCAAATTCACCATCCCGACAACACTATCAATGTTCTTGACTTACGACGACAGAATTGTCCGTTATTTTGGGTTGCTACTGCCGCCAATTATAGTCGCAGTTTCATTCATTCTAGCCAAAAAACGCCTAAAATACCAAGCAGCAATTTGGATTTTAACAATTTGGCTGCTATTGCCAATGATTATCGTTTACATACTCAGCCAGGGTCGACCAGTTTACTTAGACCGCTACTTCACTTATTCAGCGCCGGCATTTTACGGCTTGATTGCGGTATTCATCGGGCTTATTTTTTCTAATAAAAAATGGTGGTCTATTGGAATATCTATCGTCCTGACATTATTTATCGGTCATTACATGTGGCATATCGGCAGTAAAAACATTGCAGAATCGTCTTGGAATAACACCAACACAGCCATGAATCATATAAATGAAAATATCCAGAGTAGTGATGCTATTATTTCTGGCGAGATCTATACTTATTTTCACACTTCCTATTACAACCACACAAATAAAGAAATTATGCTCCTGAAGCCGAAAGAAGAGCTGGGCTGGGTTGGCGAATGGGGATTAATTAAAAAATTGAATACTCCAGAAATTAGTTCTTTAGAGTCGGTAAAATCTCCAAGAATCTGGCTTATTCTTCGCGAAAAAACATATGACGAATATAAAAAACAAGTTCCACCCTATTGGCAATTAAAGCAAGAATTCCATGACGGCGACTTGATTATTGGATTATATGTGAATAAGCTTTAATTCTCTTTATCACTGCTATCGTCAAGACCGAGCCACTTTTTCACGGTATCTGGAGTAACTTCGTCTAGATACGGAAGATGCTCCAACAAAGCGGCCTCATAATCGGGTGTCCGTGGATAGTATGTCATTTGTGCCACGCCTATAACCGTGCGCGATCCAGGCAATCCCGGCTTAAATATCTCCGAATATGGAGGAAGGTAATCATCGTCTTCGGGGGGGTATCTCCACTACTCTTCTGTGATGAATTATATTCGACACTCATGATACTTTATATAATAACAGATGACTTAAAAAAAATAAAATAGCCGACCAAACTTTCAGCTATTTTAATACTTCGAATGATCATTAAGTTGGTCGGGGTGAAAGGACTCGAACCTTCGACCTCACGGTCCCAAACCGCGCGCGCTAGCCAACTGCGCCACACCCCGAAGATATCTCTATCATTCGTTCTGATCTATCTTAACATATATCGCTAAATAAGTACAGAATAAATTTACAAACAAATTTCTATACTTTGCGAATCATAAAAATAACTTGGCAAGTAGCTTACTTCAGGATAAGATATATTTTATGAATTACACAAAACCGTATACACCTCCAACGCTAACCGTGGACGCAGTAATTTTTCAAGTAAACAACAATACCCTGGAAGTGTTATTATTAAAACGACCGAACGAACCTTTTAAAGGAGAATGGGCTCTCCCTGGAGGATATAATGCCAAGGGAGAGACGACTACAGATGCGCTCGAACGTGTAGTTTTCCAAAAGACAGGTATAAAAATCAAAGACGACCTACGATATATTGAACAGCTTTACACTTTCGATACGATTAATCGTGATCCACGAGGACATGCAGTATCTGTAACCTACATGGGTTGTGGACGCAATATTACATACAATGAAGATTTAGAAGTGGCATTTTTTGATGTAAATAAAATTCCAAAACTAGCATACGATCACGCCAGCATAATTAAATACGCCAAAGAACGCCTAATTGCCAAAATGACATACACCAATTCGGCATTTGCTTTTCTGGATCGAAGATTTACCTTAACACAACTGCAAACAGTTTACGAGATAGTTTTTGGTCGTAAATTTGACAAGCGTAATTTTCGAAAAAAATTCCTCGGCTTAAATTTAATTCATGAAACTAATGAGTTGTGGCGAGACGGCGCGCATCGTCCAGCAAAATTATATGAGTTCAATTCAAGCAAGCTCGAGAATTTAGATCGTAGTTTAGACTAACCTCCCTGTAAAAATCTAAAAAATTTATATTTTTCATAAATTAGTGTTGACAATACAATAACTGACCATTAGACTAGATAGTAAGTGTAAACTATACATTAAGTAAGGAGGATCTTAGTATTATGGAAAAGTATAGCTATATATTTGTCGGGGTTGATCCACAAAATGATTTTATCGATGGAAGTCTTGCTGTTGCCGAAGCAGAGCAAATCATTGAGCCCATCAATTCTATCGTCGACGAAATACGAAAACATGACGGCACGGTTGTATTCACCCGAGACTGGCATCCCGAAAAAACACCGCATTTTGACAAATGGCCAGTTCACTGCGTAGCCAACACTAGAGGAGCTGATTTCCACAAAGATCTAAATATTCAGCCCGATGACATTATCATCAATAAAGGCACCGGTCAGACAGACGGATACTCTGGCTGGGAAGGTGAAAGCGAGACAAACGAAACGTTAGAATCTATCATAACACCAAAAACACCCCATGAAAAAGTTAAAGTATTTCTCGGCGGATTAGCAACAGATTTTTGTGTAAAATCTACTGCCCTAGATATCGCCAAACATTTCAAAGATGACAGGCGTGTCACTACATACTTACTTATAGACGCCATTCGCGCCGTGGGATTAACTCCAACAGCCGAAGAAGAAGCATTATCCGCAATGAAAGAGGCTGGAATATTAGCAGTATCGACTGAAGAAGCAAAGAAGATGATTCAGGAGGCACTTTAAATGGAGAAGAGCTCAAAAATATCACAAGGATTAGATTATTACAAAGCAACTATGGGGATGAACGAGTTCTTAAAACATCCTGAAGCAGAAGTTACTTTCACACTGAAAAATCGCTCCCCTAATCTATTATCCGAATTTGTATCCCCAGTAGAATTACAGGATAGACTAAACGAGCTAGCTGAAGGATGGCGGCCTGATGAAGTGGCCTACTTGGCTGGGCTGCAAAACCAAGACGGCAAAGCGACATTTTCTCAAGAATACCTTGATTTCCTAATAAGTAACCCCTTGCCTCCGGTCAATATCGAATATGATAAACGCGGCGATCTAGCGGTTGAGGCTACGGGAAAATGGCCCCTAGTTACATTCTGGGAAACCGTTATCATGAGCGAGATAAATGAAATATATTTTCGTAACAAACTCGCACGTGAAGGTTACTCTTTGGAAGAAGTGTATGCCGAAGGAGATCGCCGGTTAGACGAAAAGATCAAATTATTAAAAAGCCACCCAGATATTAAATTTTCTGATTTCGGCACACGACGGCGTTTTAGTTATGATTGGCATAGGCACGTAATTGAACGAGTTGCAAATGAACTCCCTGACAATTTTGTCGGAACTTCAAATGTATACTTGGCGCATAAACTAGGATTAAAACCAATTGGAACTTTTGCGCACGAAATGCCAATGGTCTACGCTGCACTGGCAGATAAAGCCGGAAACAACCCACTAAGTGGTCACAGTCAAGCGCTAAAAGATTGGCAAGACACATATGGCAACGAATTATCAATTGCCTTAACTGATACATTTACAACTGACTTTTTCTTTGCCGACTTTACACCCGAACAAATGACTTCATGGAAAGGACTACGCCACGATTCTGGCGACCCAATAGAATTTGGAAATAAGGCTATTGAAATTTACAAAAAGAACGGAATTGATCCTTTAGAGAAAACTATCGTCTTTAGTGATGGGCTTGATGTGGACGAAATTATTAGGATAGCTGATTACTTTAAGGATAAAATAAATGTAACATTCGGCTGGGGTACAACTTTGACTAACGACCTTGGAATTACACCCAATAACTTTGTTATGAAAGCCACAGAGGCTGATGGAGTGTCTACGGTCAAATTGAGCGACACCCCTGGCAAGCATACAGGTTCAGGTGATAAAATTAGAGAGTATAGTGAACGTGTAAAAGCAGCTTTGGCGGAAAGTGCACTGAATAATACTCTAGTTACTGTATGAAAAAACAATGCCAATATCTATAAATCGTAAATTATGGTATGACGGCCCAAATTACACCGCAGACAGCGTAATAATCAACACAATCGCACAAAAAATTCTTTTGATAAAACGATCCAGCGGTGAATGGGCATTGCCTGGAGGGTTCATCAATTCCAAAGAAGAATCCTTTACCGCAGCAATTCGCGAAACAAAAGAAGAAACTGGAATAATAATTAGTAATAATCCAATATTAATATACAAAGGGCTTGTTAATGATCTACGCAACAGTCAGACGTCATGGATCGAAACCAGTGCATACTTGTTTATAGTCAACGAACTATCAGAGGTGTCAGGACGAGACGACGCTATCGACGCAGCCTGGCTACCGCTCAATAATTTGCCTAAATTATACGCATCACATGATAAAATAGTAGCCAGGGCTATTGATTATTTGTTTTGTCAGTCGCTAATTAAGATAGCAGAGTTTTCCGAAAATTATCGCAATATTAACGGCGGTCATATGCAATACGACAAAATTATCGCCACAAAAAATGATCATTCGGTATTTATTAAGCGAACATCGACTAAATATGGCGACATAAAAAGAAATAGACTGCGCCAATATTTGAGAAAAGAAGCATTCACTATATCCTATCTGCGATGTCATGGATATAGTGGAACCCCATCCAGATCAATACTGCGAGACGATGACACTTTCATCATGGAGACAATGGCGCCAGACGAAGGTTGGCTATGGCGAGCGAAGAGCGAAACACTAGACACTTATATCAAATCAGCGAAGGAAAAATTTAACGAGTTGGAAAATATACCATTGCCGCCTGATACTTTTGATATCGAATCGTCACGCGATAGTTTTATTAAAGAAGGTTGGGCCTCGTTAGATAAGCAGAAAATAGCTAAATTGAGAGAGTTGTCATTAGGATTCTTGGACAGATTAACGCCCCATAGTCAAAATATAGCTAAGAAATTATTGGTAGACTTACCCGCCTTACTAAATGCCGGAAGTCGACATAGCGATATAAAAAAATTAGTTTTTTGTCATCACGACATTCGACAATCAAATATGGCTTGGCACCCCAAACGCGGCACTAAGTTAATCGACTGGAGTTGGTCTGGACCTGGAGAATCCGGCAGCGACATCACTAGCCTACTGATCGACCTACATAAAAGCGGTCATAATATTTCAAACTATTACAAAGAAATAAATTTAGATCATTGCCTGACCTTAATGGGTTTCTGGCTAAACCATGCAACGTGGCCGTATCACGGCGACGACACTCTTAGATTTCAACAATTTTTATCGGCGTTAAGTGCATACGAAATATATACAACTATTTAAGCATTCACGGCTTCAATCTCAACCGACAATACTTCTTTTTTGATTGGCAAAGATTGACCAGGCTCGAACGTATAAACCAGCAATTGACCAAATGACATCTCTACATTCGCCATCTCAGCCTCTGGAACTTGGTCAAGATGTTTAATTAAAGCTCGAATAGAATTGCCGTGAGCTACCAATAAAATATTCTCACCATTCTGCAATTTCGGCAAAATCTCTTGCTCAAAATATGGAACAACCCGCGCATAAACATCTTTCAAAGTTTCACCGCCCGGCACTGGATAATCCCAACCGCGCCGGATACCATTGAAAGCCTCTTCGCCAATCTCCGCTTTAACTTCCCATTTATTTTTTCCAGTCAAATCGCCATAATCACGCTCGTTTAACTCAGTTGCATGCGTTGTTGGTAGATTTTTGACTCCGCACCCTTCGAGTAGCGTAGCCAAAGTTTGTTGTGTACGTTTTAATGACGAAGTGTAAGCCTCATTAAATGACAAACCTTTCAATAAAGCGCCTAATCGCACTGTGTCATTATGACCTTTTTCCGTCAAATTAACATCCGTCCAGCCAGTCCACTTACCGAGCAGATTCCACTCGCTCTCGCCGTGCCGACTAATAACTAATATTCCCATTATTTCCCTCCAATCATCGGCGCAAAAAATTCTACAACTTCTTTTTTCACGCCGTCATTATCAATAATTTTCGTATTTACGTAACCGAATTTATCAATTGCCCAAAATCTGATTGCCCAAAGCAGTGACATGTCTTCAAAATCGACATCATTTTTGGCAATAAATTTACTAGCCACAATTTCCGATTCCTGCAATTTTATCTCAGAAAAAGCATCGTTTTCTAACTTCGTAAAAAACACAAATTGATGCGTCAAAAACTCATCAGAATGACGCGAAGCGACCATCGCAAGCTTCAAATCCTTAGGATCGACTTGAATATCAACTTCTTCTTTTACCTCGCGCACTGCCGCTTCCAACGGAGATTCTCCAGCGTCAACAATGCCACCAGGCAGCGACCAATGGTCTTTATAGCCAGCCTTGACGATCAATAGTTCGCCCTGCTCATTTTCAATCAACACCGCCGCACTGGAAAAACGCCTATCCAAACTTGCCAACCAAGCCCGTCGCTCTTCATCTGTAAATTTCATTATTTAGCAAACTCAATTGCTCGCGTTTCGCGAATCACGTTAACCTTAATCGTGCCAGGATATTGCATTGTCGACTCAATTTTCGTCGCAATATCTCGCGCCAATTTAATCGCCGACAAATCATCAATCGTCTGAGGTCTCACGATCACACGAACCTCACGACCGGCAGAAATCGCGTAAGCCTTATCAATTCCCTCAAAGCTCGTAGCGACGTTTTCCAAATCGCGCATTCGCTCCGCAAAATTCTCAGCAGAAACGTTACGCGCACCTGGACGCGCAGCCGAAGCCGCGTCACAAACTCGAACAATAATCGCTTCCGGTGTCGTTGCCTCGATATCATCGTGGTGTGCTTCGATCGCGTGAACAATCCTCTCATCCATACCATATTTACGAGCCAATTCCGCACCAATATGATGATGCTTGCCCTCAATTTTATGCGACACAGCCTTACCAACGTCATGAAGAAGTGTAGCAATCTTCGTAATGCGCACGTCCGCACCAATTTCCTCAGCAATCATCCCCGCAATTTGCGCCATCTCAGTCGAATGCTTCAGGACGTTCTGTCCGAAGCTAGTACGAAACTTCAACTCACCAAGAAGCAGCAGCATCTCCTTCGGAATCCCAACCACGCCAGTTTCACGCATAGCGTCTTCACCAGCTTGTCGAACCTCTTTTTCAATCTGCTTTTTAGCCTTAGCAACCACCTCTTCAATGCGTGCAGGATGAATACGGCCATCCTTCATCAGCATCTCAAGGCTCAAGCGAGCCACTTGTCGGCGAACGGGATCGAAACTCGACAAAATAATCATGCCCGGTGTATCGTCAACTAAAATATCGACACCAGTTTCGCGCTGCAGCGCCTGAATATTACGCCCTTCCTTACCAATAATTCGACCCTTCATCTCGTCATCAGTCAACTTGACCGCAGTCACTGTGCGCTCAGCAGTCACTTCGCTACTCATTCGTTCCATTGCGGTCACGAGGATCATTTGCGCTCGTTCTTCGGCGTCATCCATTGCGTCGTGTTGTAGTTTCGACACCAAACCGACCAAGTCTTGCTTAATGTCGCGCTCAGTCATCTGCATTAACTTGTCGGCAGCATCCTTCTTTTTCAATCCAGCGATTTTCTCAAGCTTTTCCTGCTGTCTGGAGCGGATGTCGCGAATTTCATTTTTAAGATTATCAACTTCATCCTCATGTGCGCGCAATTTTTCTGCTCGTCGATCAAGCTCCTCCAGCTTATTATCCAGAGTCTTCTCGCGATCCGCCAAACGATTCTCGGTTTTTTGCCACTCCTTGCGACGTTCATTTTCAATCTTAAGCGCCTCATCCTTAGCCTTAAGGACAATGTCGCTCGCCTTAGTTTTCGCATCTGCCAGATCTCGCTCAATCTGATTTTTACCGTTAATTTGGCGGGTTCTCTGATATCCAACAAGACCAGCAGCACCCGCGCCAGCTCCAACAGCCGCGGCAATAATTACTTCTATCATTATCATTCCTTTCCGATCAGCCGCCCCTGAGTGTTCGTCTCAAGGAAAAATATCAACAGCCAATCAACTTCAAACTATCTAATTCGGCGAATCAAAAATCACAAACCGCCGTAATTTAATTATACACGGTTTTGACGGTTTGGGCGATAAAAATTATTTTCGCGGCGCAGTGATATTCGCAGCAGCACCGTACTCTGGCATAACAATTTTTTCATTCTCGCCAGAACGTAATTTATCCAAAGCCAAATCACGCCAATTGTCACCCATCGCACCAACAATAGGAACATTCAAGCTGTCCGCCAAGGTATTCACAATCGTCAAACCAATTCTCAGCCCCGTAAAACTTCCTGGTCCTTTCATCACGCCAATGCCGCTTATCAGATGCAAATCGCCAGTCTTTTCTTCCAAAAATTTCAACAAATTCCGCGCCAGCGTTCGCCCAGCTTCCCATTCAAAATCCTGGCGATTTTCTCCATTGACTATTGTCAAAAAACATGTTGATGTTGAAGTGTCCAATAAAATTATCACGCCATATTCTCCTTTATTTTTCCCAAAAGTTCATCAGATTTTTTGCCGCCAGGATAAAATTCTACAAGCCGCCCTTCTTCGCTAATCGCAGTAATTTTTATCACCAACCGATCACTCGGCAACGCGTCGTCAACAGCGCCAGCCCATTCGACTACAACCACCGAGTTAGAATCCGCCACTTCGCGAATCTCCTCGCTCATAATTCCAGCATTTCCCAGCCTATAAAAATCGTAATGCGCCAAACTCAGACCGCGAGGTGAATCGTACACGCGCGAAATCGTGAAAGTTGGACTCTGAACTGGCTCGTTGATCTCTAAAGCTTGCGCAATTCCCTTCGTCAATGTGGTTTTCCCCGCGCCAATATCACCGACCAATTCCAGAACTTCCCCGCCAGAAACAGCCCGACCAATTGCCGCGCCCAATTCTCGCATTTTCTCTTCACTAGAAATATTCACTCTTATATTATACTATGCTAGCTTTTTTTTGGCGATGATAGTACAATAACCATAAGAGTTATGCGTGTTTCAGACCAGACAATTGAGAGCATTCTGAAACAAGGTGGGGTTGTTGATGAGCCGCAGCTTGCTGATTTGAAATTGATCGCCGAACGGTCGAAGCAAACATTACAAGAAACCGCTATTGAACAAAAAGTCATTTCTGAGGAAGATTTGACAAAGTTGATCGGCGATTATATCGGCGTTCCTTTCGTGCGAATTGAGCCAAAGGATATTCCCGAAGATGTGTTGAAACGAATTCCTGAACATATCGCGCGCCAGTATAATGTTGTGCTTTTTGAGAAAAATGAGGACGACAGCTTGTCGCTTGCAATGGAAGACCCAGACGACGTGCAGGCGTTGAACTTTATTCAGAAAGAGATTGGCTACAACACTAAGGTTTTCCTAGCGACAAAAAGCAACATTTTGGACTGTTTGGAAAATTATCGCGGCAATATCAATGCCGAACTTGACGAAGTTATCGCAGTACAAAAAGACGCGTCTGCAGAAGACCAAAACGTTAGCCAAGACGATTTTGCGGAAAATTCACCAATTGCCCAAACTGTTAATCTGTTACTGGAATATGCCATAAAATCCAACGCTTCCGACATTCACATTGAGCCGCGCGAGGATTACGTTCAGGTTCGTTATCGAATTGACGGTGTTTTGAAGGAAGTTAACAAATTGCCACGAAACGTTCACGGCGCCTTGGTGAGCCGCATTAAAATTCTCTCCAATCTGAAAATTGACGAACGCCGCGTACCACAAGACGGCCGATTTAAGATAAAAGTTTCAGGAAAACAATATGCGCTTCGTGTTTCGACATTGCCAATTGCTGATGGCGAAAAAGTGGTCATGCGTATTTTGGACGAATCAAACCAGGCTGTTAAACTGGATCAGCTTGGCTATTGGGGACTGTCGCTCGCAACAGTAAAAGATGCAATGGCTCAGCCGAACGGAATGATCCTGGTGACTGGACCAACTGGATCGGGAAAATCAACCAGCTTATTTAGTGTCTTGTCTGAACTCAATACTCCAGATGTCAATATTTCCACAATTGAAGACCCGGTGGAATATAAAATTCCTGGCGTAAATCAAACCCAGACCAACGCCAAAGCCGGGATGACTTTCGCTTCAGGACTAAGGGCGTTACTTCGCCAAGACCCAAACATCATCATGGTCGGAGAAATCCGCGACGGCGAAACCGCAAACCTTGGCGTTCAAGCGGCGCTGACCGGGCACTTGGTGTTCTCCACTCTGCACACAAATAACGCTGCGACATGTTTGCCACGCCTGCTGGATATGGGAATTGAGCCATTTTTGATCGCTTCAACCGTGAAGGCGGTGATTGGACAGCGGCTAGTTAGGCGCCTGTGTATGAACTGCCGCCAAGAATATACTCCAAACGAAGAAGAAATAAAGTATATCACCGAAATGTTTAAGATAAATACAGAGTCGATTAAAAAAATTCACAATCTCGAAGAGCAAGCTTTTGAGGATAAAATTGGTGGCGACACGCCCATGGGGTCAACAGATTTAGGAATTGAACACTTATGGAAGCCAAACCCAGAAGGTTGCGACGAGTGCGGACATAACGGATTCAAGGGTCGCGTTGGCATTTACGAGGTTCTTGGCATTTCCATCCCTATCCAAAAAATGATCACCGCCAACGCCACCAGCAACGATATTCAAGATCAAGCGATTTCCGAAGGCATGGTGACAATGCAGATGGACGGACTTATTAAATCACTGCGCGGGATCACCACCGTGGACGAAGTTTTGAGGGCAACAAGGGAGTAATATTATGCCAATTTTTGAATATTTACTTGTCAACAAAAAGAAAGAAACCGTCTCTTCAACTATTGAAGCAGCCGACAAACTTTCTGCTATTAACAATTTGAGATCACGCGGACAATTAATAAAAATTGAAGAAAAAGGCGCAAAAAAAGAGCTTAGTTTTTCTTTCGGCAAGAAAAAGAAAGGCGCCAAGACTGAAGAATTAGTGATGTTTACTCGCCAATTAAGCGCCATGGTTTCAGCTGGCGTCCCTATTCTTCGCTCTCTTAACTCTATGGCAAAACACGCCGAAAGCGCTAATTTCCGAGACACGATCAACGCCGTAATTAAAGACATTGAGGGCGGCATGTCTTTTGCGGATGCTCTGAGTAAACATCCAGAAACCTTCAATGATATTTACGTGAACATGGTTGCTGCGGGTGAGACCGGAGGTATTTTGGACGATATTTTAAAGCGCCTGGCTCTGCAACAAGAGAAAAACTCCTCCATGAAGAAAAAAATTAAAGGCGCCATGACATATCCGATCGTACTTTTAATTATTACGATTATTGCCTTCTTTATCCTGATGATCTTCATTATTCCAGTCATCGGTAAAACCATCAAAGATATGGGCGGACCTGACGCCAAATTGCCACTTCTTACTGAGATTATGCTCGGAATTAGTGATTTTGTAGTGTCGTTTTGGTATATAATCATTCCAATATTTGCCGGAAGCATTTGGCTATTGATTCGCTACATTAAAACCCCAAAAGGTCGCGTAAAATTTCACAATATCATCATCAAAGTTCCAGCTGTCGGTCCAATCGTCAAAAAGGTGGCAATCGCTCGCTTTACTCGAACCTTTTCTGCTCTTATCGGCGCGGGCGTGGCTGTGCTTGAAGCGCTGGACGTAACTTCGCGTGCCGTCGGAAATGTCGCATACGAAAAATCCCTAAAAGAAGCCACCAGGCGAGTCCAAAACGGTGAAGTTTTATCAAAAATTATCGCAGAGCAGGACGATTTATATCCGCCAATCGTAGCACAGATGTTGTCTGTCGGTGAAGAAACTGGACAAACAGACAAAGTTCTGGTTAAAGTTGCCGACTTTTACGAGGAAGAAGTTGATACCGCGATTGACGGCGTTAGCTCTATTATCGAGCCAGTGATGATCGTTGCTATGGGCATTGTTATTGCCCTGGTGGCGGTTAGCGTTATGGGTCCAATTACAAGTATGGCGGGTCAAGTTAAGGAATAATAGTTTTTCAAAAAAGCTTATGCTATAATACCGATATATAGGTGGGAAAATAATAACGTGTCGAGCATATTTTATAGAAAAAAACCAATCATCGGCCTAGATATCAGCCGAACAAGCATAAAAGTAATGTCGATTGATAGAAATCGGATGCTGGTTCATGGATATGGATCGATTAACCTCGATTCCCAAAAAAGCGACGGAAATTCTGCAGACAACACTGAATATTTGGTGCAGAATATCAAAACGTTATTGAAGAAAAACGTCGTAGGACAAATTAACAGCAATCGCGTAGCGCTGGGCATACCAACCAACCGAACATTCTCGCGGACATTTAGCCTGCCCGCGAAAGAAGAAAGTAATATTCGCAGTGCGGTAAATTTGGAAGCCGAACAATACATTCCAGCTCCATTAGATTCTCTTTATTTGGACTATCGAATCATCAATCGCACGAAAGATGAACTTAGTGTGCTAATGTGTGCCGCACCGAAGAAAATGATCGACAGTATGTTAGACGCCACAAAACAATGCGGCCTGGAAGTTGCAATAATTGAACCGAACATCAGCGCAATCGCTAGACTTCTGAAGCGTACAGAAGAAGGAATGCTTCCTACTGTTATTGTCGACATAGGCACATCAACTACAGATATCGCGATTCTAGATTCCGATATACGTGTGACGGGCGGCTTAAATGTTGGCGGCTATTCACTCACCTTAAATTTAGCTAAAAAAATGAACGTGCCAATCGAAACAGCCCATCAGTTCAAGGTATTAAACGGATTAAACCCCGGCCCAAGACAATCCAGAATCGCAGGAGCCTTGCACCCAAGTTTGGAAAAAATGACCAACGAAGTTAAGCGTGTTATGCGATATTACACAGACCGCTTCCCTAATGAGAAAAAAATCGAGCAAATTCTCATAGTTGGCGGCGGCGGTAATTTGCCAGGAATTGGTGATTTTTTCACAAACGAGCTATTAATGCCAGCGCGCGTGGCAAGTCCGTGGCAAATGCTCAATTTCGATGGACTAGAGCAGCCAGCAAAACAGCTTCGCTCCCAGCTATCACCAGTCGCAGGGCTAGCCTTAATCAAGCAGGAGGATATTTATGATTAACCTTCTCCCCCCTCAAGAAAAAAAGCAAATCAGCGCTGGACGAGTAAATGTCATCTTAAGACGATACTGCATCATATCATTGATATTTGCAGGTTTGCTATTCTTAACTATTGGCGGATTTTATCTATTCTTAGAAAATAGCCGCACCTCAGCTCAAGCCAACATCGACGAAGGAAATGCTAAGCTTGCTCAATATCAATCGACGCAAAAAGAAGTTAGCGAATTCAAGAAAGACCTTGATTCAGCTAAAGTAATCATTAATAGCGAGGCCCATTACTCTACAATTATCCCAAAAATTGCACAATATATACCATCAGGTATGGTTTTGGATTCTCTGGCACTAGACACTTCAGCGTTAGATAAACCATTGTCATTAACAGCTCTCGGAAAGAATAAGGATGACGCCATCCGAATAAAAACCAGCTTAGAAAAATCAGAAATATTTAGCGACGTTCATTTGGAGACTGTTGTTTATAGCGGCGGCAACCAATCATCGGACAAGCCTGCGGATTATCCAATCACTATAACAATTAGCGTTACACCAAAGCCAGAGGTCTTAAAGCAATGAAAAAAGTTCTAAATGCCAGTATCGCGCGAATTGTCCTGTCGTTATTATTGCTCATAATATTATCAGCAATGGTAGGACTAGTTATTTTCGCCTACTCATTCTTAAGTAAAACATCAGAAGAAGTCGGAAGAATGCAAACCGAAGCAACTGCAGTTGATGCAAAAATACAAAGTTTGCTAGCGTCGAAATCTCAGCTCGATCGCAATTCCGACACAGTTAAAAAAGCAAAGAATATCGTCTCGGAATCGAAACTTTATCAATATCAGAATCAGATTATTCAGGATTTAAATACCTACGCTGACCGCGCTGGCATTCCGATTAAATCTTTCTCTTTCCAAAATGAACCAACAGCCTCTGCTAAGACAGCGGCATCCAGTAAGCAAACATCCGCCAGCCCTGCTGGAGTGAAAAGCATTTTCGTGTCAATTCAATTGGGAGATCATATAGATTACACGAAATTCCTACATTTCCTTAGTCTTATTGAAAAAAATGTCACTCGAATGCAGCTTTCAGGTGTGTCAATTTCCAGAGGCGCAAATAATCATGAAATATCAATCCAATCACTTGAAGTAAAGGTTTATACACGATGAGTCCATCAATATCAGAACAACTCGAGCCAATCGTAAAATCACTATCCAAATTCCTGTGGCGATTTCATGTGATAATATATAGCGTTGTCGTAATCGGAGGCGTAGCAATCGCGATATTTCTTTTGAGCGGACTTTTAGCGGTTCCTACCGAAGAAACACAAACCGCATCAATAAGCTTCGATAAAAAAACCATGCAAATTATTAAAGACTTCCGACCGTCAACTTCAGCAAACGACTCGTTTAGTCTGCCGGCTGGTCGCTCCAATCCATTTGCCGAATAGAACGTAACCGTTTATAATATAGTTATGCTTATATCCGCAGATCGCTTCCTTAATATTCCCGTCATGAGTCTTCAGACGGGTTCCGAGCTGGCGCGAACATCGCGGGAAATTATCAATCCGAAGAATTTGTCTATAATTGCATATGAGCTCGAGGGGCGGCTTTTGGACCAACATCCTAGTTTACTTCGCATTGACGACGTCAGAGAAATTGGGCCACTCGGTATGATTATCGATTCGACTGACGAGATCATCGGAATTGATGACGTGATTACTATAAAAGAAATTTATGACATCAATTTTACATTAAAAGACAAGTTGGTTATTGATGAAAAAAATAAAAAAATCGGAAAAGTTATCGGATATACACTGGCGGCTGGAAATTTTATTATACAACAACTCCGAATTCGACGACCGTTCTTGAAAAGTTTTGGCGACACAGAGCTACTTATTCATCGTTCTCAGATTATAAAAGTGACCGATGATAAAATAATTGTAAAATCGGCAACCATCTCACACATAGCCGAAAAAACACCCATTCCTCAGATAAATTCATACGAAAATCCATTTCGCAAGCAGTCTCGTCCGCAACCAGAATCTACAAAAGTTGATTAATCATTTGGGTTTTCAAGAGCCTTCTTAATGTCGTCGTAAGAAAAACCCTGCCTAGCCAAATATTGCATAAACTTCTGTTGGTCGCTATATCGATAACGTTTTTTAGCAATAACCTTCCGCAATTCCTCGTCGTCGGAGCGAATATTCTCTTTAACTAACGACTCAATCGCTGCATTATCAATTCCCTTTTGCGCCAACTCCAACTTCAAACGACGAATGCTAGCGCCTTTTTTCATGAACCGCTGCTCGAACCAGAATCGAGCAAATTTTTCATCGTCCAAATATTTTTTCTCAATAAGACGACCCAAGACACGCTCGGCAATCTCCGGCTTTATTCCAGGACGCTCAATAATTTTTCCAGTTTTCGCCGAACGTCGACGAGTGGCTAATGTTTTCCGACGCAGATAATCGCGTACTTCTTTGATGGCTCGCGGACGCATTAAACAGTATTCTATAGACCTGGCATACAACTTGCCAAACTGACTGTCGTCTTCTAGTTTCGAAATTTCCTCTTCCGTATATTCGCGACCAATCTTAATGCCTAGTTCGCCGACCTGAAATACGTCCAAGCTAAAACGATATTTCCCGTCAACACTTACATTGACACGATTTTTATCACGAGTCTGAAGAGAAATATCGGTGATTTTCATAAAACTATTATAGCGCTAAAACTATACGTAGCTACTAGTGGACTATTCGACCACCTCAACCACTTTGCCATGTACGCCGTTGTAACAAGCGGCAGCACGCGGCTTAGTAATAACCGGCAGTTGGCGCGGAATAGCGCTCATATCGACATCGCCGAGCGTACCAGCCTCGACAATGCCAAGCGTAATGTGTGGACGGAATCCATCGATATCCAGCCCTGGATGAATGTCGTCCAGTATTTCAAGTAACTTCCGACGTACTTCAACCATCCAGGAGGTTTTCTGTACGCGCAACTCAACACAAACACAGTTACCAGCTTCATCTGGCAAGAAGCTGACGCCGTCAAGCACCAGTTTATCTAAGGACGGCAACGCGGCGGCAGCTAACTTGAGACGCGGTATATCCTGCTTAGTTACATTGATCAGCGTTGCGTGCGGAATAAACTCACCGAAATCAAGATTCATTTTTTCCGACAGTTCTCGAAGGTAAGTAGTCTGCTCATCATCAAAAATAAGATTAACTGACGCCATATGGTGTTCGGCTGAATATCTGGACTCTACTGCTCGCATTACTTTTCCTCCTCCTTCACTTTATCACGCACTTTCTGATCAATTTCCGCCAAAACCTCAGGATTTTCCTTCAAATAATTCTTCGTTTTGTCGCGCCCTTGACCAATCGTTTCGCCGTTATATTTATAAAATGCACCCGACTTTTCAACTATACCGTGCGTTGCCGCTAAGTCCAGAATGTCGCCAGTTTTACTAATTCCCTCGTTGTACATAATGTCAAATTCAGCCACGCGGAACGGCGGTGCAATCTTATTTTTCACAACCTTAATTTTTGTGCGGTTACCAATAATATCATCGCCAACTTTGATTTGACCAATTCGACGAATATCAATTCGCTGCGACGCATAAAACTTCAACGCATTGCCGCCAGTTGTCGTTTCAGGATTGCCAAACATCACGCCAATTTTCATACGAATCTGATTGATAAAGATCACCGTGGCTTTTGACTTATTGATAATTCCCGTCAATTTACGTAGAGCCTGACTCATTAATCGAGCCTGAAGACCCATATGAGAATCGCCCATATCGCCATCAATTTCAGCCTGTGGCGTCAAGGCAGCCACCGAGTCAACTACCACCAAATCCACCGCGTTCGAACGAACCAGCGTCTCCGTAATTTCCAACGCTTGCTCGCCGTTATCTGGCTGAGAAACCAACAAATTTTCCGTGTCTACACCCAGACGCTTGGCATATGCTGGATCAAGAGCGTGCTCGGCATCAATAAACGCCGCCGTTCCGCCCTGCTTCTGAATTTCTGCAATAGCGTGAAGTGTCAATGTCGTCTTACCTGAGCTTTCTGGACCATAAATTTCTATGATACGACCTTTTGGATATCCGCCGCCAAGCGCCAAATCCAAGCTCAAAGCACCAGAAGGAATTACTTCAACATCGACTTTATGAGCCTCACCCAATTTCATAATTGATCCGTCACCAAATTGCTTGGTGATTTGATCCATTGCTAGACCAAGTGCCTTAAGCTTACCTTCGTCAACTTTTTTATCCGATGCCTGACTTGACTTTTCTGGATTTACTGTTTTACTGTCTGATTTTGCCATAGCATTCCCTCCTTAGTTACTTCCTTTATTATACCGATTTGTCGCAAGATTTGCTATAATTACATTCATGAATAAGCGAAACGGTTTCACTATTATTGAACTTTTGGTTGTAGCGACTTTCTTGATTATCATCGCAATCTTAGGTTTCTCACAATATACAAAATTAACCAACGAATCAAACAACGCCAAAAAACGCACCGCGATTAACGCTATGCATTATAGCTTGGAAGAAGGTTTTTACGTTAAAAATGGCTATTACCCGGAGAAGTTAGAAGAAGGTACGCTTCCGACTATGGATCCCGCGTTGTTAAAAGATCCACAAGGTAAGAAAATTGGCGAAAAAGACAGCAGTTACCGCTATGAATCTTCAAATTGTAATGACGGAAAATGTAAGTCATACAAACTCGTTGCGACGCTTGTTGATGAAGACGACTACATAAAAGAAAGTCGCCACAAATAATTAGCTAATCATCACAAACAGGACGACCGTTCTTAAAATCTTCAATGGCATTATTGATTATCGCAATTTGCTTGCGTGGATTTGCCACAAAATGAAATATATATGTTGTTTCCTCGCCTTCGGTACTGAGACGAATCGTGCCATAATTGAAAAGAGTCTGAATAATGCCTGATTGGAGGAAGCTTGCATCCTCAATGCTGCCCAAGCTCACCGTTTGCTCGTGCCTATAAAATAAGCTACCCTGGATTTCCTGAATTACACTTTCGTTGGTCATGTAAAAATGATTTTGCAAATATATCCACAAAGACACCGCACCGCCAAGCGCCACTATCCCAATAAGCAACATTGCCACGCCAAACACATCGGTCAGCGAAGGCATCGGCGAGATAATTGCGTCACGAGCAATTGACGGATAAAACATCACAAACACCATGATCATCACCACCAAGAAAACCGAAATTCCCGTCGGGATTAGCATGCCAATTGGATGACGTTTAATGTCCAAAATGATATATTCGCCTTCGCTCAAATTGAGATTCGGGTATTGTTGAACTGATTTTTCATGCTTTTGCTTCAAGTCATCGCTAATAGTAAATGGCTTCGGGTCAATATCTCGCGCAACATGTACGACTTGCGGCTCATTAGCATATTGGCTACGCAATCGCGGATCAAAATTCTCCCCATCGATAATTTCTGGCCTTGCCGTCACGTAAGAATTCGTCTGCGCCACAACCGGAGCTGGACGACCAGTCTGTGGTGGATGATGGTACAGTGGTCGACCATCAGCATCGTACGCAACAGGCTGCGTTAAATCTTCTGATGAGGATGTTTGTGGATTCATGCCTATATTATAACACGACAGAACTTAAGATAG
>CALFHE010000006.1 GCA_937875955.1 uncultured Candidatus Saccharibacteria bacterium | reverse complement strand
GTTAATATCAAATCACACGAAAGGTGAGTAATGAGTCTGAGTCGAATCGGAAAACTGCCGGTGATTATTCCGGCCGGTGTGACAATCACGGTTGACTCTGGTGATGTGGTCGTTAAAGGACCAAAGGGTGAATTGAAGCAATTCATCACACCAGCAGTTGAGGTGAAAGTCGAAGACGGACAAGTCACGGTACATCCTAAGGACGAGTCCAAAGTAGCCCGTAGTCAGCATGGTCTGATGCGTGCGCTAATTAACAACATGGTAATCGGTGTAACCAAAGGTTATGAAAAACGCCTAGAAGTTAATGGTGTCGGTTTCCGTGTTAGCTCAAGCAATAATGAGCTAGAAATGGCACTTGGATTTTCACATCCAGTCAAATACAAAGCCCCAGAAGGTGTAACTGTTACCAACGAAAAAATGATTATCGTTGTTAGCGGTATCAATAAACAACAAGTCGGCCAAGTTGCAGCGGAAATCCGCGCCTTGAAGAAGCCTGAACCATACAAGGGCAAGGGTATCAAGTATGTCGACGAGCAGATTTTGCGTAAAGCAGGAAAGACAGGTAAGTAATCATGGCTGAAAATAAGAAGCTACTCAACCGCGCTCTTCGCAAAAACCGCGTTCGCGCTAAGGTTTCAGGCACGGCAGAGCGCCCACGCTTGACAGTTACTATTAGCAATTTGCACGTTAGCGCGCAATTGATTGACGATGTGGCTGGTAAAACATTGGCTGCAGCAACTACAGTTGGCACGAAAGCGACTGGCACGATGACTGAAAAAAGTGCTGCTATCGGTACTGAAATTGCTAAAAAAGCAAAGAAAATTAAGATTAGCGCAGTAGTGTTTGATCGCAATGGTCGTCAATACGCTGGCCGACTAAAGGCTTTGGCTGATGCTGCGCGCCAAGAAGGATTGGAGTTTTAGTATGGCAGAGCAAGCTGCAAATACTACCCCACGTGCAGAAGGTCGTCGACCTCGAAATCCACGTGGTGGTCGCCGCGATGACCGGCGAAATGTGCGCGATGACGCACCAAAAGAGTTTGAAGAGTTGGTAATCAACATTGACCGCGTTTCTCGCGTGGTTAAAGGTGGTCGCCGCTTCCGATTTAAGGCTTTGGTGGTTGTTGGTAACCGCAAAGACAAAGTTGGCGTCGGTGTTGCTAAGGGTGCAGACGTTCAAGCTGCAGTCGCTAAGGCTACATCAGTCGCTAAAAAGCACTTGATTACATTGCCATTAAACGGCGAAACAATTCCACACGACAGCGAAGTTAAATTCTCTGGCGCACGCGTATTGATCAAGCCAGCCGCTCCTGGTACCGGTATTATCGCTGGTGGTGTAGTTCGTCAGATTATCGGCGTAACAGGTGTTCGTAACCTATTGACCAAATCTCTCGGTTCAACTAACAAGGTTAACATTGCTTACGCGACTATCGAAGCCCTAAAGTCATTAGTTCCACGCGATCAATGGCTAAGCGCTCAGCCTGTAAAAAAGGTTGCTAAAAAGGAGGCTAAATAATGAAGTACAATGATCTCCAAGTTTCAGCAAACAGGAATAAAAAGCGCGTTGGTCGCGGTATTGCTGCCGGTCAAGGTAAAACTGCTGGTCGCGGTACTAAAGGTCAGAACGCTCGAACAGGCAAGAAGCTTCGCGTAATGTTCCAGGGTGGTCAGCGTCCACTAGCTCAAGCTGTGCCAAAGGCTCGCGGATTCAAGAGCTTGCGAACTCCAGCTCAAGTTGTGTACATGGATCATTTGAACGCATTTGACGGCAAAACCGTCGACAATGCTTTGTTGTTCACTGAGGGCTATATCGCAACTCCTTTCCACACGGTTAAGGTGATTGCTCGTGGTGAATTGAAGGCTAAGGTTGACTTGAAAGTACAAGCTGCCTCAGCTTCAGTTGTTGCCGCTATCGAAAAAGCTGGTGGCTCATTCGAGAAAGTAGCTACACCTCTACGCCAAAGTGCGAAAGAAGCTGAAGAGAAATAATTTTTCTCGGTAACGATAAATCCCCTTCAAAAGAGAAGGGGATTTTCTTTTGCTTTGATATTTTGGACTATTTTTCGCTACATTCTTGCGGCACGACTAGATAAATAGTCACATTCCTGTCGGCAGTGTCATCGCTATTGTCGTGATTGGCGATTTTTGGCTCAGAGATAATAATCTTATTCTCAGGAAAGCCTTGCGAGACTAAGCCTTGCTTGACTTTATCGGCGCGCTCTATGGCTAATTTTGTGCCAGCACTTGTCTTCGAACTTTCATACGTCTGACCGACCAGCTCAATTGAAAATTCTTTTTGACTATTTGATTTGTATAGCGACCCCAGTTTAGCTAGTTCGTCGACAGCAATTCCTTCGTATGTGTATTGCGTCGAATCTGCATTGAAGAAAACATTTTTAAAATTATATCTACCGTCTCTAAATACAAAAGAGCCATCTTTCATATGGCCATAGCCAGCTTTTCGAAAATCAGCAGACGTTAAACATTTTGAATCTGATTTAGCTAAATTACGCTTTTTGTCTTCGTTTTTCTTCTCGTCTTTAGGCTTGATTGCTTCTTTGCGCGAAATAGTCGTGTCTTTTGAAGGAGTGGTTTTATTTGACACAAGAATAATTGCCACCACTATTCCGATTGTCGCCAGCACGCCCACGATTGCCAATGTAACCCATAGCCATAATTTACTTTTCTTTGGTGGATAATTTTGGGGAAATTCTGGGTTTGGTGGTGGCGTAATTGGTGGAGTTGATGGGATTTCAGGTTGCTGTTGCATATAATACCTCGTTTACGTTATGTTATTGACTCAATTATAACGCATACGCTTTTATGTTTTTAGTATGGAAATATCCGCTAAGGTAATGTATAATTAACAGAGTTAAGAATTGTTAGTGACTATGAGGGGCTAAAACATGAATTGGAGAATAATTTTCCGCTCGCTGAAAAATAAAGATATGCAAAAACGACTATTTATCGTCGTGGGAATAATCGTTGTTTATCGATTATTGGCACACATTCCAGTGCCGTTGGCGGAACCAACACAACTGCGTAACGCGATTTCGTCAGTGCTTGGGCAATCTGACCTCGGTGGAATTTTGAACTTGCTATCTGGTGGTGCGTTGTCGAGCTTTTCTCTGGTGCTGGTTGGACTCAGCCCATTCATTACCGCCAGTATCATCATTCAGCTTCTGACCAAAGCCGTTCCAAGGCTTGAGGAGCTACACAAAGACGGCGAATCTGGACGTCGAAAAATTCAGCAATGGACGCGTGTTATTACCGTGCCGCTTGCTATTGTCCAGTCAATCGCTTTCATCTTCATCTTAAGGCAAACAGTTCTTCAAGGCGGCAGTACGACATTAGCCGACCCGACGATGATGGAATGGATCGTTTCAATCACTTCAATGACGGCAGGCTCTGTTCTTCTGATGTGGCTCGGTGAGTTGATCACTGAACAAGGAATCGGCAACGGTATTTCTATCGTGATCTTCGCTGGTATTATCAGCCAATTGCCACAAATGCTCGCGTCATTAATCTCATCATTGTTCAACACCTCATCTGGCAGCCTAAACGTCTTCAACTGGTTCACTCTCCCTGTAAACCCAGTTATGTTCTGGACGATATTAATCATGTCAATCGCCGGACTTATCGTCCTTTACTTCCTAGTTAAAATCAACGAAGCTCAGCGCGTCATTACAATTAACTACGCAAAGCGCGTTCACGGAAATAGTAATTACGGCGACGTAAAGAGCATTTTGCCAGTTAAATTGATTGCTGCGGGAGTTATTCCAGTCATCTTCGCGGTTGCGTTCCTGAGCTTGCCGCAATTTGTTGGTCAAGTTATGAAAGCGTCTGGTAACGCCAATCTTCTACCGACCGCCAACAAATTGATCACTTGGTTCCAAGCTCCAAACGCGGGCTCGTTCACAGGAAGCACGGCTGAAGCGTTTATTTACCCAACGTTGTATTTTATCTTAGTTATTGCCTTTACATACTTCTACACTGGAATCGTCTTTAACGCTAACGAAATTGCCGAAAATCTTCAGAAGCAGGGCGGATTTATTGAAGGCGTGCGTCCAGGCGCTCAGACTGAAAAATACCTTATGAGAACTGTCAATCGCTTGATTTTGTTCGGCTCAATTGTCCTAGGAATCGTGGCTATTTTGCCATTCGTCGCGGAATATCTCACGTACAATTTGACAGGCTTGCAGGGTTTGCGTTTGTCAATCGGCGGTACAGGAATCTTGATTGTCGTATCAGTTGCCCTTGAGACGCTGCGACAAGTCAACTCTCGTGCGCTGATGGTTACATATGACGACTTTGATCCAGACGAGCTGCTTGATAGCGACAAAAAGAAGAGTAAGAAGCGTCGTTTGTTTAAGAAAAAATAATTGACATTAAAAATCCCCGCCGAAAAGCGGGGAATTATTTTTTGTGAATGGATTATCGTATTTTGTAATCGTAAGATAAGTTGTCGCCAACTTTTTTCTCATTTTGGCAGACTGGCGCAATTTCATTACTAATGTTATTCTCATCAACCATCTTACAACTCGGAATTTCAAATATGTTGAATTGGTTGGTTGGGGAAATCGCTTTCCATCCGTCGTCTTTCTTAACTGCAAACATTCGCGCCACAGAATTGCCGCAACCATAGCCCAGCAACAACTGTTTCTCATCTTGGGAATGGGCGATTACTGCAGCTGCGCCGTTGTTATCCTTACAGCCCGACTTCTTTACGTCCGCCTTCAGGAAATCGCGAAGCTCTTGTGTGGCTGAATCGTTGCGAATAACCGCTTTGCCCCCTTCGATTCGGAAGCCTAGAGACCCCAAGCTCACAAATCCATTGTCAACCTTTTCTACCGTTTGAGACGTCTTGTCGGAAGTTTGGTTGGCATGTAATAAAATTACGCCAATAACTATCACTATCAAAGCCGTCGCCAGACCGATTAACACCGCGGTCATTATCTCATTCTTCGATTTTGTAACCTTAAAGTTTGCTGGTTTTTTCTTGCTTGCCATAAAAATCCTTATGTTAAATTTGATAACACAATTATAGCACTTAAATTTACGGCGAAAAACCCTTGTCAAACTGTGTTTAGTACTGTATAATTGACAACTGTAACTTATGGCGAGTCAAAAGGAAGTCATCAAAATGGTAGGAAAGGTAGTGGAAGCACTGCCTAATACTCAATTTAAGGTGGAACTGGAGAATGGCCATAGTATCATCGCGCACATTTCAGGACGAATGCGCAAGCATTATATCCGTCTGGTGCCTGGTGATAAGGTTGAGGTTGAGATGACCCCTTACGATCTTACAAAGGGACGAATCAGCTTCCGCCTACGTGACGATCGACCTCAAGGTCGGTAGTTAAATATTAACGGTAATCTCGGGTTTACTCGGGAAGGGAGATTTAAGCACTTTATGAAAGTTCGTGCAGGTGTGAAAAAAATCAGTCCCGATGATAAGTTCGTTCGCCGCAAAGGCCGACTATATATCATCAACAAGAAAAAACCTAAGAACAAGCAAAGGCAGGGTTAAGCATGGCTCGAATTGCTGGGGTAGTTATCCCAACAGAGAAGCAGGTGCAAATTGCGCTCACCTATATTTACGGTATTGGGCCAAAGCACGCTTCGAGCATCCTTGCGGCGGCTAAAATTGAGCCGACCACTCGGGTGAAAGATCTCACCGAGGCTGAAGAAAACAAGATTCGCGAAATTATTGACAGCGAATACACCGTTGAAGGTGATCTCCAGCGCTTGGTGGCAAATAATATTAAGCGCTTGAAGGATATCAACGCCTATCGCGGTCTTCGCCACAAAGCAGGACTGCCAACACGCGGACAGCGGACTCGTACGAATGCACGAACTCGCAAGGGTCGCGCCATCGCCGTGGGCGGTACACAACCAAAAGCAGCAAGTAAGACCTAAAGAAAGGACTAAGAAATGGCAGACGCAAAATCTACCAAGAAGAAGCAGCGCCGATCAGTCCCAGCTGGTCAGCTGCACATTCAGGCAACATTTAACAATACTATCGTTACTTTTTCCGACAAGAAGGGTAACGTGCTAACCGCTTCATCAGCTGGTGCATGTGGCTTCCGTGGAAGCAAAAAAGGTACAGCCTATGCTTCACAGGTTGCTGCTGAAAAAGCTGCTGAAGCTGCGAAAACTCAATACGGCTTGAAGTCTGTTGACGTTTTCGTGAAAGGTGTCGGTTTGGGACGTGATGCCGCTATTCGTGCGGTCAGCGCCTTTGACATCTCAGTAGAAAGCATTAAGGACGTAACTGGCGTGCCTCACGGTGGTGTTCGTCCACGAAAGGCACGGAGGGCATAATTATGGCACGAGATAATTCACCAATTGTCAAGCAAAGCCGCCGCGAAGGTTATGCGCTTCATCCAAAAGCACATAAAATTTTGGCGAAAAAATCTGGCATTCCAGGTCAGCATGCACATGGTCGTCAGAATAAGCCAAGTCTATACGCTACACAGCTTCGTGAAAAACAGAAGGTTCGTCGCCTGTACGGTCTAGTTGAGAAGCAGTTTGCTCGCTTAATGAAAGAAGCAACACGCGCCCAAGAAGGTTTGGCGGGAGAGAACTTGTTGAAGCTATTAGAGCGCCGTTTGGATAACGTTGTTTATCGTTCTGGATTTGCCGTATCACGCCGCGCAGCTCGTCAACTAGTTAGCCACGGACATTTTGAATTGAACGGCCGACGCGTCGATATTCCATCAATTCGCGTTAAAGCTGGCGATGTCATCACGGTTCGTCCAAAGAGCACCAAGTCAGAGTACTTTACACGAATTGACGATGTAATCAACAATTCAGTCCAAGGCCCACTAAGTTGGCTAAAAGCTGATAGCAAAAAGCTGAAGATTGAAGTAACTGGTTTGCCAAAGCGTGAGGAAGCAGAAGCTGACATCAACGAGCAATTAATTGTTGAGTATTACTCACGATAAAAGAAGGGTTAGGGAAGAATTATGGCAAAAGCAATTTACAATCCAGCACTCGCGAGCGTTGATGATATTTCAGAAACCAGTGCTACTTTTCTAATCGAGCCACTTCATCCAGGCTACGGTAATACTCTTGGTAACTCATTGCGACGCGTTCTATTGTCAAGCGTTCGCGGTGGCGCGGTTGTAGCTTTCAGAATTGAAGGCGCAACTCACGAGTTTACTACTGTTGAAGGCATCAAAGAAGATGTTGTCGACATTATGTTGAACTTAAAGAACGTTCACCTACGCGTATTTACTGACGATCCAGTTGAACTACGCATTGAGAAAACTGGCGCTGGTGAAGTAACCGCCGCTGACATTAAAACTAATGCCGATGTTGAAGTCGTTAACCCAGAGCAAGTAATTGCTACAATCGACGACCCAAACAAACATTTGGTTATGGATTTGGTAGTTGAGGCAGGTTGCGGTTATCAGACAATTGAAGAGTCAAGCGAAAAGCGTTTGCACAGCGACATGATTGCTATCGATGCAATGTACTCACCAGTGTTGCGCGTTCGCTACAAAGTCGACTCAACTCGTGTTGGTCAGGAGACAAACTTGGACAAATTGGCAATCACTGTTGAAACTAACGGCACAATCACACCTCGTGAGGCGTTCGAAGAAGCAGCAGCGATTCTTGTCAACCAATACACAGCTTTGGCTGGCAACACGATGGTAACTGGCGCGCCAGCACTTGGCGCAGCTAAGGAGGACGAAGAGTCAGAGCTAGCGATGCCAATCGAAGAGCTAAACTTAAGCGCCCGCACGACGAACGCGCTAATTAACAATGAAATCCGCACTATTCGCGATTTGGTAACTTTGACTGAGCAAGATTTGCGAGAATTGAAAGGTTTCGGTTCAAAGGCACTAGACGAAGTACGTGACAAGATGGCGGAGTTGGAGTTTTAACTATGCATAGACACGGATATCAAGGGCGCAAGTTCGGCCGCGAGCGTGATCAGCGACGAGCCCTACTCAAAGGTCTGGCTACCAGCTTGGTTGAGTACGGAAAGATCGAGACCACCTTGCCAAAGGCTAAGGAACTAAAGCGTCACATTGAAAAAATCATCACCAAGGCTAAAAAGGGCGACCTAGCTAGCCGACGTCAGGTGATCGCGGCATTAAGCACACGCGCCGCTGCTTACAAACTAGTTGATGAAATCGCACCACAACTGAGTGGCCGAACTAGCGGACACGTTCGCGTTGAGCGAACACGCTTGCGAGTTGGTGACGGCGCTCAAATGGCAATCATCGAGTTTGTTGACGATATTAAACCAATGCCAAAGGAAGGAAAATAAGATGAAAACTTATTCACAAAAACCATCTGAAGTTTCTCGCCGTTGGGTATTGTTTGACGCTAGCGAATTACCACTTGGACGTTTGGCTACAGAAATTGCTAAGCATTTGACTGGTAAATACAAGCCAACTTACACTCCTCACATTGATGGTGGCGACTACGTAGTTGTTATCAATGCTGCGCAGACAGTTGTTACTGGATACAAGGAAACTGATAAGTATTACTATCGCCACAGTGGTTTCCCAGGTGGAATTAAGGAAACGCAATTCAAAGAAATGCGCGAACGCCACCCAGAGCGAATTATTGAAGAAGCTGTTAAAGGTATGTTGCCAAAGAACAAATTGCAGGCAGGGCGCCTAAAGCGCCTACGCATTTTTGCTGGCAGCGACCACGCTCACACAGCACAAACACCAGAGAAAGTTGAGGTGAAGTAATATGGCTGATACTTATTTCTACGGCTTAGGTCGACGCAAAAGTGCTTCAGCAAGCGTTCGATTGCTTCCTGGAAAAGGCACCATTACAATCAATGGCAAACCTGCCGCTGAGTACCTGGATGGCAACAAAACTCTTCTAGCAGAAGTAACCGATCCACTTGCTATCGTCAGCAAGCAAAAAGAATTCGACGTTACTATTCTAGTTAAAGGTGGCGGCTTAGCTGGTCAAGTTGACGCTATCAAGCTTGGTATCGCAAAAGCTTTGACAGCTGCTCACGCTGACCTGCGTCCAGTTCTGAAGAAGGCTGAGCTATTGAAGCGCGACCCACGCGAGAAAGAGCGCAAGAAGTATGGTCTTCGTTCTGCTCGTAAGCGCGAACAATTCTCTAAGCGTTAGTACAGAAAAGGCTATCACAAAATACTCCGTTTCACATGCAGGCGGAGTATTTTCATAGTATACTAAAAATATGTTGGACAAGATTATCCATCGCTGGTTACGGATTCCGTATGCATTGAACGTGCATTATTTTTCTCGTCCAGAAAAACCGAAAGCAACAATCTTACTCATTCATGGATTGGGGGCTTCGTGGCGAACATGGACACCGCTGGAGCCGTATTTACCGAAGGGTGCGCGAGTTATAGCAATTGATATGCTGGGATTCGGCAATTCGCCCAAGCCTGATTGGAAAACCTACAATGTTCACGACCAAGCCGCAAGTATTGTCGCCACTTTGCGTAGGGAATTCATAAATCACGTAGATATCGTCATCGGTCATTCTATGGGGTCGCTGGCTGCCGTAGAGCTCGCCAAGCAATATCCGAATTTAAGCAAGTCGCTGATTTTGTGCAGTCCGCCGATATATTATCCGAGGGTTGACGAAAAAATTCATCATCCAGAGAAGATTTTGCGTGCGCTTTATGAGTTTTTCAATAGTCATCCGCGCAGTTCGAAACGCTTTTTGCAATTCGCTGATCGGCACAATATTTGGCCTGACGCTGGATTTAAGGCTGATGAGGTTACCGCCGAATCCTTCTTGACAGCCTTGAACACCGCGATTATCAATCAGACGACAATGAATGACATCGCTAAGCTCACTCTTCCGATTGCTATTTTGTCTGGAAAGCTTGATCCGTTGATTGTCGAGAGAAATCTGAAGAAATTGGCAAAAGATCATAACAATATCACCCATACGTCAATGGCAACTCAGCGGCATGAAATAACCGATAAATATGCGAAGAAGTTGTCGGAAATTATGAAAGAGCATTTGGCGGGAGAATATTCACCAAAAACGAGTCATCTTATAGCGAAGTCCAAACGAGGAATCTTATGATTGAAGTAGAGTCCAAATTTAAGATATCGGGCGACATGACGCAGAGCGATCTTCTCGCCATTCTTAAAGACCAATTCATCGCGCCCATCTCAAGCAAACGCCAAATTGATACGGTTTTTCTATTGCCCGAACAAGTTGACGCGCCAATTATTCCTGGCTCCAAAATTATGCGAGTGCGCGATGTTCTTAATCCGGAAACTGGTGAGCTGCAACGGAGCCTGATGACGCTGAAGGTCGAGGGGCAGGCAAAGCTAGTGTCTAATGAATATGAATTTGTAGTTAGCGACGGAAATGCGGCGCGCCAAATGCTCACGGCGCTGGGCTGGCAAGAAATCGTTACGGTTGATAAAGCCCGCCTTGAGTCAAAGACTGAAGATTACACGATTTGCATTGACGAAGTAGCTAAGCTTGGACTATTTATTGAACTGGAGGTTTTGACCGAAGACAGCGCCGACGTAAAAAACATTCAGCAGCAAATGTGCAATTTTCTGAAAAACCTGAACATTGACGGCAAATTATGGAAAATTCCGTACGACACAAGCATTAGAAATCTGCAAAATAACGTTTAATTGATTAAATCTAGGAGGTCTTATGTCGGTTGAAATTAAAAGATCCAAAAAAGACATATCGGCTGTCTTTACGCGCGTGAAAAATAAATTAGCGCTAGTGCTTGCGGATAGTTCGCAAATTCATCATGTCGGCAGTACCGCGGTACTTGGTTTGGATGGTAAAAATATCCTAGATATCCTTATTTCTGCTAAAGATAGCGAACACATGAACGAGCTGCGGGACAAATTGGTAGCAATTGGATATTTTCCTTCATTAAATCCAAGTTCCCGTCAAGGGTATATCTTTCTGGCGTCCCGACAAGAAGAGACTGGCGAGGGCGATATTCATATTCACCTCGCGGTCGCGAATACTGAAACGCACGATAACTTCTTAATTATCAGAGATTATCTAAGGTCTCACAATGACGAAGCTGATCAATATTCAAAGATAAAATATCAATATGCCAAGCAAGCAAATTACGACAGGTCAGCGTATAAAAAACTTAAAGCAGCTTATGTCGATAAGTTATTGCAACGTGCCAGGCAGCGGAAAAATGGCGGCTAATCTCCTCATTCACATTCCGCACGACACAAGCATTAGAAATCTGCAGAATAACGTTAGTTAGCGTATACTTATTAGTATGAAACAAGAGAATAGCCCAATTTATTTTATCACTTCCAATCACAGCAAATTCACCAGTCTTCAAGAACTCCTCCAGCCGCTTGGTGTTGATTTAAGGCAGCTTGATTATGATTTTGACGAGGGGCGCGGACTAGATATTCAAACGATTGCCAAAAGTAAATTATCTCAAGCCAAGAAAGCCTTCCCAGACAAGCGTCTGGTCGTCGATGACCGCGGTTTCTTCATCCCGGCGCTGAAAGGTTTTCCGGGGCCGTTTGTTAAATTGCTACTGAATAGCTTTAGTTATCCCGGTATTATCAAGTTGATGAAAGGCGAGGCTGATCGTCGAGCTATTTTTTCTTTTGCGGTTGGCTATTTTGACGGCGAAAAAGACCGCATTTTTGTAGCCAACGAAGAGGGATTTATCACCGACGAGCCACGCGGTGATAATCTCCATGGCTGGACGGAATTACTGTACATTTATGGACATCCGAGCTTTCCTGGTCGCAGTTTGGCAGAATTGAACGACGAAGAATGGCAGGAATATCTGACGATAATTGAGAAAGTTGATGGGCTCGCGATGTTGAGGGATTATTTAATAGATGCATGAAAGCTGATAATAACCGTGTCCAACAGGCTGTCATTGCTCGCGAAATAATAGACCTTTACCGAAATTCGCCAGATAAATATGAGGTGGCGGAGTCTCTTAGCTCGTTATGTTTTGCAATGGCGAGATTGACTGGCTGCGATAAAGTCGACTATCCAGCAATTGACTGGGATGATTTAGCAAGTAACTTTGATGGCATAGCAACATTCCAAGCCAGTGATGTATCGGCTATACGAAAGATAGAAAATGATATGGCGTCTACATATAAAAAATCTTTAAAGATTATAAAGCAACAACTATCATCCCATTACTTAACGATCGAATAATGTTATAATATACCTAATGAAACCATCAAAACCCGTCATCCTCACTGGCGTGCGCGCCAACAACAACATCCACATAGGTAATTACTTTGGGGCTATTTTGCCAATCATCAACATGGCGAAACGTCGCTCGGACGAATACGATATCAATCTATTCATCCCAGACCTTCACAGTTTTACAACGCCAATCGACCACAGTAAATTATACGACAGCATTCTGAACAACGCGCGAGTTTATACCGCCGCCGGATTACCGCTGGACAATTCTTCCATTCATCTTTACCGCCAAAGTCGTATTTCGGCGCACAGCGAACTGGCGTGGATTCTGGATTGCTTCACTGGATTTGGCGAGATGAGTCGAATGACGCAGTTTAAGGACAAGGGAAGTAAGGGCGACGCTTCTGTTGGATTATTTAACTATCCTGTTCTGATGACTGCCGACATTCTACTTTATGGCGCGACTTACGTGCCAGTTGGCGACGACCAGACCCAACACCTGGAGTTCACGCGTGATATTGCCGAGCGAATGAATCGTAAGTTTGGCGATCTATTTATCGTGCCGAAACCTGTAATTCAGCAACATCAATTCTTCGGAAAAGATCAAGGATTGAGGATTAAAGATCTCGTGAATCCAGCGAAGAAAATGAGCAAATCTGACGAGAGCGGCAAGGGAATTATCTTCCTTTCTGACGATCCAAAATCAGCACATAAGAAAATAATGAGCGCAACAACAGATTCAATTGGTAAAGTTCAATACGACAAGGAAAATCAGCCGGGAATTTCTAATTTGCTGGAGATTTTGACTTTGGTTCGACAAGACGCTGGCAGGGAAGTTACTCTGGAGCAGACCGCCAACGAGTACTTCGGGATGGATCGTTATGGCGATTTCAAGCGAATTGTTGCTGACGAAGTTGCGGAATTTTTGGAGAATTTCCAGAATCGGCTTGCGGCGGTTGATGAGCGAGCAATTGAAGAGAAGTTGACTTCCAGTGAAAAAGACATGAACGTCGTCGCTAATGAAACTTTGTATCGCGTTCAAAAAGCTGTAGGGCTTCGAAAATAGGGAGCAAATCGCGTGAAAATATTACCTCGGACAGTGCTGAAAATAGCTAGATTATACAAATTGGCGGACGACAATACGCCAGTTAAGGCACTGCGTCGATTGGAAATTCAAACGGATGAGTCGCACGTTTTTGCGGAATTTATTTTGAACAAGCAGCATTTTGCGTTGCTTTACGGCTCGATTGTTGATGAAGAATCTATCGATGAGCTGTGGACGGAAAAACCAGATAACGCCGAGATTTTGCCGAATCCGCTAGATCCAGAATTTATCGAAACACCATTCCGGGGAAAATACGTCATAATGTTCCAAATTTCGCCGACCAAAGTGCGCCTGGATATTTATTTATCGACCAAATTCGACACGACAATTTCTCGAAGTCTTTGGCAAAAATACATAAAAGCTGGATACGTTTCGGTCAATAATAAAGTCGCGACAACGCCGAAATTTGAGGTTGATGAAACTGATGAGATTGCGCTTAATTTGCCAGAAAAAGAGCAGGCGGACGTTGATTTGCCGATTTTATACGAAGATGATGATGTGATTGTTGTCAATAAACCAAGCGGGCTATTGACGCACGCGAAGGGCGGACTTTCTGATGAGCCAACGGTTGCGGAGATAATTCGCCCGAAAACTTCGTTTGCGACGGATACTGATCGACCGGGAATTGTTCACAGACTTGATCGTGACACCTCAGGACTATTGATTATCGCCAAAAACCCAGAATCTGCCGCGCATCTACAGAGGCAATTTGCCGAACGAACCGCCAAGAAAACCTACATAGCGATAACCGACGGCAAGCCTAAGTTGAATGCCGCAAAAATTGATCTGCCAATTGGTCGCAATCCTTCAGCGCCGAGCACTTTTCGTATAGATCCGAACGGGAAACCAGCTCAGACGACTTACCATGTTCTGACGGAAAATGATACTCAGTCGCTCGTGGAATTGAAACCGACCACTGGTCGAACTCATCAATTGCGCGTCCATTTGGCTCACTTGAATGCACCGATTCTTGGCGATCGAGTTTACGGAAAGTCTTCGGATTGCCGTATGATGTTGCATGCTCAAAAATTAGAAATAACTTTGCCGTCTGGTGAGAGAAAAGTTTTTGAAGCCATAGTTCCTGACGAATTCAAGAAGTTCTTCCCAGAGGATTTATAGATGTCTGAAGTGATTATATCCGCTCGAGATACTCAAAAAATCAGCCAGATTTCATCGCAATTACCGCACGCACTTTTGGTGATTGCGGATTACGGACTTGACGGGCTGGGCGTAGCTAAAATGCTAGCAAAAAATAGCGATACTTTTCATCTGAAACCGCTTCCAGAAAAGCAAACCATATCCGTTGATCAAATTCGCGAACTCATCTCTATGCTCCGAACTTACGCCATAAATCGTCGAGTTATTATCATTGACGAAGCCGATTCAATGACCGAGCCGTCGCAAAATGCATTCCTGAAAGCGCTGGAAGAACCGAATAAAAATACCAATTTTATCCTTGTCACGAAAAACCCGAAGTTAATGCTCGATACTATTAGATCTCGTTGCCAGACATTGGCACTTCATAAAACGACATCCGCCCAAGATAAAAAACTGCTTGAAAAGTACAATTTAGACCCAGCTTCCAGCCAGCAGATCCTTTTCCTCGCGGCTGGGCGACCATTGTTGATTAAAGAATTGGCGGAAAATCCAGAAAAATTTGCCGAATATCGACAATTAGCCACCGACGCAAAGCAAATTTTAGCCACAAATCAGGAATACGACACGTTTAAGAATCTCGCCAAATACTTTTCTGACCGCCAAAAAGCGATATTACTGACGGATATTATAGTGAATATGATTCGTTTTCAGGCTTTATCTCGCGGGATGAATTCGTCGCTTGAGGAGCAACTTGAAAAAACTACCTCTGTTGCGAGCGCGTTAAAATCTAACGCCAACGTCAGGCTGGTGCTGACGCAACTTGTGATATAATAGTATAGATATGTTTGGATTATTCCTCATTCTAATTTTAATGATTTGGGCGATTTTTTATCATCCGTCAATTAAAGAAACTGGCGATCTGCCAACTAAGATTACTAATAAACTTGATCAGTTATGGGAAATTGCCCAGGAATCAATTCGTGAAAATAAATATCTGCGAGCGGAAAAGGCTTTATTGACAATTTTGCGAGTCGACGAGAAAAACGCCACGGCGTACAACCGCTTAGGGATTTTATACGCCAAGCAGCGCGCATACAAAGACGCCATCGAGTGCTTTGAGATTGCTCAGAGTTTGGAGCCAAGCGCCTCCAGCCTTCATAACGTCGGCTTAATTTACTACGAAACAGAGAATTATGAAAAGGCGTCTCTAGCATTTGAGCAGGCCTTAGAGATGGAAGATGATTTGGCAGCACGTTACATCGCTTACGCTAAGGTTCAGGAGAAGATAGGGAATACGAAGAAGGTTATCAACGCCCTGGAAAAGGCTGTCGAATTAGAGCCGATTCCTCAGACGTTGAAGATTTTAGCGGAAGCATATGACAATGCTGGACAGGCTGAATTAGCTGAAGAATTACGTAAGAAAGCTACAAAAATGCTAACTCCGACGACATCATCAAAGAAAGCTGACGCACCACGTCCACGCCAACAGCGCAAAATACATCAACCACGAAAAATAGTTATGTAAACTCTTGTCACAGAGAGAAAAAATTGATAAAATAAATTCAGTTGCCGCTTTAGCTCAGTTGGCTAGAGCAACGGTTTTGTAAACCGTAGGTCCTCGGTTCGAGCCCGAGAAGCGGCTCCACATCACGCTGGAATCGTGTAGTGGCAATCACAGGAGACTGTAAATCTCCCGCCGTAAGGCTTCGTAGGTTCGAGTCCTACTTCCAGCACCAAGTTTGAATCATTGTCGCCTTTTGGGGCGACTTTTTTGATAGCGTAAAGTAGCAATATTGACTTTTATAAGCATATGTGCTATTATATGGGTATGTTTGAATTTACAAAATCTATTCTGACATTATGGAATAGCGAAAAAAACCAACGATTGAAATTACAATACGCTTATATTATGCTGGCTATAATTGGGCTAGCCGCGGCGGGATTATTGACATTATTTAACGCCTCATCAGCACACTTGGCAGCATCTGCCTCAGGAATCCTCTTCGTTACGTTCTTGGTCAATAGCATAGCGTGGGGAATAATAGAAGCGTTTGTCACGCCAAAACTGCCAAAAGAAGTCAGCACGCCAGCCAAAAAATCCACTCGTAAAAAATAACTCAGTTGATTAAACACGGCTTAATGTGCTAAAATTAAGCCTGTTACGCCGCGATAGCTCAGTTGGTAGAGCGCATCCATGGTAAGGATGAGGTCTCGGGTTCAAGCCCCGATCGTGGCTCCATAATAGCATTTCGAAACATCTGTTTTACTAGTCAATTGCGACTGTTTGAAGCGGGTGTTTTTTATTAGGAGCTAAACCAATTTCTCCAGTTCATATGTCTTCCTTGGGGCGTATACTTTTTAATTACGCTATCAACATCGCAGTAAATATTTAATATAATTACGTTGTTGCCCTTGTTATGTATAAATCAGAATCGTTTTCGGAAGATTCTATCTTTATCAAATTTGGATATTCCTTGTCTAGCCAGGCTCTCAACTCTTTTCTTTGGAACGCAGTTTCTTCTATATGTTTTTTGGCGGCTGTAAATGTAGATTCCAGCACCTTTATATTTCTCTCAATAAGTTCTGAATTTTCATCTTTTTTAGCCTCAATACTTTGCAACTTTTCTTTGAATTCTTTGAGTAAAACGACCTCATCTTCTTCATCTACACCAGTGCATGTGGCAAAATACACATCTACGATTCGCCTCTCTCCGAGAAGCTCTACTATTTTCTCGAAATTATCAACCGTCCTTTGCAGTATATGTTTCCCAATGCCTTTATAATGGACCGTTGAAAGCAACTTGACCCACATAATATCTCTAGTGTCGGAGAATAACTCATCCTGCCTATCCAGGAGCGCATCTATAAGAAAATCAGCGCGTCTTATCGTAGTGGGGAAATATAATCCAAGATCATTAAGATTATCCTCTATGTCCATTGGATGTGCCTTTTTCATGTATTCCCGAAGCTGTTTGAAAATGTTCTTATCTTCAAGATTAGCTATATTTAAGAGGAATTTTTTTCTACGTATATCAATGCTTGGTGACCAACCATCTTTCTTTAAGAGATTATATAGTTCTGGATTCAGTTCGTCTAGATTATCTAGAGCTAAAATAAAGCCGAGGGCCCGCTCGAAGATATAAGTACCGGCATCATTTTCTCCCTCACTCAATGTCCCTGTTAATTTATACTCGCCATAATGCTTTATTGGCCACACTCCATCTATTTGTGGCCAAATATTATTGTAGATTATATTTCCGAAACGAATACTATAATCATCTTCTCCCTCAGTAATAGCGCTCCATGCTCTGTCTACAAGCCAAGAGGCCGCGTAATACGTCTGGTCTGTGTTTGTGCAATTGAAGTCGTCTTTTGGCATTTTTCTCAGTACTTGTAATGCTGTTGGTAAGACTTTTTGCAGAGGAAGCTTGCCTAGTGTATAATGACAACTCGCCAGATAATAACCTATGGATCCTCTCGCTCTCAAGTCAGAAGAATTTATCTTTGCAATGTCTTCACTTATCGTTTTATGAGCCTCATCCGAAAAATCTACGACTACTGGATACCTAAATAATTGTTCTATATTGCCGCTAAGTTCGTCCGTATTCGAGTTATTGGTTTTGACAACTTCGTACTTTGTAAATTTTTCAGAAATATCTTCACCTAACTTTTTGCTTATGCTGGCGAATAAATCGCCTGATTTTGCTTTTTTGATGTCAAAATTATAGAAAATACCCTCAGTATCGTTCTTACCTAGTTTTTCCAATAGATAGCGTAGTCGATACTTTGCAATCGCATCTCTCCCGCTTGATATTTGCTCGAATGTTGCAAAGTTTGTGTCTAAATGATTGAGGTGTCGAATTTCATCAATTGCGTCAATGTAATTAGATAGTGTTATTTCGAGCCGGTCTTTTTTATAATATTCAGCGTAGTTATTTAGAAGCATTCTTTCATCTACTAGCAGTGCAGAGTAATTATCAGGATTATTCCACGAATCCATTACTTCTTCGGTTATCTTCTTTTTTGCAAAAGCTCTTGCAACGTTATTGTATACACCAAGAACCGACGCCTCTATTAGATACTTATCATAAACAAATGAACACTTATCGTCGTTACGATCAAAAGTTATATCTTTCTTTTTAAAAGCTATGTTCCCAAATCCGCCATATGTTTTATCTAAGATATTTTTATCAGCAAGCTCAAACAGTAAATCCCTAGCCATACTATATGCTTCTTCTTGGCTTTTTTCTTTTGAGGAGACACTCGCGTAGTAATAATGCAAGCCATCGTCTTTGAGAGCATAAATTCTGCTTGACCCACAATTTCCCATCGCACCGCCACTAGAGTATTCGGCATAAATTATTTCATCTGGTTTTATGGCATCCACTATCTTCTTCGTAAGCTTTTCTTTGTCTAGATTCATATTAAGCATTCCTTTCTTAATTCTTGCCAGATTCTGACCATCGCCCAAAGGTGTCGAAGCGAGTCTAGGAAAAACCGCAAATCAGTTTTTGTTATACTGCGCATAATTACACTTATGATTATACCATTTTGATATAAAAATCAGCCCGATTACTGCACGTAGCAGAACTATGCGGAGGGCCGACTTTATACTTTCAGCATATTACATCCTTTGGCTTTGTACTACGTCCGGTTAATCTTTTCCAAGAATCTAGCTCTCATGATGCTAAAATTGAGTTCAGATATTGACACGGTATGGTTTTTTAGTCCTTTCAAAAAGTCAGAGAAATATTTATCTTCAAGAAAATTTGCCGCATTTTTTCTGAAAAAATCATAGATATCTTTATATGTGATTATTGTGTATGGTTTTGCTAAGTTGTATTTTGATGTATCAATATGATTGTAGTTTGGCGTAAAAATATAATAATGGCTAATTTTCCCGTATGCGTCGTCGTCAGGATTAGAAATTCGCTTTTCTGTATATTCCTGATACTTATTTAACTGGGAATATCCATCATCTTTTATACCATTTATCCCAGATTTAATTTTGTTTTCTATTACAAAAACATTGCTGTCATCTTCTATCCATAGGTCAATATTATTGTTGCTTTCTCGTATAATATCGAATCTCGGACGAAGGTCATCTACGCCAAGTATCTCGCGAACGAATTTCCTAAATATAGCCTTATTATATTGAAAATAATATGCCAATAAGTTCGAAAATGTTAATTCATCATTTTCTTTTCGTATTATCTCTAGGAATGTCAGACCAGTTTCGCGCATTGATTCATCAGTAATCAATTTCTCTGTAGTATCGTCATTTTCCCAATAATCGTCATTATTAAGTAAATTTTGCAATTCGACATATGCGTTATAGTCGTCTTGTGCAGAATAGTATTTTCTACCAGATTGATTGCTTATGGCTTTACTATTTGAGTGAAGTCTAATTAAGCGTATAGTATCATCGTTCGGCTTAAACTCATCGTTGATAGTTAATAATATTCTAGTATTTTTTCTAGGTAGCCTAATCTTATCAGTTCTGTATGTAAAAAATATGCTAGAATCAGACTTGCCATGGTATATGTTATCACTAAAGACATTGCTAATTGGCGTATCAACATATTTTACATCATTCGGCGCAACATCAATGGGGCATAACTTTTCCGCTTTAGCAATGACTTCTACAGTAGTTTTTCCCTCAATATTACGCACAAAAATTACGCTTTTGACGGAATGGCTACTATCAACCTTTCCACCTGGTGTAATATATAGATAGTTTCGCCCATTATCATCTTTAAATAAATTAATTACTTCGTGACCGATATTTGCGCCTTCATTTAGATAAGATCCAGCAAAGAGTTGATTAATGAGTATTTCATCGTTTCTCATGTATATATTTTATCATTTTTATGCATCTCATGATATAGACCAAGGCATTATTATTGAGACACCGGCTGGATGGATATTAGGGTTGAATCGCACATCTTTGATTTACTAGTTGTAATTCATGTTTGACCCACGCACGGTTTGACGACAGGACGAGTGAAGTGGAGGGTAATACTTATCTATTCCCATTTTTTGGTAAGCGATAAACTCGGTTTCGTTCTCAAAATGATTGGTTTGCGTCCGGATCAGTCGTTCTGCATAGA
>CALFHE010000005.1 GCA_937875955.1 uncultured Candidatus Saccharibacteria bacterium | reverse complement strand
GTGGTCATAGCCGGAAATCCATCCGCCAAATTATATCGCGTCTGAATACCAAAAACTTCTGTCGTCCCAGTTCCCGTACGATCACCTTTTTGCGCACCGTTATCACGAACGTATTTCAATGCGTCTAAATATTGCCTCATAAACCCTCCTCGCTTACTTCAAATTATGACAATATCCTCCAAAAACCACAAGCAGAATCACTAGTAGTTTTAACAACAAACACGCAAATTTTTACGACAATTTAGTCAAGACTTTGTCGATTAGACCGTATTTTACAGCTTCATCCGGCGTCATCCAATAATCACGCTCCATGTCAGACTTAACCTTAGCCAACTTCTGACCGGTGTTTTTCGCCATAATCTTCGCTAGCATTTCCTTAACTTCCAAAGTTTCCTTCATGTCAATTTCCATGTCGGTCACTTTTCCGTGCGTCCCAGAAGACGGCTGATGAATCATAACCTTGGCATGCGGCAAGCAAAACCTCTTGCCCTTAGCGCCAGAGCTGAGCAAAAACGCCCCCATGCTTGCCTGCAAACCAATTCCATACGTCGCTACATCGGGCTTAATAAAATTCATCGTGTCATAAATTGCCATACCGTCATAAACGCTGCCGCCTGGACTATTGATATATAGCGATATATCAGCCTGCGGGTCAACGTATGCCAAATGCAGTAATTGCGCCACTACACTGTTAGCGGTATGCTCGTTAACGTCTTCGCCAAGGAAAATAATTCTCTCATTCAACAATCTCGAATAGATATCAAAAGCACGCTCGCCGTCGGCCGACTTTTCAACGACAGTTGGAATGAGATATGATTTTGGCATATTTACCCTATTTCTTCGTGTTTAATTCGACCAATTTAGCAACGGTCTTATCTGTAATCATTCGGTTGGCAATATCGCGGTGAACGTTTGGGTTATCGAATTGTTCCAGTATTTTCTTATCTTTACCGTATTGTTGCTTGAAGAAATTAATCTGTTCTTGAATCTCATCACGAGAAGCATCAATCTTCAACTCCTTCGACAATTCCGCCAACACCAGACCAGCCTTAACGCGCTTTTCAGCTGCTGGACGAGCCTCTTTCTTCGTCCACTCTTCCTTATCTTTGAAGCCCTGAGTCTTCAAATAGCTATCCAAACTTAGCCCGCTGTACATCAAATTCTGAGTCAAGTCACGCTCGATTGATCGCAATTGATCTTCAACCAAAAGTTCTGGCAGTGCCGCCTTACTCTTTTCCGTCAACTCACCAACCAACGCGTCCTTAAACTTCTCGTCAGCTTCACGCTCTTTTTGTGCAGTAAGTTCACGCTTGATGTCCGCTTTTACTTCTTTCATCTCTGTAAATGGACCACATTTTGCAGCAAATTCATCATTTAGTTCTGGCAATTTCAATTCATTAACCTTGTGAAGTTTCACGGTAAACACAACGTTTTGACCTGCCAGATTCTCAGCGTGATAATCCTCTGGGAATTTCAATTTCAAATCGAACTCTTCACCAGCCTTATGACCAATCACACCTTCTTCAAATCCAGGAATGAATTGACCTTCGCCAAGCTTCAAGCCATATTCCTTAGCCGAACCGCCGTCAAACGCCACGCCGTCTTTCTTTCCCGTAAAGTCAATCACAGCCTCGTCGCCGAGCTTAGCAGCACGCTTGACCTCTGATTTTTCAGAATAGTTTTTACGGATTCGCTCAATAACCTCGTCAACATCTTTATCCTCGACCTTGGCTACTTCTTTTTTTGCTGTCAATTTTTTGTAATCGCCCAATTTTACTGGCGGAATAACTTCAACTTCAGCCGTAAATTCCAACTCAGAACCAGGAACAAACTTCTTAACTTCAACGCTAGGTCGGTCTAAAGCTTGCAGTTTTTCCTGCAAAAACGCCTCAGCTACTGCCTTTGACAAAGCGTTCTCCAAAATCTGCTCCTGAAGCGCATTCGGATCAACATGCTTAGCGGCTATGCTTGCGGGAACTTTCCCTTTGCGAAAACCTGGAACTTTGATGTCGCGCGCCAACTTTGTCAAGGAAACCTGCTCTGCGTCAGCTAATTCGCTAGCACCCAAAGAAATCGTCAATTGAAATTTAGTATCTGATAGTTTTTTTACAGTAGTCTTCATAAAGACTAATTATAACAGATATCAGACTATATCTCAAACAGAGCGTCTTCATCGCCATCATATCGGCGATCTTTGACAATTGTCACAATTCGTTCAGCACCAACCTTTTGCTCATCAGATTCCACCAAGTTTCGAACCGTGTATGCACCGCTAGCAATTTCATCCTCACCCACGAACACCGCAAACGGAATTTGCTTTTTTAGCGCCGCTTTTATCTGTTTGTCAATCTTTCTACCAGTGATATCCAACTCTGCTCGCACACCTTCGCTACGCAATTTTCGCGCCAAATCGTCCGCGCCAGCCATAGATTCTTTTGACACCGGAATTATATACACATCTGTTTTAGACGCCAATTTAGGCAACAAGCCGTGCACTTCCAAAAATTGCTCCATCGTAGTTGCGCCCATACCAACACCGACCGTAGCAATCGGTTCGACGCCAAATAGCCCGACCAATCCGTCATATCGTCCTCCGCCAAACAGCGCTCGGTTATTCTCTGGCGAATTGTCAAAAAGCTCAAAAACCATGCCCGTGTAATAGTCCAGTCCGCGCATCAAAGTAACATCAAACACCGCATTCGTGATGCCTTTTTGGCTAAGCAATTTCATCACTTCACGAAGTTGCTTGACGCTTTCATCTTCCATCAATTCGCTCGGCAAATCATCAACAGACTTCATGCTGATCATTTTTGCTAGCTTCGGCAAACCTTCCGAAGCTTGACTACCAAAAATCTCAATCGCCTGACGCTTAAATTCTTCGGCAGGAATCTTATTTTTCCTATCAAGTAACTTCATCATCATCGTCGAACCAACAATATCAAGCTTCAAAAATTGGCTCATCAGACGATTTATCAATTGGCGATTATTAACCCTGACCGTAAACATTTCTTGCTTGGCGCCAAAGTTCATCACGCTAGCGTGACTCAGCTCAATAATCTCCGCGTCCGCCGCTGCGCCGTCCACACCAAACAAATCCGCGTTCAATTGCCAAAACTCACGCTCACGCCCACGTTGCGGTCGTTCATAGCGCATAAAATTAGCAACTGAATACAGCCGCGCAGGCATCGCTAATTCCTGACGCTTAGCCGCCACCATTCGAGAAATAGACGGTGTCATCTCAGGACGGATTGCCACCATTCGACCACCACGATCCTCAAAAGCGTATGTTTGCTCGCCCGCCAATTCCTGTCCTGACTTCGCCAGATAAATATCTAGCGGCTCCAGTAGCGGCGCGCCATATTCTTCATAGCCAAAACTCTCAACCGTCTTGTGCCAAACATTAAAAATGTAATTCTGCAGACGCTTTTCCTCTGGAAAATAGTCTCGCGAACCTTTGTAACTTTGTGTAGATAAACTGCTCATGTTAGCTCCATTATGTCATTATTTCTTATTTATAGCAATCAAAAACGCCGAGGCAGAACTCGGCGCGTACAATCAAAAATCAGAGTCCTACCTCGGCAACGCGTGTGAATGATGGAATTTAGGTAAAATCATACGTCTATTATAGTAAATTTTATGCTTTTTGTAAAGTAGGGACTGGCGGAGTTATCGCGAGAAATAATGATGTATCATTAATTTATGGACAACATCACGCATCGCATCGCCGAATCCATTCGCGCTAACGATTTTTCCGCTTACCAACGCGAGCGCTATCCCGCCATTCAAGAAGGCGAGTTTGTTCGCTTTACGGATGAGGATTTTCGTAGCGTTGATTTTGGCCAGTTTGTCATGGGTTTTTTCGGGTTTGAAAACTGTAATTTGGACGACGCAAAGCACATCTATGGGCAACCGATTTATTTTACCAATTCGTCGGTTCGGAATGTGGATTTTCGTGGCGTAAAAGCTATTATTGAAGCAAAAGACTGCGACTTCCGTGGTATGAAATATGACGAGGAAACGCAATTTATCTATGGCAGCGGAAAATTGGCAGTACGATCGCGTTTCATAAATTGTAAATTAGATGATGAAACTCGTGATTTTTTGAGCCAACAAGGCGTAGAAATCAATTAGCTATTTTCCGTCAGCACATTCTGCTGCAGCCAACAATACATCGCCACGGTAGCCGCCGCGCCAACGTTTATAGAACGAGTCGAGCCGAATTGCTCAATCGCCACAATCTGATCCGCAGCGCCAGCCAGCTCTGCAGAAATCCCCGGCCCTTCTTGCCCAAATACCAAAACCGCACGCTTCGGTAAACTCGTCTGCGACATATTAACACTGCTCTCGATATTATCAATAGCAATAATTTCCCTGTCCTCAGTCCGCATTTTCTCAACAAACTCTTCCGTCGTCGCCAGATATGTAATGTGAAGATATTTATCCGTCATCATGGCGCCGCGCTTATTCCATTGCCTGCGCCCAATTACATAAATCTGCCGCACGCCAAACGCATTAGCGCTCCTGACAATTGTCCCCATATTAAAATCTCGCTCGGTATTTTCCAGCGCAATCACCAAACCGTGGTCTTCAGAATCCAACTCATTTATAATCTCCGATTCGCTCCGACCCTTAAACTTATCAATGACGTTTCTTTTATCTTCCATCTCTGTTATTTTAGCAAA
>CALFHE010000004.1 GCA_937875955.1 uncultured Candidatus Saccharibacteria bacterium | reverse complement strand
CAAGTACCATATACAAAGAGGATTAAAATGTCTTAAAATTACGTAAAATTTATTTTACGATAAGGATAGACATGCAAACTCAAGTAGGAGTAATCAAACAAATCTCGGGCTTAGTAGTAGCTGTAGATCAAAATGGCGTTAGCCGCGTTTTAAAAGTTGGCGACGCTTTATATCTTGGGGAGGTTGTAAAGACCTCTTCGGCTTCTTCTAAAGCCGTAGTTTCAATGGATAATGGCAAAGATGTCACCATCTTGGGTGATGAGTCGTTAAATCTTGACGAAAATGTAGCCGCAGGACAAAATTCAAATAAAGTAGCCGATGTTAGTGACTTGCAAAAAGCGTTGTTAAACGGCGAAGATCTAACAAAACTAGAAGAGACTGCCGCTGGTGGTAACGCAGCCGCAGCTGGTGGTGGAGATGGCGTTAGCCTTGGTGCGGCGTCGTTTGATGAGGGTGGTCACTACTCAAATATCAATGAAAATTTCCGCTCTATAGGTGATCTAAACAGCGCAAGAGGTGCTGAGAGGATAGGCGGCGTAAGCGGTGCAGCCGATAATGCTGGTGGCGGTGCTGGTTTTGTAGATACTACTATCCCAACAGTAACTCTAGATCCAATTAACAACACTTCAACAGTAGTAACTGGTAAGGTTCCAAACCCAGATCCAAATACCACTGTAATTGTTGAAATTCCTGGTCATACCCCAGTTACAGTTCCAGTAAATCCTGATGGTACATTTAGTGTTCCTACACCAAATAATGAACCACTAAAACCAGGTACTGAGGTAAAAGTTACTCCAAAAGATGATGCAGGCAATGGTACTCCAGTTACTACTCCAGTATCAGACGTTGTGCCGCCACAGGTAGATCTTACTCCAAAGGCTGACGGCACAGTTGATGTAGTGCCTCACGACAATGACGCAACTAAGGTTGAAATTTCATACACAGATAATGGCGGCAACACGCAAACAATCACAGTAGTCAAAAACCCAAGCGCTGGCTGGATCGTAGATAGCACTCCTGGCAAGACGACAGCTCCAACAGGTGCTTTCAAGCTTGATCCACATAGTGGCAAGGTCACTATCAGCGACGATGCGACAAAAGACAACACTCCAGTGACTGCAAAGGCTACTGATGGCGCTGGCAACACAGCCACAGGTGAGACTACTGCTCCAGATAAATTTACTATCAAATTTAATGATGACGCAGATGGTAATGGCACTATCACAAGAGGCGAGAACTATGCTGAGGATGGCGCAAAAGCTACTGTAACCATCAGCATACCAAACCTTGCAAAGGATGGCAGCAAGATACATGTCATAGGCACTGGCATAAATGACTACTACACAGTTCATAAAGATGCTAGTGGCAACGTTACAAGCGTTATAGACACAAAAGGCAACAATGTATTTGACGGCGATAATGGCATAAAGGTTAGCTATGACTATAACCACTATCAAACAGCCCTCGGAAATGCAGCTAGTATCACAGCTGAGCTAGAAGGCACAACCCTTAAAGCTACTTCAAGTGTTAAATTTGAAAATGTCAAAATGGCTGACATTGAATTTGTAGAGCTTGATAAGAATGGTAATGTTTTAAGCGATATGAAAACTGGCAACATAGATACTACTAGGAGGTATGATAGAGCCACGGCTGCACTTGATGGTGACATAAACCATACCACAGCTCGTATATCATTACCTGATAATATCCAAGATGGCGACGTTATAACCGTAAAATATGGTTTTGGACCTAGTGCTGCATCTTTAGCTGCAACAGGTGGCACAGATACGACTGCTTATAAATATTTCTTAGTTCATAAAGCAGCTGATGGCTCTATGACGGTTGATCAGATCACTTCAGCTACTGATAAGACAGTTATCAAATCAGGTCTTACATCTACAAATGGTGCTGGCGAGAAATTTGGTATAGATATCCACGATATGCCAACAGCCAGTATGAATCTTACACACTCACGTGGTATAGAAGTGACCGTAAAAGGTAATGACCGTGCAGATAAATCTAGTGGAGATACATGGATATCTAGAGATGGCATGGAGGCTCCGAAGGTTGAATTTATAGAAGGTAACAAAGTTTATGATCCAAGTGTTTCAGGAAGTGGCTCAGGCGCACTAAATGCTGGTATAAGCGTAGCTGACGCTATAAAAGACGGCGATATCAGCCACACTACAGCTCGCATAACATTGCCAAAAGTGTTCTCGGACGGCGATAAACTAACAGTTGCTGTAACTGACTACAACAAAATTTATGCTGACACTGGTGTAAAACAATACCCAGCAAATAACCCAGAGCCAACATTTGTTAAGGCATTTATCATTCACAAAGCGGCTGACGGCACTGTGACTTTTGACGAGGTCGATGCAGCTGGCAATGTCATACATGCAGGCATCCCAGCGCTAAATAATAACGCTATCGAAATAACTGGCGTGCCACTATATAATATGTATGAAAATGGCGTTGTGAAGTCAGATTATGTACATGCAACAGGTGTTAATGCTACTATCACAGACCACCTTAACCTAAATGGTAACGATAGTGGAAGCAATACAGGTTATGCATTCTTAGCAAACGTAAATGTTGTCACTATCACAGAGGTGATCGACGACGTTGCAGGCGGTATAGATCACGGCAATGTCAAAGATAATGACGTAGTAGTAAATGGCGTAACTAAAAAAGGGCTAACAAACGACAGCACTCCGACATTTAACGGCAAGGCGGACCCTAACTCGGTAGTAGAGCTATATGATGGCACGACTAAGATAGGCAGTGCAACAACTGATAAATTTGGCAACTGGTCTATCACTCCGGCCACTCCACTTGGTGAAGGCGCTCATAGTATCACAGCTTCATCTCCAGCCACAAATGCGATCAAGGCCTCTGACCCAGCTACTATAACAGTAGATACAAGCACTAAGGTTACATTTGATAGCGTTACAGATGATGTTGCAGGTGGCGTTGTAAATGGTAATGTCAAGGGCAATGATGTGACAGTCGATGGCAAAACACTAAAAGGCCTAACAAACGACAACACACCAACTCTATCAGGCAAGGCAGAGGCTGGCTCAACTGTAGAGATCTTTGATGGTACAAACAAGATCGGTCAAGTAGAGGCAAAAGCGGGCGGCTCTTGGAAATTTGAAGTGAGCACTCCACTTAGCGAGGGCGAGCATGAGCTGAAGGTAAAAACTACTGACAAAGCTGGCAACACAGCCGAGGCTGCTCCAGTAACCATAACTGTTGATACGAAGATAGTGGATGCAAGAGTTGAGTTTATCGAGGATAAAAACAATGATGGTAAATTTAGCTGGAATGAAAATCTTACCAATGAGCATCCTGGACGCTTATCTTGGAAGGCGATCATCCCACAAGACGGCTCTGTAAAAGCTGGCGATATATTCCACTATAAATGGGATGAAACTGGTTGGCATGAGCGCCCAGTATCTCAAGCTGAAATAGATAGAGGCTACATGGGCGAGATGAAAAACAACCAAGTTCAGGAAAACGGTAAAATAGGTGTTTATGGCATAGGATCTAATGGTGACTCTTATGTTGCAGAGGCTTATTTTAGTGATGCTGCTGGAAATATAGGCAAAAAAGGTCAAGATGAAATAGTATTTGACTTTACTGGCGCACCTCGCACAAAATTGGATGCTAGCGCTATTTATGGAAATGGTGATGAAACTTTCTTGCTTTTAGATCATGGAAGAAAGAGCGATCAAAAAATCACTGAAGCAGCTAATGGAAAAACTGTAGAAATAGATGTTAAAACATTTACTCATGGTGCAGAAGTTAAATTAGACAATGGCGATGATATTGTAACTGTCAACAATAAACATGGCTGGGGCTGGATAAATGAAGACTCGAAGCTAGATTTAGGTAGAGGCAACAATACACTAAATGTAGGTACAAATATCGACAAATCAACAGTTATAGCAGGAAATGGCGATGATGTTGTAACCGTTGGTAAATGGCAACACGCTGGCGATAGCTATATAACAAATCACTCTAACATAAATTTGGGTGATGGTAACAATAAATTAACGGTTGGCACAAACATAGATAGCTCTAAAGTCGCAACTGGTAGTGGAGATGATGTTGTAGAAGTTGGCGGCTATATATTAAACGCTAGTGGAAAAATAGCCGGAACCAATGAAGAGTATGGTGTAAATTTAGGTAATGGTGACAATAAGCTAACCGTTGAAAATTATATTAAAGGAAGTATAGTTACAACTGGCGATGGGGATGATATAGTAAATGTTGGCAACTACATAACAAACTCTACTATAAACTTAGGTGACGGAGATAATGCTTTAACTGTTGAGTCGTGGATAAATGGTGACACTAAGATTATCTCAGGAAAAGGTGCTGATACTATTAACATTGATGATGATTTTGATAAATCTACCCTCTTAACTGGCGCTGGCAGTGATAAGGTTACTATTGTCGGAGATGTAAAAAATAAATCATCATTGATAGATTTAGGTGCTGGCGATGATACTATAGCCGTTGGTAATATTGAAAATGGTAAAATCGATGGCGGAGATGGCTACGACAAATTAGCTATTACCAACCCAGGCAGATCTATAAATTTAGATAGCATCGCAGATCATGCACATAACTTTGAGGAGCTTAATATCTCTAACAAGAGCCAAAATACTACTTTAAGCGTAAAACTAAGTGATGTCATAAGCTTAACAGATGGTGACAATACGCTAAAAATAACAGCTGATGCTGGAGACAAAGTAGAATTTAAAGATACTGGCTGGCAAAAGGGTGCATCAACTGACGGCTATACCGCATACACAAATGATACTAGCGGAACAACTGTTACTGTTGAGATCAAGGACGAAGTAACACAGCCTATGTAATCATAGATGTAAATTTACTGCTAAATGGCAGTGCTAAATCGAAACGGAGAGCAAGGATGCTCTCCAAATTTCTACCTAAAAAATAAAATTTAAATTTGTAAAATATTTTGCAATTATTTCAACTATCTTTAAGCATCCCTCATATATAATTCCAGCTCACGAAACGAGAAACCACCTTTAACTTCAACGTTAATAAAGCCTTTTTCTTATCGTTGTTCTTTTAACTTACAATTGTTAAACTATTAGTCAATCTTTGAAATCTAAACAAGTGATCGATTGAGCCAGTCTATTATGATTAAATAATAGATTAGACAAACTAATATAAAAACTAAAAGTTTTTTTGATTAAAAACTTCATAATAAAAATCCTATCTATTAGATAGGTAATTAATATGGAGAGTTTGATCCTGGCTCAGAGTGAACGCTGGCGGCGTGCCTAATACATGCAAGTCGAACGGACAAGTAAGAGCTTGCTCTTATGAGTTAGTGGCGCACGGGTGAGTAATGTATAGCTAATCTGCCCTACACTAGAGGACAACAGTTGGAAACGACTGCTAATACTCTATACTCCTGTTTTACATAAGTTAGATAGGGAAAGTTTTTCGGTGTAGGATGAGGCTATATTGTATCAGCTAGTTGGTGAGGTAATGGCTCACCAAGGCTATGACGCATAACTGGTCTGAGAGGATGATCAGTCACACTGGAACTGAGACACGGTCCAGACTCCTACGGGAGGCAGCAGTAGGGAATATTGCTCAATGGGGGAAACCCTGAAGCAGCAACGCCGCGTGGAGGATGACACTTTTCGGAGCGTAAACTCCTTTTGTTAGGGAAGAACAATGACGGTACCTAACGAATAAGCACCGGCTAACTCCGTGCCAGCAGCCGCGGTAATACGGAGGGTGCAAGCGTTATCCGGATTTATTGGGTTTAAAGGGTCCGTAGGTGGGCTGATAAGTCAGCGGTGAAATCCTGCAGCTTAACTGTAGAACTGCCGTTGATACTGTTAGTCTTGAGTGTATTTGAAGTGGCTGGAATAAGTAGTGTAGCGGTGAAATGCATAGATATTACTTAGAACACCAATTGCGAAGGCAGGTCACTAAGATACAACTGACGCTGAGGGACGAAAGCGTGGGGAGCGAACAGGATTAGATACCCTGGTAGTCCACGCTGTAAACGATGCTAACTCGTTTTTGGTTTTTAGGAATCAGAGACTAAGCGAAAGTGATAAGTTAGCCACCTGGGGAGTACGCTCGCAAGAGTGAAACTCAAAGGAATTGACGGGGGCCCGCACAAGCGGTGGATTATGTGGTTTAATTCGATGATACGCGAGGAACCTTACCAAGACTTAAATGGGAATTGACAGCTGTAGAAATACGGTTTTCTTCGGACAATTTTCAAGGTGCTGCATGGTTGTCGTCAGCTCGTGCCGTGAGGTGTTAGGTTAAGTCCTGCAACGAGCGCAACCCCTGTCACTAGTTGCCATCATTCAGTTGGGGACTCTAGTGAGACTGCCTGCGCAAGCAGTGAGGAAGGTGGGGATGACGTCAAATCATCACGGCCCTTACGTCTTGGGCCACACACGTAATACAATGGCCAGTACAGAGGGCAGCTACTATGTGAATAGATGCGAATCTCGAAAGCTGGTCTCAGTTCGGATTGGAGTCTGCAACTCGACTCTATGAAGCTGGAATCGCTAGTAATCGCGCATCAGCCATGGCGCGGTGAATACGTTCCCGGGCCTTGTACACACCGCCCGTCAAGCCATGGAAGTTCGGGGTACCTGAAGTCGGTGACCGTTAAAGGAGCTGCCTAGGGTAAAACGAGTAACTAGGGCTAAGTCGTAACAAGGTAGCCGTACCGGAAGGTGCGGCTGGAACATCTTATTTTAGAGTATTTTATACTAAAATTAATTATGATTCATTCATTATTCGCTTTGGTTTTTACTTGTTGTTTTTTAGATATTAAAAACCCTTAAAATTAGTATCAGGGATTAATAGAGACTAAGATTTTGTAATAATCTTGTGTTTAATAAAGTCTCGTAGCTCAGCTGGTTAGAGCGCTACACTGATAATGTAGAGGTCGGCAGTTCGAGCCTGCCCGAGACTACTAATGAAAAAGGGGAATTAGCTCAGCTGGCTAGAGCGCCTGCCTTGCACGCAGGAGGTCAAGGGTTCGACTCCCTTATTCTCCACGATTTATGAATTTATAGTTTTTTATATTTATATAAAGGATTTTAAATTCGGAGAAGAAGTATCATTGACATTTACGATAAAGACATCACAAAGAGAAAACCGAGCACTTTCGAGTGCCGAGTAAAAAATAGGAAAGAAATCGTTAAGGGCGTATGGCGGATGCCTAGGCTTTCAGAGGCGAAGAAGGACGTGGTAAGCTGCGAAAAGCTACGGGGATTGGCACACACGAAATGATCCGTAGATATCCGAATGGGGCAACCCAGTAAGTTGAAGACTTACTACACCGTAAGGTGAGCGAACCCGGAGAACTGAAACATCTAAGTACCCGGAGGAAAAGAAAGAAAACTCGATTCCCCCAGTAGCGGCGAGCGAAAAGGGAAAAGCCCAAACCGGATTTGTCCGGGGTTAGGACATTCAAAAAGTATCAGAGCCCAGTCGAATGGTGTGGGAAAATCAGCCAAAGAAGGTGAGAGCCCTGTAGACGAAAGGTAACGATATGGGAATGGATCCAGAGTAGCACGGAGCACGAGGAATTCCGTGTGAAGGAGCGGGGACCACCCCGTAAGGCTAAATACTCCTTAGCGACCGATAGAGAACAAGTACCGTGAGGGAAAGGTGAAAAGCACCTCGGAAGAGGAGTGAAAAAGAACCTGAAACCGTATGCTTACAATCAGTCACAGCCCTTAGGGGTAGTGGCGTACTTTTTGTAGAACGGACCAGCGAGTTACATATACTAGCAAGGTTAAGAAATACGGAGCCAAAGCGAAAGCGAGTCTGAAAAGGGCGATAAGTTAGTGTGTGTAGACCCGAAACCAGGTGATCTACCCATGAGCAGGTTGAAGCGTTAGTAAAATAACGTGGAGGACCGAACCAGGACACGTTGAAAAGTGTTTGGATGACTTGTGGGTAGGGGTGAAATTCCAATCGAACCT
>CALFHE010000003.1 GCA_937875955.1 uncultured Candidatus Saccharibacteria bacterium | reverse complement strand
ATATTGTCAAGCGATTATTTAAACAACGTTTAACGGAGTTATTTGAATGAGATATATTACTCTTGTACTACTTAACGTGCCGATTATCTTAGCGGCTCTCATTAATATAATCACTCAATTTAAACTCCGTAGAGTCAGCGCGACACGCTTCAAACATCAACTGATTATCTGGCTAATTATTATGGTTGTGTTAGTAGGATCGTTTCCACTTTATAATATTTCAATAAATCACCCACCGCTCGACTCATCGGAATTAAGTGTATTTGATATATTACAAACCACAGCAATAATTTTATTATTTTACATAATCAACAATCAGCGTCAACGTATTGATCAAAACGAACGAAGGCTAAGAGATTTACATCAGGAGTTGTCCATAAGGTTATCAAATGAAAAATAGAATAGATATAATAATTCCATATTGGGGAGAATTTTCTTTATTAAAACAGGCTGTTGACTCAGTGTTAGAACAAACTAGTGACGCATGGCATCTAACTATTCTTGACGATCATTATCCAGATGAGACCGCCAAAAACTATTACAGTAAAATTAACGACAAACGCATCACATATATTAGACATCGTAAAAATATAGGTATTACTAACAATTTTAATTATGCAATCAAACATGCAAGTGCTCCTTTTTGTGTAATTATGGGATGCGACGATAAACTATTACCCAATTACGTCGAAACCGCATTAAATAATATTAACGAAGCTGATTTTTACCAGCCTGGTGTACAGGTAATAGATGCCAAAAGTAATGTATATCTACCTTTGGTTGATAAGATCAAACGATTATTACATCCTAAAAAAACTTGCGTATTAGCAGGAGAAAAACTCGCTACGTCACTTTGTCATGGCAATTGGCTCTATTTTCCGTCTATTGTCTGGAGAACTAGCACACTTAAAAAATATTCATTCGATCCAAGATACAAAATTCTTCAAGATGTCATTATCGAACTAACTATGATAATTGACGGAGCTTCTCTATGTTTCGATTCAACAGAAACGTTTCAATATCGTAGATTTGCGGACTCATTATCTAGTAAAGAAAAGAGCAAAAACGGAATCCGATTTAACGAAGAAAAAGAAGTATACAACGATTTCGCCAATAAATTTAAGAGTATCAACTGGAATAAAGCTTCATTCGCCGCAAAAACTCGCATTACGTCACGAGCTCACAGCCTATTGTCAAAATTTTGATAGAAATATTTTATTTAGCAAACTTACGTTTGACTGCCCAAGCATATAATTTTACAACTATTGCTTGTGGCAATAATTTATAAAGTCGCCAGTTTATGTCTTTTTTCGCTTCTGGCATTTTAGCGTTCTTCCATGGAGTCATCTCCAAATACTTGTGCCATAATAAGCCAACTGGATTATCATTTCCTACCTGCCATGGTCTACCTGTTATACCAAATTGAGAATGAATAATTTTTGGAGTATAGTAAGCTTCCATAATCTCATTATAACTATAGAAGCTTTCTGGCATAAAACCATTAGCTTTAATATATTTTTTGATATCATAACCATAAAATACAGTAGAAAAATTATATTCAACGCCAACTAGTTTAATTTTATCCTTAAAAAAGACATTACATAGATCTTGGTCGGCCACCTCATAATGGTTGTGTCGTAAATGTTCGCGCATCTTAGAATCAATCTTGTCTTTCATCCATTTTTTATGATTAACAAGCATAATTCCGCAGTTAAAATATCCGTCAGTAGATTTTAAGCCGATTGCATTCTTATGAGCATTAACCATAGTTGCGTCATACGATAACGCCAAAATATTATCCTCAAAGTCAAATTCCAAAAGACCGTCAAGAGCGCCACTAATTACCGTATGCGGATTTATATATAAGATTCGATCCGTCTTGATATCAAGCTTAGCGAATGCCAGCATTTTATACCAAGTTATATATAGCCCTTTCCAAGCCTTAACGCCTATCTCCTTTAATTCATCAGGATAGCCAGAAACGTCGACAAAGGTAATTGTAGCGTTTTTATAACTACCAACCATTTCGTTAAACTTATTAATACTGCCTTTTTTAAGCTTATGTCCAAGATAAAAAATATTAATCTGTTTTAAGTGTTTATTATTTTCCAGTAAAGATGCGATAGAAATTGCACTTACCGCTGCATAATTATCGTCACTTTGATATAAAACGTTTAAAATATCTTTATTCATAATTATTGAATCTCCTATTCATCTAATGGAAGTTGTTTAATATACTCTTTTAACATGTCAGTGTAATCAGCCGGAGCAAATCCTGTTTGACGTAATTTCACTAAATCCATATCACTATTAAGTGGTCGTGGAGCAAAACCTGGCTTATCCGCTGCATATTCATCTGTAGAAATCGGCCGTACGCGATTACGATCATATCCAGCATATTCAAATACATCAGCAGCAATCTCATACCATGATTTTACTGGACCGTCATTGGTCACATTATATAATCCATACGCCACTTTATTATCTAAGAAATATTTAGTAGCCCTAGCAATTTCTGAGGCGAAAGTTAACCGTCCAAATTGATCATCAACAACCTTTGGATTAATACGCATGTCTGCCAGTTTTTTCATGGTTTTTGGTATATTATGACCATCACCAACTACCCAAGATACTCGCATAATATAATGCTTTGGCACTAAGCTGACTACTAAATCACCAGCAGCTTTACTCTGTCCGTAAACCAATAGCGGCGCAACAACTTCATCATCTTTGTGATTCTTTTTTCGCCCATCCCAAACGTAATCAGAAGAATAATGAACGATAGTTTTATTCTTCTCAATCGCAATTTTAGCTAAATTCCGTGGACCATAGGCATTAGCTAGCCAAGTTTTAGCTCTTAGTTCTGAAGTCTCTGAACCATCAGAATTAACCAATGCTGCCGCATTTAAAATAACATCGTATTTAGACCAATCAAACGCATTTACTTGTGTTTCATCAGATATATCCAACTCTTTATGAGTTAGAGCCTTAGCGTCTGGGAACATTGCGCATAAAGCCTTACCTAATTGCCCGCCCGCTCCTAAAATTATATATTTTCTACTCATACCTCACCTTATCCTCACTAAGCATTATAACATTTTTTAGAGACCTCTTATATATAAACAAAAGAATGATTGCTTGTAAAAAACTAATTATCATAAAAACTAGCACACTACCTAACATAGCTAGTCTATCAATTAAATAGATAGATAGTACCACCGCCAAAATATTCGTGACGAGTAGCGTATAAAATTGGCCCTTGAATCGACGTAGAATTATCAATAAATTAACATAAATTGACACAAAAGCGTTCGCTACGGCACCAATAACCATAATAGTTAAATCTATACGAAAGTTATTTATATCAATACCAAAAACAGCATTAAGAACCCAAACTCCGATTAAATAACTCGAAATAACAAATAAAATTCCCAATGTAACCGTTATAAAATCTATCTTACTAACAATTTTAGTAAACTCCTTTATCTTTTTCTTTTTTAATAATTCAGATAAATTTACAACATTAGGCTGAAGGACGAATGATATAAATAGAGTTAATAAAGTGATTGGCATCGCCATTATTCCAAAATACCCAATTTGGTCATAATGATATTTATCCAAAAAATAACGAGGTATATTCAAAGAAAACATCGTTAAGAAAACTACAACGAACACCTCTGCAGTTTTTTTCATAATTTTTCCAGCTTGCATAATATTTTTCTTAGTTAAGCCAACACTTTCTACATGTTTCATCAATGGAATATCGTAAAAAATAACCACCGCTATATTTACTATAAATATAGATAAAGCGCCATAAACGATGTTTTTGGTCAAAATATCAACTATCGCAAAAATCATAAAACCGAAAACAGATTTCATGGTTAGAGAAATTCCCACTATATACAATTTATTATGAATCTGTAATACTCCATACATCGAGTCAGCAATTGATTCCAAAATCTTAAATGACACTAAGACCATTATTAATTCTGTTTTTATAAGATCATATCCGCTTAATATACAAAAGCTTATGGAAAAAACCGCTACAATTAATGATGATATAAAGCGTACTACAATATAATCACCACTAGAAAACTCTTTTTTAACATCGGAAACTTGATATGTTCGACCACCCCATAAAGATATAGCCCAAAATACCACCGAAAGAGACATTGCAAAAGAAAATAACCCAGAATCCCCAACTCCGTTAAGACGCGTAATAACAATCAGAAGAATTGGAGAAATTGCACTCTGTAAAAATGACCCTATCGAGTTCCATATATAATCCTTCTTTTGAGCCTGCATATATTTAATAGTATAACAAGTTTGATCAATATATTATTCTAATTTATAATCTGCTTAGCATATGAAAAAATATTGGTCCTATTTCTTATCATTTATTAAAAAGCCTGAGAATGTTTTTATATCGTTGTCTTTATTCTTTGGAGTATTATCTGCAATTACAGTACCTTTATTATCGGTTGCAGATGAAGGTCATCACTACATGCGCTCCTACACATTATCTCAAGGAAGAATCGAGTCAGGGAAATCCTGCTCTCTACCTAAAGATATTTTATTAAAAGTGAAGGAAGCAGAAGTTAACAATTTTATAACTAGCTATAAAAAACTTATAGATAAAAGTGACACAGAAACCCATAAATGCAGCAGCGCTACTGGTTATCCGCCAATTATGCACTTACCTCAAGCTATCGGCATTGGTATAGCAAATACTATACACGGATCATTAGGAATAACGATTTTATTCGGAAGATTATTTAATTTAATATTTTATTCTATCGCCCTGTATTTCATTATCAAATGGGTGCGTGTTGGTAAATGGGCATTCGTGACAACTGGATTATTTCCACTAATGATACACTTGTCAGCTTCTCTTTCAGGAGATTGTATGGCAAACATAGCAATTTTCACCACTGTAGCTACTCTATTAAATCTATTCAGCCAAAAACATCCAATGACACGCTGCCAACAATTACTTATTGTTTTTATATTCTGCTTCTCAATACTCACTAAGTCAGTTTCCATACTTTTGCTCTTCCCTTTAATATTCTTACCGAAGCACCTGTTCTACCCTAATAAAAATAAGAAAATTCCTTTTAATGTTCAGAAGTGGAGTCTAATTATATCCGCCTCAATATTAGCAGGACTATGTTTAATACTATGGCTCCAAATATACACTCAGCCTCTGCTTACTACTGGAGCATCACACAACCCTCTACATAGTAATCCTCTTAAGTTTATCGCTATATTGTTTAATACATACATCAGTCCAACTATTGGATATACAGATGTCGTACTGCGCGGTAGTGTCGGTGACTTTTCATCGTTCAAGTACCACTTACCACTGTTTATACTTATCCCTCTGTTTTCCCTCCTCTTCCTCTCTCTCCTTCACTACAATAAAAAAGACCAGGAGTTATTAGGAGAGCAGACTGGTAAGTTGGCAGTGTATAATTTGGTAACAATTGGGTTATTTGTTTGTGCAGTGTCATATGCTATGTATACAGCGTGGGCATTGCTTCCATTTAGATTTGGTGAAGGTGCTTATTATGCGGATGGTGTTCAGGGTAGGTATTTCACAGCAACGGCAGTTATGTTAGTACCGGTAGGATTGTGGCTACAGAAGTATATTAATGTGAGAACTAAGAATGAAAAAGTATTTAATTTAATTATGTTCTTTGGATTAGCCTTAATACTTAGTTTCTATATTTTTGAGACAGTGTGGACATATAAATAAATTTATTTGTCGGTTATGCTTATTTGTGTTAAAATAGCATAAATATGAAAATTACAAAGAAAAGACTCTCAAAAAAACAAATATTAGCAACGATCATAATAATCATCGCTGTAATTTGCCTGAGTATTTTTGCTCTTGATAAGTTTGGCATTATTTCAATCTTTCCGCAAAATACTACACCTAACATAGGCAAAGAACCTACTGTTGAAGAAAAAAAATCTGAAAAGGATACTAATCAAAACAATAAAGAAACCTTCTTAAATACGCCAAAAGATGATAGTGATAATTCTGTAGAAAAAAGTAAACCAGCTCCAGTTCCAACAGACAACTCATCAATAGAACTTTCAACTAATAAAGACGGTAACAACGCAGTTATCATTATAAAATTAAAGGAGCATGGCTATTCTCAAGGTAAATGTTCCCTAACGATAGCTTCTAACGGCAAGAAAAATACTCAAGAAGCTCCTATTATCTATCAGCCAGAATATTCTACTTGTGCTGGATTTTCGATTCCTATATCATCCGTAGGAAATGGTCAATGGAATATATCTATATCAGTAACACCATTAAACGGTAAGCCTATAACTAAAACTATAGTGAAGGAATTTTAATGACAAAGAATAAATTTTTTGCATCTATGGCTATTGTCGTCACAATTAGTCTTTGCGGCCTGCTATTTTTTACCAATAGGTCAGAAGCAGTAACTGCTAATGATTGGCGCGCAGGAAATATTGTTGACGATTTTGTTTTTACTAACTCTAACGACATGACTGTCGCTGATATACAAACGTTTCTTAATAATATAAACCCAAATTGCGATACATATGGAACCGGTCGCGCTACGGAAAGAGGAAGAGGAGATATTACTCGTGCTCAGTATGCAGCCTCTCGCGGATGGGCTGGACCGCCTTACGTTTGCCTCAAGGATTATTATGAAGTTCCTAAATACACTCCAGGAGATTACATTCCTGCTAATAATTTTAGTGGCTCAATTCCCTCAGGAGCCGTCAGCGCTGCACAAATAATTTATGATGCTGCAAAACGCAACAATTTAAGCCCAAAAGTGATATTAGTTAAAATTGCAACTGAATCAGCCGGACCGCTAACAACCGATAATTGGCCACTACAAAGTCAATATACATATGCCATGGGGTCTCACTGTCCAGATAGCGGCCCCGGTGGTAGCGCTAGCTGTGACCGTAATTATGCAGGATTCTCTATGCAGGTTGAATCCGGAGCTCAGCTCATGCGTTGGTATATTGACAATATGGAAAAACCGTGGTGGACATACAAAAAACCTTTTGCTACCAACTCCATATTATGGAATGTAGTCCAAAAAGGATGCGGTGCTGGTAATGTGTATATATCCAGTAAAGCAACCGCTGCTTTATATACATATACACCGTATCAACCAAATCAAGCCGCATTAAACAATATGTATGGCTTAGGTGATGGGTGTAGTTCTTACGGCAACCGAAACTTTTGGAGAGTATGGAGCGACTGGTTCGGATCAACACAATATAGCACTCCGTTAATTAGTTTTAAATCACACATCAGCTATTACGGATGGACAGGACTAGTGCACAACAAAGGCATAACAGGCTTTACTGGTCAAAGTAAATCCATGCAAGCTTTCAGCATAGATGGCGACGTTGCATATTCTTCATACAGCGAGGAGCGTGGATGGCAACCAACTGTTTATGGCGGCATGCAGTCAGGAACGACAGAACTTAATCGCCCTATTCAGGCAATCAAAATACAGCCAACAGGATCATTAGTTTCTAAATATGACATCTATTACCGAGTTCATGTGAGCTACGTTGGTTGGATGGGTTGGGCTAAAAATGGCATGCCAGCTGGTGTAACTGGTGGCCAAGGAAATAATATAGAGGCTATAGAAATCAGACTCGTTAATAAAGGCTCAAACGGTCCAGAAGAATCAGGACAACCATTCAGAGATATTAGTTCGAAAGAAGATCCCGCACCACTATCTGTCTCTATCAGTTCTCATGTAGGCATGGTTGGATGGCAGCCAGCCGTCACTGATGAAATGATTAGCGGCACAGTGGGTCAGAATCATCCAATTGAAGCAGTTAAGGCTTCTGTAACAAATAAAACTGGAGTAGCCGGAAGTCTACAATATTCCTCTCACGTTTCTTGGATTGGATGGCAAGAATGGAAAAACGCCAATGAGATATCAGGCACAACGGGTCAATTTAAATCAATCGAAGCAATTCGATTCATGTTGACCGGAGAATTGGCAAAAAAATATGACATTTGGTATAGAGCATACTCACAGCATGCAGGTTGGATGGGTTGGGCTAAAAATGGCATGCCAGCTGGATCTACAGGCGCATCTAGATATATAGAAGCTATACAGATTCGTGTATCTCCGAAGAATTCTCTAGTCTTACCTGGCGGAGCATTTTACAATCCAGGAAACACCCCAATTCCAGATATTTATGAACTTAACTATGCTACTCATGTAAGCTACGTTGGTTGGACCAAAGACGTTGGTCAAAATTCAATCTCTGGCACCACAGGAAGATCACTTTCAGTAGAAGCGATACGTATATCTAAGTCTATCTACCAGTCAGATGGAAGTACTATTAAATTATACTGCTCATCAAAATCATCGAATGATCCTTGGTCTACGACAACGCCAATGACATCCGACAAACAAATCTGCGGAACGACAGGTCAAACCAAACCTCTGAACGGCATAAAATTATCTCTGGATGAAAATGACTCTAGTGTATATGATGTATATTACCAAGTTCACTTATCCTGGATTGGGTGGCAAGAATGGAAAAAGAATGGTGAAATAGCGGGAGATAAACCTGGGTCACATATAGAAGCTATCAGAATAAAACTTGTCGAAAAATAATATATATTTAACTATATATATCTATTATTTGCTGCTCGAGGTTACTCCATTGATAATCTCGAGCTGTTTTAAGCCCATTTTTTATAAGCTTATCTCGCAATTCTTTATCATCTAATATCTTTTTAACTGCAGCAACTCCCTCTTCAATATCACCCTGTTTATAGAATAGACAATTATATCCATCCTTTAGATATTCAACATTGCCTCCATTTGGAACCACTACAGATACGCCACCCGTAGCCATCATTTCAAGAGGTGGATATGAAAAACTCTCAAGAATACTTGTTTTTATTAAGACATCACAGCTAGCATATACCTCCCCAACTTTTTCTGGAGGTATTCTATTATAGAACTTATCAACTCTATACCAGTCTTTTGGCTCTTTACGGTATGATAAATAAGATATTTCAAACTTTTCAGGATCAAGTTTATTAATAATACGAAAAGCCTCATCTGTATTTTTGTATTCGCTTTTGCTATCGCCCTCAACTAATATTTTTATTTTTCCGGTAAAATCGCGCTCACGATATGGGTATAAACTTATATCGATGCCGTTAGAAACATACCTGGATTCCTTATGAAAAATATCTTTTAGCCACCGCTGGCACCATAAAGACATGGTTATATATTGTACTCCAGATTGATCGCAATAAGAGGCATTTGCTAAAAATCGCGGCTCTCCAGTTCCTGGCTCATAAAAATCTGTTTCAAAATTCTGTACAAAATACAGTCGATTACGAACGTTTGCTTGTTTTTTGATTACGTCAACGGTCGACCATAAAGTAGCTACTTGTGTATCAAAAAATGCTTTAATTTTTGTCTTATGAGCAATAATAATATTAAAACCTGGTAGCTCATATCTATATTTATAACTCTTCTTGGCTATTTTCAAATTATGTTTACTGACGGCATCAATCAAAGTTACATCCCATCCGTGAGAGCGTAATACATCCGCATGTTTCAAAGCTACAATTACTCCTCCTGATATATCTGTTGATGGTAAAACGAAACCTATATTTCTAGCCAACCGTTCTCGGATAAATGATGCTATATTATATCCAGTGTATACCGTAGAACAATTACGAGTCACCTCATTATAAGCCCTATTGGAAATAGAATCACGTAGGCTTTTGTCTGACACAAGCAAATCCATAGCATTAAACCATTCTTTGTCAGTATTTTTTACCAATATTCCCGTAGAGCCATCTTGGACTTTTTCTGAAAAAGCACCAACTTCGCTAGCTATAATAGGAACTTTTACAAGCGCGGCTTCAATCCATTTATTCTCTGATTTAGCTCGATTAAATATCGTATCAACAAGAGGAGCTAAAGCTATACTGCATTCAGCCATGACCATTGGTAGTTCGCGCCAATCAACAAATCCTGATGTAATAATCCTATCCTTATATGGCTCAAGTATATCAGGTATATCAAGAATGCCAGCTATCTTGAGGCATACGTGTGGATATTTATCAAATATTTTTATGAGACTCGGTATTACAAGATCGAAATCTTCATTATGAGTAATACTACCACTAAAATACCCAATAATCACCTTGTCTTCATCTTTATTTACCGCCTTAATAGCTGCATTGGATCTACTAATCATTTCATCAGAAGCCACGTTACGATTTATTAACACTTGACCCTTAATATATTTCTGTAGCTCTTCTTGTAGTTGAGTTGTTGTTGTGATCGCATGACTACATAAAGTTAAAGTCTCACGCATCCTATTAACACCGTCATTATATAGACGTTTATCTTCATCGCTCATTTTTTGAACATACTCAATTGAGTCGGTATATTTTTGGTCAATTACCAAATCATCTATATCAAAAAAGCACGTTTTATTAAAATAATTAGCTTGTTTAATAAAATTACGTATCGTATCAGTTATTGGACACCTAAAAAATACAAATCCACGATAATATTTTAATTGATCTAATGATAACCTGTCGTAAAAAACACTATCAGCTGTTAATCCTTGAGATATTAACTGCTCAATTTGATGAACGACACGATATCTTTCTGGATGAGGTAGCGTACAACCATTAATAAATAATATATCTTTGTATTCTTTATTTTTTCTATCGGGAAACTTCTTATAATACGCATATTTTGCTGCACGTTTGGCAAAGCGCAAAGCACCATCGTCTTTAATTATAAGAGTACTCTTCTTTATAAGATTATTAATTCTTCGAATCATCTTTTTTCTCCTATTATTATATATGGATTATATAACGTTCTCATCTCTTTGCTACAAAGCGCCGCTGTTATAGACTCACTATCCATTCTTGTTGATCTGTCAATTAGATTAAGCTTTTTTCTCTCTACAAATACAATGGGAGCATACGCTTCACCAAGATTATATTTAGATGTTAAATAAATATGCCTAGTAAACGATCGTCTATTTAACATACGTATACATTCTACTATTCTCTTATCTAAAATAGATATGAGGTTATTTATTACTCGCTCTTCGTCCATTATCTTTGGAATAACAGCGCCAATATCTCGCCTTAAAACATCGCCCATTGCATCTCTAAAATTTATGCAATTTATTGGTTTTTCCGAAAATATTACTACGTCAGAAGGCTCTTTATCTAAAACATCGCCAATATTTTTCGTATTATCAAATAGTGCATTACTTAGATTAACGCCTTTATGTGTATAATACTGTAAATACCACTGCGCACCATACATTGGATCTTGAATTACTTTAGCTTCCACCTTGCGCAACCTAACATCATCTTCTAAGGCTTTCTTTTGAGCCTCAACAACATATGGCTTAGCATCCAAGTCCATTGCTGTAGAATTTTTATGAACACGCCAATAATATAATATTTTCGGAATATGCACAATATGATTTGGTTGCAAATTCCTCGTTATTCTTAAAAATAATTCCCAATCCTGAGTTCCATTATAATTACCGTCCTCACACTTTAACTTTATTAAAAACTCTCTCTGTATTACTGCAAAGTGTGTAATATAATTTATGGAACGTAAAAAATCACCATTCCAATCAGGCTTAAAAAATGGTTGATACTGTCTTCCGTTTTCGTCGAGCTTGATCTCATCTGTATATAAGAATTTTACGCCTGATACTTCGTTTATCTTTTTCACAACATATAACAAGGCATCTTTATGTAATACGTCATCATGATCTAATAGTCCTATATATTCACCCTTGGCTTTCTCGATACCATAATTTGTTGCCCCAGCAATATGCCGATTTTTTTTAAGAAAAAAACTCTTTATTTTTATATTATCTTTCGATATATTACTTATTTCATCCCTTACATCACTATTAGGAGATGCGTCGTCTACGATAATCAGTTCCCAATTCGTATATGATTGATTCTCTACTGACTGTATCATATCTCTTAAATATTCTATCGGCGTATTATACGTAGGAACGATAATAGATATGAGCGGGTTATTTCGCATTTTCTCATTATTAACAATATTTTCATTTTTACGATTCCATGCTTCGTATATTTTTCTCTGCCTTGAATCGAGATATTTCCTATACGGATACAGTAATGTCAATAAGAACGTATAAATAGACTTTTTGCCTTTTATCTTATTTTTAAGGTTCTGTAGCATATTTACTTCCATTTATGATCTAGCTTGGTTACACCACCCCAACGACCACCATCGTAATCTCGCTGAACTGAAAAATGAGGCCCCTCTTCTATAAAAGATATTGTATCTATGTCTCTTGCTCCAGTTAATCCAGCTTTTATAAAATAATCACCCTCGTTAAGATTTAGTTTGACTATATATTCTGCTCTATTCTCATTCTTAATACTATATTTATCTTGATATGTATTAGGACCAAATACATATTCTCCATTTTCTCTGAATATAGCAACTCCAACGTTTTTAACTCCCTTTTGTTTCCAGGATAGCTTTATGGTAATAGATTCATTATATTCAAAAGAACTACTTTCGATACCTTTGCTATTATATATGCTTACATCAAAAGGCGCAGACGTACGGTCAAATTTATGGGTCTTAGCATGCTCTAGTTCATTGCTAATACTATACGCAGCAGCAACCATATGAGGTTTACCTTGCATCTTTATTTTACCATCCTCAAGTAATACGGCCTTATTACAAAAACGTTCCACAGCTCCCATATCATGAGTTACAAGTATTACGGTCTTTTTTTCGCGTTTTAACTTATCAAAATATGCATAACATTTTTTCTGAAAAGCTTCATCTCCAACCGCCAAAACTTCATCAAGCATTAAAATATCGCCTTTAGCTTTTATAGCAATCGAAAACGCTAGGCGTACTTGCATACCGCTCGAATAATTCTTCAACTTTTCCTCCATGAAATCACGCATCTCAGCAAATTCGACAATTTCATCATACATAGAGTCAACTTCTTTTCGACTGAATCCCAACAAAGCACCATTTAGATATACATTATCTCTACCGGACAGCTCAGGATTAAAACCAACACCAAGCTCTATAAACGGAACAAGCTTTCCCTTCGTGCGAATGCTGCCTTCATTGGGTGTATAAATACCCGCTATTAATTTTAATAAGGTACTTTTACCAGATCCATTTTTTCCAACTATTCCAAAGAAATCACCTTCCTTTACATTAAAAGATATTTCTTTTAACGGCGTAAAATCTCTATATCCTTTTTTTCTCAGTAAAAATCCTACTACTTTCTGTTTTAGCATTGTTACTGCTTCAATTGGAATTTTAAATGTCTTGGTTACGTTAACAATTTCAACCGCATTATTTTTTGCCATTATTAAATATCCTCCGCAAAATATCGTGATCTCTTAGAAAAACAATAAATTCCCAGTATTACCGTAACAATAATTACTATCCATGGAAAAATAATACGCCAGTCATGTATTAAATCGGTAGATCTAATAATTGACCCGTCTTGATTTATCAAAGCATACCTTGCATCTTGGATTATCTGTGTAACTGGGTTCATAAATAATAATTCTGCAGCTACACGACTACGCTCCAAGGCCATCTGTATTGGATAAATAATTGGGGCTGCATAAAAAGCTGCCTGTAAAAATATTTCCCATATATAACTAGTATCACGATACTTTACATTAAATACAGACAGCAATAAAGCTATACCTAATGAAAATATGTATAGTTCAATAATAAGCGGCACTATTAATAATGCAGTCCAAGAAAGACTTACGCCATTCAGTAGAATAAATATTAAAACTACACCAAGATTAATAAATAAATTAATCAATGACGAAACCGTTCCTGAAATTACAATTATATATTTTGGAAAATTTAATTTTCTGATTAAATCTCCTCTATTTACTATAGACCCCAGCCCATTGCTTGTTGCCTCTGTAAAAAACGACCATAAAACAATACCTAATAACATAGTCACAGGAAAATGCGGTATTCCTCTATCTAAGCGTAGTATGTGAACAAAAACTACATATAAAATAGCAAACAAGAATAACGGTTTTAATACGCTCCATACGTAACCTAAAACCGAACCCTGATATCTAAGTTTAAAATCAGTTACAATAAGTTCTCTCAATAGTATAATATTTCGACGATCTAAGAGATTTAAAGACTTCCACATCACTATACTAGTATATAATAGTTAATGTATTATGAATAGACTTGCAATTATAGTTCTTAATTGGAACGGATCCGACGACGCCATAGAGTGTGTTGATTCATTAATAAAACAAACCTTAAAACCTACTATTGTTATAGTAGATAATAATAGTAGCGACAATTCTGTTACTGTATTTGAAGAATATATATCGTCGCATAAAAAAGAAAAGATTATTTTGCTCAAAAACTCAGACAATCTAGGATTCGCGGGAGGAATTAATACAGGATTAATCTACGCCCTAAAAAACAACTTTGAATATATTGGAGTGCTTAATCCGGATGCGATAGCTGATAAAAACTGGTGTGAAGCTCTCGTTTATCAATTATCAAAATACCTAGAATGCGGAATTGCGACTGGAATCTTACAAAGACGCAATAGCAAAACTCTTGACACAACTGGAGATTTTTACACAACGTGGGGACTGCCTGGACCAAGAAACCGTGATGATCCCATAAAAAACGCGCCAACTAAGCCTGGAGAAGTATTTGGTGCGACTGGCGGCGGGGCTATTTATCGTGCAAAAATCTTTGATGATATAGATATGTTTGATGAAGATTTCTTCATGTATTATGAGGATGTCGATTTAAGCTTCCGAGCACAATTAGCCGGCTGGAAAGTTCGCTTCACACCCAAGGCTATCGCTTATCATAAAGTCGGCGCTAGTAGTAAAAAAGTTCCCGGATTAGCTGTCTACAATACTTTTAAAAACTTGCCGTTAGTCTTCATTAAAAATGTTCCGGGTAAACTATTTTGGTATATTGGTGTACGATTCTTGCTGACATATTGGTTGATTTTTGCCAGCGCAATTCGCCACGGCAACGGTTGGCCTGCATTCAAGGGCGCTTTAGTATCAATTATTCACAAACCGGCAGCTTATAAAAAACGTCTTCATATCCAAAAAAATCGTAAGGTTTCCGTCGACTATATTCATAATATTATCCACGATGGGCCGCTACCAAATCAAACTGGTTTATTGAAATTTAAGCATTTTTTCAGAATAAAATAATATATTAATACTATGAAAATCATCACCCTTCTCATTCCTGTCTACAATGAAGAATCCGTTTTGCTGCAATTATTTAAGCGCTTGGACGAATTTACAAAAAACACACCCAATTATCAATTCGAATTTTTATTTATAAACGACGGCAGCACCGACAAATCTTTTTCAATCATAACCGAGCAATCGAAAAAAGATTCTCGAATTAGCTATATAAATCTATCGCGAAACTTCGGCAAGGAAATTGCGATGATAGCTGGAATTGACCACGTAAAAAGTGATGCTCTGGTGATTATTGATGCAGATTTGCAAGACCCGCCAGAGCTCATCCATGAAATGATTTCGTATTGGGAAGACGGTTATAATGATGTCTATGCTCGCCGTAACAATCGACAAGGCGAAACCTGGCTGAAGAAAAAAACCAGCCAATGGTATTACAGAATATTGCAGAAATCGACCAACATTCCCATTCAGGTCGACACTGGAGACTTTCGCTTACTGGATCGCCGATGTATTGAGGCTTTACAAAAATTCCGTGAATCTCAACGCAATACAAAAGCGATTTTCAGCTGGATTGGATATAAGAAAAAAGAGATATTTTATAATCGCGACCCCAGATTAGCTGGTCAAACCAAGTGGAATTACCGGAAACTACTCAACTTAGCAATCGACGGGATCACCAGCTTTACTACCGCGCCGCTACGAATGGCAACTATTTTCGGCTTCATTATTTCGCTTATTGCTTTCATTTGGATTATTTATCTTTTAGTTCGCCCTTTGTTCGGAGTTTCTACTGGCGCTGGATATTCCTCGCTAATGGCAGTTATCTTATTCCTCGGCGGAGTTCAGTTATTATCCCTAGGTATAATTGGTGAATATGTAGGACGAATATTTATTGAGACAAAAAACAGACCATTATATTTAATAGAGGAATACCATGCAGAAAATATTAAAAAAACACGCCGATAAATTAAGATTTCTTATCGTTGGCAGTACTAATACAGTACTAGATTTTGGTATACTTTTTAGCTTAACAATCTTCTTAAATATCCCAAAAGAGTTTGCTAATTTCATATCAACATTCGTTGCCTTTTTGTTCTCGTTTTTTGCAAATAAAAAATATACTTTCAAGTCAACATCCCAAAACTTGAAAAAACAATTTCTTTTATTCGCCGCAGTTACACTATTTGGTTTATGGGTAATCCAAACAATTATTATCGCTATTATCACACCGATATTCATAAACTTCGGATTAAATAATTCACTTGCCCTATTGATTAGCAAGCTAGCCGCCACAGTGGTCAGCCTCGTTTGGAATTACGTTCTATATTCCAGAATAGTCTTTAAGGATGCTAAGAACTCTTCTGACTAATAATCAGCCGTCGTTCGCGACCTTCACCTTCAGAATGCGTATCAATATCGCTATATTCACCAGCCAAGTGATGTACTGTCCAGCGATCAGCAGCATTCAAATCCACCACCTTTGACTCGCCAGTTCGTCGAACTTCTTCAATCCAGCCGCGCGCCTTTTCGGCAATTTTTTCAGCGTGCTGCTTTTTATAGTCCGCAATGTCCAAATTCACCCGAACAGTTGATGCTTCTTTATGATGAAGCGCTGTCGACAAAAGATTCTGAATACTACGCAATGTTTCCGCATTTCTACCAATTAAAATACTACTTCGCTCGCTATGTGGAATTGAAGCTACAACAATTCCATCTTCGATTTTTACTGAAACTTCCAGATTCAAATCAAAGAACGTTAGCAAATCCTCTAAATATTTTTTTACAAATTCAACCGTTTCAATTTGGTCCATAAATCCTCCTTAATCCTTAGCCTTGATCCGAGTTACCCTGGCCTCTGTAGCCTTTTTAACACGTTTATCGATTTTTGTCGATGCTTTAGATTTTTGGGATGATTTTTTATCTGCAATTTCTTGCATTTCTTTAGAATCTTGCTTGAAGATAATATAATTCTGGAGATATCCCACGGCGCTGGCTGTCGTCAAATAAAGCGCCAAAGCCGCCGGCAAATACACAATCACGAAGAACATCATCACCGGCATAAATTTCATCATTTTTCGTGTCATAATAGCATTTACTTCTGCCTGATCTGCCTCTTTTCCATCGCCAGCCTCAGCTAAAATGTCACGCAATTTACGATTGCTGTCGGATTGGGGCGACAATTGTTTTGAAGTTAAATATTGCAAATACGCCGCGACTGCTGCCAAAATAACCAAGCCAGCAACAATTCCGTTCTTTGATATCGCGTGTTGCGTCAAATCTATAATTCCCAGGAAATTCTGATTAAATTGATCCGGATTATTCACCAAATTATTAGCAACCGGCAGATTTTTCATAAAATCATAAACATATTTTCCTAAGTCGGCGCGGCTAGAAACGAAAATCTGCACCACTCGATACATCGCAATCAAGATTGGCAGCTGAATAATCATAACGCCAATTGAGCCAAAGGCACTGACGTTGTGTTTTTTATAAAGCTCCACCATCGCTAGGTTACGCATTTGTGGATTTTTTGCATACTGTTTTTTGATCTTTACAAGCTCTGGCTGCATTTTACGCATTGCCTTTGCTTGATGAAGCTGCTTCTTAATTAGCGGCCAAAGTAAAAGTCTTACAATAATCGTAAAGATAATGACGCTAACACCAAAATCCGGAATCAGACTATAAATAGCCATTAGCAAATTTAAAATCGGTCGAACAATAAACTCATCAAAAAAACTCATGTCTTAATTATAGCAAAAAAGCGCCTATTTATACAGTTTAGCTTGAGAGAAAAGATTCTTTATTGTCTGTTTTAGATCTTTATATGGCATCGATAAAACTTCCGCCGAAAATATAATAACAGCCACATCTTGGTCATTTTTCATATTAGGCAGCTCCAGGCGAATAATTTCATAAACACGTCGACGTATACGATTCCGACGCACCGCTGATTTTAGAACTTTTTTACTAACAACAACCGCAAACCTGCTGTGACTTCGATATGGGTTCTTCACGTATTTTATCGTAGCTATAGACGAACGAACCGCTTGTCCATTTTTATAGACAAACTTAAGACTGCCATGACCATGAAACCGATTACATTGTTGTAACATATTTTACAATTATATCAAAAAATCCCGCCTTCATCGACGGGATAATTTTTAGCTATTAATTAAATAGCAATTTTAGCGCGGCCCTTTAGGCGGCGGCGCTTCAAAACCATCCTACCAGCCTTGGTAGAAACTCGTGCCCTAAAACCATGCGTCTTTGCACGGTGTCGGGTGTGTGGTTGAAATGTTCGCTTTGGCATATCAACAAATAGTATATATTCTTTCGGTACTTTTTGCAAGTCGACAATGACTTTTCCACTATCGACGTATATTTTTCCACAATTTTAACAGATGAGAATTTTAATTGTGGAAAACTCTACCCCTGTTTTGGATGGTAACATTTCTACTCCGTTCATACTTGTGGAAAACTCCCCATATTTGCTATAGTAAAGACAGTTAACAGAATTTGAGGGAGTAATTTTCGTGGATAGTCATGCGGTCTGGCAGGGTGTTTTAGGTGAGATTGAAGTAACTGTATCATCTTCGTCATTTACTGCGTGGTTCAAAAATACCAAATTGGAAATAATCTCCGACAAAGAAGTTCTTATAATTGCGCCGAATATTTTCGCTAGGACTCAACTTGAAAAGCGATTTCATCCGCAAATATTAGAGGCCTTGGCTCACAACGGTATTAATGCCCCGTCTATTTCTTATAACGTCGAATCTAGCAATAAAAAACCGCGTGTTAATCGTGAAGTTGATAAAAGCGGACAAAAAGAACCAGCAAAGCCACTAATCTTACCGTCGAGGAAATCTCATTCTAGCAATCTTAATCCCAGGTACACTTTTGATAACTTCATCGTTGGCTCGAGTAACGATTTAGCCTATGCTGCTTGCCAAGCGGTCGCCGCACATCCGGGAGAAAAATATAATCCGCTCTATCTTTACGGAGGTTCTGGACTTGGTAAAACTCACTTAATGCAGGCTGTTGGCAACGAGATAGCTAAAAAACAACCTTCGGCGCGAGTACTTTATATTACTACGGAAACGTTTGTTAACGAGTTTCTGGATTCTATTCGTTTCAAGAAAAAAGGGTTTTCTGATAAATATCGCAATGTCGATGTCTTAATTGTCGATGATATGCAATTTATCGCCGGGAAGGAAAAAACTCAGGACGAATTTTTCCATACATTCAACGATCTTCATCAAAACAACAAGCAGATTATTATCAGCTCGGATAAACCGCCAAAAAGCATTCCTACTCTAACCGATCGTTTGCGTAGTCGATTTGAATGGGGTATGGCGATTGATATTCAGATGCCCGATTATGAAACTCGTTGCGCTATTGTTAAAGCAAAAGCTGAACTCAGCAATACCGAACTAGATTCCGATGTCGTAGAATATCTGGCGACCAACTTTAAGACAAACATTCGCGAGCTGGAAGGCGCTTTGAATCGACTGCTTGCTTATGCAGAAATGCAAAATTTTACACCTGATTTGGCAGCGGCTGAAGGAATTTTGGGAGATATTAAACGCAACAGACCGCAACATATAACCGCCAAACAGATAATCGATAAGACGGCACGCTATTATAATATTGATGTAAAAGATATATGCTCATCCAGACGAGACAAATTTATCGCGATGCCAAGACAAATTGCGATGTTCCTTCTGCGTAGTGAGCTGAAAATGAGTTTTCCGAAAATTGCCCAAGAGCTTGGACGAAAAGACCACACGACCGCTATGCATTCAATTGAAAAAATCACTAAAGAAAGTCTTACGAATGTCAGTATTCGCGAGCAAATTAACGACATTAAGGATAAATTATATGTTCATTAATTGTGGAAAAGCTGTGCAGATGTTGTGTTTTTGCGGCGACTTACCAACACACAGATCTGTGGAAAGAAAACGACAAGTCAGTAGGCGGTGGAATAATACACAAATATCCACTATAAAGTCCACAAATAGCACACAGAGTTTTCCACCTATTTTATCACCGCTTCACCCCTGTTTGAACACATTTTTTACCCAGTTTCCACAGCACCTATTACTATTAAGACTAATTAAAAATTAAGGAAAGTATAATGAAAGTATCAGTCACCCAAGAAAAACTTGCAAAAGCACTTAATCTAATCAAAGATATCGCATCAAGTCGTAATGAACTACCGATATTGAATAATATTTTATTACGTACCGATGGAGGAAGATTATTGATTGCTGGAACAAATTTGGAAATTGCTTCCACTCAATACATTGGTGCGAAAATTGAAGATCATGGATCTATTACAATCCCTGCCCGATTGGTGTCAGAATTCATTACAAACTTACCAAGCGGCCCAGTGGAGCTTGAAACTAAAAACGAACATCTACATATAACTTCAGGAAAATTCTCATCAGTTATCAACGGCGTAGTGGCTGATGAATATCCTGAGTTGCCTACAATTGACGAAAAAACCGCTATACAATATGAAATTGACGTTGAGGATCTTAAGAAAGCTATAGTCCAAACGAAGTTGGCTGTTAGCTCTGACGTCACGCGGGCAGTTCTTACGGGAGTTTATTGGCATAATTATGAAGGATCGCTATATCTGGCTGCTACTGATGGCTACAGGCTAGCAGAAAAGCGCCTAATAAAGTCAGACAATGAAGTGTCGGCTATTATTCCCGCTTCTACTCTGGCGGAAGTCAGTAAGAGTGTCGGCGATGAGAAGAAAATTACGGTTCTTTTTGACGATTCTCAAGTTTGTTTTAAGACGGGAGATATGGAAATTGTCAGCCGATTGATTGACGGAAAATTCCCTGATTATCGTCAATTGATTCCAGCAACCGCGGAAACTGAGATTGTTATTAAGAAGTCTGATTTTAGTCGAGTTACGAAAATTGCGGCGTTATTCGCGCGTGAATCTGGTGGTGGAATTACAATTACCGCATCAGAGGAAAATTCCCTACTTTCTATTCATTCGATTGCGTCTGAGCTTGGCGAGAACACTTCAGAGGCAACAGCTAAGATATCCGCGGATGGTCAAGTAACGCTTAATTCACGCTACCTAACGGAAGTTTTGAATATTATTGACGCGGATGAAATCGTATTTTCGTTCAATGGTAAATTGTCGCCGTGCGTAATTCGAGAGCAGATAAAAAATCCTGATTATACGCACATTATTATGCCGCTTAAGAGTTAAATATCTCTGTAGGTGTAGCACCAGTCAGGATTCGAGCCTCTACATTGAACTGCAACTCCCGTAGACTTCTCTTTCTCTGTTGGCCAGATGTGTTTATTGACTTTGATGTCATAGTCTTCTTGATTTATTCCCTTTTCTTTTAGCTTGGTAAACGCCTCGTCAATTTGAGAGCGGTTAAAATAGTCCGTTACTGTTATACATATTCCTATAGTCTTATCTCCTTCAGATCGATATCTGTCGCATGGAAATATATAGAAATCTCTGCCGTGGATAGGTAAAGATTTGATAGCAGGATTTTTATTTTCCAATTGACGAGTAGCTTCTTTACCTTTTTTACCAGCTATACCCTCCTTGATATCGGTGTACTTGTCTTTTGCATATTCTTTTTTAGCTTCATCTGTAATAGGTTCTAAGGCGAATATGATGTTTTTCTTCTCATTTTTGCTAATATTTATTTCTGTAGTATAACTTTCAAATCCGTTAGCTGAGAAAGTAAATTTATGGTTGCCGTGCTTTACTTTAATATCTTTCCTGGATGAAATTTGCTGGTTTTTTACGTCGCCATAAGACATCGTCAAGTTGTCGGGTATGGAATATACATATATCGTGGCATCGAATTGCAGTAGATAAACTGCGTAGATTATAAGTGAAATGGATAACCCTACGAATGAAATAATAGCAATCTTAACTTTGCGATCTAATTGCATAAAAGTATTGAACATAATTATTTATTTAACCTCGCTACTACGTTAGTTGAATATCCCAATTGAGTCTGTACGCGACCAATATTTGCGTATCTAGGAGGATGATCTCCAAGAGATGCCTCTACTGCGACATTACCGTCACCCTGATCTCCGATATATATCATTGTGTGCCCGTAAGATCCCGAACCGCTGTAGACTAATATATCGCCAGGCTGAAGATCACTAGGAGATTTAGTATTTATGATAGTATATTTTGATGAATTCATTACATAATCTCTTTGGATGCTGGTGCCTGCTGGTGGGTAGTCTGGGTCGGCTCCACTGGCACGCATAACAGTAGACACATACTTTCCACAGTCATTCATATCGCCACCGGCTTCAGGGTTGTATTTAGCACGAGCATCTATATATGCCTGTGAGGGTGTGCCGGGGTTGTCTTTATTTATCATTCCTTTTGCCGTTTCTACTATACTTCCGGCATGAACGCCGCCACTATTTGCGCAATTTGACACATTAGCTGAGCTATTTTCACTACCACCTTCTCCTGAAGGTGCCGGATCTTTGTAGTTTGGGTGACCTGATTTTGTAAAGTCGCTGTTAAATAGTTCGTAGATATTTTTAAGATAGTTTTGAGTTTCTGTTGGAGCATCAGTTAAAGGACTGGAGTCAGACGTGTGGTTTTGAATGTTACCTCCACCCCAGTTGTAAGCACCCGCTGCATATAGAATTGTCATAGGCTCCCGCTTCCATGGACTACCAATGTCGCCTAATGGAGTATTTTTATCAGTACTCAGAGACTTAACTAGGTGTGCGGCAGAAAAAACAGCATCATAAGGGTTCATAATGTCAGCCTTACCATCCCCGTCTCCGTCTTCGGCGTGACCACTCCACGTTCCCGGCATAAATTGCATAGGACCACTAGCGCCAACCGGTGAAGATGCCCATTGAGAGTTTAGTGGTTTCCAAGTGTTTCCCTGTTCTGTTAAGTATAATGCTGCTAGAAAGTTAGGATTAACGCCGTGCTTTTCTGCTGCTGCGGAAAAAATTTTCCCCCAGTCCGATGGGATATTTTTAGATAATTCGGCTGACACAGATCCTGCTGCTTCGGTACAGGCAGAACTTTTTGAACTGTATAATCGTATATTTTGAGCAGGATAATCAGCCTCCGTTAGAGCTGAGGTGTTTTGCGATAGCAATAATATTGCGATCATAGAAAATATAATAGACTTTTTCATTTTAATTAAACCTTCCTTGCATACTCCCAGTGCCACGGCTCAGGCTTGCTGCCGCCAGGCTTTGCCCAAGGCGGATTAACGTAGCCGTATTTATGCGCGTTCGCCTCGAGCCATTTGTATACGGGAGAATCAAAACCTCCAACATTAATGTCCGCAGCAAGACCCCAACCGTGGTTTGATATACATGGGGGGGCTGGAGCCGCTCTTGATCCTAGTTCTTTACTATATCTAATTTGTGTTGCGCAATCTCGATATGCCTCATTAATGGTTAAGTTAGATCCGTTATCAGCCTTATATGCTTTATTCATCTCTTCCATAGCCGACGCAGCCTGTTTATTCATTTTACTTTCAGGAGAAAATGATAGGGTTTGTAAATCTGATTCTGAAATTTCGCCATTGCTATGACCACCCCATCCTGTCTGCTGTGCCTCTTCTAATTCGGGCTCTCCGACAGCTTCACCGGTTGAAGATGAAGACTTTGAACTATTACTACTGCCACTAGGATCTTTAATGTAATATTTACTATCAGTATCGCCCGCACGCTCCGCTAATATACCAGCTACTACCTCCTCTAAAGCACAAGGATCGGAGGTTTTGTAAACAGGAACGACATACCCTGTGCTTCTATCTCTCTCTAAGCTCTTCTTTCGAGTTTCATCGTATGTCTTACAGGTTTCTGCGGTGTATTTATTTGGATCGGCGTTCAATACTTCAGGATCTGTATATCCATACCAAGGTATTCCCATAGATTTCATGACGGCTAATCTATTAGTAGCCGCTGAAGCTCGACTGTTCGGCATTAATGGCGACAATAATAAGGCTGGTGTTTTCGCTAAGAAATTAATGGCAGATTTTTTACCGATTGGCATTATAGCAAGCATTTGATTTGCTACTGAATTTCTTAAGTTTGGATCAAATATCTTTGCTAGCATCGGCTGCTGATCAAACTCTTCTTTATCTTCTTGCTCTGTTTTTGTTGCTATCATCGCCAATTCATTATCGCTCAATAATTTACCACCGATACCAGACCCAGACTCTGTTTTGCCGTTTTCTAGACTATCCGCCGTTGAGACCATCTGTGCGCCAACCAAACCTTCGTAATTATTATTACCTGGAGCGTCAATGCCGACGTTTGGAATATTAAATATGTAGCTAATTGCCCATTGCACTAAGGTGCCCATTATGTCCTGCGAAAAGTCTAATACCTGCTTAATTCCAGGTAATTGAGTTACAAAGTTTACGATAGGTTCTGTTATTTGGGATGCTATATCCTGAGCTACGTCAATTACAGCTCCTATAGAATTATTCCAAAAGTTAGCTACTGCGGCTAATACTTGCCATGCTGGATTTTTGGTAAATGCTGTATAATCCTGGACAACTTTCTTTTCAGGACAAACAAGTTCGCCTGGATCTAATGTAACAACCTTCTCTTTGCCGTCAACAGTACATTTAGTTCGTATTCCGCCAGATGCAGATACACTGTTGCCAGATAGGATTGGGAGTATAGATGATGTGATTCCACCAGCCTGAATTTCACTGTACAGTGGTGATGATTCTGCCCCGTCAAATAAACTTGTCGCAAGCTCTAAATATCGAATATCTTGTAAGTCTCCAGTTTTCATCATATCATTTACTACAACTGGACTAATGCCTTCATCGTAAGCAAAAGAGGCGTAGGTTTGGGCGACTTGAGCTCGTCCTATAACTTCAAGAGTACCCGAGTCTAGGGCACCTATGAAGCCAGCAGCCATATCAATCGTGCCTACGATAGCCGAAGCAGTTGTGAATTTTTTCATTAGCTCTTTGTTTATTATTTTTGCAATAAGACCGTCGCCATTAGCTAGATTATCGGTAAATTTACTAAAAGTATTTTTGTTGGATTTAGCGGCTTCGTAATCCAATTTTGCTTTAGGATCGTTGGGTTTTTCCTTAAGGGCATTCTCTTTTTTTTCTACATCTCCATCTAGTTTGGTTTTAAGCTTATCGAGTGTTTCTGCACAACCTAAGGCATCTCTACCATTAATACACGATAAGACGGCGGCAAGTTTTGGTGATATTTTTGCGATGGCACGAGAAGCGAATTCAGACTTAATCTTCGCCTTAAAATCTTTCCATGCTCTAACGTGTTTTTCGGGTATAATATTAAACGATTTTACGCCATATTTATTATATAGAATACGTTTGGATATAAAGCGCATTAAATAGTTACGACCGTGCACTCGTTTTATATCATTCTTAATTCTTTTCCTTATTTCCTTATGACCAACCTCTTTTTCTATGCCTTTCATTACACTGTCAAGGTCTTTGTTAACGCTTTTGATAGTAAAATGAGAAGCCTTTCCTCCTAATCCTGAGCGTCCATGGGAATTTATGACTACTTTTACATTGACGCCTTCTTTTTCAAATTTAGCATCAAGCATTTTTTCAAACCAAGCAGAATATTTTGTTGAAGTGAGCGAGCATATTATACCTCCGCCCTTACAGAAAACCAGGTGTTCATCTCCTGGGTAGGCTTCTTTCATAACTCTCATAGCCAACCAGCGCGTGGTTATGTACTGTAAGCGCTCTTCAACTGAATAATGAGCAACGCTTCCGATTTGCTGATCTATATTGTCCAATAAAGAGTTTAATTTTAATGGCAGAAGAGCTGAAAAAGTGGCTGCTAAGGAAAGTAGAATACCAACTATAGCTATTATGCCTCTACTTTTTTTCGCAAGCTTTAGAGTAGATTTTAAATTGTTTCGTTTTTTGTCATTGGACGGTTCATAAAATCCGTTGTTAGGTACGGAAGATTCTTGGTCATTGACGGCAGCGCTGGCGGAATCGTTTTGGCTAGGATTCAAGTCTGAATCTTTATTGTCAAACTGAGATTCAAGGTCATTTATGACATCTCTTTCGCGACCACTTAACTCCGATCCACTGTCATAACCAGCCGAGATCTGATCAAACTCAGCCTGCTCAGCAGGATTTAATCTGCTGTCAGTTTCGGAATCTGTCGTATAATCAACTCGTGCCATATTTTCTCGCTATTTTTCTACACCGCTCCGTAGCCGCCGATCGGTGAATCTGACGGTTTTATTTGTTGTGATACGGGATTTGTATTGATCAAGTTATATTCGGTGTCGCTAGCCTGAATCTGGATGTGAACGTGATTTTGTCCAGCAAAGAATAATCCTTGCCCAACTGGGAAATTGGCTAGTCGTTTCTGCTCTTCGTCTGTCAATTTGAACACTTGCGCCAAAACGTCAACGGCGCTGGCAGACTGTTTCAAAAGTAGCTGCATTGAGGAGTTGGAAACGATTGCTCGCCCCATTTTACTTCCGACGAAGTCTTCCACGTCCTGCGTGATTGTTGTCAGACCTAATTGATATTTGCGGGCGCGCTTGGCTAATGAGAATAAGAAATTGGCAGAATCGTCATATTTCATCAATTGCCAAGCCTCGTCAACAATCAGCATACGTTTCCTCTGGTCGGTGCGCGTAATGTTCCAGATGTGATTCAGAACAATATACATCGCCGTCGGTCGTAGCTCATCTTCCAAGTCGCGAATGTTAAAGACAACCATATTATTATTAATATCAATGTTACTCTGTTGTGAGAATATTCCAGCAAACGTTCCAGAGGTAAATTTGCGAAGTCGCTGAGCCAGACTTGGACCAGTTCCGCCCATGTGAAGCAAAGTGTCGTATAGGTCGGAAATCGTCGGTGGCGTAGAATTGTGCGTCAGTGGATCCGAAGTAATGCCGACGCGTGCGTAAGTGTCGATTAATGCTTGATCAATATCAGCTTCTTCCGCTGGTGATAATCCTGCTACTACTTGCCCGCCGGCCCCTACTCCTGCGCCGCCCAGCATTTGCCTGAGTAGTCCGTGTAGAGTAACTAAGTTAGCTCGCAGTGCGTCATCTGCCTCATCAGTATCAATAACACGTGGCAAATCAAACGGATTGATCCTCGTGTCGCTACTTAAACTCAATCGAATATAGCTGCCACCAACTGCGTCGCATAGTTTTTGGTACTCATTTTCTGGGTCGATAATCACAATATCAGCCCCGACCATCATACTTCTTAAAGCTTCCAACTTAACGGTAAATGATTTACCAGCACCAGACTTAGCGAACACGACCATATTGGCGTTTTCCAGAGAGAATCTGTCAAAAATCACCAAGCCATTATTATGCATATTAATTCCGTAAAGCACGCCTTTATTGTCCGTCAAATCGGCTGAAGTGAATGGAAAGCTTGTTGAAATTGCGCCAGTATTCATGTTGCGGCGAATCTGTAGTTCATCAGTCAATTGTGGAATAGAGCTATTCAATCCCTGCTCCTGCTGGCTGGAAGCCACTTTTGAGAACACCAATTGCTGGCCAAAAATAGTTTCAATTTTATGCTGGATGAAGTTTAGTTCGTCCAAGCTGTCGGCATAAAGCGTAATATATAAACCGTAGCGGAAGAACTTTTCGGCGCCAATCTGTAATTGGTCGCGCAATTCTTCGGCATCTTGCAAAGCCGCTTCCAAGCCTGGGTCGCGCACCTTTCCCTTTTCCATGTTTATATTCATGGTTGCTTCCAGCTGAGTAACTTTTTTGCGCAGGTTATTCAGGACAATTTGCGTATCGACTGGATAAATAAACATACTAATATCCAGCACTTCATCGATGTTAATGATTGAGCTAAGCCAGCCGGTGTAGATTTGACGAGGATAGCCATAAACATACATTGTGCGGCCATATTTTGAGCCAAGTCTGAAATGGTCAGAATGAAGCTCAATACTACTTGGCGCAATAAAATCACGCAGAGTTCGAACGCCAGTTAAGAAGGCCTGTTCGACTTCGGCTTGTTCTCGTGCTCGTTGTTGAGCAGCAATATCAACGGCATCTAATTTCTTCTTTGCCATTATGACCTTCCTCCTCTCGGTGACGGACCAGTTCCCTTAGTTACGTAAGTGGTCGTAAGCTCGCTTGGGTCAATTTCCTCTAGCGATTCACGTGACGACGTGTCTGGATTATATGAGGTATAGAACAACTCGCCCAGTTGCCTAGTGTTTAATTGCCAGCTTTTTACGCCCATTTGGAATAGTCCGTTCATGACCGAATCAATGCGGTTTTTAATTTCATCTTTGGCTTTGGTGTAAGTGACTTGGTCAATTTTTGTTACGGTTGCCTCTTTTTTTCCACTGAAGAAGCTATTGAACAATCCTTTAGTTTGCTGTTTGAAGGCATTTTCCTCGCCAGCTGGATAATATGGAACGACAACGTAAAAGCTCTTATCCATAATATTTGCCTCTTGTGCCAGAATATCAATGAAATCCATATAATCGTCCATTAGGACATTTAGGAGCATATTATCTTGATTGCGGCGAATTTCAGCCAATCTGTCCAGATACGGACCAATATCCACGCGGCGTGAACGGATAAGAACTTGAATTGGGAAATATAGAGAATTGATGAAGTTTTGATAGCTAAACTCAATTCCCTCTCTTTCGCGTGAACTCATCAGATCAAAGTTGATTGATTCACATTCCACTACCGCCCGAAAACTGCCGTCGCTCATAATGATCATATTTTCGCGCATCTCAGAGAAAAGCAGCGTATTCTGAGTGCTAATTGGTCCTTTTTGCTTCTTGTTGTCAGGGGTTTTATCTGGAGCTGGTGTGGTTGGATTTGGTCCCGAACCAATTGCCCCTGATGACTGCTGAGAGACACCAGGAAGAGCCGCATTGGTTTGCGGACCCTGCTGATAAGATTGTTGATTTTGTAACTCTGGTTGCATAAACCCCACCTAACGTAGTGAAATCACCACTTCCTCATCTGATAATTTATTTTCTTGCTGAATTCGATTTGCCTCACGCGCAATCGTTTCAATCGAGAGGTCGCGGTTATTTGCCAGTTCTATTATAGCAGGTGACACCTCGTTTACGCTAGCTTGCGGCGTGGTTGTCGGCTGAGTTTGAGCTGGAGTGCTCGTGGCAGACCGTTCGGACGCTGGATTTAATACAGATTGACGCATTGTTGGGTACGGATTCATTTGTAGTGGTGTGGCTGGAGTAGAATTATCTGGTTGGGATGGTTGAGATGATTGAGGTGTTTGCGTAGGAGGTGGCGTAGCAGATTGCCCTGTTTGCATCTTTTGGATGACTTCTTGTCGCCTACGAACATCTGACTGATTTATTAAGTGATTGATATTTTGCGCCGTAGCACTATTTTCATCCAATATGTCGTTAGCCGCTTGCCCTTCGTTGAATAAGTCAGCACGCATCGAGCTATTCGGATTATTGACGCCACGAATTGACCAACCTTGACTGTCTACCAAATTCGCCAAATACGACAATCTTCGCTGGACTTCGGCTTGATCGTAATTATTTCCGTAAGTCTTTTCCTCGACTTTTGGCGCGATAACTTCGACTAATCTTTCAATTCCATCAGGCTGCCATAGTCGCTTTTTTGGTTTTAGCATAAAAGAAATAACTGCTGCCAGATAAACTTCCATTGGCTGATCTTTTTTAAGAGGTAAAGCCAGCGCTCCAAAGAATAGAATTATCGGCACGGGAATTATTGCCAAAGGTAGTAAAATTGTACTCAAACCGTACGCAATAGCGATTCCGATAACAGCTATAATTAAGAACACAAACTGTCGGAAACTAAACGGCCCGAGCAGTTTGTCCTCCGCCTCGACATCTTGAGGAACTTTATACACCGACATACTGCTTATATTATATCAAAATCACAGCTATTATAGTATGTTTCGGAAAATCTCAAATTGCTCTTTGGCGGCATCTGTTACGTTTGCAGATAACCTCCTGTCGGTAAGAATTGTATTGATAACATCCTTGATATCTTGACGTTTCTTATCAGTAATCACAGATGTAGTATTTACAGCTTCTATCAACAACTTAACGGCATCAGCATCCGTAGACGCTAAGGTTTCAGGCTTGTATTTACCACCCTGTAGCCATTCAGCAAAGTGGTTCATTAGGTCTCCCCTGTTATTAATATCACCCTTCAGCATATCATCAATGAGCTTACCTCCCATAAAGGACGCTTTATTCCTTACACCGGATTCTGCTAATGCTGAAGCTGCAGAAGAGTAGAATTCTGGCGGCAATTCACTAAGAAGCTCGGCTACTTCTGCTGCGGTACCGTATTTAATCTGCTCCTCAATTGCGGCTTCACGTACAAATATACTATCTCCAGATAAATTAACTCCACCAGGAAGGTTTATAGATACCTTATCCAGGGCTAATCCCTGTCTCTGTTTTGCATCTAATTTGTAGTGCTTTATAATTTGACGAGCCTCATCAATCGACTTGGCATATTCGCTACGGCTGGTTGCTATGGCTGAAGCTAAGGCTGCATTTGCACCAATCAAATTGCCATTTGCATCTTTGAATACATTGCCGCCAGCCTTCTCTCGAAGTTCCTTGCTGTTTATCAATTGCTCTGCAAACTCACTATGCTGCTGGCGTTGAGCGTTATTCTTAATTAGTCCAGACACTGCAATTTCTGTTTCTAGGTCTTTAATATCATTCATGAATGCAGTTTGCTGCTGATGAGCTTTCAAATCTCGTCGAGTTGCATAGGTAGCTGACACGGTTCGTAGAGCACGATCGTACAGAGGTCTCTTCCCATACGTATCAGTTGGTGCGTGACCCAGCGTAGCTTCGGTGTAGCGATTGTCATCTTGTGCGGATAACAGATCTGCACGCCTGGAAGCCTGCCTGGCCTCTAAGTCTAACTTCTTATACCTGGCTGTATCTCTAAATGAATTCTCGGCATTTTTCTGTGAAGTTTCCAGATCTTTTTTGAGTGCTCTACCTTTATGATCTGCCCAACGGCGTAAACGATTTGGGTTGAATCGCGCCATATTGGGGTTAGCCAACTTCTTGTTTTTAATGGTCTCACGACGATCTTTAGCATAGTTCTTGGTTCTGTCGTATAATCCCTTATTCTTATCATTAACAAACCCAGCAAATTTACCTAATACTCCGCCGCTAAGTTTCAGAATTATAGGCGTTAAAGCTAATGGTATAACTTGAACTACCATTCCTAAAATCTGCATTATTCCACCATTTGCTCCTGTAGCGTTTTGGATAATTATTATTCCTGCCAATTGAGCTCCACCGAACACTACAGCGAATGCCGGGAAAAATACTAACATCGTGAAGAATAAGTCTCGCCATTTCTTAAACCATTTTTCTGTGCCAGGAAGTAAATAACAAACGAAGGCTAAAGGTGAAATGATAATTAAGATTACAATTAAAGCTTGACGTGCTGCCATAATTAGAAGCACTAAGAGAAGCACTAGACCTATTCCCACTAATGCTGATAGTGCCAATGGTAGCAGCTCTGACCCCATGGCTACTGTTGCGACCACTCCACCAGCTAAAGCTCCGTTGGATAGTATCATCACAATAACTTCTGACCATGTCCAACCTACGCCCGTATTTTCTCCTACGGTGGATATTGTGTTTTTAATCCCCATGAAAGCGTCTTGGAAAGCGTAACCAGTTACGTTTGATAAGTCTAGCAATACAGCACAAAACGTGAACGATAAATTGACCAACACTGCCGCAATTACTAACCTAGGGAGCATTTTTTTAACGCCGTAATTGCTAATTCCTACAGAGGTCAATTGTGAGTAGATAATCACCAGAAACGCCACGATAAACGCCACGTTGCTAATGTTGCGCATAATAACCCACGCCAGATAAATTCCACTATTTTGGTTGGTTGTTTCTAATGGCTTAGTTTTTAAGAACTCCTGAAGTGCGCTGTACATAAAATCAATGCCGTCAGCCAGCCAGTTGGAGACTGGACAGATAATCCACCCTATTCCCTGTACATCACAGGAAGTGCTGGTTGAATTTTCAGATGGCGATTCAATTGAAATAGTTGAGGTGCTGGTTTGCTCATAAGTGTTCGGTGGCGTAAATGAATAAACCGCGTAGGTTGCGGAACTTAGTGAAGATATTTCGCTTGATGGGAAATAAATAACCTTGGTTTCTTTTTTATTCTTATCTTCATTAACATAAACAAGCGAATTATCAGGTAGGTTGAATTGTTTGATCTTTTTATCATCACTTACCTTTGTATATTTTTCTTTATTATAGGTTAAATTATGACCGCTCCATTCTGCGTCTACAGCGTAAACAGAGGTTGAGTGTGTTAAGGCATTAAGAAAAATGCCCACCAGCATCCCTGCTATCAGCAATATAAACCACTGCAGCCACTTATTAAGAAGCTGCTTACGGGAAATTAACCACTCCATCTGAGGTTATATTAGCATTTTTGATGGAAAAAGTCAAGAGAAGGGGTCAAGAGCCAACTTTACGGAATGTGCTATCCAATTTTCCGTTTATATTCTTTGCAGTATTTGGGTTCAATCTAGCCTTAAGGGCCATACTTTTAATATTCGATATGGCACTTGTGGCATTTTTGTTGGTTTTTTTATCCTCCGCCTTCATAGATGCGTCAACTAACCATTCAGTACCCGCTGCATTTTGCACAAGATGTTCTGCTTGTAAATTGCCACCTGCAGCGTTATCTATAGCCATATTCTTTAGATCAGTCATATTTCCAACTTTATCTTCGAGGATATCATTCCCGAATTTGTTTCCTATGATATTATTATCTCCCTTTGCAAATGAACCTTTAATCGCTCGTTGTTTTATAGAAGTATCTACACCTTTTAGGCTGCTCAGCACCTCCATACGTTCTTCAAAACTACCATTAGCCATAGTATGATCAATGGCAGCTGCGCGCATAGCTTTTGAGGCTTTTGTGTTTGTGCCGTTGGCTATATTGGTTATATCGTCCGATGTCATACCTTGCAACATTGTGGATGCGTCTTCAACGTCGCTTTCGAACGCCTTAGCTACAGTTGCGCGGGCGCGTGCTCCACCTTTATCCCAACCCATAAATCGACCAACCTTACCATTGTCTATCTTTGTGCGAAAATCACCTGCTCGCATGCTTGCGCGTTTTCTATTTATGAAGTCTGAGTATTTTCTTTTCGTATCGCCAATAACAGAATTGTCAACACGTCCTTTTGCTGTGCTTTTTACATTTCCGGCGAATCGACCATGTGCATTAGCACTCATTTTTCCTATCTTTGCGCCAATACTACCTAGCGAACTTAAGGAGTTTTGCAATACAAAAGGAGTGGCAATGAGCGGCATAGTAGTGGCTGCTAAAGCAACCAGCTGCAGAGTCTCGTCTGGATTATTCGGATCAACTGTCGCACTTGACGCCAATACTGCACCAGCTAATTTTCCTGCCCCATACAACAAAGATATTATAGGAAATACTAATAGCAGTCCCCGGAACATTTTCATCCATTTTTTAAATAAGTCTTCTGTATTTGGCAGTAGCCACGCCGCGAAGGCTATAGGAGACATGGATATTAATAGTATTACGCCCGCTTGTCTAACTACTAGAATAATAAATACTGTCATGATTGCAAAGAATCCAGCAGCAAGAGTGGGGATTCCAATAGCTAAGGCGGCAAATGCAGCTACTCCGCCAACACCCACTAGGGTAGCAGCGATGGCACTACCCCATCCGGCAGCTTCAGATTCAGTACCTATTTTTCCCGCTCCAGCTTCTAAAGCGTCTTTTAGTGTATGCCCTAATATATTAGATAAGTCTACAAAAATCTGACAAAGATAATAAGATAAATTAACTAGTAAAGCTCCTATTATTAAGCGAGGCAGGATTTTCTTAATTCCATAATTACTAACGCCAACATTAGAGATTTGAGAAAATATGATCCATAAGAATATTACGGCGAATATGGCGTTGGCTATATTGCGGAAAAAATCCCAACCTTGCTTTGCTCCGGAAGTATTGCTGTTGTCACCAAGTATTGCTGGTTTTATATCTAAAAATCCAGAAATAGCACCGTAGGCTGCGTCATTAATCATAGCTACGAATGTCATTACGGGGCAGATTAGCCAGCCTAAACCTCCATCAATACCGCAGGAGTTTTTTGGTTCGCCACCTTCCTCTTCTTCTTCTGGGGCTTCAATTTTGGCAGATTGACCTTGTTTACAGGCATTTATTTTTTCTTCGTCACCATCATAGGTTTTTCCACAGTATGCGGTATCACTCCTATGGTTTGCGCCGTCTTTGCAGGCTTTAAGCTTTTCACCCGCCAGTCCTGCACAGGCAGTAGATACTGCCTGTGCTTTTAGAACATTTAAATATTTTTTAGCTGCAATTGCCAGCTCACTTTCAATTGATTTACATGAAAATTCAGGCTTGGTGCTATATGCTCCATGCATGTGCTCAGTTTTGCCTTTTGGCTTGTATATCCTATCAACCTTTTTAGTGTCTGTGTTAACGACAGAAACCTTCCATGTGTTGTCAGACTTACTGGTCGCTTCACCATCCACACAGCCCTTAATCCAGTCTGAATATTTTCTATATTTTATGTAAGCGTTTTTTTCTGCTACACTGCGATCGTATCCTGTTAATGCCGTAAGCGCGTTTAAAAAATTCTCTCCGCCTTTATAAGGCATACCATTATAGGTGAAATCGTTAGTTAATCCTAAGGCAACACATTCTTCATGTTTTGCATTACTATCATTCTTCCCTTTTAAACCGTTCTTTGGGTAGCCCATATAGCACAGCAACTCATTTGGTGAAATTCCAAATGTATTAAAAGCCTCTTGCTGAAATCCTTTATTGGTGCAGTCTATTCCACCTCCATTAAACCCCTTTACTTCTGGATATGTACCTACATAAACCCAAACACTAAACCAATTCGCGAATACTACATTATCATTCAACATCTGGTCATCAACGTCAGTGTGTACATTTAGATCAAAATCAGCTCCTTTATTGAAGCATTGTGCCATAGCAGAGGCGTACGTGAAGAACTTGTATTGGTCATTCTCTGATAGGCTGCCAAATCTGCTCGGGTCTTTTGAAGCTAACGCGGGATGGGCTGATAAAATATTTGCTATAGGTAGTATAAAAAGAGTAAATATGCATAAAAGTATAATAGACTTCTTAAGCCGCCCCACCCTTTTAATTGCTTGTTTCCCAATAAACATAAACACCTTCATTTAATCACATATGAAGGTGTTTATGCAAGGAATAGATTAAAAAATCTACTTATTTCTATTTTCAATAGCTTCAGCAACCTCGGGAATGGATCTAGGTGCTACTTTAACACCATTTTCTTCCAGGAATGGAAAGTCTATGTCAGAGTCGGTCAATATATCAAAACCAGCTATTACGGGTGTCATATACATTTCTTTGCCGACGTCAGTGAAATCTACGCTATGTAAACTACTACAAACCTCCTGAGTTCCGGGGACATTTAAGTTATTTGGATCTGTGTCGCCGTTAACAAACGTTCTAACTACAAAAGGTACAGATCGTTGCTTGCCGTCAGTATTTTCATAGGATATTTTATATACTTTAGCTATTTCTATAGTAGCAGCTCCATATATAGAACCGGTTCCAGACGGAGATTTATTTGGTCCAAGATCTACGCCAGCTTCGGTTTCCATGCATCTTGCGATAGATTGTTTAACGTCACAATGGTTCTGGGTCCCTTTTTCATAAGGGTCAGACGTGTAATAGGTATATGGCGTCTCTTCACCTTTATAGTTTTTACCCGTGCTCTCAAAAATGGCCTCTGCCCTAATATTGGTTATATATTTTATCCTGAATATATTAGGAAAATGCTCATTCTTATCATACTTAGTTATAGAACCTAAGGAGAACTTAGCTTGAGCGGCTGTAATTGTATTTAATACACCCTTGTCTATGATTTTCATTTCTTCTTTAGAGAAAGGATAACCGTGTTCAATAGAGTCTTGACGTATACTTCCAAGAGCGAATATACCTATAACATTATTTTCGATGACAGGACTTAGATCTTCGACTAGATTATCTTTGTTAGTGTATACAGCTTCGTATTTATCTGCAGATATTCGATTGTCTTCTGGTATTAAGTTTTCGTTTACGAATTTAGTGAAAGTAGCTCGCCATTCACTATAGCTAACTTCTTCGCCGCTTTTTTCTTTTTCTAAAAGACCTCTGATGTCAGATAGATTTATGTCTTTATATTTGTCGATTATTTCTTGAGGTATGTCTTTCTCAGTCTTAGTTGTGCTGGCTTCAGGAGATGGGGTTGGGCTTAAAGTTGATGTTGGATTCTGCGTTTCCTGCGCTGTAGATGTTGTAGTATCTGGAGTCGGCTTACTGTGAGTCTCACCGCAGGCTGACAACGGAGCTACTGTAGCCAGCAGTGTCGCCATTGTAGCGATGCCCTTTAAGGCTTTTTCTTTAAGTGAAGTTGAAAGCTTTGCTTCTGAACCGCTTGGGCTATTAAGCTTATTGGGACTATAAACCATAACGCTTGGGGTCCTTTCTCTGACATTGTCAGGTATTTTATTATAAAAATTCCTTAGACCTTCCAGTCCAATTGGCGATATCATAACATAAATTGTACAGAAATGCAATAAATATGGTATATTTTCCATAAAAAACACCCTATTAGGGTGAATCATCTGTGGCGCGCTCGACCGGATTCGAACCGGCGATCTCCTCCGTGACAGGGAGGCGTGATAGGCCAACTTCACTACGAGCGCATATCAATATTCCCTATATTATCAGATTACTTCTGTCTTTTCAAGGAAAATGTTTGCTTTTTTCGCTTGACTATTTTACAATTTAGGTATAAGAGAAAATTTTATGACAAAAAGAAATATTGTAATCAGTATATTTATCGCAACAGCAATCGCAGGGAGCGTTTTTATCCCCAAAGTAGCTTTGGCTGCCAGCTGCGGCGGCGCGGAAACCTCTGTTATCTCTTGTGATGGTAATGGCAGTACAGCAATCATTAGCATAATAAAGCAAGTCATTAAGATTTTAACCGCTGGTATTGGAGTTGCGGCGGTTGGTGCTGTTATATACGGGGCATTTTTATATACTACTTCTGAGGGTAGTCCTGATAAGATAAAAAAAGCACGTGAAGTCTGGACGAATACTGTCATTGGGATAATAATGTTTGCATTCATGGTGGCAATTACTAACTTTATTATTCCAGGAGGAGTTTTCGATTGATGAAGAAAATTATAATAGCAATGTCTTTAATGATTATAGGGTCGTTTGGGGCGAGCGTAACTTTCCCGAATACTTCTTTTGCGGATGATAACGATACGTGTTCTAATAAGGGAAAAATTTTAACGTTAAAACCATGGTATAGCGGTTTAACTAATAATGACTGTTCCCTTAAAAATCCAGGTGCAGATACTAATTCCCAAGCTAACTATATTTGGAAAATCGTACTTAATATTGTCGATGATCTATTGCAGCTTATTGGCTATACGACCGTTGGATATATTATATACGGTGGGTTCTTGATGATGACCAGTAATGGTGCTCCAGATAAGGCCGCACATGGGCGAAAGACTATTATGAGTGCCGCGATTGGTTTGGTTATTGCCCTAGCTTCTGTTGCGTTGGTTAACTTTATATCATCAAATATAGGAGTATAAAATGAGATATATGGAATTTTTTGCTGGATTGTTGGGGAGTGCTGATAGTCTTGGTGTGCCGAAGAATAATGATGTAGATATTATGAAGTTTGTTAATTTGGCATTTTGGGTGGCTGGTGTCGTAGCTGTTATTATTGTGATTATTGCTGGGATAAATTATTCCCTATCTGCTGGCGATCCAGCTAAGACTGCCAGCGCAAAGAATACTATTCTATATGCAGTCATCGGTTTGGTAATTATTGCTAACGCGATTGCTATAACAGGTTATATTATAGGAAAGGTTTAAAATGAAGATTTTTACAAAAATCCTGGCGGCTGGAATACTAATGATTGGACTTCTTGGAGTGTTCACTCCAGCGGTGTCTGCGGCTAACGGTATCGATATTTGCTCAGGGGAAAATGGAGGTGACAAGTCTGTCTATTGCCAAAATAGGGGCAGTGGCGAAACTCAAGTGAACGGTATTATAAAAACTATCGTTGAAGTTCTACTTATGGCTGTCGGTGCTATCTCGATTATTATGATAGTTATTGGTGGTATTTTATTTGCGCTTTCCAGTGGTGATGCTCAGAAGGCTGCAAAAGCTAGGAGTACTATTTTATATGCTGTCGTTGGCTTAATAGTCTCTGTATTTGCTTCGGCGATTGTCAATTTTGTGTTTGATGGGTTTAATAAGCCCGTCAAACATGATGAATCTAGTAATCATAATAAGGAGTAAAAATGAAAAAAATGATATTATCGGCGTTAATTGTAGCTTGTTCGGTGTTTGGATTTTCAGCCATATCAGTAGCTTCTCTTCCGACAAACGTTTCTGCGCAAGCTGCTAATAGCGTCGTAAAGAAAGGTATAACAACTGCTACTACGGCGGATATGGAAAATAAAAGCATTGCGGGTGAAGGTGGACTAATAAGTATATTGATTAATTTTCTACTATGGACTGTTGGAATTTTATCTGTTGCTATGATTATCTTTAGCGGATTTCGCTATATTACTTCAGCTGGAGATGCCGCAAAAACGAAGTCTGCTCAAACTACTCTCACTTATTCGATAGTTGGTCTAATTGTAGCTGTTCTTGCATGGGTTATAGTTAAGATGATTTTGAGACAATTCGGAATTGAAGTGGGGGCTAATTAGTTTTGCAAATAACAGATAAAAATGTATAATAGTAATATCATTAAACAAGGAGAAAATAACAATGAATAAATTAAAATTAATCTTGGCGGGACTACTGGTAGTACCAACTGTTGCTTTGGCTGTATCTCCAGCTGCAAGTGCTGAAAGTGATTTTACCTTAACTAATGGTGTAAGCAGTGCAAGAGGAGAAGGTGTGAGTGAAACCGCTTCAGATCCTCAAACTTTGGTTAAGCAATTTGTAAATATATTCTTGTTTGCCGTCGGTGCATTGAGCGTTATTATGCTTATCTGGGGTGGTATCCGCTACACTACTTCAGCCGGTGATAGCAATAAGGTTCAGGCGGCTAAGAACACAGTTTTGTACGCAATTGTCGGTTTGGTGATCGCTATTTTAGCATACGCAATCGTCAATATGGTTATCGATAAGTTTAAGGGTTAATCTACCCTACCGGTAAAAAAGAGCCTCGCTGATGAGGTTCTTTTTTTGTGGCTAAAAAAATACCGCCAACTTGTGACGGTAATTTCTGTGAAATGGTTTTTTATAGAACTTGAATCTTCTTTGCTTTTTCTTGCTTTATCTTTTCAAAAGTAATTGTCAAAACGCCATCTTTTAATTCTGCCTTAACGCCTTCTTCATTTACAGCGGTTGGTAATGCTAATGTACGACTGAATTCGCCCCAGTAGCATTCTTGGATGTGCCATTGGCGAACATCTGCCTCGTCACCGCTAGACAGTGTACCGCTAATTGTTAAGATGCCGTCAGAAATGCTTACGTCTAGGTCGTTTCGATCTACGCCGGCAGTACGAGCTTTGATAACTAGGTTGTTTTCTGTCTCGAAAACGTCAACAGCCAATTGACCCATTGCATCATCAGCTTCATCTTCCCAGTTGTCATCGGATCGTGTTGCTGATGTGCTGTTGCTTCTGCTATTGTCGTCGTTAAAACCAGGTAGCAGATCGTCGTTATCATCGTCAATAAACGCCGCAGCCAATTCCTGCTCTGTTAGTAATGTATCATCTTGCTTTCGGGCCATAATTTCCTCCACTTTTATAATAGGCTCATTGACAAAGTCTTTATTAGTATAACTGTAATGTGCGTTATAATCAACAGAGAAAGGCTTAAAACGTAAAAATTACAATGTTTGACACGCTATTATCAATTATCGCTCCTCACCACTGTTATAAGTGTGGTAAAACGGGTGGTATTTTATGCTTAGATTGTAAAAAATACATCACGAGTCGGAAGTATGATATGTGTGTATTATGCGGCGATTTATTGGAGAATGGCAACTTATGTAAAAAGCATAACCTTCCCTGTGATATGATCTGGTGTTTTTCGCGACGTACAGGTGTTGTCGCAAAGATTATTGATGATTATAAGTTTAACCGCGTTCAGGCGGCGGCTGATCTACTGAGCGAGTTCTTAGACGAAGCTCTGCCTGAATTGCCGTCAGATACAGTAATCGTACCAATTCCTACAATTTCTAAGAATATTCGACGCCGTGGATTTGATCATATCCGAAAAATTGCTATTAAACTATCTCGACGTAGAAAAATAGAGTGCTGTTCCCTGCTCCGGCGCAGAAATAACGTTACCCAGCACTTTACGAAGTCTTCCACCCAGAGAAAACGTCAAGCAAAGGAGTTTTTTGAAATTGCGGGTAAAGTTGATAAAAATAAGCGATATATCATTATTGACGATATTTTTACGACTGGCTCAACTGTGTTGGCGGCGGCAGAATGTTTGAAGAAAAATGGCGCCAAACACGTGGAAATTGCGGTTATTGCCAGGCACGGGCGCCCGAAGCTATGAGTGATGATAATGACTGCCGCGATGGATTTCTTGAGCGCGGTACAATTGCTCGGCTAAAATAAGACGAACTAATTGGTGTGGAAATACTAAGTTTGATAACGACCAGACGATGTTGGATTTTTGACGCAAGTCGCTAGTAACTCCATAAGCGCCACCAATGATGAAGACAATGTGCTTGTCGATGTGTTCGGTTATTAAGTTAGATAATTCCGGTGATGATAGGTTTTTTCCGCGCTCATCGAGCAAAATAACGAAGTCGTCCGAATTGAGGCGTGAAAAAATACGCTCAGACTCTTCCTGGCGCGCCCTGTCGCCTTCAAAGCTTGAATGCGGTAGAATAATCATTTCCGCAGCAAAAGGTGCTCGTAGGCGCTCTAAAAAACGAAAAATGCCTGGCTGAACCCAGGCTTCGTGCTTTTTTCCGATTGTTATAATGGTGATTTTCATAATATCTATGGCGGAGAGAGAGGGATTCGAACCCTCGATGAGTTGCCCCATACCGCTTTTCGAGAGCGGCCAGTTCAACCACTCCTGCACCTCTCCGTATCTAACTAATTCGGGAAATTATTTTTTATCAGTCTTCTTTGAGTCTTTGGCTACTATAGTGCCGATAATACTCCAGACGATACATAGAGCTAGACCGACGCCGCCTAATTGACAAAATTTAATCATCCACTTACTAGCTTCATTCCAAGTTATCAATTCAAAGAACTCTGCCCCAGCTAAAATTGCTATAGCAGTCGAACAGATTGCTATAATTCCCAATCCTGAATATTTTACGTACTTAATAAAATTCATACCCCTCCTTAGGTTAATTGGTACACCCGGCAAGATTCGAACTTACGACCTCTGGCTCCGCAAGCCAGCGCTCTATCCAGCTGAGCTACGGGTGCATACAGCCTTTCGAAAAGGCCGCAACAAAAAATATAAGGTACCTTCATTGCTATAAAGCACTGAACTTTTGTATTCTACCACATAAAATATAGTCAATCAAGCTATAGCTTTATCAGCCGAATAAACTTCTCTAAGGCGTCTGGCTTAATTTCTTGCATTGGTAGGCGTGCTCCGAGCATATCGACAATTCTCTCGCCCTCTGCTTCGGAAAAGTAAATAGTTAAACCTGGTGAGAATCGTTTTACGGGTAATAATAGAATCGAATGTTGGTTGTTTTCGTGAATTAATCCAAATGCGCGAAATTCGCTAAAATCGTGTAAAACATCGGCGATGTAAATACCTTTGGGGCTAATCGCGTAGTTTATTACTTGTGGGGTTTTGTTTGATAATACAAACAAGGCTACAGCCATAATTGGTAGTAAAATCGCGAAAGTCCAGTTCTTAAATACCAAAATCGCTAAAGCCATTAATCCTATCAACACAATGACAAAAAAAACGTACCACAACTTACCACGTTGAACCTGTACGCCTTCTGGTGCGTTCCAGGCTATTGGCTCGGTTAAATCAATCCTGTCGGGTGCTAGCGTTTCAAAGTCTTGGTTTTCTGGATTATCGTTCATGACGTTAGTATATCACGGTGAGAATTAACGGACAATTAAACGTTAGTGGTTGATCCGCCGCTTAAAGCTGCGCCAAGGATAAAGTTGATTATGGCGTAAGCAAAGACTGCGACTAATAGACCGATGATTGCGTATAAAATTGTGTTTTTGGCGTTTGTGACAGATTCTTTTTTACCGCCAGATATTACGTAGCGAAAACCGCCGAAGATTAGCATAACGACGCTTAAAACGCCGACGCCGAATAGCATAATGTTGATGGCTCGCCTTACGATTGATGAATCACCATTAGCTAAGTTGGCTGGCGTATTGTCGCCGCGCGCTGCGTTAATTCCGGCTGGCGCACCGCCCTCACCTAATGCGGAAACTGGAGCCGTCACCAAAGCTACGCCGAATCCGATTGTAAGTAATCCTGTTATAATTTTAGAAATATATCCTTTTACCATAATTCTATTATACCCTATTCGCAATAAAGCTATCAATAATTGCACTTATATGGTACACTAAATAGTGAATTTGGAGGAGTACCCAAGTGGCTGAAGGGGACGGTTTGCTAAATCGTTAGTATGGAGAGATCTGTAGCGGGGGTTCGAATCCCCCCTCCTCCGCCAAAATTCAGAGATAGTACGGAAGGGTGACCGAGTGGTTGAAGGTACCGGTCTTGAAAACCGGCGTGCGGTAAAACGTACCGAGGGTTCGAATCCCTCCCCTTCCGCCAAAACAGTGCTATTGAATTCGAAAAATAGGAGATTCATACGGGTCTCCTATTTTTTATTGGTTACGATGGAGATTTTTATTTATCTTGTTTGACTTGAATCGTACTTTCGTAACTTGCGCCAGATAGACGATCAAACATAAAACGTCGGTTAAATAGAGCTACGACAATTGTAATTAATACGAATAATATGAATACTAAGAACGCAATTGCGAGCAGACAGAGAAACAATAGCGAATTCGCTTCCTTATTAAATTCATTCGCTAGGTAAAACAAGCCTGCGGGAATGATGCAAAAATATATCGTGAGTAAGGTTCCTCTGAAAATTGTGCGAATCCATTTTTTATTTTCAAATGTTAGCCCAAACTTTAATAATGCGCTACCAAAAGTTTTACCATTCAGTAGAGGAATTAGGCTAAAATAGAGGGCTAAAAATAGCGAAAACGGAAGTTGGGTTTTTGATAAGGTGTAAGGAATGCGGACGATAACAGCGTCGATTATTAGAGATAAACTAACACGAATTCCAGAAACTCGTGAGCCGGCCTCAAGGGATTTTTTATCTATTTCTTCCCTGGACGGAAGTAGCCACGTCGCAAACCAGCCCAGAAAGTAACCGATGCATCCGCCTATCGTGTTCTGGATGATGTCATCGACGTCGGCTAATCGGTAAGGTCCTGAATATATGAAATAAAGTCCAGATAATTGAGTTAGTTCAAAGAATAAACTTAAAATAGCTGTCAATAACAACGTCTTTTTAAGGCTACATTTGAAATAGTAGCGCATGTAAATTCCGAACGGAATGAGCATTAAAACGTTGAAAGCAGGAACGTAAAAAGTGGGATGTTTCATCGCCGTAATCCAAGTCGAGCTATCTGTTAATACTAGTGGACTATTCTTTATAAAATCTGCGATGAATGAAAACGGAATTAAATTCAGATTTTCTGCGTAAGTTGTGTGAACGGATTCTGGATTTGGTAACGGTAAAATAACTAAGAAATATACGGTTAATAAATACAGAATAAAGGAATAGAAAATCAAAGTCCGCAGCTTATTGACGGAGCCATATTTTCGATAATTCGCAATCATATATGGCAACGTGATAAGAAAAGCCAAAATTGGAAAAAGGATTAGTGCGACCTTAATAGAGATTAGATATCTCATAAACTCCATTATACTAAATATTTTCTCTGTAAAATTCAGGATGACTATTTCTATGCTGGGAAATATACTTGACAAAAAACAAAGCTTATGCTAACATTATAACCAGTATTCTAAAAATAGATACAAAAAGAAAGAATAAAAATGAATTTAGTACAACAGTTTTTCACCGTTACAACTATGTTTGTCAGTTTGAATGTAGCGTTTGGTGTGCTGCTGCACGATACCAACGTCGATAAAGCGTTTTTGTCATCTTGGAAAACATATAGCGTTCAAAGTAACGTTGAGGGTGAAATAAAAATGCCAGAAACAAAGCCCCATACTCATCCAGAACATGCTCAATTGTCAAATGTGCTGAAAGAAAGTTCAGCGCGACCGCGAACTACGCCTCGTAACAACGATAAGAAGCGATTGCGCCAAAAATATGCCGCCCGTGGTCAACATACTTTTGACGGATATCACCTTGATTTTGAAGGTATGAGTTAGGCTATTTCAAGCTAATCACTTCCAGTTCCGAAACAAGCCGAGTAATGATTTTTTCTTGCTCGGTTAATTGCTCGCGAGTTTCCTCGACAAGGTGGGCTGGCGCCTTCTCAACGTAAGTCGGATTTTCTAGGCGCTTCTTTAACCCCGCCAATTTCTGACGTGCTTCGGCTAGGCGCATTTCCAGATTTTCCTGATGTTGGTACAGAGTTTCGCTATCAATATCTAGCCACGCTTCCCTGTTCGCTGCCGCTAATCTCAGTCCACGCGGCTGATCCGTGTGCTCAATTGCCTCAAGCCGCATAAGATGCTTAATTGTGTCTTGATTGTCGGCGATAAGGCTGTCGTTGCCGTATAGTAATCGATATTTCTTATTCCCTGGCAGTTCAGCGATCACCCAGCGACCTTCAGCGACCAGAAGCTTAAGTTGCTCGAATTGCTCGGCAGCAATCGGATCGAACTTTTCTGGAGTTGGCCAAGCTTCACGCATCAAAATGCCGTCGGTGTAATTAAGAGTTTGCCAAATTGTTTCCGTAACAAACGGCGCAAATGGATGAGCGATTTTCAAAGAAGTCGCCAAAACCCAGGATAGCAACGGACGATTGATCGCAGTTTTAGATGATTCAATGTACCAGTCAGCTACGTCGTCCCAAATGGTGTGATAAACAGTTTCTGATGCCTCTGAGAAGCGATATTGTTCTATTCTAACGGCAATGTTGTTGGCGGCGTCGTTCAATTGGCGAATAATCCAGTGATCGGCCGGAGTTTGTGGCTCTAAGTCGACAATTTGGTGGTTGTCGCCAATTTGCGCCTCGACAAACCTGGCAATATTCCATAGCTTATTGCAGAAATTACGTGCCGCAATGACTGATCCCTTGTTGAAAGCTTGGCTTTGAGCGGGCGCTCGCCCAGAAATAACTCCCATGCGCGTTGCGTCAGATCCAAATTCCGCAACCAATTCCATCGGATTGATAACGTTACCCTTAGACTTGGACATTTTTTGGTTATGTTCGTCATTAACCATTCCGTGTAGATAAACTTCTTTGAATGGCAGCTTCCCTGTTCGGTATAGGCTAAGCATGATCATTCGAGAAACCCATGCACGCATAATATCCATACCAGTTTCCATCATGTCAGTTGGGAAATAATTAGCTAAATCACCGCCAGTTAAGTAATCTGTTACGATGTATGGCCATTGACCAGATGAGAACCAAGTATCAAAGGTATCCTCTTCCCTGATATATGTTGTGCCATTTACAACAATACTCTGCTCGTTGGTGCGAGTGTCGAATATCCAATCCTTAGGGTCGTTTTCATTTACAAACGCAGGAATTGGTATTCCCCATGGGATTTGTCGTGAAATATTCCAGTCTTTCAATTGCTCAAGATATGCGATAAGTTCTTTGCGCTTGGATGCTGGATAAAAAGTGATTTCTTCTTTTTTGAGCGCGTCAATTGCCGGCTGTGCGAGTGATTGTGTTTTAATAAACCACTGCTCTTTAATCATTGGCTCAATTACGCTGCCACACCTATAACAATGTCCAACGGCGTGTTCAATTTCAGTCTCACCGCGACGTAGCTCCAGTGCCTCCAACGCCTCCAAAACTCGAGCACGAGCTTCTATTGGCGTTAATCCTAAGAACTGTGCTGGCACGTTTATCATCTTCCCTTCTGGACTGATGATTGACTCTATAGGTAAATCATGACGTTTTGCAATTTCAAAGTCGTTCGGGTCGTGCGCTGGCGTAATCTTAACCGCACCGGTGCCGTAGCTCATGTCGACGTATTCGTCCGCGATGATAGGAATTTCCTTATCGACAATCGGCAGTAAAATGCGAGTTCCAATCAATTTTTTGTATCGCTCATCATCTGGATGAACTGCCACAGCGACGTCGCCGAGCATAGTTTCTGGGCGCGTAGTGGCTATGATAATCTCGCCAATTTTATCTAATGTCGGGTAAGCTATTTTCCACAACTTCCCTTTCTCGTTCTTATGTTCTACCTCGATGTCAGCAAAGCTGGTTTGGTGTTCGGTACAGTAATTAACAATCCTCTCACCCCTGTAAATCAAGTTGTCATCCCACATTTTCTTAAACGTATCATATACAGTGTTGATGACTTTGTCGTCCAGAGTGAATGTCAGATGCTTCCATGATGCGCTAATACCTAACGCGCGCAATTGCAGCTCCACATTACCGCGTTTTTCTTGTACAAAATTCCAAACTTGACTATACAATTGGTCACGTGAAAAATCGAAGCGACTCTTCCCTTGCTTCGTCAATTCCCTTTCATACACAACCCAAGTTTCAAACCCAGCGTGGTCGGCGCCTGGAATAAATACGGCGTCGTCACCCTTCATTCGGTGATAGCGAATCAGAATATCCTTCAGGTTCATATCGAGTGCGTGCCCGATGTGAAGGTTACCGTTCGCGTTAGGTGGCGGCATAATGATTGAATATGGCTTGCCTACCCCTGTTGGCTCTAATGCACCACTGGTTTCCCATAGGGCGTAAATATTTGGTTCGTAATCGTTTGGTATGTATTGTTTAGCTAGCTGCATAAGTTATTCCATGGTTTTTTCATGTGAAAAAAGACAAAAGAAAACAAAGTAGCTTTTCACGTGCAAAAGCTCTTATTTGCGTAATCTTCTAATTTCTCCACATGTTTATATTACATCTTAATTATACCACAAATTTATGTGGTGCGATAGATGAAAATAAGGTTATTTTCTGATCGTTTGATACGCTCGATATAGCCAATATTGAAGTGGCTTTAAGGGAAGTTCCCAGGTTGACCCAGAGTAGACATCTTCGCCGCCGAACGATCGCTTAAACTTCGTAAAGCCAGCCCATGGGTGATTTTTTAGTGCGTTTTCAGGAGCAATTCCGTATAAATCTACTTTCTCCATTTGACGATGTTTTGCATCGATTATCGCTTCGGTGAGCAGGGCAGTTCCAGCGTTAAGCTTGCGATACTCTGGTGTAGAATTTGCTGCCGCATGCGCGTAAATTCGAGTTGTTTTTGAGTCGAAAAATAGGGCAGTAGCAATTACTTTATTGTCGTATGTCGCGTACCAAAATGAAGCGTCTTTTGATGGTAGCAGGGAACCAGCTTGTTTATGAAAATATGAATCTGGGTGTGGCGACATGCCAGTTCGTTTGGCAACTTCGTGTATTAATTCTAGAAAATATTTAATATCGTCTGGGTTTTGAGATTGATGAACCGTTACACCTTTTTTGTGATAATTCCTATAACAATTTCTTACAGGTTGCGCCATGCTTGCTATAATTTCTTCCTCTGGCTGCTGGAGATTGATAACATGCGTATGTTCTGGCTGCAAATGTACGTAAGTGGCTTTCTTCCAATGCTCATCAGATAATACCTTAGAAAAGGTAGGTTTAATTGGTCCGACTCTAAGGAATGTTACGCCAAGTTTTTTACCTAGGTCAGCAAGATCTTTTAATGCCAACTGCAAATTTTTCTCATTAGTGGCGATTGGACCAAAAGGACAATATAAGCGAGAATTGCCCGTGCCGTGCTCTAATATTGCGAAATATTCCCATCCTTCACCTCTGTTGTGAAAGACTTTTCGACCGAGCGATTGTTGGAATTTTTCCCAGGCTGATGATTGTAGAAAGTGTTGATTCATGTTGTAATCCTCACAACGTTATATTGCTGTCATTGATAAACTTGGCTGAACTTCTAAATCATATGGATCTGTCGGTTCGTCAATTTGAGATCTGAAATAACCGAGAGTGGCAATCATCGCGGCGTTGTCTGTACAGAGTTGAATAGGGGCATATTCGATGTCAATTGGCAAAGCTTCACGTAATTGACGGCGCAATTCTTGATTGGCTGCAACTCCGCCAGCGATTACAACGGAGGCTGGCTGGAAATTGTTAAACGCCTTCTTGGTTTTGTTTACGAGAGTTTTTATGGCTGTATATTGGAAACTTGCTGCCATATTACGTCGTAATTCGTCATCTACGAGCGCTGGAAGCTCATGAGAGGGAAAAGTGAAGTCTTTACCGACTTCGTGCTGAACGGCTCTCAAAACGGCTGTCTTAAGCCCAGAGAAGGAAAAATCGTATTCGCCGGATAATTTGGCGATAGGCAAGTGAAACGCGTGTGGATCGCCAAACTCAGCAGCTTTAGCAATAGCTGGGCCGCCAGGATATGGTAAACCGATGATTTTAGCGACTTTATCAAACGCTTCGCCAACCGCGTCGTCTTGGGTTTGTCCGATAAGCTGATAATCGCCGTGATTTTTAAACAGAACAAGTTGCGAGTGTCCACCAGAGACAATCAACGAAAGCATAGGGAATGACGGCTGCTGTTTCGGCAATGTTAGAGATAAATTGTCGGCTTGCTTATTGATAAAATTGGCGTACACGTGAGCTTCTACGTGATGAATCTTAAAGAGTGGCTTATTGTGAATAATAGCGAGAGTTCTGGCGGCGAGAGTGCCGATTAATAGCGAGCCAATAAGCCCCGGCGCGTAAGTAACAGCGATGGCGTCAATATCATCCCAAGTGCAATTTGCGTCAGACAAAGCTTTTTTAATGACGGGATTTACAACTTCCAAGTGGCTGCGAGCGGCAATTTCTGGAATAACTCCGCCGTATTCTGCGTGAATATCAATTTGTGAATTGACGACATTTGAAAGCAAGCGTTCGCCATCTTCAACTATTGACGCCGCTGTTTCGTCGCAACTGGATTCGATTCCCAAAATCCTCATTTGTTTTTATTATAGCAAATATAAGTGGTAAAATGGGTATTATGAAAAACGAGTTGGTAAAAATTGCTAGAAAAACGCTACCTCAAGGAGCTTTGGAAAAAACCGAAAACGCCTATAGAGTTGCGCGCACGAAGATGATTAGCCTAAGATATGGCAATCCAGCTCGTGGCTTGAGAATTATTGCAGTAACAGGGACGAACGGGAAAACTACGACCGCTTGTTATATCAATGAGATCTTGAAAGAGGCTGGCTTTAAGACTGCATTATTTACGACGGCGGTGATTGAAATTGCTGGCAAGGAAAAGATAAATGATTTGAATGCAACAGTTCCGACCGTGGCAAGGTTGTTTAGTTTTTTCCAAACGGCTCAGCGTGAAGGTGCGGAGTATGTGATTTTAGAGGCGACAAGTCATGCTCTGTCGCAGCATAAATTTGACGGCGTACCAATTGAGGCGGCGGTGATGACTAATTTGACTCAAGACCATTTGGATTATCACAAAACGATGGAAGCTTACGCGGCGGCTAAGGCTAAATTATTTGAGAAAAAGCCAAAGTATATCGTGCTGAATCGTGATGACGAGTGGTTTGAATATTTTGACAAGTTTACGGCTTCTGGCGAGAAAATGACTTACGGGACGAATCCGGAAGCTGAAGCTCACTTAACGCACGTTAAGTTGTATAAAAAGGGAACAGAGGCGAGTTTACTGATTGATCATCAAACTCATTTGGAGTTGGCGACTAATTTGCCTGGTGAATTTAACGTGATGAATATGTCGGCTGCGGTGTCATTGGCGTATTTGCTGGGAATAAAGCTGGAAGATATCCAAGAGGGTGTGGCGAACTTGGAGGCGATTCCTGGACGATTCGAGCGAGTAGAGAATAAGCTTGGAATTGATATTATTGTGGATTATGCTCACACGCCAGACGCGTTGGAAAAATTGCTAAAAACCACTCATAAAATTACCAAGGGACGATTAACTTTGGTGTTTGGTGCGTGCGGCGACAGAGATAAGACAAAGCGTCCGATTATGGGCGAACTGGCGGCTAATTTGGCAGATAGGATTTTCCTAACTGACGAGGAGAGTTATAACGAAAATCCAGATGAAATTCGGGCAATGATTCGTCAGGGAATTGAGCGAACGAAAAAGGCTCATAAAATGACGGAAATTGCTGACCGAAAACAGGCGATTTATCAAGCTCTGAAGTCGGCTGTTCGTGGCGATACGATTCTGATTACGGGTATGGGTCATGAGCAGTACCGAATTGTGAATGGCAAGCGAATTCCGTGGAACGACAAGAAGGTCGTTCAGGAAATTATTTCTGAGATTGAGAAAAAGAGTCGTAAAATTTCGCTTTAATCTGTTTCCAGCTTTGTGATTGGCGAACTAATTTTTCTGCATCATTTGGGTCGAGCAGCAATTCTTTCACAGTGTCTTCAAGGTAAATGCCTCCCTGTGAGCCTTTGAATAGAATTGTCGTATCTTTAATGTCGCTATTTTTCAGGAATTCTCCAGCTTCAAGCGCCGTGTCAAAAGAAATTACTTTACAGCCATTTTTTTCAGCGATTGGTGCGAGGTATTTTTTTGACATTTTGCCAACAGTAATAAGCAGCTCTAATTGGCTAGGGTCGCAAATTTCACCGATTTTTTTATGCTCCGATTCAGATGTTTCGCCTAGTTCATTCATATCGCCCAATACGGCAATTTTATGATTGGCAGAGATGGAATAGAGTGTTTTTAGCGAATTTTCCATGGCAATAGGACTGGCGTTATAAGTGTCGTCCAGTAATGTACAGCCGCGTATGCCGCGTAAAATATTCATTCTTCCTGAAACTGGTTTGATTTTTGTTAAAGCCGCCGCAACTTCTTCAATACTCATTCCGCAAGCTAATCCCGCAGCCGCCGCGCCAGTGATTGAGCGGATGTTGTGTTTGCCCAATACAGAAATATTTATATCCTGAGAAGTTTCTTCGGAGTGTATTAAATTGACAATACAACCAATATCTGTGGTCTTTTTAATTTCCAGGAAAACATCAGCGGATTCGTCACCGTAACTTACGCGATTTCCAACTATGAGGTTATGATATTTTTCATCGATATCGTGAAGGTTGAAGATGGTTTTTTTAGCGACTTGGCTAATGGATAATTCCTCATGAGCTACCGTATCCATATTTTTGAAAAACTCCATATGCTCAGGAGCAACAGAGGTAATTATGGCAATGTCGGGCTGAATATAGCGCATAAAAGTAGCCATTTCACCAGGGCAATCAATACCACATTCTTGAATGATTACATCTGGAGATTCGGGGGTTTTTATACTGGCGTGTGCTGCGAAGAAGACTTTTAGCCAGGCTAGGGGAGATTTGGCGTTTTTTGGCCCGTCTACACCTAAGATTTCCAGCGGCGCACTTAAGGTTGTGTTCAAATTGCCACGACTATGGCGCACGGTGAATTTTTCTGATAGAACAGTGGCGGTTGCTGATTTTACGCTAGTTTTACCAACGCTGCCGACTACGGCAATTAGTTTGGTGTCAGGATGAGATTTAAGATATTTTTTTACATAAGAGCCGAGAATTGTTTCTAAGAGATGTTTGAATAATTGCATGGAGTTATTATAACAGATTGAGGAATAGTAGGGAGAAGGGTTTGAGGTTGCATTTTTAATGATTTTATGGTATTATAGCAATTATGAATACAGGCAGATCCAATAGAGAGCGAATGAGATTGAGTGAGACTGCTGCTGAGGTCATGAGATCTTCTGAGTATATGGAAGCACAAGATCATATACGCTCAAAGATACGCCAAAAGTTAGGCGAGACGGCATTAGAAATGGTATGGGCAAAGCGGTTTGCTGTGTCTGAAGCTATAGATATTCAGCGTAGTAAACAAGAAAGTCGATATGAAACAGACGAAGACAGAACTCGGAAATTCCTACAAATTATGCCGCATTGGCTTAATGCTCAGTATAAGCTTGATAAGCATAATAGTGATATGTCTCACAAAGAGATAAAAAAGTGTAAAGAAACAGTTACGACATTCAATAAAATCATACGTACTATGATAGATGAAGAGCAGTGTAGTAGTATGAAGGAAACTATGGATTCCATCAATGAGGTTATGTTAATGCTTAATTATACTCGCTCGGAGATTGAGTACGCTAGACAGTCGTTTTATGCTGTGATTCAGGGAATGCGCCATGAAATTGCTGCTGAAAGTGCCTTAAACTGGACTCCGGGAGTTGAACTTGCTGAAATGACTAATATTGAAGATGATCTTAATGGAGGAGATATTCATATTATCTATGTTGATGATCAAGGCGAAAGGTTTGAATTTAACATTGATATAAAAGCGACTAAAATTTCTGCTTATAAGGCAAAAGAAAGGAATCGTAGACCGGGTTATTATGTAGTCTGTTCGGGATTTAGTGATGATGATTTTTGTGGTAGAGTGCTTCCTGAAGACAGAACTATCAAGAGTAAATGTCCGTACTTCTCACAACAAATTAAGGAAATAGTTGCCACTGAAAGGCAAAGGCGTAGCAAAGCTCAAAGAACGCTGAGAAGTGCAGTTTAGGTAGAGTATGGAAGTTTATGAAGTTACTAACCCAGCTACTCTTCAGGAGCTTGATGCTGCATTGCGCATTAATCCGTTTGGCTCAGGATTTCCAATGACAATTAAGAAGAATCTTGCTGGTAATGATATTGCAAAAAGAAGAGGTGTTGTTCCTGAGGAAGAGGAAGTTATCTTTTCACCTACTTCTATTGATGTTGGACAGGACAGTGAAAAAGCCAGAACTATTATGATAATGGGGGAAGTTGCTATTAAGGGGGTTGTTTTTACGGGAAGAATCTATGCATCGGAAGAAGGTGATGATGGTGATGATAATTTCCCTGAGCTACTAATCGTATAATACTGAATAGTATCTAGATAATTAGCACTCACACTTGACGAGTGCTAAATTGGTGCGTTACAATAGATACGTTGTTAACGAAATGGAGGATAACGTGAGTACACCTATTAAGCCTCTTGGCGACCGTGTTGTAGCGGTGCGTGAAGAAGCAAAGACTCAGACAGCGAGCGGAATTTACTTGCCTGATAATGCTAAAGAAAAGCCAGTAGTTGCGGAAGTTAAAGCAGTTGGTGGCGATGTGAAGAACGTCAAAGTCGGTGATCGGATTGTCTACAAAGAATATTCGACTACGGATTTGAAAATTGACGGCACGGAATATTTGGTTGTTCGCGAAGAAGATATTTTAGCAACGGTTGTTGGATAAAAAGGGGAGTTTAATTATGGCAAAAAAAGTTTTTTATGATGACGATGCGCGAAATCGCGTGCTTGGCGGAGCTAAATCGCTATACGACGCAGTTAAGGTAACTTACGGTCCAAAGGGTCGTAATGTTGTGATCGCGAAGGGTTTTGGCGGTCCAACGGTTACTCATGACGGCGTAACTGTGGCTGAAGGAATCGAATTGCCAGAAAACGATGATGAAACACTGGGTTACAAAGTCGGTGCCGATTTAATCAAGCAGGCCGCTAAGAACTTGAACAAGCAAGCAGGCGACGGCACAACGACTGTAACGGTGTTGACATACTCGATTTTGAAAGAGGCGAATCGATTGATTGCGGCTGGACATAATCCGATGGAACTTAGGAAAGGCATCGAGCAAGCTGGCGCGGAAATTGTTAAAGAATTGAACAAATTGGCTGAGCCGATTGAAGGCAGGTCTGATCGCGTGGCTGAAGTCGCTACGATTTCGGCGGGAGATGCGGAAATCGGAAAGTTGATTGCTGGCGTTATTGAGAAAGTTGGCAAAGACGGCGTGGTTACTGTTGAGGCTGGTCAAGGTTTGGAGCTGGAAGCTGAAGTTGTCGAAGGTTTTAGCTTGGACAAGGGCTGGGTGAGTCCGTTCTTTGTTACTGACGCGGGTCGCCAGGAAGCTGTGTACGAAAAGCCAGCAATTTTGATTACCGATAAGAAGATTTCTAGCGTGCAGGAATTCTTGCCAATGTTGGAAAAATTGGCACAAAGCGGCAAGAAAGACGTGGTTTTGATCGCTGACGAAGTTGAAGGCGAAGCATTGAGTATTTTGGTCTTGAACAAGCTGAAGGGCGTATTCAACACTGTAGCTGTTAAGGCGCCAAGTTTCGGCGACCGTCGCAAAGATGTACTTCGTGATATCGCTGTGCTGACTGGTGCGACTGTAATTTCTGAAGATCACGGATTGACATTCGAAAACGCTGGCTTGGAAGTTTTGGGCTCGGCGCGCAAGGTGATTGTTGGTAAAGACGAAACGACAATTATCGAAGGCGCAGGCAAACCTTCAGGTGTGAAAGAGCGAATCGCTGAGATTAAATCGCTTTCAGAAAATGCTTCTAGCGAGTATGAGAAAGAGCAATTCGACAAGCGTGCCGCAGCACTATCTGGTAAAGTTGCGGTTATTAAGGTTGGTGGCGCGACTGAGACGGAAATTGACGAGAAGAAATTCCGCGTTGATGATGCGGTGGCGGCTACTAAGGCGGCTTTGGCTGAGGGAATTGTCGCTGGTGGCGGCGTAACTTTGGTCAATTTGGCTGGCAATCTAAAAGTTAGCGGTGCGGACAGTTTGTCGGTTGGTCGACAAATCTTGAAGGACGCTCTGAAGCAGCCGTTCTTGCAGATTATGAAAAATGCTGGGTTGAATGCCGATGCGCTGCTTGCTCAAGTTGAATCTGGCAAACCTGGATTCGGCGTTAACGTTATGAAGCCAGAAGATGGTCTAATTGATGTGAAGAAGGCTGGCGTGATTGATCCGGCTCGTGTGACTAAAGAAGCTGTTCAAAATGCAGTGTCAATTGCGTCAACTGCAGCAACTATGGGCGCTTTGGTGGTTGACATTCCAGAGGCTGAAGTTGCAGCTGCTCCTGGCGGTATGCCAGGAATGAGTATGATGTAAATCTGCCCCGAGCAATAAAAATCCCGCCGAAAATGGCGGGTTTTTATTTTGGAGAAATGGCTTAACGAGGATTTGAGAAATAGTCGATTTCTTTAATGATATCCAGTAGAGCCTGAGCACGGCGAGCTTCGTCAACAATAGCCACAGCAGCGTCGTGTGCTGGTGCGATCAGAGTTTTATCGTCCGTAGAACGAAGAAGTAACAGGTAAGTGTCAAACTTTTCTTCTGGAGAAACGTCCAGCTTGTCAACTAATGGACGCAACTCGTTCAAGGCAGTTTGCTTAATCGTATCAAGCGCAGGATCTGCGGCTGCAGCTGGAGCTGGTGCGCTGACCACTGGAGTTGGCATGACTGGCTCTGGAGCGGCAGGCTTCGTTATGTCAGTAGCAGGCTCATCGTTCTGGTCTGTAGCGACAGGATCCGGTGAGATGGTTGCAGGATTAATTACAGGTGAAGCTGTAGCATTTGTTTCTTCAAATTGTAAATTATTGTCTGTATCTTGTGACACGCCAGCTAATACCTTAGCCAGTTCTTGGTCGTCACTGAATGATTGATTAGCTTGAGAATCCATTATAACCCACCTTATATATTAAATTGTTTAAGCTTATATATGTTACACTATAACATGAGTTAATCAAGGAGCGCAAGATGTTAGATGATATGAATGTGATAAAACAATATGATCCAGGCGACGTTTTAAGCGGCGTTTTGAATATTCCAGAACAAGCTCGATATGAAGTGTCGATTCACGAAGGTGCGAATCAGCGTCGAGATTTTAAGAATATCGTGATCGCGGGAATGGGCGGTTCAGCTTTAGCGGCTGATATGGTTCGAGTTTTGACCGCGGGCTGGTTGCATATTCCGCTTGAAGTGGTGAAGGGCTATGATTTGCCGGGATTTGTGAGCGAGGAAACGTTGGTTATTGCGGTTAGTCATTCGGGCAATACTGAGGAAACTCTGAGTTGTTATCAGCAAGCGTTGGAGAAGAAGGCGTGTCTGGCGGCTATGTCGACTGGCGGAGCGTTGATTGAGCGAGCAAAGAATGACAACGTAACTTACGCTCAAGTTCCAGCTGGCGCGCAGCCACGAATGTCGACAGTTTACCATTTGCGAGGATTGTTGAAATTATTACAACATTTTTGGATCATTGATAATGATTTGTATGATCAGGTGAAAAATAGTGCCGATTGGCTGGCGGGCGAAATATCTAATTGGACAGCCAAAACGCTAGAAGCTGATAATTTGGCGAAGCAGATTGCGAAATTAACAATTGGCAAGACGTTGGTTGTTTTTGGCGGTGAGTTGACTTGGCCGCTGGCGTATAAGTGGAAAATTAGCTGGAATGAATCGGCGAAGAATTTGGCGTTCTCGAATCAATATCCAGAATTTAATCATAACGAGTTCATTGGCTGGTCGTCGCATCCTGTGGAGAAGCCGTTTACGGTTTTTGATATTCGTAGCAATTTGGAGCGGGACAGGATTCGTGAGCGAATGGAGCTTAGCGACCGATTGTTAAGTGGCAAGCGACCAAAGGCGCACGTGTTGGAGCTTCGAGGGAAGACGCTTATGGAGCAATTACTGTGGGGTTTGGTGCTGGCTGACGCGGCTAGTATTTACACAGCCATTCTTAATGGAGTTAATCCCGGACCAGTTCAGCTGATTGAAAAATTGAAAGCGGAACTTAGTTAATTTAATATCGTAGAGATTCGATAGGGTCACGTCTAGTGGCGCGGGCTGCTGGATATACGCCAGAAATTACGCCGATGATTATTGATAGTCCAATTGATAAGACGGCTGTTTGCCAATAAATATAAGGTGTGAGCGGCAAGTATAAGCTGGCAACATAAGCTCCTGCCAAGCCTAACCCGTAGCCTAATATTCCGCCGAGGAATCCGATAATTGCTGCCTCGATTAAGAATTGATTGATGATGTCCCAGCCTGTGGCGCCGACAGCTCGTCTGACGCCGACTTCACGCTGACGCTCGGCAACATTGACAAGCATCACGTTCATAACACCTATTCCACCAATTAACAGAGAAATAATACCGATGACAGTTAAGATTATCGAAAGAAACCTCGCGACATTAGATTTCTTTTCGTTTATCTCTTCGCCAGAAACGATTCGATAATTTTTATCGCTATCATGATTCTTCTTCAAAATATCGTCAGCCGATTTTATGACCGAATTGAGATTTTTATGATCTTTGGTAGTTACGATGATTTGCTGAATTTGCGGTGTTCCTTGGGTGAATTTTTTAATCACGGACAATGGAATAATCGCGGCGTTATTAAAATTCACGTCCAAATAACTGGCTGGATTTTCAATATTCTTCAACACGCCAACAACGGTCAATGGTTGATTTCGGATGTAAATAACGTTTCCGATGGACCTTTCGGTGCCGAACAAATCGACCGACAATTGCTGGCCGACAACAACTCCGCCGATGTCGTTAATAAATTGTCCAGTGGCAATTTGTAAATTGGCGACGTCCTTTAGCGATTCCGTACTGCCGATTAACGCAGCGTTTTGGATATCGACTTTACCTTCGCGAGCGCGCAGTTCGGCGTGCAGGAAAGCAATTGGCGCGGCTTTCGTATTGGCAATTTTTCCTATATCCCTGGCGTCCGTTTCAGTCAATGTGTTGACCGTCGTCGTGTTGTCGGATTCGGTCAGTAGATTCGGGACGGCTTTTTGATTGCCAGACTTAACAATGGCGACAGGAGTGGATGATTGGTTGGAATTGTTGCCGAATAGGTGATTAAATCCGCCAGTCAGAGATAGAACCATGGTGATGCTGGCGATGCCAATAGCCACGCCTACAATTGTCAAAAATGTTCGTCCACGATTAGCTCGTAGCGCCTGAGTAGCGTTCTCAAAATGATTTTTTACTAATATTTTCACGATTTTTTCGCCCTCGATTTCTTTGAAGATTTTTGCTTCTTAGGTTTTTCTTCTTTTTCGTCGTCTACAATTAACTTTTTAGTGAACTTGCGCTTTTCCTTATGCTCGTCAGTGTCGATTTTTCCGTCCAACATAGTGATGACGCGGCTGGCATAATGAGTCAACTCTGGGTTGTGAGTAACCATAATTATAGTGTTGCCGCGGCGGTGTAAGTCGGACAATTCTTCCATAATGAGATGACTCGATTTGCTATCCAAATTTCCTGTTGGCTCGTCGGCTAAGATAATCGACGGGCTATTAACCAACGCTCTGGCAATTGCTACGCGCTGAACCTGACCACCAGATAATTGATGTGGCATATAATATTCGCGCTGTCCCAGATGAAAAGTTTTCAGAATGCGACTAGCTTCTTGAAGTCGTTTGACTTTCCCAAGTCCTTTATACGTTAGCGGCAACGCTACGTTTTCAATTACAGTCAGACGAGGGATAAGATTGAAATTCTGGAAAACGAAGCCGATGTGCTTGGAGCGAATTTTGGCGCGTCGTCGCGAACTGAGATTGTCGACAGCGACATCGTCCAGATAATATTCGCCCTCTGACGGCTGGTCTAATAGTCCAAGGGTGTTTAATAAAGTAGTTTTTCCGCAACCGCTTGGTCCCATAATAGCGATAAACTCACCCTTTTTAACGGTTAAATCGACGTTATCTAAGGCGCGAATCTCAGCATCACCAAAGCCAAATTTTTTGGTGACATTAACAAGCCTAATGCGTGGTGGAATAGTTTCTTTCATCTTTGACTTATTATAGAGAATGAACGTCAGTAAGTGCAACCATAAGGGGCAATAAAGTTGTGGTATAATTATCAACAAGGAAGGGTGCAGGAGTGGTTGAACTGGCACGCCTGGAACGCGTGTAACGGAGCAATCTGTTCGAGGGTTCGAATCCCTCTCCTTCCGCCAAGTGTGTTTTTGGAATTACACTAGTCGAGAATGGTATTAAAAACCTTACAAAGTCTAACCTTAATTGACTCTGAGGTAAATTTAGTCTGTTCGTTAGATTATATTGGCAAGGACTTGGATTACTATTGTTTCAGGGATAATTCCGAATAAAAGTTGACTATAGTTATTGCGGCATCTACCGCCAGCCTTGCTTCGATAGCTGTCGGTTTTGGTATTTTGCTAGTATGGGAATGTCCACTGCCTTTATTATTTCGTAGTTCCGCGATTCCGTTCACGATTTGAGATAGACCGCTGATAATAGTTCTAATTTCTTTTAACTCTGACCTATTTAATTTGAAGTAGTCTCTAGCTTTTGACATCAATTGTATTATTGATAATTTGTTAACATCCTCTTCTATCTTGCTGTCTAGTATACCCTGAAGACAGGTCTCAATATATTCTTTTGCCATTCCGATAGCTTTTACTGCGTCTGTTTTTATCATAGCTAGCATTAGCTCCGATTGATCCTTCTGATATTGACTTGAAAAGGTTACTTTTGTATTTTTGAGTCGTTTTTCCGTAACTACATCTTTTATCAATAGAACTGGCTCATATTTTTCTATTTCCGGTAGTTCAAGCTCTTCTGGAATATAGCTACCACCGCTATCCCGTAGAAATTCAAGACATCGAGACATCCAGTTTGCATAATCTTTTCTTATTTCTACATCTACGCCCACCTCATCCAGATTCTTTTCCAAGGAAAAAACACTTTTAATAAGCAAAGATAATTCCCGACTTTGTGCGGCGTTGAAATGACGATTTTTGCGTACTTTTTCATGCATAAAATCGAGTAGTTTGTTTAGTCGATCGTGAATACACGCAAAAATTACTTTGTAATCATTCGGTGTGTCTTCGTATATTTCGATTATTGTAGAGCTTGGTTGATATGGCTCTATATTAAAACCACTATTGCCTAGATACAGATTTTCAAAAATTTCTGCTCTTTCCACTAGGCAATTACTTTGGTAGTAGTCATTTAAAATAAGCTTTCTTTTATCGACCGCCATAGTTTGCCTTTTCAAAAACAAATAAATATTCGTGCGCCAACAGAAGAAAATTATATTTTATGCTATTCGTTTTCCAGTAACCGGTTGCTCGGCAGTTGTGTTGTTCTTTCATGACGATTTCTTTTAGTGTAAAGCCGGCTTCTTCGAATACTCGCATTGTTTTAAAACTTAGCGGAATCACGTGACCTTTTTGGCGCGTGTCGCCCATTAGAATTGCACAGAATTTACCAAACTTTAATACACGGTAGCTTTCTGATGCTACACTTTTCATTTGTTCTAGAAATTCATTAACTTTAAAGTTTGACAAATCTTGTGGAATATCTTGGTCTTTGCTGTAGTGGATGATATTTGCATATGGCGGATGTGTGCATATTAGGTCGATGCTTTCGTCAGGAAGTGGTTTTAAGCTTCGTGCATCACATTTCAACACCTTAACTATGCCGTCTGCGCCCTCATGTTTGAATTTAACTTTTTCACGACATCTTTGAAGTGCGACTGGATTAACGTCCATTCCAATAATGTTACGGTTTAATAATTTTGCCTCCACTAATGTGGTGCCGCCACCGGCGAATTGGTCTAATACCCAGTCATCCTCTTTTGAATAGCGAAGCAGGATATTTCTTGGAACGTACGGTGACCAATTTCCTCTCCATTTTGCATCGTGGGTAGCCCAGTTACCGCGATTAGGAAAACTCCAGACGCTGGTCATTTCTAGCTCAAAATCGTCTGGCTCCCATTTTTTTATCTCTTTCTTTTTGTCGGACATATAAACTAAAATCTCTCTATCACACCGCTTTCAAGGTCGTTGATATTATAAATGTCATCCAATATATCAAATGTTTCTTTTAGGTTGTTTCTGGCACTATTCCAGCCTTTTCCATCGGTAAACCATACGAATTTAAAGCCATCTATCATCTTAGCTTCAAGTGCAAGCGTTTTATAGCTACGAGCCGTCTCGTTAAGCTTGGAGCCACGACTACCATAAAAATTAGTCTCGATTCCATAGATGCTATTATTGGTTTTAATTACAAAATCAAAACGTTTTTCGGTACTGCCTTGGTTGGAAATGGCAGAAAGATCAATGCGCCACTTATTCTCAATTTTACTAAGGTTCATTTCCTTGAAATAGTCTTTGTCTTTGACGTAGCCAGCTTTCTGGATAAATCCTTCTACGAGATTTTCCATTAAATGACCGCCGCGGTTCTTGCGACCGTTGGAATCTAGTCCGGTTTCTATACCAGTAGCATAATCTACTAAGTTGTTGATAATATGATTCGTGATAAGGTCGAATAGACCAGTCTTTCGCATAAAGATTTTATATTGTTCGGCGGAATAATTCATTTTACTGAAGTTATAGTTATATTCACCGTCTTCATCTATAGCATAAATCTCGTTAGAACGAATCGCTAGCAAGATAGGAATACATTTTAATGTTTCTGGATATTTCGCGATAAGATTGTCGAACTCTTGCTCTATATTCTGTGAGCCGACAAGCGTGTTCAAGATATTTAGTTCTATCTTGATAGCATCTACGTTTTTATAAATCTTTGGAAAGTCGATATAGTAGCCATAGTCGGCAATGCTTTCTCGAAATCCCCCTAGCCATTCATTAAAATTCCTTTTCATTTTGTTCCTCTCTTTAAAAGTTTGATATTAATAATTCGTTAATTTTTCCGCGTTTGTCGCTATTTCGATTTATCATACGCGTTGCGGATACGCGCCTTATATTCTGTTTTGCGTAAGCTTTATCGAAGAAGTTGTCATCTTTGTTAGTGTTCTTCGGATCGGAATTACTTGCGACTATCTTGGCGCCTTTTTTGTCTAGTTCTTGAATGAATTTCGCAAGTTCTAATTGGTTTTTATCGTCAAACATACCTTCTGTGTAGGAAGTGAAGCTTGCGGTCGGAGTTAGTGGACGATATGGCGGATCGAAATAGACAAACGTTTTGTTATCTATGAAGTCGCCGGATTTCTTGTAATCACCGCATACTATATTTACGTTTTGTAGTTTTTTGGATACTATCTTTAAATTATGCTCGTTGCAAATAATCGGTTTTTTGTACGCACCCATCGGTACGTTATACTCACCCTTACGATTTACACGATATAAGCCGTTAAAGCAGGTTTTATTAAGGAATATCATTAAGGCAGCTAGCTCAATTCTGTTTTCTTTTTTGGACTTAAGTTCGTTAAAACGTGCGCGCTTGGCTAGATAGACTTCTTTGCGATCATCGTTGTCTAATGCTAAATAATTATTCTCAAAGTGTCTTAAGACTCCTAATAGTGCGTCAATGTCGTCACGGATGACAGTATATGTGTTTATTAGTTCGGCGTTGATGTCGCTAATATAGACTTCCTGAAGTTTGAACTTATTCAAAATATCAAAAAGAACCGCGCCACCACCAACAAACGGTTCTGCGTATTTTGTAATAGTAGTGTCTTTGGAGAATGGGTAATATTGTTCGATCTCCTTGAGTAATTGTCCTTTACCTCCAGCCCATTTTAAGAAAGGTTTTGCTCTGGTGCTGGTTAATGACGCTTCTTTTGTCCGAGCGTCTAGTGGCTTAATGGCATTATGTGGAATTATCCATGTATTCCCGGCGAATACAGCACCAATAACTCGTCCTTCAGAACATAGAGCAGCTACTCTCCTTTGAGAAATAGCCCATTTTACAGCCGTTTCTTTTGCCGAAATATAATCCATTTTACCTCGCTTTATTCTACTTATTATTATATTCTAAAACTAGAATAACGCTAGATCTAAAATAGGCTATTTTATTTCGGTAGTTTTATAGATTGTTTTGTTGAAAAATCGTAGACAGGGGCGGCTCATCTGGTCGTGAAATAAATAGGTTGTAATTTTTACTAAATAGCTTGCAAAACACTAGATATAGCGGCTATAGTTATTATTGTACGCTATATATATAGCGAGCCCATAAATAAACAAAAACACAAGCTACGAAGATAAGCCACCAGATGAGGTGTTGGTGGTTTGTTTTTAAGAGGGGAAAATTAAGGAGGGTATGTGAAAGAAATTAACGTAGTCAAACGCGACGGAACAAAAGAACCGTTTGATGCTAATAAAATTAATACGGCTATTTTAAAAGCGTGTGAAGGTTTGCCGGACCAAATTTCTAAGGTTGTTCAGGTGGCGACTGAATTACAATTGACATTATTTGATGGAATTACAACCGAACAGCTAGACGAGGCGGTTATTCAAACGGTGCTTCAGAATGTTAAAGACGATCCAGATTACGATAAAATCGCGGCACGATTATTACTGAAAACTGTCTATAAGCAGATTTTGGGCGATTATGAAACGGCGGAAGAATTGAAAAAGCTTCATGCGCGCGAATTTCCGAAGTTCGTTAAGGCGGCGGTGAAAGAAGGATTGTTGGATAAGCGTATGGCCGACGGTCGATTTGACTTGAAAAAGTTGGCGGTGGAACTTGATCCAGCACGTGATGATTTGAGTAAATATTTGGGTGTGGTGACTAATAAAAATCGCTATGCTCTTCGCAAGCAAAACGGCTCACCAATTGAAACACCTCAGTTTACGCACATGCGAATTGCTATGGGGCTTAGTTATAACGAATCTGACCCAACGACTGCAGCGATTGAGTTTTATAATCACATGAGCAATTTGGAGTACGTTCCGGGTGGCTCAACGCGAGTTAACGCTGGCGGTTCTTTTCCGCAACTCAGCAACTGTTTCTTGCTTAATGTCGATGATGATATGGAGTCAATTGCTAAGGCTGTTCGCGATACGATGTGGATTGCTAAAGGCACAGGCGGAATTGGCATTGGCTTTACGAAGTTACGTGCGGCAGGTAGTCCAGTTAAAACCACCAACACTGAATCGACTGGCCCAATTCCATTCATGAAGATGATTGATACGGCGCTTTTTGCGGTTTCTCGTAAGGGTAAAAAAGCCGGTGCGGCTGCAATTTACATGGAAAACTGGCACCTTAATTTTGATCAATTTGTTGATCTTCGCCAAAACTCTGGTGACCCATATCTAAGAACCAGATTTGCAAATACCGCGGTATTTATCTCTGACGAATTTATGAAGCGAGTGGAAAAAGACCAAGATTGGTATTTGTTTGATCCAGCGGAAACTCCAGATTTGACGGAATTATATGGCGAGGCGTTTTCGGCGCGATATAAAGAATATATCAAGATGGCGGAAGCTGGGAAGTTGCGAACATTTGATAAGGTTCCAGCTCGTCAGCAATTCAAGCGCATTTTGACTAGCTTGCAAGCGACTTCACATCCGTGGCTGACTTGGAAAGACACGATTAATGTACGAGCATTGAATAACAATACGGGTACGATTCACCTCAGTAACTTGTGTACGGAAATTACATTACCGCAGGATAAGAATAATATTGCGACGTGTAATTTGGTGAGTATCAATTTGTCGGCGTTCATCGGTGAGGATAAGACTTGGGATTGGGATAGATTGAAAGAAGCGGCTCGTGCGGCGGTGCGACAATTGGACAATTTGTGCGACATTACTCAAACGCCAATTCCAGAAGCGATGCATTCGAATCAGCAAACTCGAGCAATTGGCCTCGGGATTATGGGTCTTTCTGACGTGTTGGAGAAGTTGGGTTATTGCTACGAATCAAAAGAATCTTACGATTTGGTTGATCAATTGACGGAGTTCATTAGCTATCACGCCATCGATCAATCGGCTGACTTGGCAGAAAAATTGGGCAGCTATCCAACATTTGCGGGCAGCGGTTGGAGCAAGGGAATTCTTCCGATTGATACGGTTGATAAGCTATCAAAAGATCGCGGCGTGAAGGTGAAAATAGACCAAAAGACGCGACTGGACTGGGACGGTTTGCGTAAGAAGGTGAAGAAAGGAATGCGAAATGCGACTCTTATGGCAATTGCGCCGACGGCTAATATTGGTCACGTGGCGGGAACGACTCCTGGAATTGATCCGCAATTTGCGCAGATTTTCAGCCGCTCGACTTTGAACGGTAAGTTTCTGGAAGTGAACCATAATTTAGTTCGCGATTTGAAGAAGCTTGGTCTGTGGGACAATTTGAAGGATGAGATTTTTGCAGCGCAAGGCGATATTCAAGATATTGACGGCATTCCTCAGAATATCAAGGATGTTTATAAAACAAGTTTCCAGCTTAGCCCGTATGCGTTTATTGAGGTGGCGGCTAGGGCTCAGAAGTGGGTCGATCAGGCGATTTCTCGAAATATGTATCTGGAGACGCGAGATATTGATGAATATGTGAAGATTTATTCGGAAGCGTGGAAGCGTGGCTTGAAGACGACATATTATCTGCACGTTAAGCCGCGTCATCAGTCGGAGCAAACGACAGTTTCAGTTGATAAAATTGCAGAACAAAAAGTCCGCACAAATAGTAAAGTGCGCGGATTTGGATTTGCGAAAATTAATAAATAAAGGAGGAAATTAAGATGGGAATTTTAGGTTCAGGATTACGTGATGGATTATCACTTCACCCAATTCGTTACCCTTGGGCGTATGATCTTTATAATCAAGCAGTGGCTAACACGTGGTTTCCAAACGAAGTTCAATTAGTTCAGGATTTGGCAGATTTTGAAAAATTGTCAGACGATGAAAAGCATGCATTGAAAACGGTTATTAGCTATTTGAATCCAAACGAGTTATTGATCAATAAGTCATTGGCGTTCGGTATTTATCCATATGTGAACGCGGCGGAAGCTCAACTATATTTGTCAAAACAGATGTGGGAAGAAGCTAATCACTTCATGACATTTGAATACATTATTGAGACATTTCCGTTTGATCGCGAGGAAATTTACGCTGCGGGCTTTGGTAAGAAATCATTGGCTGACAAGGCTGACTTCCAGAATAAGCATTTGGACGTGATGCTTGATCCGAATTTGGATATTTATTCGCTGGAAGGTAAGAAGGACTTCGTTAGATCTTTGGTGGCGTATAACATTGTGCTTGAGGGAATTTGGTTCTATTCAGGCTTTATGGTTGGCATGAGCTTCCGCCAGCGTAATTTGTTGCGTAATGTTGGCTCACTGCTGGACTGGATTACTCGCGATGAAAATCTTCACTTGACGTTTGGTATCAATTTGCTTTTGACGATTTTGGACGAAAATCCAGAATTGCAAACACAGGAATTCGCAGAAGAAATCCGTGGCTTGATTCTGCAAGCGGTAGAACTTGAGAAGGCTTATAACAAAGACATGCTACCGAAGGGGATTCTGGGCTTAAATGCTGATTACGTGAACCAATATGTCATGCATATGACCGACCGACGCTTGCAGGAGTTGGGTTTTGAGCCTGAATATAACGTGCCGAACCCAGCCAAATGGATGGCAGCCGCCAATGATACGCTGGAACTGGTGAATTTCTTTGAAAGTACAAACACTAGTTACGAAGTTAATACCACGAAGTAATGGGAGTTGATGATATGAATGAATTAGCGAAAGAAATATTAGATACAGTCGAAGTTGGTGCGTTGGCGACGGTGAATGTTGATAGAACTCCTTTGGTGACGCCGTTGCACTTTGCACGTTTTGGCAATTCTATAATTTGGATATCAGAGCCGATTGCGCGCCATTCAGAAAATGCGTTTCGAAACGGTAAGGCGGAATTTGTGGTTTGGGATGATAAAAAGCGAGCAGTTTTCTTAAAAACTAACGTGACTGAACTTCCAGAATCTGAGAAAGAGGCGGCAATGGCTGCTTATAAAGAGAAGTTGGCTGATTTTATGCCGCGTTGCCAAAATCCGCAAATATACGTTGCGCCAATTGGTGAACTTGATGAAAAAACTACAACGGGCAATTGGCTGCATTTTATTGCATAAGCACTATATCTAGCGTAAAATTAGTTAAGTAACTACTAAATATAGGGGAAAATGAAAATGAACGCAAGTCAAATTATTACTGATGACATGACTTTGGAAGAAAAATTGAGTGCCATTGATGCAGCTCTTAAAGCGGCGCAGGAAGCGGCTGACGATCAAGCAAAGTCGAACGGTACTGTTGCGGCACCAGTTGACCCAGCAAGTCTGACTATTTGTGACGGTTGCGAATAGAGTTTCGAACAGCGTTTTACTATTGACAACATAGCCAATTATGTTGTATAATTGCCTATATCGTAAAAACAACTGAGAGTTAGTTGCGTAATAAGGAGAGATAGTTAAAATGACTGCAGGAATAGATAAATTTATCCCAACCCCAGAAGAGCAAGAATTGTTCAATAAAGTTTTCTATCCAGACATCACTGAAGAGTCTGATATTGACGTAAAAGAAACTGAGCCACAGAGAGAGGGTTTTTCTCTGTCGGTTGCGCTTGGTTCTCTTAAGAAATGGGTGCGTGGTAGACGAGAAAAGTACAGCAAACCTTTTGGACTAACTAACAATTCGGCGGTAGAAAAACTTGAGGCAGCCGGAGAAGAATTGGGATTGCCAGAAACAGACGTTCGTCTTTCCTCTGGACTTAGGCTGTTGATGGGCTTAATGCATGGCAAAAAGGAAGTTGAAGTAATTGGCGAAGATATCTTAATTGAAGCCGCCAAAAAGGCCAAAGAAGAAGGCAAGGGAAGTGTTATAGCGCCAACACATTTCAATGGAGAAGATGTTCCTACGGCTAGTTATTTGGCGTCTTTGTTGAACAAAATTAATATTGGCGTAGCGTCGACTAATAGAGATTGGATTAAGAAGGGTGTTGGCGGAATCAACTTAGAGGCTATACAGTATCTTGCGTTTGGCGCTAAAAACTTTTTTGGTGTGCCATATGAATGGGTAGATAAAAAGAGTAAAAAACCGGTTCACTTTTCAACAGACCATTACGAAGAAGCGGTTAAGTTTGTTGAGGATGGTGGATCTTTGGTTTTGGCTGGATATTCAGCGGATGACTCAGTAGGTTCAAAGCCTCGCAGTGAAATGGGCTCTGCAGCGATTCATACGGCATTGAAATCTGGCGCAGACTTGATATTTGTTTACGTATCGTCAGAGGACAAGAAACTTACTATTAGGGTCATGAAAGATGAAGACGGTATGTTTGCGGCGTTTAGCAATTCATATAGGAAGGCGCTAAAGATGAAGGACTCTGACGTATCCGAGCGTTTATTATCGTCATGCAAAGAGTACTTAAAAGACAGCGAAATAGGTAGGGTTATAGCGGAAGAATATAAGCGTCGATCAGATAAAAATAAAGCCAAGTAAGTGGTCGCAAGGTTATAGTTATTGACAAAATAAAAATAATGTGATATCATTTTACTGTATAAAAAATTAAAACAAAAAGGAATAAAATGGCTGAAGAAAAAGATATTCACGGACTTACCGAAGGCGTATTGAGCCGAGATGATATGTCGGCATTGACATATGTATTGCAACACGTGAAAGGATCTAGCCCAAGTTCGGCGACGAAATTAAGTCTGGAACTGGAAGAACTTGACGAAACTGCGTAGAGATTTAGCTAGATAATAGTTCACCTCTGTTGTATACTGGACAGTATGGAACAGATTATTTCTCAAGTAGTGAAGCAACTTTTTGATCAGGATATATCGGTACAATTAACGCGTCCTGATCCGAAGTTTGGTGACTTTGCTACAAATGTGGCGTTGCAATTGGCTAAGCCGCTAGGGAAGAATCCGCGTGAAATTGCGGAGATGATTGCTGAGAATCTGCGTAAAGAAGAAGAGTTTAGCGAAGTAAGCGTGGCTGGTCCAGGTTTTATCAATGTAAAACTGAGCGATCAATCCGTTCTAAATTCTTTGAAAAAAGAGCCAACGACGAAGCGCGCTGGTCAGACGGTTGTAATTGAAACTAATTGCCCGAATCCATTTAAGGCTATGCACATCGGACACGCTTTGAATGCGATTTTGGCAGACACGATGGCTAATTTGCTGGCGGTTGATGGCACAATTGTACATCGAGTGAGTTATCACGGTGATGTCGGAACACATGTTGGTAAAAGTATGTGGGCGATTTTGCGCGAGATTGACGGCGATGTAAATAAATTGAACGAAATCCCAGCCGATAAGCGAAATGAATTTATGAGTCGCATGTACGTTGAAGGTGCGCGTGCGGCGAAAGAATCTCCAGAGGCAAAGGCAGAAATTGATGAACTAGCCAAGCAATCATTCGTCCTGGATGATCCACTATATAAGCAAGTTTACGAAATCTGTAAAAGTTGGAGTTTTGACGAAATTGACTCTAATGTTGGGCGACTTGGAAACGTGCCGATTGAGCGACGTTACGTTGAGAGCGAAACTGAAGAATTGGGCAAATCTCTGATTAAAGAGAAAACTCCAGAGGTGTTCACCAAATCTGATGGTGCGTACGTTTTTAAGGGCAGTAAATACGGCGCGTTCGACAACGTGTTTATTGGATCTCACGGCAATGGTCTTTATGGGGCGCATGATATGGGATTGATTCAGTTGAAGTATAAGGACTACCCGAATTTGGACTTGTCAATTACGGTGAATGGCGAAGAGCAAGCAGCATACTTCCGTGGCGTGATTGCGGCTAGTGAATTGTCGATTCCGGCCCTGAAAGGAAAATTATTCAACTACGCGACTGGCTTGGTCAAATTGACAACTGGAAAAATGAGCTCACGAACGGGTGAAGTTATTACAATTGGCTGGCTGTTTGACGAGTTTAAGAAGGCAATTGAAAATGCTGGCGGCGAACCAACTGACGACGTGATTGCTGGCGCACTCCGTTATCAATTCTTGAAAGTGAAGATTGGCGGCGACGTCATATTTGATATTAATGACGCGGTAAGTTTGACGGGAAATACGGGAAGCTACTTGCAATACGCCCATGCTCGAGCGCGAGGTATTTTAGCTAAATCCGATAAAGAAATTGCCTTTCCGACAGAGTTGTTTGACGAGGATAAGATGCTGGTTAGAAAGTTGAGCGAGTACGTGGATGTGGTTGATCGCGCTAAGGAAAGTTTGGAACCTCATCACATCTGTACGTACTTGTTCGAATTGGCGCAAGAATTTAATCGATATTACGAGAAAAATCAGGTTATTGGTAGCGACAAAGAAGCACATCGCGTAGGAATCGTGGCAATTTATGCCGATATTCTTAAGGCTGGATTGGCTATTTTGGGAATTGTGGCGCCAGATAAGATATAATATTCAATAATAAATAATAAAAGGAGAATTTATTATGGCAAAACCTAGTGTTGATAAATCGACTAAAAAATTGACCCCTAAGAGCATTAAAGCTGCTAAAAAAATTGCTGCCATTAAAGAGAAGAAAATTGCGGGTACAGTGATAAAAGACACTCACATGGCTGGATTTGTTAATTTTATTCGCGAACAGGGCGTTGTCGGTATGGCGGTTGGTTTGGCAATCGGTACCGCAGCTGGCGATACGGTTAAAAAGTTGGTGACGGCATTTGTTGACCCGTTAGTGCAGTTGATCGTTGGCTCTCAACAAGGATTGCAATCAGCTTCATTTACGGTTGAAATTGCTGGACGTAAAGGCGAGTTTTTATACGGCGCATTCGTTAGCTCGTTAATTACGTTGATAGCCGTTGCATTTGTTGTATATGCAATCATTCACTTCTTGAAACTCGATAAATTAGATAAGAAAAAGGATTAAAACCTTAACTAATAAGCGTGCCTACTGATTCTCCGCGGGTTGCGCGGAGAATATTTCCGTCTGTTAGCAGGTCGCAAATGATGACTGGAATATGCTCGTCCATAGCTAGTCCAATTGCCGCCTTATCCATAACGGCAATGTTAGGATTTGTCAGGGCTTCTTGGTAAGATAAATGATCAATTTTTACGGCGTCAGGGAATTTCATAGGATCTTTATCATAAACTCCGTCGACTTTCGTTGTTTTAACTACGGCGTCACATTGCATTTCTAGTGCTAGATTTAACGCTGCGGTATCAGTAGTCAGAAATGGTCGGCCGGTGCCGCAAGCCACGATTACGATGCGGTTTTTCTTAATATGGCTAATTGCGCGTCGGAAAGTATAGTGGTCGATAAATTGATTCACTTCGACCGTGGACAATGCGCGAGTTGGAAGTCCTGCGTCGTTTAATACGTCCGCCAGTGCAATGGCGTTCATAAGCGTAGAAAGCATCCCAATGTTGTGAGCGGAAACAGGTTGAATTCCGTGACCGATGATTTGATTGCCGCGAACGTAATTGCCACCACCAACCATAATTACGATTTCAGCCCCGTCGTCCAGTGCTGGTCGAATTTGTTCAGCAATCCAGCGAGCGCGTTTTGGGTCAAAGCCGCTGGCGAATTCGCCTTGAAGTTGTTCACCTGATAATTTGAGTAGGATGCGTTTTGTCATGACACCAGTGTATCATAGCGCGCTTGAAAGTAACATAAATGCAAAAGGGAGGCGGCAGTGTAATACGAATTGCGATTTGCTATACAAATATTCGTTTTTTAAGTTAGACAAACTAGACAAGAAAAAGCTAAGACGCTTACGTTTGCTATTTTACTTTCTCCTATCTACAATGTGAGTATAAAGGAGAGAGTAGTGTGAAAGATGGAGTTCGGCGTCCGAGCTATTTACGTAGATCGCAAGAACCTAGCAGTAGTCATTTATTGAGTCGAAATATTGAAAGACCCAGTCAACCGTCGTATAGTTATGGTGAACCGCCCGAACAGAGGCGACAGCGTTTAAAAGAATTGCGGGAACGGTACAGTAAACTACCGGAAACTCCTTTTGCTGACTATGATCTTGGTGACAAAAAACTACCTGCATATAAGCACAAAGCAGAGATATTAGACACATTATCGGAAAGTAAAATATCCTGGCTGTGCGGACCGACGGGTAGTGGTAAAACGACACAAACCGCTCAGTATGCACTGGAGCGGTTTGATCGTGTCGTGGTGTTGATGCCGCGGCGGGTTATCGTCGATAATGTTACTGAATATGTCGAGAAGAGTTTGCGTGAACAGCTTGGCGAACAATATCCTAATCACTTGGTGGGCAAGATTCACGGACGTGCCACTGAAGCGACGCCGGACACTAGGCTTTGTTTCATGACTCCAGCAACGTTTACGAAAAAGCTGGAACAATTTTCTAGCGACTGGCAGGACGAGAAGACGCTTATCATGGTTGATGAAATACATGAAGCCAATTTGGAGATGGAATTTGCTACCGCTCTGGCGGCAAAATCGATAGAGAATACCGACAAATGGCATATAGCTTTTTCTAGTGCCACGCCTGACACGGAAGTCTCTCAGGCGATGTACGAAGATATTAACGGATCAGAACTACCAGTCGTAACTATTGACGGTCGGCCGCATGATATCGACATTACAGAAGATAAGGTGAATACGATATCTGAAGCGTATCTCGAATATGGTAAGGACTCGAAAAAATCACTGGTCTTTGTTGAAGGTGTGAGAAGTATCGAGGAGACTATTGCGTCAATCAAACGTCATACTCGCCATCAATCCGGGAAAATACGATTTTTCAAACTACATTCTGGCATATCAGAAGCTGCGCGCCGAGAGATTTTTACTGCCAAACCAGCAGAAGATGAGTCGTTTGTCATCGTTTCGACCTCGGCTGGACAGTCTGGAATCACTATCCCTGAGGTTGATTTGGTGCTATCGAATGGACTGACGAAGAGTAAGGAGATTGGCGAAGAAGGTACAGAAGGGCTACCGCCTCGATTGTGTACTCAAGCAGAGCTGATGCAGCAGGCGGGGCGGGGCGGTCGTGATATTGATGGCGCTAAGTTTGTATTGGCTCGTCCGATATCTTACGATAAGATTTATTTGTCAGATGAGCTGAAAGGATTTTATGATATTGCGTCCCGTGAACAGCATATTCCACCGGAGATATATCACACGAATATTGTGCGCAACGTTTTGTCGGCTATCCATCTGAATGGTGATTTTGAGGATCTGAACCGATACCTGATGCATCCTGTTGCTAGTAAAAAAGTTATTCAAGAGTCGTACGATTTGCTGGAAACCCTGGAAGCAATTGATGGAGAGGGGCAGATCACAAAAATTGGTGAGTTTATGGATAGTTTACCATTGTCGCCAGAACTTTCTCGGTCATTAGCAGAAATGATTAAGAATGGGGGAAGCTTACGTGAAGTGTTGGCGTTATCGGCCATGGCAGCCTCCGTCTCGGGTGGTGGCTTTGCCGCCTGGCATCAACCAAAGGAATTGTTCCAGGAATTTGTCAGCCCCGATACAACAGATGACTTTTTTGCCGAATACGATGCTTTTTTGAAAACCAGAGAGATTTATGACGGCTGTCGTACTGACAATGACGTCTACCTGACTAATGGTATTGATCCCAATAAGGCGGATAATATTCACTATCAATTTAGTAAAATATGTCGGCGCCTGTCGGTTAATCCAAACGATATCGACATGGGTGAACTAAACAGCGAGGAAAAACACAATATATCGGTGGCTTTGGTGCGCGGGTTTCAGGAATTATTGTATACCAAAGCTGGTAGTCGGCGCATTGGACGAACAACAGTCAACCAATACACGAACATTCACACCGGCGAATGTGGTATTTCTGAGTATGAAATTAGTTCGCACAGCTTAGTGCGACGTATGGGCTCGGAGGCGTTGACGTTAGTGCTGGCTTTACCGTGGTGGTATGATGCGCATGATGGTCGTCGATACACACTCAACACAATTTTACCAGTAACCAAGAATCAAGTTGCTCAAGCCTTGAGTAGCAGCGCTGTGTCTGAATCCCTTGGTGATAGAGTTGCTCCTAATGGTGACTTGGTTCGTGTGACGCGGCCGAAAGTCGGCTCGCTGATACTCGGTCCAGAGCGGCAGCAAAAAATCCCCGCCATAACAGATGAGCAAATCGCGCTGATAGTGGACGCAATGAAAAACAAGGCTAATAAACAAGTAAGAGTATTGTTTGATTTACAACATCAGCGAGTTATCACCAAGGGTCAATTACATCAGGTCCTAGACGGGTCTGCGGTAAATAGTCACAATGTCCATGAGGCGGAGGCTAAGGTTTGGGCTGAAGTGCAGAATGTGTTAACGAGCGAGCAGCAAGAAGCTTTTTATGGTCAGATAAACAGATAACGAGTGTATAATAGATAGTATGAGTAAGGCGAAAAAATATTATGGATCGACCTGGAGATGACTGGACTAGATCCAGTGCGTGATGAGAGGACTTCTTTGATTGACTTTTTAAATTGTTTATGCTATAATAGCGAGCATGGAAAAATTAAGCCCGACTCCGAGTGATATAGAGGCGAAGATGTATCAGCCTCGCGCTTTGCAAGTTCTTGATAGCGGCGAGCGCCGCGTAGAATTTGAGGGAATTAGCTGCCAGCTGAAATATTATGATTGCGAGCAGCCTGGCAACCCGGAAGCTCGCTGCAATGAAATATATGAATATAAATTACCTGCCGATGCTATTAAGCGGGCTAATTTGGGTTTTGATCTAGACAAACTACCGCCATTTATTGGTGTAAAGGGTGGGGCGGCTCGTCAGGTTTTGGAGTCTCTAGTTCATAGCGACCGTCAGTTACCGCCTCCTCGCGATGTCGATTTGGTAATTTTAGAAGAAGTTATTGCTAATGGCGATTATGATCCAGATGAGATTCGGGCGGTAGCGAGCGATCTTTCAATGCGTTTTTCGCCACGTGATGCAATGAATGGCTATGGCACGGAGTCTGTACAATCTACTGCCGAGTTTATGAGGCGGCATGATTTTACAATCAATCAAGTGCTCATACACAAGAACAACGGTGCTTGGAGGCTATTGGCTAGCACTCAAGCAGTGTTGGATACTGCTGAGCATATTATTAGACCGACAGTTTTTGAACACGACATTGATTATGGCTATCGAATTGGCAATAAATTAGCCCTCAAGGCAGTGAGGCTTCTGTCTGATATGCAAGTTCAGGGGATTGACTATGCAACCATCAAGAGTGTTCAATTGCCAGATGATATTTATGGTGATCCAAGGGGTGATTATTTCATGCAAGCGCTACAGCTAGATAAGGCGTTAGAAGTCAGCGACGAATTGGCCGAACGCTATGTGGAAAATCTAAAGTTTTATGGAATGATACCGTATGGTTGTGAAGACATGAGTGCTATTGAGATGTATTATTATCTAGTGAATGAGACGAATTTTGTCCCGTCTGATGGCGTGCTTGAATCCCTTCGGATTGAAAGAGAAAATGGTGGTGCGGCAAAGTTTGATGACGTTGTTGAAAGGCTATTAAGACAGGTACCAGAGCGGTTTTCTCGAGATTACTACGATGTCAAAAAGTAGTATAATAAAGATATGAAAGCAAGTTTTAAGCCGAAAAAGATTTTGTGGGTGGATTTGGAGATGACTGGACTAAATCCAGTACGTGATGAGATTTTGGAAGTGGCGGCAATTGTGACGGATTGGAATTTTAAGGAAATTGCGACGTACGAAGGAATTGTGCACCACGATTCGGAAAAGCTGGCTAAGTTGTTGGACCGAAATGCTGGTTTTTGGAATGAGCATCCGGAAGCGCGACGCGGGCTGGAGGAGCAGAATGAATCGGGCAAGCCTTTGGCGGAAATAGAACGCGAATTGTTGGCGTTTTGTGATGAGCATTTTGCGGGTGAAACGAAGATTTTGTTAGCGGGCAATTCAATCCATCAGGATCGTCGATTTATTGACCAATGGTGGCCAACGTTGTCAAAAAGACTACATTATCGCGTGTTGGACGTGAGCGCGTGGAAGGTGGTGTTTGAGGGTAAATACGGTAAGAAATTCGCCAAGCCAGAAGATCATCGAGCACTGGAAGACATTCGCGGCAGTATTATGGAACTTGAATATTATTTGAAAAAGGTGAAAGTATGACGCATAAACAATTTGAAGAATTTATTCTGAGTTTGTCAGGCGTATGGCTGGATTATCCGTTTGGCGAGGATGTTGCGGTGTATAAATTTGGTCGAGATAATGACGGTGCGGGGAAAATGGTAGCGTTGGTGGCGGAAGGTTCAAAGCCGCTCAGAGTAAGCCTAAAATGCGATCCGTTGTTGGCACAGAATTTACGAGAAAAATACGAAACGGTTTTACCAGGCTATCACTTGAATAAGAAGCATTGGAATACAATTATTTGTTCAGGTCAATTGACTGACGAAGAGGTCTTTGATTTGGCGAGGCTGAGCTATCGATTAGTCTCGGAAGCTTAATCTGCCTTAATAATTTGATTGATTTGTTTCTGGATATTCTCTAAGTCGCCAGCAGTTTTTACTAGCCATTCGCGCATCTTTTTTGACTTGGTGGACTTGTATACCTTTTTCATCATGTTGATTGTATCTGTTATTTGCACATTCATTTCATGAGCATAGGTAATATCCAATTGCGCGTTCAGAAGAGCTTCGTCCAATTTTTTCTCTAATTTTTCTGACGGATCTAAGGCGAGGATGTCCTTCTGTTTTTCCTTATAATTGATGCCGGTTGCTTGAAGCGCTTCGCCCATTGAGGCATTCGCAGTGATCAGCACTGCAACCAGAGAACTATTGGTGGTTTGTAAACTGGTCGAGCGGAACTTATTATTGTATTTTTTGGAAATAGTGAGTAACTTATTAACACGTGATGCAACTTGTGACGGATTAGTATTTGGCATAGAGTCTTGTGAAAAAACGAATATCGCAATTAGGGTTATCAGACCAATAAAGCTTAAAATAGCGATAATTATTTTGGTTTTTTTATCAAAACCTTCCGCCGGCGGAGGTGTGGCAATTTGATTCAGATAATCGATACCTTGAGGTTGGTTATTCAAATTGTCAGGATACATATTCCTATTTAACCACAAACAATAACAGAGGTAAAGAGTGATATAATAAAAATATGAATGATGCCAAAGAAGAAGTGCGGGCGCGACTGAACATCGAGGATGTGATTGGTGAGTATGTTCAGTTGAAGCGAGCGGGGCGCAATTTGAAGGGTTTAAGTCCGTTTACCGACGAGCGAACCCCAAGCTTTATGGTTAGTCCAGAAAAGCAGATTTGGCACGATTTTTCTTCTGGAAAAGGTGGCGATATTTTTACATTTGTGATGATGGTGGAAGGAATGGATTTTCGTCAATCGCTGGAGCATTTGGCTCGGAAGGCGGGCGTTGATCTGACTTTGTTTTCTAATGGCGACGGACGAACAGCCAAGCGTCGCGCCAGGGCTAGAGAAGCGTTGAAATTAGCCGCCAATTTTTATCAGCAAAATTTGGTGAAAAATTCGACAGCCTTAAATTATGTGGTAAAAAAACGGCGATTAAATCGTCAAACAATTGGTGATTTTCTGATTGGCTATGCGCCGGAGAATGGCGACACGTTGACGAAAGCATTGGAAAAAAGAGGATTTTCTAGGCAGGAATTGGCGGACGCTGGCTTGTCGAATCGGTTTGGTGGTGATTTGTTTCGTGGGCGAATGATGGTGGTGTTGAGTGATGGCAATGGCGAAGTTGTGGGATTTACGGGCAGAATTATTCATGATGATCCGCGCGCGCCAAAATACTTGAACACGCCGCAAACGCTGTTGTTTGATAAATCGCGACATATTTTTGGTTTGCATCAAGCTAAAGAAGCGATTCGAAAAAGCGATGTGGCGGTGATTGTTGAGGGTAATTTGGATGTAATTAGCAGTCATCAAGCGGGAGTTAAAAACGTAGTTGCGACCTCTGGAACAGCGATGACGACGCAACATTTGAAGTCACTTAGTCGATTGGCGGGGCGGATTCGCTTGGCATTTGATGGTGATAGAGCGGGAGTTAATGCAACGGAGCGCGCTATCAATTTGGCGCAGGAAGTCGGTGTGGAGCTGGAGGTTGTTAGCCTGCCTGATGACGTCAAAGATCCAGACGAATTGATCCAAAAAGATCCAGCACTTTGGCAAGTGGCGATTGACCAATCTCAGCCAGCGGTGGATTGGGTGATTGCCAGATATGCGGAAATGGAGAATTTGAAGTCGGCAGAAGGCAAGCGGCGATTTTCGACCATTGCGCTAAGAATTGTCCGAGGCTTGAAAGATCCGGTGGAACAAGAGCATTATTTGTCGGTAATTTCTGAAAAAACTGGCGCATCAATCACCGCACTGAAGGCGAAATTGTCGAATGAAAAAGTCGCTGAACATCAATTGAAAAAGGCGAAAATTGAGAAAGAAAAACCGACTCCGGTTCAGGATGAAACTGAGGATATGCTGGCGGGGTTGGCGGCGAGTGAAAAATCTGTGCGGCGTTGGTTGGCGGCGGTTTCTGGCGAAATGTTGGATGATGACAATGCGCGGCAGCTGATTGGCTATTTGCGGAAGAACCCAGACGCGGATTTGGACGAGGTTCCGCTGGACTTGCAAAAAATCGAACAGTATGTGAAAATAGTACAGTTGAAAAGTGAAAGTCGTTACGCCAATTGGGAGCAAAAAAGCTTGGACGAAGAGATGGCTCGGCTAGTCAGACAGATAACAATCAAACATCGCGAAAACAAAAAGAATCAACTATTAACGCAGCTTAGAGAGGCCGAGGCGTCGGGCGATGAGGTTTTGTCTCAGAATTTGCGCCAGAGCTTAAATAATCTGATTAAGGAGAAAATGTGAGCGACGATATCACGACGAAGCCAGTAAACTTAAACGAAGATGATGATTTTGATCCAACGCTTATAGACGAAGAAGAATCGGAAGATTTGGATTCGCTGACAACTGGGCAATATTTGGACGACGTGTCGGATGACTCGGTCAGACTGTACTTGCGGGAAATTGGTAAGATTCCACTACTTAGCGCTGAAGAAGAAATGGACTTGGCGCGCCGAATTGTTGAAGGCGATAAAAAGGCTAAGGATAAGATGGCTGAGGCGAATATGCGTTTGGTGGTGTCAATTGCTAAGCGTTATTCTGGTCGTGGTTTGGACTTTTTGGATCTGATTCAAGAGGGAAATACTGGGCTTTTGCGTGCGGTTGAGAAGTTTGACCCAGATAAGGGATTTAAGTTTTCGACTTATGCAACTTGGTGGATTCGCCAGGCGATTACGCGTGCGATTGCTGATCAGGCGCGAACGATTCGTATTCCAGTTCACATGGTGGAAACGATCAATAAATTGCTGCGTACTCAGCGACGAATGACTCAGGAATTGAACCGTGAGCCGACAATTGAGGAATTGTCTAAAGAATTGGACATGGAGCCAGAGAAAATTGAATACGTCATTAAGATCAAGCAAGACATTTCTTCTTTGGACGCTGGCGTTGGTCGTGACGGTGAAGATGACGACTCTGTGTTACAAGATTTTATCGTTGACGAAGATACGGTTTCGCCAGAAGATTCCGCTTCAAATCAATTGCTAAAAGAGCAAGTTCAGGAAATTCTATCAAGTTTGAGTGATCGCGAGCAAAAAATTGTTCGAATGCGCTTTGGTTTGGATAATGGAAAAAATCACACTTTGGAAGAAGTTGGTCAGGAATTTGCGGTTACGCGCGAGCGAATCCGCCAGATTGAAGCTAAGGCGCTAGCAAAACTTCGCAAGCACAAAGACGCGAAAAAACTTTACGAATACCTGGACTAATTAACACTGTTCGGGCGATTTACAAAAATGGGCATCGTGAGTTGCGGCGTCTATTTTTTGATGTAATTGCTCAAGGCTGCCGTCGTTAATGATGAAATAATCAGCAATAGCAATTGGTCCACCTTTTTCCAAATTCTCGATTTCTGACCAGTCGCGCTGATCAACTTCGTGCGGTTGCATTGGGCGTTCTATGCGTTTAGCCATTCGTTGATAACGGAGGTATTTCGGCGTAACAATAGCAATAACGACAACTTGTCCAGGAAATTCGTGCTTAAGGAATTTATATTCACTCCAAGTGTATAATCCGTCTAAAACGATTTTATTTTGCCCAGCATTTATTAAATCGTGGATGTTTTTTATGACGCGTTTGATTACGAAATCTTTGCCCTCACGGTGACGAATTTCTTCGCGAAATTGTTGTTGATTGTCCCAAGTTTTTTCAATTCCAGCTTCGTCCATGGCTTTATAAATAACGCCACCGAAGTAAATTTTTGGAAATCCTTTTTCTGTCAAATATTCGACCGCCGAACTTTTGCCGCTACCGGCCAGACCGACAAGGGCGATAATTTTGCAGCTATGCTCGCTTGTACTCATGGGGATTATTGTAACAGCTCTTCAGCTGGGTGGCAAACAGGTGTGGCTGCCGGTTGGTTGTGTTGATTCCTGCGAGTAGTTTGTTCTGGAGCTCTTGACTTTGATATGAAACAGTCGGCCCCGGTTAGAATGGTTAATTTACCACGACGATCGCCAGCAGGGCATCCTGAGGACTGAAGCCGGGCCGCAGTTTATAGTGGTCGCGCGTAGGTATCTTGTGCCGGGGATGGAGATACTCGATTTCTTCGTAACTCTCGCCGTCGAACACCTGCCAGATATCAACAGGAGCGAGCGGTAGCTCATCGCACTTGGGTTTGTAAGTATGAAACGCCTGTAGCAGGGCGAAAATTTCCTCGCCGCTATAGTTGTCGCATCGTCGAGCATGCATGTCATAGGTTGGGTCAGCAGATTGCACCGTGAAGCTATCGCCTCCTCTGGCGACTATTTCCTTGATGAGTTGCTGGCGATCGCTTACGCCAAAGTGTGCCGACTGGATACCGCGCAGCAGTATATTCCGACCCATAAAATGTTGGCGAATTGGTGCTTCAATTGTAGCGGCTATGGTATCAAGCGGGCGGGGTGGGTTGGCATCGTAGCGATATGGATTTTCGGACGTGACGCTATATTCTGGGCAATCAACGTTAATGATGAGCGGTGTCACTTCGCGGTTGCGCTCTGGTGTAGATTCGGTGTTATCGCCACCACCGTCAAGCCGTTCCGGATCATAACCCGGATCGTATTCAAATGTCTTGCCTTCAAACATACTTTTACCCCCCCGTGATTTATCGGCCCGCACTGTCTTTTAGTAGCTCGCGCGATATCTTCATTATAGCATTATAATGTGGCCGGCTTGGGCTCTTTGCGATACTGGTCAGTAGCATAATATGCTATCAGGGCGGACAAGGTGGGTGGCGGGTATGGTTGTGTCATGTACTAATTTTAACAATTTGTTGACATTCTTCCAAATAGAGAGTATGTTTGTGATAAGTATTATGGAAACAGCTCATGGACGTGCTGAAGAGTTGCCTCAGAATCCACTTTCTGATTTTAGTATCTGGTGCCGTTTTATAGAATATCGTAAAAAAGTTCAATGGGGTAATATATTAAAACAAGTTGAGGAGCTAGAATCAAATTTTGATCGTAATAAAGCATGGAAAAGATTTGTTAAAGAACCTGTTGTTGATCAGTATGGTCAGGTATGGATGATTTGGGAGAATCCTGCCACTTCGTCATCTAATCCGAAAGATCGATATCAGATATATAAGATGCCATACGATAAAGATGAGTTTGATTATGTTTTTATAGATGATCTTTCTATAGTTGATTTTGTGCCTACTTCTATTTCTATATTACAGGGATCGATTTATACATTTTCTGTCGGATTTGATAATTTTGGTGAGGCAGAATTATTGCATATAATAACGAGCGATAAGACAGATATAAATAAGACAAGTGAATACTGTCACCTCTTCAATTACGAAAGGGAAAAGTGGGAGATTCATAGGCGTAGGATGAAACACGATAATGACTCCTACAGTTCTATGAAAGAACTTAGAGAAATCTATGAGAGATACGAGAAATGGCTGAAAAAACAGGGCAATGATTCTTTCAATGCTAAAGAAATATTTGGGAAGATTTATGATAATTATGGGAGAATACAACAAAAACTTGCCGAAGCGTCAATAATCAACTCTCTTAATCAACTCTCTAACGACAGTCGCTTAAATGCTACAATAGAAGTATGAAGCGTCTAGTGGTTATTGATGGAAAGTCGGTGTTTTACCGAGGTTATTATGCTATGCCGGGATTGTCGATGGCTGACGGAACTCCGACTGGCGGAGTGTACGGATTTGTAAGTTTGGCAATTGAGCTAATTAAGAAATTGGATCCGGATTATGTGGCGGTAGCTTGGGATAAACGAGGCACGAACATTCGCAAGCGGCGGGAATTGTATCCAGAATATAAAGCTGGTCGTAAACCTGCGCCAGATGATTTTTATCAGCAAATCCCGATTTTACACGAACTGCTTGATGCGTTTGGCTGGCCGCTTTATGAAATTGATGATTACGAGGCGGACGATATTATGGGTGCGTTTGCCAGGCAAGCGGAATCTCGCGGAATTGAAACGTGCTTGATAACGTCGGATTTGGACGCATTGCAATTGATATCATCGATGACCAAAGTTTACGCCATGAAAAATGGCTTGAGAAATATCGAGGAATTTACGGCGGAACACTTTGAAGAAAAATACGGAATTCGGACGGAACAATTTTTAGATTTGAAGGCTCTAAAGGGCGATTCAAGTGACAATTTACCGGGAGTGCCGGGAATTGGTGAAAAAACGGCGGTGAAATTATTGCAAGAATATGAAACTCTGGACGGAGTGTATGAGCATTTGGACGAGCAAAAAGGCGCTTTGCGAACGAAGCTGGAAAATGGTCGTGAGTCGGCATATTTGACCAAGCAAGTGGCGGAAATTTGGACGGACGCGCCGATTGAGCTGGACTGGGATGTGGCGGATGTTAATGATTGCAATTTTGCGCGAGTAACGGAAATTCTGCAGAAGTTGGAGTTTAATTCGCTAATTGGACGATTGCCAAAAACAATGCAAATGGCAGAAAATGAGAAAAAAGAAGAACCGAAGTTGGATGTTCCACGAATTGAAAAATTACCCGATATGCCGATGTTTGAGGCGGAAAATATAATATATATCGATTCGTCGGAGCCTGATGTAATTTACATAAGCTCAAATCCTGAGTCAGTGTGGACGGCGAAAATTAGCGAAATTAGTCAATCTATGTGGCGATTACTGGCGCAGGGAACTGTGATTGCGGCGGATGTTAAGCAGTTGTATCATGCGCTGGATAATTATGGCGTGGCGGTGCGTTTTCATGAGGTTTGGGATGTTGGGCAGGCGGCGTTTTTGATTGATCCACTGAAGCGCGATCGTAGTTTGAATGCGCTGTCTGGTGATTTTTCTGACGATGATTCAGCGCCTTATCAATTGGCTCGCTTACATAAAATTTATCGTGAACAAAAAGTTTATATGTCGAACAATTCACAAATTGCGCGCGTGGCTTACGAGTTTGATTTTCCAGTAATTTGGGCGCTATTCCAGATGGAAAAACGCGGAATGAAGTTGGACGATACGCTATTAAGACAGATGGGCGATGAGCTGGCGGCGGAAGTTGGTGGGCTTGAACAACAAATGTATTCCATGGCTGGATATGAGTTTAACGCGTCTAGTCCAGCGCAACTTTCTGAGGTTTTGTTTACCAAATTGCAATTACCAACCGCGGGCATAAAAAAGGGAAAAACTGGATATTCAACAGGTCAAAAAGAGTTGGATAAATTACGCGGACAACATCCGATTGTCGAGTTGATTGAGCGATATCGAGAATTGACCAAATTGATCAGCACGTACATTGAGGCGTTACCAAAATTGATGGCGGCTGATGGGCGAATTCACACCACATTCAATCAGGATGTAACCAGCACAGGACGGCTGAGTAGCACGAATCCGAATTTACAGAATATTCCGGTGCGGACTGAACTGGGTAGGAAAATTCGCCAGGCGTTTGTTCCGAGTGATGGTAAAGTTTTTGTCGGCGCGGATTATTCACAATTTGAATTGAGGCTGGCGGCTGTGCTGGCGGGTGACGAGAAGTTGATTGAAGACTTTAATAGCGATGTTGATATTCACGCAAAAACGGCGGCGGAAACATACGGAATGTCGATTGACGAAGTAAGCAAATCTCAGCGTCGAGCAGCGAAAGTGATCAATTTTGGTGTACTTTACGGAATGAGCCCGCACGGTTTGGCGGCGGCTACGGGAATGTCATTTACAGAGGCGAAAAAGTTTATTGATCATTATTTTGAGGTGCGAAAGCCGATTCGTCAGTACTTGGATAAAATTCTAACTCAAGCGCGAGAACAGGGATTTGTTGAAACGTATTTCGGCAGGCGACGACCAACGCCTGATGTAAAATCGAGCAATTTTATGGTGCGATCTTCGGCGGAAAGGGCTGCGATGAATATGCCAATTCAAGGCACGGAAGCGGATTTGATGAAATTGGCAATGATTCGGCTGGAGGACAAGTTGTCGGGCTTGGCTGACGCGATTTTACAAGTTCATGATTCGATTTTGGTGGAATGCAAACCTGAAGACGTCCAGAAAGTCAGCGAGATTATGAAAGCGGAAATGGAAGGCGTTTGTCCAGAATTGCCGATTAAATTGAAAGTAGATGTTGGCACGGGCGCAAATTGGGGTGAAGTGTAGAAAATATGGTATAATTATGCCATGAAATACACTCAACGACGAAATTCATTTTCTCGATTTGTACCAATTTTGCTGGTTATTGTTATCACGGTCGTGGCGGTAGCAGCGGTTATTGCGATTGGTCGAGCATTATTTGGCAAAAACGATTCAGGTCAAACAACGGATCAAAATGTTAACGTAGGGCAAGTTGCTTTGTTGTCGACGGACGTGGGAAGCGCGGTTCGATTGACAGTACGCGGACCGATTGTAGCGAATGAGAATTTCCGCTCATATAGCATCACTATTTCGCCAGAATCTCGCGAAATGACAACGTACGAGGGTTATTTGGATAAGCCGATTGCAGAGAAAAAATTGGATAATAACAGCAAGGCTTATACGGAGCTGGTTTATGCGCTTGATAAGCGAAAAATGATGGAAGGCACGCCGCTAACTGAGCAGCAAAATGATTTACGAGGAATTTGTGCTAGCGGTAAAATTTACAAATTCGAAACTTTGAAGGACAATTCCGTTGTGAAGAGCTTGTGGACGTCGGATTGTAGCGGCTCTAAAGGCTCGGCGCAAGCTAATGTAAACGAGATTTTGGATATGTTTTTGAAGCAAATTCCTGACGGCAAGAAAATGGCGGCTGGAATTGGTCTAAGTCAAGAAGAAGCTTTGTTTAAGCTGTAGGACTCGCCGAATGCCTGAGCTACCCGAAGTTGAGACAGTTCGTCGCGGTTTGGCGGATTTGCTGCCAGGTCAGGCTGTTGTGCGAGCGACGGTATTTGATTCGCCAAAGAGTTTTCCGAATTCACCCACTGACGTTCAGCAATTTTTATACGGTGCGCATGTAACGGCGGTGCGACGTCGTGCAAAAGTACTGATGATTGATCTTGATACGCGTTATTCGCTGGTGATACATCTTAAGATGACTGGGCAATTGATTTTTCGTGGGGCTAATAGTTTTGCTGGCGGTCATCCGAATGATAGCTTGATTGGTGAATTGCCAGATAGATCGACGCGCGTGCAAATTGATTTTGCTGATGGTTCGCATCTGTTTTTCAATGATCAGCGTAAGTTTGGCTGGATGAAATTGATGCCGACTGATGAGATAGAAAATTTGCCATTTATGCAGAAAGTTGGTCCGGAACCACTCGATAAAAAAACCGAAGCGGGTGACTTTATTAAGCGAATTCGTCGTCGGCAAAATTCGATGATAAAGCCGGCGTTTCTTGATCAGTCGGTGATTGCTGGAGTTGGTAATATTTATGCCGATGAAGCTCTGTGGGCTGCAAAAATTCACCCTCAAACGCGCGTCAAAAATGTTAGTGATGGACAGTTAGAAAAACTATTTAACGAACTGCGTCAGATTTTGCAATTGAGTATTGATCAGGGCGGCTCGACGGATAAAAATTATGTTGACGCTGAAGGCAGAAAAGGTAATTATCTGTCGTTTGCGCATGTATTTCGTCGGGAAGGTCAGCCGTGCCATCGACATCCCGATCAAGAGATTGTAAAGATGAAAGTTTCTGGACGCGGTACGCATATTTGTCCATTTTGCCAAGTGGAGGCGAAGTGATTTACCTTTTTTACGGCGAAAATGAATTCGAGAAACGGCAAGCAATTGCTAAGCTGATTGGCGATGAAAAAGCGGCGCGACATGATGGCGAAGATTTGACGCTGGCTGGAATACAGGAAATAGCAATTGGGCAGACGCTGTTTATGAACTCGTCGGTGTATTTGATTTCAAAACTAGGCGAAAATTCTGAGATTTGGTCGCAGCTTCCAGATGTGAAGTTTGATGATGACAGGACGATTATTTTGGTGGAAGATAAAATTGATAAGCGAACGAAAACGTATAAGTGGCTGCATAAAAATGCCAAAGTTCAGGAATTTCCACCGCTTAGTGATCGTCAAAAACCGCAGCTTTTAAAGTGGTGCGTGGCGGAGGCGAAGGCTCGTGGATGTGAGTTAACGAATCGTCAAGCAGAGATAATTGTTGATCGTTTGGGATTTGATCAGTTGCGACTGAGTAATTTTTTGGATCAATTGGCGCTGGCGGAAAAAGTGACAGATGATTTAATCGACAACTTTATACCTTTGGCGAGGACGGAGAATGTGTTTGATTTGTTTATTTCGGCGCTGGCGGGCGATTATGATAAGGTTCATGACATAATTAGCTATCTGGAGTCGGAAAGTGGCGTTGATGGCGCTTATCAGACAATGGGACTGCTTGCCTCGCAAGCAACTAACTTGACGGCGTTGGTTTTGGCTGACGGCGACAGTAAGTTGGTGGCTTCGGATTTTTCAGCTAGTCCGTATGTTTTACGAAAATTGGCATCTTCAGCAAAAGGTGTCGATAAGGAAAAACTGAAGAAGGTAAATGACGCGCTACTTCGGGCAGACTTGCAAATGAAAACAACTTCTGTAAATCCGTGGCTGCTTGTGGAGGCGACACTGGTTGGAATTGGAAAATAAAAATACCCCAGTTAATTCCGGGGTATTTTCTAGTAATCTTTACAGATTATTTTTCAGATTTCTTAGCAGCTGGCTTCTTTGCTGGAGCTTTTTTAGCGGCAGTTTTCTTAGCTGTTGCTGGCTTTGCGGCTGGTTTTTTAGTAGCTTCTAATGTAACACCTGCTTTTTTAGCAATTTTACTCAATGCGCTCTTTCGGCGAGCAGCAGTATTTTTCTTAATCAAGCCTTTTTTAACAGCGGTGTCGATTTCGCTTTGTGCTGCAGCAAGAGTCTTTGCGCTTGGTTCTGCAGAGAAAGCTTTAACAGCAGTCTTAATGTCTTTTTTAATGCTGATGTTTCGCTCGCGGCGCTTTAAGGTTTGTTTAGCACGCTTGATGGCGGATTTGATGATTGGCATGTTTCTCCTTTACCTCTATAGATTTGTATCGCTAATCAGGAAGAATTATACAGAAAATAGCATAAATTGTAAAGAGGCGGCTTAGATATTGACTTTATGGTACTGCTTATGGTATAGTGATGCCAAGCGTAATTACAAAAAACAAACATAGGAAAAATCATGTCAAACGGATCAGCAAAGCAAAAAGTAATCCAGAGCATCAAGGATGTAACTAATATTTTAGTGACGGTGAGTTCTAGCCCGTCAGTCGACGAATTGTCGGCAGCATTAGGATTGACGATTTTCCTCAATAAACTAGGGAAGCACGCTACGGCTGTGTTTAGTGGCGACATTCCGCCAGCAATTACGTTCTTGAATCCTGATAAGACGTTTGAGCAGACCGCAGATTCTTTACGTGATTTTATTATTGCCTTGGATAAAGAGAAGGCTGACCATTTACGCTATAAAGTTGTTGATGACGCGGTGAAGATTTTTATTACGCCATATCGCACGACGATTACCGATAAGGACTTGGAATTTTCACAGGGCGATTATAACGTTGAGCTGGTTCTGGCGCTAAATGTTGAAAATAGTGAAAGTATTGACACGGCTTTGACTGCGCACGGTAAGATTTTACACGATGCTACGGTTGTGGCTATAACAGCGGGCGACGTAAAGAGTGGTCTGGGTTCTGTTGATTGGCACGAATCTAACGCGAGTGGTGTGAGTGAAATGGTCGTAGAATTGCTTGATGATCTGAAAACGCCAAAAGTAACTCTGGACGAACAAATGGCGACGGCTTTGCTTACGGGAATTGTGGCGGTAACCGAGAGGTTTAGTAATAGCAATACGTCATCAAAGGTTATGACCACGGCCGCAGAACTTATGGCGGCTGGCGCAAATCAGCAATTGGTGGTTTCAAAGATCGCAGAGAGCGAAGTAGAGGACGAGCCACAGAAGATTGAAAAGACCGAAGAAAAATCTCCAGAAAAAGAAGAAGCTTCAGAAGATAAAACTGAAGAAGTAGAGAAAGATGAGGAAACTGTACACGCGGACGGAACTTTGTCGATTAGCCACGAAAAGAAAGGCGATGTCGATGAAGTAGCTGAACAAACAGCGAAGGAAAAGCAAGAAGAGTCTGCTAGGATTGCCGAAGAGAAATTGGCTAAAATTGAGCCAATAAAAGAGGAGTCACAAGTCGAGGAAGAAAAGCCTAGTGAAAAAATAGTTTCAAAGGGCGAACTTTCTTTTGAGGAAACTCCGCTAATGGGTGGCACTCTGAACGCAACGACTACACAGGCTGCCGAGGATAAGATTAGGGAATTGGCTAGCGATCAAAACAAAACCATTTTGACGCACGGTAAATATGTGGGTGATAGTACGCCGTCGTTTGGCGATACTCCGTTAAATGCGGCTATGGGCGCGTCTGATGAGCCACCAAAGATTGATCCGTTCGCGACAACTAACGCCGCTGAGCAAAAATTGTCGACGATACCTGTTGCACCACAATCTGAAGAGTCGATTATTTCGGCAATTACCAACGACACAAATCAATTGAATAATCCAGTAGCTCCAGCCCCGAGCCAGCCGATTGCGCCAATTGAGCCAGCAATAACAAATCCTGAAAATAACATTCCAGGTTTCGATTTACCAATGCCGCCAGCAATGCCAGATTTCGGCGCTTTGCCACCAATGCCGCCAGCGCCTACAGGTGTTGATGTAAATGGATTGCCACAGATTGCACCATTAGGGGTGACTCCTGAGCCAGCATCCGCTCCGCAAGCTCCAGCGCCTGCGCCGATCACCGCGATGCCAACTCAGCCAGCTCAAAACGCAGACTTCAATCCAGCGCAATTCCACATTCCAGGACAATAATTGATGGACGAAGTGATTCTCATAGACAAACCTCAGGGAATGACCAGCTTTGGGGTGGTAGCGCGCTTGCGACGAGTTTTATCTAATCAGGCGGGAAAGAAAATGAAGGTTGGTCACACAGGTACGCTTGATCCGTTTGCTACTGGGCTAATGATTATTGTGACTGGAAAGAAATGCCGCGAAGCTGAAACTTTCACTAAGTTAGATAAGTGGTACGAGGCGGAAATTATTCTGGGCAAGAATAGTTCGACAGGTGATCCGGAAGGCGAAATTACTGATGTGTCTGATTATAAGCCGAGTTTGGAAGAAGTTCAGCGGGTGATTAGTCAATTTGTGGGAAAAATTGAGCAGACGCCGCCGATTTTTAGCGCAATAAAAATTAACGGTGAAAGAGCGTATAAATTGGCGCGCGAAGGTAAACAAGTTGAGATTCCTAAGCGTGTGATAGAAATTTACTCGTTGGAGTTATTGGCATACGAATATCCCAAATTAAAGATCAGAACTCACGTTTCAAGCGGAACTTATATCCGAACATTAGCGGTGGATATTGGCGAGAAATTGGGGACGGGCGCGTATTGTGAGAATTTGCGTCGTACGAAAATTGCCGACTATTCTATTGATCAAGCGAAGACCCTGGCGGACTTTGGAATTACTAACTAATTGCAAAAAACAGAGAAGCTTGGTATAATTACAGAGCTATGATTAGCAAAGAGAATAAAGCGAAAGCAATTGCTTTGACTCAGGTCAATAAAAACGACGTCGGTAGCCCACAAGCTCAGGTGTCAGTTTTGACGGCTCGTATCAAAGAAGTCACGGAGCATTTGAAGGCGAATAAGCACGACTTCATGGCTCGTCGCGGCTTGATCCAAATGGTTGGTAAGCGCAAGCGTTTGCTGAAATATTTGGAGCGAACTGATTTTGAGTCTTACAAAGCAGTTGTTGCCAAATTAGGTTTGCGTAAATAATTTACGTTAAAAACTGCTTAAATCCCCTTTGACGAAAAGGGGATTTTTGTTGTTCTGGCTATTTTTTCAATTTGGCGATAATCACATCTCGTCCGTCGTTTGCGCCACCCAAAGTACAGGAATAAAGAGTTAATTGCGGCTGATCTGTACGTTGTTCGATTTCTACGGCATCTGGTTTAACGCTTTGTTTTTCGCTGATGACGTAATTGTAACGCACGCCGTTATAGTCAATGATAATTTCATCGCCGACAGTTAATTTATCGATATTATAAAAAGGCGATTTTCTGAGCGTCTGCTGAGGAGTTAGACCCATAATAAAACGGTGTGCAGATAAGACAAAATTGCCACCATCCTTTGGGTTGCCGTTTTCTGGTTTGCGCCACCACGCACCATGTTCCATTGTTTCGGCGCCGCCAGTACTATAAGGCAAATTTATGTCGATTTTTGGTATGTAAAGTCGATTTTCGGTAATTTTATTCTCAGTTTTAGTGATGAGCTTGGTAGTGGGGTTGTCTTTTGGGTTGATGTTTTGTGACAAAATAAGGGGCGTGCTGATGAGGACAAGCAAATAAACTCCGCCAAGAATCATTAAGATTGCGATTATAGTTAAGATATAGCTTTTCCAGCTTTTCTGGCGATTTTTTACTGAATCTAGCTGAAGTGACATGAATAAATTATAGCACACTTATCTGTTAATAAGGTTATGTTAAGCGCGCTCGCGGCTGGCGTTTGGGCTGAGGTTTTAGTATAATATAAGGAGCAATTTGTAACGCGGAAGTGATAGAGATGAGACGACTAAATTGCCAAGTAATTTCATCCCTGTTACTACCGCAAGAAAGGAGCTCTTTATGAGTATTATCAATCCAAGCGGCAAGGAGATTTTTAGTGTTACCACTGATTTTTGTGGTCGGCCGCTGACGTTAGAAGTGAATCGCGTCGGCTTTAGGACGACTGGTAGTGTTTTGGTACGCTATGGCGATACTGTAGTTTTGGGTAGCGCTCAAGTTAGTCCACGTCCAGTGCAATTGGATTATTTTCCATTGTCGATTGACTATGAAGAAAAATTTTATGCAGCGGGTAAGATTTCTGGCAGCCGATTTATTAAGCGCGAAGGTCGCCCGAGCGATGAAGCTGTGTTGATTGGTCGATTAATTGATCGTCCGATTCGTCCGCTTTTCCCGAAGGGCTATCGTCAGGAAATCCAAGTTGTTGCAACTGTTTTAAGTATGGATCCGAGTTTCCGCCCAGATGTAATTGCGATGATCGCTGCGTCTAGTGCGTTAATGTTAACCGGTACGCCATTTGATGGTCCAGTGGCTGGTCTGCGCGTGGGTCGAGTCAATGGCGAATTTAAGGCGTTCTTGACTCCAGAAGAGCGTGAAAAGTCGGATCTTGATTTGGTTGTGGCTGGTATTGAAAGCGGTATAACAATGGTAGAGGCTGGCGCCAAAGAAGTTTCGGAGGACGTTATCGTTGACGCCATGGCGTGGGCTCACCAGATGATGCAGCCAGCGATTGCCCTGCAGCGCGAATTGGCGGAAAAAGTTGCGCCAGCGCAGCAGGAATATGATCTAATTTTGCCAGATGAATCAATTCAGCAAACAGTTAACGCGTGGGCTGATGGGAAATTTGGTGAGAAAATTCGTCGTCCATATCCAGAGCGCAATGAAATGATTAGCGAAATTCGTGCCGAGTTCCATGAGGCGATGGCGGAAAAATTGGGACTGGACGAGGAAGAATATAGCGAAGTTCGTGGCGATTACGATGAAGCGTTCACTTTGGCTTTACATAAAGATGTCCGTCGGGGAATTGTTGCTGAACGAGTTCGTCCTGACGGTCGACAATTGACCGAGATTCGTCCGCTCAGCTCAGAAGTTGGATTCTTGCCGCGCGCTCACGGCTCCAGCTTGTTTACGCGTGGCGTAACTCAGGGAATGAACATTGTCACTTTGGCGCCACTGAGTTATTCGCAATTGATTGACACTATGGAAATTACCGACGGTGAGCGACGTTATATGCATCATTACAATGCGCCGGGCTATACGGTTGGCGAGGTCAAGCGAATGGGCAGTCCAGGTCGACGTGAGATTGGTCACGGATACTTGGCGGAACGCGCTTTGCTTCCAGTTTTGCCAACTGAAGAGGATTTTCCATACGCTATTCGCTCGGTGACTGAGATTATGAGTCAGAACGGTTCAACTTCGATGGCGGCAACTTGTTCTAGCTGTTTGGCGTTGATGGACGCTGGTGTGCCAATTTCGGCTCCAGTGAGTGGAATTGCGATGGGATTGATGATGGACGGTGACACTCCGTATGTGTTGAGTGATATTGCTGACGCCGAGGACTTTGCTGGCGATATGGACTTTAAGGTAACTGGAACTTCAAAGGGTATTACGGCTCTTCAAATGGATATGAAGGTTCATGGTTTGCCAGTGGCGGTATTGCGTCAAGCGATTGAGCAGAGTAAAGCGGGTCGCGCACATATTTTGGAGCATATGCTCAGCGTTCTTCCAGAGCCTCGTGAGTCGCTCAGTCCGTATGCGCCACGAATTGAGAAGATTAAGATTGACCCAGATAAGATTGGCGTGATTATTGGTAAGGGTGGCGAGACGATCAATAAGATTACTTCGGAAACTGGTGCTGAAATTGATATTAAGGAAGATGGTTTGATTACTGTGGCTAGCCCAGACGGCGCGTCAATTGAAAAGGCTATGAACTGGATTAAAGGTCTGGTTGAAGAGCCAGAAGTTGGCAAGATTTACGAAGGTAAAGTTGTCGGCATTAAAGATTTTGGTGCGTTTGTGAATATACTTCCTGGTGTTGACGGAATGGTTCATATTTCGAAATTGGCGGAACGTCGAGTTGAAAAAGTGACTGATGTCGTGAAAGAAGGGCAAACTGTTCGCGTGAAAATCACTGGAATTGACGAGCGCGGTAAGATTAATTTGACGATGATTGGTTTGTAAATATATAATAGCAAAAGCGTAATTTTAGGAGGAAATTTTATGGACAATAGTAACAATAACAAACCTCAAACACCGCCTCAGCCACAATTCCAGCAGGCTCCACAACAGCCTCAGGTTCAGCAGCCTCAACCACAACAACAATTCCCACAGCAACCAGTCATGGGAACTCCATACCAAATGCCACCAAAAAAGAAAATGAGTAAAGGTGCTCTATGGGGGATCATCGGCGGAATAATTGGACTAGTCGTAATTATCGTTGGTGTAGTCCTGGCTGTCTTGTTATTAGGTGGTCCAAGCAAGGCGGATTATAAAGACCTGCTTTCACAGTTTACTGGCTTTGACGTAAATAACGCCTTTATTAGTAAAAGTAGTACTGGTACTAAAAATAGGAAAGCTGAAATAGATGAGACTATTGGGAAAATTGACGACCTTAATAAAAAAATGGGTTCTCATAAAGCACTTCGCGATAAGGATGTGAAAGCGGCGTATGATAAATATTTGGACAGTTGGAATAACGGCGCAAAAGAATATGTTGAGTTCATAGGAGCCTTTACTGAAAATAATTTTTACGAGAAGTGTAGATTAACTGAAGTAAGTAAGCATATTCGGGAGTCCAAAGAAAGTATTGAGAAATATTTTGACTCTAATATGAAAGACTGTATGGATTCTTTGGATAAAATGTCGAAATCTAACAACAAGCTAGTTGCTAAATATGGCGAAGATCTGAAGAAATACTACTCAGAAATAAAGCAATATTACGTAGAACTTTCAGAATACATTAAGAACGCGTCATCGGGAGCATCGAGACCAAAGGCACCAACATCACCGAAGATAGATATTAAGGCGGATACATTAAATAAATGGAAAGAAGCTAGCGAAAACTTTAAGAAAGTTTTGGAAGAAAAAGCTAATAAATAGTCTGTAATTAAAAATAAAGCACCCTGAGGAATCGGGGTGTTTTTATTTGACTGTAATTAAGCTATAGCGATATAATGACAAAAAGTATAAAAGTCAGGAGACTACTATTTATGGACGACAACAACAATAAATCACAGCCTCAAACACCGCCTCAGCCACAATTCCAGCAGGCTCCACAACAGCCTCAGGTTCAGCAGCCTCAACCACAACAACAATTCCCACAGCAACCAGTCATGGGAACTCCATACCAAATGCCACCAAAAAAGAAAATGAGTAAAGGTGCTCTATGGGGAATCATTGGCGGAATAATTGGACTAGTCGTAATTATCGTTGGTGTAGTCCTAGCCGTCTTGTTACTGGGCGGTCCAAGCAAGGCGGATTATAAAGCTGCTGTAGACAAAGTGAACGATACAATCGAAATTTATAATAAAGCTTCGACGTCACTTTCATATGTTTCTACTTCAGAAACTAAGACGTCACTAGAATCTACTCGTAAAAAACTTGCCTCGACAAAGGATGAAGTTGACGGTAAATTAAGCGAGCTAGGCAAGATGAAGGCTATTACTGGCGACAAAGAGGTTCGTGAGAAGTATGACGCTTTGAAAAATAAGCTAAGTAAGTTTGATTCTGCAGTGGATGCTTTTGATGAAGTTTATGGCAAGATACTTCCAGCAGTAGCTGATTTTTCTGACAGTAGCAACAGTTCTAATATATCCACCTTAGAAAGCGCAGTTAAGAAAGCTCGACAGGATCTTAAGGGCGCAGATATTAAGAATGAGCACAACAAGAAATTCGTCAAGGACTTTACTGCTCAATTGGAAAAACTTGAAGAAATGTTACCAAAAGTTGCTGAAATGAAATCTGATTACAAAAAATACGACTCTAACTATATCAGTGATTTTTACGACACTCTTACTGCGATACAGAAGACTGCTCGCGAATGGTCTTCGGGACTACAAAAAATAGCAGAAGAGGGTGAAATTCGCGATGAATTAAATGACCTAGGAACTATATTAGCAGACAAGGTAAATAAATAGTTCTGATAAATATCAGAAGCGCCTCGTTTTTACGGGGCGTTTTTTGATAGAATAAATATATGAATAAGCAGGCTAAATTGGATGCGTTGGCAGAAGAAATTGTAAAAGAGAAGGTTTGCTCGGATTTGGCGGATCAGGCGACACAGCTTGTTATGGGCGATGGAAATCCTGATGCTGATATCGTTTTTATTGGCGAGGCGCCGGGGAAGAATGAAGATTTGCAGGGCAAGCCGTTCGTTGGCGCTGCGGGAAAATTCCTTGATGAAATGCTGAAGTCTGCCAATTTACAACGGTCAGACGTATATATTACCAACATTGTTAAATATCGTCCACCGAATAATCGCGACCCATTGCCAGAGGAAAAGCGACAATTTTGGCCATATTTACTCAGGCAATTAGAAATCATTCAGCCAAAGGCCATTTTGACCTTGGGGCGACACAGCGGCGGCGGGTTTATTCCGGGATTGCAGATCAGTAAAGAACACGGTCGTCCACGTAAAGTGCGTCTACATGATCTAGAATTTGTGGTCATTCCTCTATATCATCCAGCCGCTGCGCTTTATAACGGCGGTATGCGTCAGACGTTAATTGACGATTTTATTCAGGCTGTGGAATTTGTGAAGAATAATAGCGGCGCTTAATTAGACTATTTCCTTGCAAAAGTTTCTCAGGTGTAGTATAGTGGATAGTCGATATCTATTATATCTAAGTCGAGAAAGGATTTGTATGAGATTATCGGGAGCTGTTGAACAAGCGTGCTGCATTATGGCAATTCTGGCGGATCCGAAAAGGACGACGCCGGTAACTAATGATGCGCTGGCGGAAAAGATGCTGGTTTCGCCGACGTACCTGAAGAAAATTAGTCGAAAATTGGTAATAGCAAAGCTAATCACTTCAACGCAGGGAACTGGCGGCGGATTTATTTTAGCGAGAAAAATGAACGAAGTTACGTTACATGATGTTGTCCTTGCAATTGAAGGAGAATCGCCATTTTTCCAGCCTCAGGGAATTGTTGAGAGAGTTTTTCAATCACGTCCTCGCCAGGTGGAAATTGGCATGAATATGATAGAAAAGGTTTTTTCTGAAGCGCAGGAAAAGTGGAGTGAATATTTGAAAACTGTGACGCTGGAAGATGTCGCAAAGGAGGTCGCACATGATTAAAAATAAGATGTTACAAGCCGAGTGGAAGCATTTGTTTAATAATAAAATATTGCTGATATCTATGGCTGTGATTTCGTTTATCCCGATTTTGTATAGTGGATTTTTTCTAGGCTCAATTTGGGATCCGTACGGACAAACAAAAAACTTGCCGGTGGCGTTTGTGAACGAAGATAAGGGTGCCAGCTTAAATGGCAAATCGCTGAATGTTGGCGAATCTGTCGAGAAAAAACTGAAAGATAATCACGATTTGGGCTGGGAGTTTGTTAGTAAACAGCAGGCAGACGAAGGCGTGAATAGCGGGCATTTTTATGCAGTGGTAACTATTCCGTCCGATTTTTCGCAGAAAGCGGCGTCAATTACCGAATCTGAACCTCAGCAAGCGGTTATTAATTTTACGACCACGCCAGCGAAAAACTACATCGGTTCGCTAGTCAGTAATCAAGCTGCCGCCAAGGTCAAATCTTCGGTGTCTGAGCAAATCACTCAGGCGTACGCTAAGGGAATTTTGGAGAATTTGGACAAGCTTGGAATGGGGCTGGACACGGCAGCTAACGGCGCCTCAACTTTGCACGACGGATTAGGACGATTGCAATCTGGCACACAAGCGTACGTTGGCGGCGTGAAACAGTTGGCAGTAAACCAGCAATCTTTGGCTGGCGGACTGGCGCAACTCAGCGACGGTTCTCGTAAATTACAGGCGGGATTGGGGCAATTGTCGAACAATTTGCCGACTGAATCTCAATTGTCACAATTATCTGACGGCATGAAGCAATTGCAATCGGGAATAAATCAGTTAAACGCCAGTGTGAGTAATCCATCGCCAGCGCTCGTGGCTCAGCAAAACAAGGTAGAAACGGAAGCGCAAACTTTGGCGCAAACAATGCGAGCTTCGGAGTCCGACTTGTTGGCGGCGGGCGATACTTTGCGGACTTTGGGCACGCAAGCAGCCGCTTCTGGCAGTGAATCTACGACGATAAGTTTGCCGCAAATTAGCAATATTTATCAAGCATTAACAAAAACTCAGATAATTAGCGCGCAGATGGGGACGCTACGTGAAGATCTTCAAGCGCTAAAACGGCAACTATCAGCGCAACAAACACAACTTCAGGCTGGAGTTTCTGCATTGAATAACGGCGTGAATCAATTGACACCAAACGCTATCACCGCATTTAACGGCTATAACAGCGTGCGATTTGCGAATAATCAATTGTTGGCGGGCTCGGCAAGCTTAACAAACGGCTTAAGCGAAGCAAAATCGGGCAGCCAAAAATTGGCGAATGGCGCGAGTTTATTAGAAAGTCGCTCGGGCGCGTTAATTGATGGAACTTCGCAACTGGCAAGCGGCGCGGATACGCTGGCGAATAAATTGGCGGACGCTTCTAATCGCATAAAAATTCAACCAACTGGCGCTACGACTCAGCAGCAAATTGCAAATCCAGTGAAGTCGGAAATGACCGAAAAGGGCAATGTTCCGAACTATGGTTACGCTTTGTCGCCGTATGTTTTGTCGCTAAGTTTGTTCGTTGGAGCAATTGTTCTGAACGTTATTTATCCGATTCGCAAAACTTTTTCTGAACAGGAAAGTGCGATTCGTTGGTGGTTATCTAAAGCTTCGGTGGCTGGCGTGGCGGCCTTTATGCAAGCAACGATTTTGATGTTGGTGATGGTGTTTTTCTTAGGACTAACTCCAGAACATCCAGTGCATTTCATCGGGGCAATTTATCTGACGTCGTTTGCGTATATGTCGATTGTGTCGCTTTTGGTGATTGTTTTGGACAATCCAGGACGATTCCTAGCGATGGTTCTTTTGGTGCTTCAATTGGGCTCCAGTGAAGGAACATTCCCAATTCAAACTGCCAACGGATTCTTCCAAGCAATTAATCCGCTAGTGCCGATGACTTACTCGATTCGCGCATTGCGCCAGGCTATTTCGGGCGGGCTAGATAACGCATTTTACGGCGGCAGTATGTGGGTTTTGGTTGGATTCTTGTTGGTGGCTAATTTATTGACAGTAGGCTTCTTTGCTTATCGTGGCAAGCGTAAATTCGCACACACGTCGGTTGATGGCGACGATTAATTGACCTCTGTTATAAAACATTGTTCTTTGACAAAAAATGAGCGGTTTGCTAATATAAGAGTACTAACTAGAGGAATTTACGTCAGTTTACCTCTATACCTGGTTTTTGAATTATATTGTAATAAAAAAGGAGTATAACAATATGGGTCAGCGGCGACTAGCAACACCGCAAAAAGACGACGCCAACAAGCGTCCGCAGTCAAAGAAAAGTAACAATGCAGTTTTGAATAGCACAACTACTCGCAAGGGTGAGGTTTTTAGAGCTCAGCGACGAACGAGCGAGAATGTTAATCTCAGGGCTTCACAGCACTTGATTGATATTCCTGTAAATAAGTCGGTTTATAACGGATATGGCGGTGAGCAATTTAGTGCCAAAATGCAGCCAAAACCTGTTCGCGGCGGTCAGCCGAAACTTCGGATTATTCCGATTGGTGGCGTGGGCGAAATGGGAATTGGTAAGAATATGAACGCCATCGAATATGATGATGAGATTATCATCGTAGATATGGGCTTTTTATTCCCGGGCAGTGATTATCCAGGCATCAATTACATCACGCCGGATATTACTTGGCTGGAAGAGAATAAGCACAAGATTAAGGCGCACGTATTTACGCATGGACACCTTGATCACATTGGTTCGTTTCGTCATTTCATTCATCGTATTCCAGCGCCAGTTTATGGCTCTAAGTTTACAATTGGTATGCTCGATCGAACGATGGACGATTCAGAAGTGGATTTCAAGCCAGATTATCGAGTGATGGATCCGCTGAGTCACGAAATTGTTCAAGTTTCTAAGCATTTTTCAATCGAGTTGGTGCGAGTTAACCACTCAATTCCTGATTCTACGGCGGTGATTATTCGAACTCCAATGGGCGTGATCGTCGATTCTGGTGACTGGCGATTTGAGGAAAGTCCAGTTGACGGTCAGAAATTTGACCTTGAGCGACTTACTGAAGTGGCTTCAAAAGAAGGCATTTTGATGTTCATGAACGAATCGACTAACTGTGAGTCGGCTGGCACGCACACACATACGGAGTTTGATATTCAGTATTCTATCGGTCAGGTGATGGACAAGTTTAGTAATAGTCGAGTAATCTTAAGTTGTTTCTCATCGCAGGTGCATCGCTTGCAATTAATCTTAGAAGAAGCGCATAAGCACGGACGCAAGGTGGCGTTTGCTGGATTTTCGATGATTCAGAACCTGGAGGTGGCGCTGCGTTCGGGGACGATTAAGATTCCTAAAGACACCATCATGAAGATGGAAGATATTGTTAAATTGCCAGATAATCAAATTGCCGTAGTTTGTACTGGCTCGCAGGGTGAATTTAATGCTGTCTTAAATCGCATGGCGACGGGCGCTCATAAATATATGAAAATTAAAGGCTCGGATGTTGTAGTGTTTAGCTCAAATCCAATTCCTGGCAATGAAAAAAGTGTGGTGCGAACGGTTGACGGTTTGATGCGCGAGGGTTCTGACGTCATTCAGAACGGTAAAACTCACCTGACGGGAATCGGTCCGTTGCACTTGTCGGGTCACGGCTATTATGACGATCATGTTAAATTGATCAACGCACTTAATCCAACTTATTACATGCCAATTCACGGTGAATTCCATATGTTGGTGCATAATGCCAGGTTGGCAGAAAAAGAATGCGGAATTCCTCGTAAGAATATTTTTGTGTGTGATGCTGGAGATATTATTGAAATTGATATTGAAAGGCAGGCAAAGAAGGCTGGGCGAATTCATGTTGGCGGTGTGATGTATGATGACACTGGCGCGATTGTTTCTGAGGTTGTATTGAAAGACCGCATTCACATGTCGCAAGAGGGAATGTTTGTTGTGGTGCTGACCGTACAGCGTGGTACGGGACGATTATTGACTAGTCCAGACATTATTTCTCGCGGATTTATCTATTTGCGCGACTCTGAAGAATTGATGAATATGATTCGCCAATACTTGAAGCAAAAAGCGGCACGTAGTTTTTCTGGCAAATATGATTTGGACGTGATCAAAAAAGAAATTAAAGATGAGATTACGCATATATTGTACGATCAGACTCGCCGAACACCGATTGTCATTCCAGTGATAAATGAAGTTGGTGGATTGAAGTCTGTAAAGTCGGAAGTTACGCCAGCTCATTCTGTTTCAAAATCGCCAGCGCGCGGTAAGAGACCTGCCTCGGGTGAGTCAAAAATGACTCTTCCGACTGCGCCGCGTCGTCGTTTCCCACAGCGCCAAGTGCCAGATACGGAAGCAAACGACACAAAAGCCAGGGAGCGACAGAACACTCGCCCGTACTAGGGCTCTAGATTGATTTTACTAGTAAATTATGCTATAATACTAAGCACATTAAATTGATTTTTATATCTGTTAATAAGTATAAAATCAGTGTATAATAAAAACGATTATGGCAAAAAAGCGAAAGAGCACGAAAAAATCCGCACCAGCCAAGCCGCAGCATAGTTTGCCGGCGGGTTTTTGGTCACAAGTTGGCGCGGTGATGCTTATTCTTTTGTCGTTACTGCTTGTCGTGTCGTGGTTTGGCGTCGGTGGTCCAGTTTTACAATGGATTGATATGGCGACCGTAAAAACTATTGGTTACACCGCGTACGCCTTGCCGATATTGCTGATTTATTTGGCGGTTGAGACTTTCCGGGCGGAAGAGAATCAATTACCCGCAGTGGTGAAATTTGCGGCAGTTTTGGAAATTGTGTGGTTTTCTGGATTGTTTGGGTTAATGAAGACGGCTTCGCGTCCGAATTCTGGTGGATTTGTGGGCGACATATTAAACACGGCAACCTTGAAAATGGTAGATTCGGCAATTGCTGTGATTATTTATCTGGTTTTGGCGTTTATAACAGTTCTATTTATTACTCAAACGTCACCGTTTACGGTTTTCAGTAAACTTTGGGAGATGATTAAGAGTAATACTAAGGAAGACGATAATAATCGTTCTGTTATGAAGAAAGCGTCAATTGCTCAGCCGACAGAAGAAGAGAAAAAGACCGACTTGGGAGAAATTAAGCTGAACGCTGGTGTGCCAATAATTGATACAGCCAAAGAGAAAAAGAGCTTATTAAAGAAAGTAGAGAAGCCAGAGAAGGTCAATGAAGAACAGGCTTTGGTGGCAACTCGTGATCCGAATTGGGAGGCGCCAAGCTTGGATCTATTAGAGAAGAATGAAAGCGGTGCTGATGCTGGAGATACGCGCCAGAACGCTCAAATAATTCACGATACGTTGGCTGAATTTAATATTGAGGCGGCGATGGGCGACATTAATGTTGGTCCAAAAGTCACGCAATACACCCTAAGACCACCAAGTGGGGTTAAATTAACGCGAATTACGGCGCTGGAAACTAATATTGCGCTTAATTTGGCGGCACAAAGTTTAAGGATTGAGGCGCCAATTCCTGGTCAGCGAGCGGTTGGTATTGAAGTGCCTAATCGTAAGGCTGCCGAGGTGCGACTACGAAGTATGTTGTCATCAAAACAGTGGGCTGCTGCTCGTGATCCTTTGAGTTTTGGAATTGGTAAAGATATATCTGGTCAAGTTGTTGTGGGTGAGCTGGGGAAGATGCCGCATTTGTTGATTGCTGGACAAACGGGTTCTGGTAAGTCTGTGATGATTAATACTTTGCTGTGTAGCTTGCTGTATCGTAATAGTCCGAGCGATATGAAGTTGATTTTGGTTGACCCGAAGCAAGTTGAAATGGCGCCGTACGCCGATATTCCACATCTTCTTACGCCAGTTATTAATGAACCGGAGAAGACTATCTCAGCCTTGAAGTGGGCGGTGAATGAGATGGAGCGACGCTACAAATTGTTGGCGGGTGAGAAAATCCGTAACATTAAGGAATACAACAAGAGGCTGCAGTCGCGCGCTAAGAAGATTGCGATTGCTGATGAAAATGGCAATGTTCAGGAGCATGAAGATGGATCGATGCCATATATCGTGATTGTGGTGGACGAGATGTCTGATCTCATGATGATGGCTAAAAAGGATGTTGAGACGTTAATTGTTCGTTTGGCACAGAAATCGCGAGCGGTTGGCATTCACTTGGTGCTAGCAACGCAGCGTCCGAGCGTGAATGTTATTACTGGTTTGATTAAGGCGAATGTGCCGGCGCGAATTGCCTTTACGGTGGCTAGCCAGGTTGACAGTATTACGATCTTAGACCAATCTGGCGCTGAGAAATTATTGGGTCAAGGAGATATGCTATTTTACGTAACAAGCATGAGTAAACCAAGGCGTATTCAGGGTGCCTGGGTGACAGATGATGAGGTGAATAAAATTGCCGATCATTTGCGTATGCAGATGGCTCCGCAATACAACGACGAAGTGGTGGCTCAGCCAGTTCAATTGGACGGCAAGGGTGGAGTCGTGATGGATTTGTCGGAAGGTGGTGATGATAAGTTTAAGGATGCGGTTCGTGTGGTGGTTGAGCGTCGCAAGGCCTCAACAAGTATGCTGCAAACGCGTCTGGGAATTGGTTATCAGCGAGCAGCGCGAATTATTGAAGAGATGGAAGAGCGAGGGATTATCGGTCCACAGAATGGTTCTAAGCCGCGTGATGTTTTGATTTCTAGTCCAGAAGAGCTTGATGAACTGTTGGCGGAATCGTGAAAAGATTGATCAAACATTATGAGCGAGTATTTTCTTGATAACTATGACTTAGATCCTGATCAGGAGACTCTTGTCGATATAGTACAAGCGGCGGGTAAAGTTCTTGAGGAGAGGGGTGTTGAAGGGCTAGAGAATGGTCGCTATAAAATAGGCGATAGTAGTGTTGCTGCGAACATTTTTACATATAAGCTATCGCCAGAAATAGTACATCATATTTTTTCAATTCCACTAGAAACTATTCGTGTTTCTTCGGGCGGTCATGCGGAGGGGTGCGAAATAGCCTATTTACCAGAATCTATGCTGGAAGGCGGTACGCAATGTTCCGCTGAATTAGGTTTGTATGTTACTGAGATGGTGGGTCGTTCAGGTGGTTTACCGCCGCTTCATATAGAGCACAGCTGGAATATTAGAGGTTGGAAAGGGCAACCTCTTGAGGGAGAATATAAGGTCGAATATTCCGTAAATGGACAACGAATAAGTCCAAGTAATCTTGATCTAGAAAGTCTGGATTTGAGAAATCCTGAAGATGTCAGAAGATTAATCGCCGACATAAGAAACAACGCTCAATCCCTCAGTGCTGACGATATAGACACTATCTATAAGCTCATTGACACGATATCGCAAAATGGGGTATAATATTAGGCGAATATTAACCTAAGCTTACGTGAGACAGCGTAAGCATCCGTAAATGGATTCCAGAGGAGGAAACATGAACGAATACGAACTAACTGTTCTTATTCATCCGGATTTAGAGGCTAATCTAGATTCAGCGTTGGATAAGGTACGTGGTTTAATCACTGCTAACGGTGGTGAAATTACCAAAGAAGAAAACTGGGGCAAGAAAAAATTGGCCTACACAATCAAGCGTGAAGATTTTGCAGTTTACGTTTGCTTTGAGGTTAAATTGCCAGCGCCAGCTTTATTGAAGATTTCAAACACACTTAATATTACTGATGAAGTTTTGCGTTACCTATTGGTAAAAACTGATGAAAAAACTCGTCAAGCATTAAGCGAGCAAAAAGCACGCAACGAAGAATCTGATTCAAGCGAATCAAGTAAATAAGCCTAACTGCCGTAAGGTAAAAGAGGGGATAGAATATGGCACGAAGTATCAATCAAGTGATTTTGTTGGGTAGATTGACACGTGATCCAGAACAGCGAACAACTGCTTCTGGTAAGAACGTAGTTAGTTTTAGTATCGCTGTTGATCGACAATCTCAAGACGATCAGGCTGATTTTTTCAATATCACAGCCTGGGATAAACTTGGTGATTTGGTAATGCAATATCTAAGCAAAGGTCGTCGGGTTTTAATCCAAGGACGACTGCGACAGGATAGCTGGGAAGATAAGGATACTGGTAAAAGGCAGAGCCGAATTGAAGTTACTGCTTCGGACGTAACGTTCTTAGATGGTCCAAGCGGCGACAATTCAGGTTCTGCAGCACCAAAGACTACTAAAAAAGAGGAAGTCGTAACGGAAATTGACGATAAGCCAATTGACTTAAGCGAAATTCCATTCTAATAAGGAGATTAAAATGGCACAATTGAAGAAAAATCCACCGATTATTTTTGACTATAAAGATGTAAAAACTTTGCAACGTTACATCAATGTTTACGGTCAAATCGAACCAATCAGCAAGACTGGTTTGAGCGAAAAGCAACAGCGAAGCTTGGCAGTAGCAATTAAGCGTGCTCGCCACTTGGCTTTGTTGCCATTTGTTACTAGCAACTAGGAACGTTTAATGCGCAATATCTCGTTGCTATTACATATTTGGCAGCGAGATATTTTATTGAAAAGGAGAAAATATGTATCAGCCAACTGATTTGAAAAAGGGCGTAGTTTGTCAAATTGACGGCAAGCCATATCGCGTCGTAGAATACGGTCAAAAAGTTATGGGTCGTGGCGGTTCGATTGTTAACGTGAAATTGAAAAACCTAATTGACGGAAGTGTTATTCCAAAGACTTTCAAGGGTCAAGAGCGAATCGAAGCTGCGGAAGTAAATAATAAAACTGCGCAATATTTATATAACGACGGCGACAAGTTCTATTTCATGGATCCGACTAGCTTTGAGCAATTTGAGCTGGCTGCGGAAATCGTGGATGACGCTAGTAAATACCTGAAAGAAGGCGACGAATTAAGCCTTCAATTCTTCGACGGTCGAGTGATTAACGTTGAGCTGCCAAAGAACAAATATCTGGAAGTTACCTACACGGAAGATGTAGTTAAGGGTGATACGACTTCATCCGTATTAAAAGACGCCACTTTGGAGACAGGGTTGGTTGTCAAAGTTCCAGCATTTATCAAACAGGGCGATATTATTAGCGTTGACACATCCACTGGTGAATATCGCGAGCGAAAGAAATAGTCATATTTAATGAAACAGCGATTAGATAAAGCTCTGGTCGAGCGTGGTTTGGCGATAACAAGGTCTCAGGCGGATAATTTTATTCGCCTGGGCTATGTTTTTTTGAATAAGAAAATTGTCCAGAAATCAGGGACTATGGTGTCTGATTCGGACGAGATAAAGCTCGAGAAGAAGGAAACCTATGTTTCGCGAGCCGGCTTAAAACTGGCAAGCGTGGCGGAGTATTTTCATCTTAATTTTCAGGATAAAACCGTTCTGGACATTGGTTCGAGTACGGGTGGATTTACTGACTATTCGCTACGTCACGGCGCCAAAAAGGTATTTGCTGTTGATGTTGGAACGGATCAGCTCCATCCAGGTTTGAGACCGAATCCAAAAATTGTTCTTCACGAAAAGACCGATATTCGTGATTTTTATGCAGATGAAGCAGTTGATATTATCGTGGGCGATGTGTCGTTTATATCTCTGAGGGAAATTTTGCCGCACGTGGCAGAAAATTTGATGAATAGCGGTACCGTTTTGATTGCTATGGTGAAGCCTCAATTTGAGGCGGGGCGGCATCAGGTTAATAAGGGAATTATTAAAAACGATAAAGTCCGTCGACAGATTTTATCCGATTTTGAAGATTGGGCAAAAAAGTATTTTGTTATCTTAGATAAAAAAGATAGTGAAGTGGCTGGCAGTAAGGGCAATCTTGAGCGATTTTACAAATTGAAATTAGCTAAACGTTAAACCTAAATTCAACGACGTCATTCGGTTGCATAACGTAGGTTTTTCCTTCGGTACGAATTTTACCGTTTTCACGAGCCTTAACTTCCGATCCTGCTGCGACTAAATCGTTAAAGTCAACAATCTGTGCGGCAATAAATCCGCGTTCAAAATCCGAGTGAATAACGCCCGCAGCTTGCGGGGCAGTCCAGCCCTTGTGAATCGTCCAAGCGCGAACTTCTTTTTCGCCCGCAGTTAAGTAGCTTTGTAGCCCAAGTGTATCGTAGGCCGCATGAATAAGTTTAGCGAGTCCAGTTTCCTTGACGCCGTAGCTTTCTAATAACTCTTTGGCATCATTTTCAGATAAGCCCTTCAACTCTTCTTCCAATTTTGCGCAGACAAAGACAGTTTTTGCGGGACTTACGAGTTTGGTCAATTGGCTCTGTAGATCGGAATTGTTCAGTCCTTCCTCGTCAACATTAAATGCGTAAATAACGGGTTTGGCGGTGAGTAGGTGTAAGTCAGAAATTGCCTCAAAATCCACATCTGACAGGGCGGAAATTGGTACGCCTTTTTGTAAATTGTCGATTAAAGACTGCAGATATTCAACTTTTTGGCGAGCTTTTGGGCTCGCTTTGGCTTCTTTTTGAAGTTGAGGCAGGCGTTTTTCAAGAGTTTGTAGATCGGCCAGAATCAGCTCAGTATTGATAATGTCAATATCCTTTTTTGGGTCAATTGGCGCTTCATCGTGACGCAAAATTTTTGAATTTTCGAACGCACGGACAACGTGGATAATCGCGTCGCACTCTCTGATGTTGTGAAGAAATTTATTGCCCAAACCTTCACCCTTAGACGCGCCAGCAACCAGCCCCGCAATATCAACGAAAGTGACGGTGGCTGGAATAATTTTTTGCGCGTGATAAAGATCGGCCAAAATTTGCAGGCGATTATCTGGCACGGGAACAATTCCTGTGTTCGGCTCAATTGTCGCAAACGGATAATTAGCCGCCAAAATGTCGTTATTTGTTAAAGCGTTAAAAAGTGTCGACTTGCCGACATTTGGTAAACCAACGATTCCAATAGATAAACTCATATATTTATTATATCATCTGCGGAATCTTTGATATAATTATAAGCATGAGAAGAAAATACTCATTGCCTAAGGTGGGCATGCTGGCAATAGTAGTGGCTTTGGCTATTTCGGTAACGGCTTTTTTTATCTATACGTACGCGGCGCCAAGCTCGCCAAATTGGACGATAACTGGTAAATCCTGGGTTACTAAGCAATTTAATTCAGAAGACACTACCAACTTCGGATCTAATTGGACTGTCGCTCCAGGGAGATTAAAGAATGTGAAGCCCGGAGATACAGTTGATTGGTGGCATAGTCTTTTTGTCAGCGGAGGGCCTACTGATAATGTTATAACTGGCGTTCAGCAGGATGTATTTGATTTAAGCTCAAATCAGCCGATGGATAATGATGTCAGTCTGAACGATAGGGGGGCCTGGCATAATGAAGCTCCTAGGTCATTTACGGCTATTCCTGAATCTAACTGGAAGGGTTGGGCTTGGAATCGAATAAACAATCCAAAGGGAGTGGATTATCACACTACCACTATGGAGGCATTGAACGGAAAATCTAGATTAGAGGATGTTCGTGGTCCGCTTGGAGAAAATAAATTTATGTTTACGCGAGTTATTCGAAAAGAAGACATGGGTAAGCGCATCTGTCAGCGAATCTACTGGGATAGGCGTAATTCTTTGGTGCCAGAAGGCTGGGTGTATTCATCATATGCCTGTGTTGAAGTTCCGTATGATTATAATGTAGAACCTTCGGTCAGTGTTAACTCGGATTACATTGACGCAGAAAATGTCACGAAAATTGAGGGAATAAATGCTGGGTTGAATAATAAGGGCACGTCAAAAACCCAAAATTCTTCGTATGCACTCGCTCGGTTTGTTGTCAGAGGGGCTGAAGTCTCGGGGCTTACGGGCAAGAGCGATGTGGTTTCATTGCCTGGTGGTACTGCTGATAGTGATTGGCCGTGTGCAATCGTGCGACTGATTAAAGGGCAGTATAAAGATAGCTTAAATATTGATAGTGGCGCGTGTGGAAAAATTGTTCAAAACACTGGCAGTCAATTAAACACCGGTCAGACTCCAGTGGCTACAAATAAGATAGATGATCTGGATAGAGATAGGGTTAAGCTAAGTGCTAACGACAGTCTATGTTATGTGGTTATGGTTAGTAATTACAACGGTTCGGCGCCTTCGACGGATTTTAAATACGCGGTTAAGTGTATCAGATCCTCAAAAAGACCAAAGGTTCAGGTTTGGGGTGGTGATATTAAGACAGATAAAGAAGTTATTACCAGCAGGACATCAAATAATGTGAATGTTCCTGATGAGAATCTTAGTCGAATTGAGTTAGATAAGACCTCTATACGAGCAAAGGGGCTGTGGGGTACTGGTTTAGACAGGCATGGGAATAAGCTTGGTGGTGAGGTGTTGTTTAGTCCCGGTGAATATGGATATAAGGGTGGTAATATGGATGATAAACATTGGTCAATAGTTTGTGCCGAGGATCAATATGGCGGTAATGGAAACCAGAGGGCGTATAAGAAGTCTACTGGAAAGCCAGATTATCTTCCGAGTTGTCATGGTGATGCGACCAACTTAAAAGACGACTATCAAGCAAGGACGATTGTAACGACACAATGGCGCGCTCCTGGTGGAGGCGATGTATTGCAAGATGGTTATATTACGTGTAAACCCGATTCCATGTATTACGACATAGTTGGTGACGCATCGCTCGTCTATAATCCTGATTATTGCAAGAGGGGCGTTTGGAGAACGTCTGACTCTGCAAAATGGATTGGTATAAACAGCTTTGGTCGGCATACGCATTCTAATAGTAGACCAGATCCAGCATTCTTAAATTGTAATGACAATCTTCGTCCTATAGTAGAGCTTATCCCGTGTTTGGATATGTATGTCTTTAGGCTGAAAGGTATCGATTTAGGAGGGTTAAAAGATGCTAAGAGTCTGGAGATTGGTTTTAGTGGAGCTGTAGATAACCTCGTTAAGGTGAAGATTAACGGTTATGAGATGAAAACGTTGGGTAATGATAACGGCTCCAGACCTGAAGGAGTTCAGTATTTTGGTTGGGGTCTTCCGGGCTATGCTGGAAATTCCCGGTTTACTGCCGAAACACAACCAGGCACTGTCCTATATGAGAATAATAACTTCATCGATATTTACATAAAATCTAATCCGTCACATATGGGACTGCTGATCGAGGATATATCATTGGCCTATAAGATGGCTTATACAAATCAGAATGTGTACGGTTCTTGGGGTGAATATGGAATTATTGCTAATGGTAGGGCAGATTCGGCTTCGGGTGCTGGATTGTCATCGTCGTTTAATGGTCGCTCGGGCGTGACGCCGCGTGACTATAATAAGCTGACTTTTGCTAATATTCCAAAGTATGGTAATTTCAGTAGCACCAGTTCGGTTCCAGATAATTTTACTTTGCCATCGGTTGGTGGGGCGAGAGGTAATATCTCTGGCAATGTAGATGTGAATAGTCTAGCTTCGGGTGAATATAGCGCTGGAAACGTAACCTTAACGGGGTCGAAATTAAGCGTAGGCAAGAGTATAGTCATAAAGTCCTCGGGCGTAGTCAGGATTT
>CALFHE010000002.1 GCA_937875955.1 uncultured Candidatus Saccharibacteria bacterium | reverse complement strand
CATGTGCTGAAAACGTAATTAACTGGAAAGATGCTTTAGCGAATTTCCCATACTCCGAAGATGGCAAAATAGAGGACGAAAATTTAAAACGTGAATATGAAATTCAATTGTTACTTTTAGATGATTTAAGAAATAGTATAATTACCTTACAGGATATTAAGAAATATAGATAAATGGATGCAAGCCTGAGTAGACTATTTAGAAAGATAGGAGTTGAGTTGATGGAGTCTGAGGAATTAACTTCTAAAATTTTGCTGGAAAGTGTTTTAGAATGTACAGATTTTGTAGTAAATGAGGTGCCAAACTTATACAGTGCAGTAATAGAGAGATTAAAGCAAGACGATGAAGTATTCTTTATGAATTTTGTTGAAGATGAGGATGGTCAGGATGATTATTATGGATATGTCTATAATAAAACAAATGGAAAAATCTACGAATATGCATTCCATGATGACAAATTAGTGAAAAATAGAAAGTTGTCTTTTATTGAAAAGAAAATAGGAGAGTTAACAACGAAAGATATTCTTGAATTACCTATAATAGACTTACTGTAATCCTTCTTTGAGGTCATCTGAAATGTTTGATCTTTAACAACCTCATCACTAGTCTGCATCAAGGTCGTCTGGAACCTAACTTTTAGACGACCTTTGTTGTACCGTATTCAACCGCCGCTACGCCTACGACAAAGCCCGCCGTCTGACCGTCCTCAACAATGAAAACGGCGAGATATGGGAGCCATCAGTTCATGGAGGTGGTAGTTATGGGAGTGTTAGGAAGACCAGTTCTGAAGGCGAAGTAAATCATATGCCTGCTTATAAGGCTGTTAAATAGGGTGGTATGTCTGGGAGAGTCTCTACTATAAGAGTCCAGCAACATGGATGATAAAGGCAGATCACCGTAAAACAGCAAGTTGGGGAAGCTGGGCAAAAGCAAGTCAATGGCGATCACAGCAAGCTAAATTAATTGATAAAGATAAATTCGGAAAAGCAATGGAAATGGATATACGAGATATTAAGAGAAAATTTGGGAAAAATATAATAAAGGTATAAGTGAGATGATTGATTATGCAATTGGTGAAGGGCATATAACTAGGGCAAAGGTCGTAGATTAAAAAGGAAACATACAAAATGTTGAAAATATTAAATAATTCTTTGGATGGAATTGTATTGGGTCAAAAAAAGGCTGACTTTGATGATGTTATTTTAAATAATCCTAATTACTCATTAGAGTTTGATAGAAAACACAAGATACAATCTGATTCAGAATTGATTACTGTATCCTCCTTGAGGAATTGTGATGAATTTTGCTTAAATAGAAAAGTTATTAACTTTTCAAATCTTGACAAATTTTTAGAAGAGGAGGATCCTCTAATAGAAGTTTCGGATGAAGAAAATTATTTTTGATGAATTGTAAAATCAAGTTGAACAAGTAATACAAAAAGTCCATACGGCTCTCTTCCTTTGGTAGAATGTAAGTGACTAAACTTTATTCACAAGGAGAAAATCCCTATGGACCACTTACATTATACCGCAAATGAGCACAGAAAAGGACAACATCTTACATTTGAGTGCCGTGTTTTGATTCAGACTCGACTCAAAGATGGATGGAGTCCTAACAGGATTGCCAAGGAAATTGGCTGCGCACCGAACACCGTTCGAAATGAGATCAAGCGCGGAACTGTGTCACTATACAAAGGAAATATCCTCCGTTATAAAGCCACTGCTGGTCAAGATGCTTATGAGCGAAATCGCCAGTCATGCTGCCGGCACTATGACTTTTTCGAGAAATCTAACTTCATCTCTTTTGTAGAGCAGAAGTTCTTCGAAGAAGGATGGTCACTTGATGCTTGTGTAGGCCGTGCCTTGAAAAATGAATTATTCACCAGAGATCAGATTGTCTGTACAAAAACACTTTATGGTTACATTGATCTCGGACTTCTTGGAATCAAGAACATCGATCTTCCGGAAAAACTTCGCAGGTCACCTAAAAAAACACAGGTTCATAAAAATAAGCGAATTCTCGGTCGGAGCATTGAAGAACGCCCAGCATCTGTAAATGACCGTAAGGAGTTTGGACATTGGGAAGCAGATCTTGTTATCGGCTCAAAAAATAATAACGATGATGCCCTATTGACCATGATTGAGCGAAAGACCAGGGAGTACTGGATGATTCGCATCCCCGGTCGTAATCCGAACAGCGTCATGAATGCTCTATCAACAGTTCATTCTCAATTTGAAGAACACTGGGATGATGTCTTTAAGACAATCACCACAGACAACGGTTCCGAGTTTTCGACACTATCTGATTTAGAGACTCTGAGTAAAACACTGGTCTATTTTGCCCATCCCTACACATCCTGCGAGAAAGGATCGGTGGAGCGCCATAACGGATTAATTCGTAGGTTTATTCCGAAAGGAAAACGGATCGACAGCTATTCCAATGAGCAGATAGCTCAGATCGAACTCTGGTGTAATGGGTTGCCACGGAAGCTTCTCGGATACCGAACACCGGATGAACTCTTCGAGGCCGAACTGGATAGGATTTATTCTTGTGCGACCTGATGGACTATTTAGCTGGTAATGTTCAACTTGTTATTGCAATTTTCGGAAAATTATTTTTATATTTTTCCAAAATATAATTTAGTTTTATATGTTGACTATAAGGATAATTTGTTTCTGCAGATATTAATTTACGATGAGAGTATAAGAGATTTATATGATAATAAAGGTAAAAAGTACTCAGACTTTCAAAAAAGTAAACTTAAAAACCCAACTTTAAATCATGATAAATTAATATTTATTCCTTATAAGAGCATAGGCGATTTTGAATTAAATTGTTCTCTATCAGATGTTATAAGAAAATATGACATATCAAATAATGTTATCCCGAAGGTAAAAAATATTATAGAGATAAACAATTTTGTACTAAGGTTTGATAATGAAAAGTTAACTGAGGTTACAATTTTCAATGATAAGAAAGTAGAGCTTGCAATATACTATAATGAAATGGATATATCATCAAAAAAAGGGCTTACTGAGTTATTAAGTCAATATGAAGTTATTGAGAGAACGAAATCTAAATATCTTTTCAAAGAATTAGGTCTAGTTGTAGAAAAAGATCTGTCCGAATTTCGTTTTTTTGAACAATCATTATTAAAATTTTGGGTAAATTTGCATAGACCTATTACTAGCTGGTAATCACAAGT
>CALFHE010000001.1 GCA_937875955.1 uncultured Candidatus Saccharibacteria bacterium | reverse complement strand
TAATAATGCGCCAGCTGAGACAGAGTTTAACGATGAGGCTGTGCGTAAAAGAATTAAATCTGTTGAATTGACAGAAAATAAGAAGGATTTGCCAACTTTACCGCAATGCGATCTTGAAGAGCGTGAAGTATCTTTCGAAGATTCGGAGAATGTTGCTGTGGCTGAGATTTCTGATGATCGTGCGGCTGTGAACAAAGCGGATAATGCGGTGGATGATTTGGGTGATTGCATAGAATTGAGCGAAGAAGCTACGCGTGAATTGGAAGAATTGCCGACTAATAAGTCTGAAATAATAGAACAATTTATTCCTGATTTGAAATTAGCCGATGATGAAATTGGTCAGAATAATATCGTCGATGAGGTTGTGAAAAAAGTCGCGGAAAAAGCTGAATTGACTGAAGAATATAGCAAATTGGTTACTACAGATGATTGTGATGAGTCAAAATGCTCTGTAAAAATCGAAGAGTTGAGCGATTATTGGGATGATACCGATAATATTTTGAACAGGGAATTAAACATTCCAGTTTTTCAAGAAATTCCTGTTTCGTCAGATAATTCATCGGAGGAAAAAGCTAGTTATAATTGTGACGAAGACGTCGTCAATAATACAAATATATCTGGCGTTTATTCGGGGGTTTGGGCTGATGATAGTCCGTTGAATCCAGAAGATGATACGACTTCGAACGTTAGTTATAATTCTAGTGTACTTTATCGGCTGATAGCATTAGTTGGTTCGTTGGCGGTTAAAATTGCCATCAAGAGACAAGAAGAATTGTGTAAATAGATATATAATAAGCGTATGAATGATAAAGAAAATACTATTAATGTCGCGCGTGCCATTATTCGCATTGGTGACGCCGCTGAAAAAGCCAAAGATTATGGTTTGTTGAAGTCGCTAGAGGAAATGGTTGGTCAATTAGCTCGACATAACGTTAAAGACGCTGAGGTTGATATGCAGCTGCTGTTGGAATACGTTAAGTCGTTGAACGATTGTGAATATTGCCGAGCGTCTAACGGCGAGATGAGTACTGCCGATTTGGTGAATGAAATAAATCGACAATTAGCGCGTCCTAGTCAGGAGCAAGTGGATGATTCTAGTAAATTGGCTTTGGAATTTGAGCCGACAGTTCATTTAGTGACTGCGAATTATGCCAAGGATGAGAATGGGACGACCTCTGGTATATCAATAGCTTTGGTTTTTAATAAAGATGGCTCGGTAAGTGCGCCGCGTGATCATTTCTTGAATGCGGAATTGCTTAATTATTTTAACGATAAACATCGGGTCAATTATCAATTTATTGAAGATGATTTACCGCCGAAACTTCAGGATTATCAATTAGTTGCGGGAACGGCGGAAGCGAGAGAAATCTTGCCGCGGGAATTGGAAGTGATAGATTTTTAAGGTTTTATGAAAATCTCCGTACACATTAAACCAAACTCTCGCCATCGTGAGGAAGTT